>MDLA01000191.1 GCA_001730015.1 Chromatiales bacterium (ex Bugula neritina AB1) | reverse complement strand
TTTAGAATGACTAAACGCCCACATGTGGTAGGCGAAATCTCACGCACCTGAGTGACCCTCGCTACGCCCCGGTTTATGGACGGGCACTAGCTAGTGCCCATCCATAAACCACCGCTACTGCGGATCTCTCAGGACACGCGATCTTTCACCGACCACATGTAGTTATTTAGAATGACTAAACGCCCACATGTGGTAGGCGAAATCTCACGCACCTGAGTGACCCTCGCTACGCCCCGGTTTATGGATGGGCACTAGCTAGCAGTAGCTCTATTCCTTGAATGGTGGGTGTGAACATGCCCCTGATTGCGAGGTGTCACGCTGTTGCCCTCTGCAATGTATTTTTCTGCCTTGTTGAATTCTTAAGAGGAAAATTATGCTTGATGTAAGTCATTTAAGCCGTAGTTATGCTGATTTTAAAGCGGTGGATGATGTTTCCTTCTCTGTTGGTAATGGGGAAATTGTCGGGCTGCTAGGCCACAATGGTGCTGGAAAAACCACGGTTATGAAAATGCTAACCGGGTTTCTCGAGCCGGATTCGGGATCTGTAACTATTGCCGGTAAATCACTGGCTACCCGGCTTAAGGAGGTGCAGCGGGAGTTGGGCTATCTGCCGGAGAATCTGCCGGTGTACCCGGAGATGACTATCGCTGACTATCTCGACTACGCAGCACGACTTAAAGGTATCTCTTCAAAGGAAAAGCAGTCTGAGATTTCCAGGGTAGTGCGGGAGACAGATTTGGCGGAAAAGTTTATCAACCCGATTGCTACGTTGTCTCGCGGATACCGGCAGCGGGTCGGCGTGGCTCAGGCACTACTAGGAAAGCCGCGACTGCTCATTATGGATGAGCCGACCAATGGACTTGATCCGACGCAAACGGAGCAAATGAGGCAATTGCTGCGCAATATTGCGCAGGATGCCACAGTGATTTTGTCGACGCATATTATGCAGGAAGTTGAGGCTTTGTGTGATCGGGTGTTGATGCTGAGCGGCGGTCAGCTGGTTTTAGATGAGCGGCTGACGGATTTACAGTCGAGTGGTCAGTTGAAAATCGATACATCTCTGGATCATCAGATGATGAAAAAAATCCTGGCCGGAATAGAAGGCGCTGGTTTGCAATCTGAAAGCGAAGAAATGCAGGGAGTATTTACCTATTCTCTAAATTTGAACCCGCATTTCGAATACCGAAGTGTCAGTGCCGCAATCGCCGCAGCAATTGCGGCTGCCGGTGGTGATCTGTATTCGCTGCATGTGGCTCGGCGTGATCTGGAAGGCCTGTTCAGGGAAGTTAATCTTACGCAAACCAACAACAGCGCGGAGGTGGCCGATGCTGCTTAATTCATTAGTTGTGGTACGTCGTGTTGCCAGCAAAGAAATTACGCTGTTCTTCTCATCGCCGGTGGCATATTTGTTTCTGGCTGTTTTTTCAGCAGTTAGCCTGTTTGTGTTTTTTTGGGGGGAGTCGTTCTTTGCAAGAAATATTGCCGATGTGAGACCTCTATTTGAGTGGATGCCTATTCTGCTTATATTTCTGTGTAGCACTCTGACTATGCGGTTGTGGAGTGAAGAACGTCGCACGGGTACGCTTGAGCACGTTCTTACACAGCCAGCACCACTGTGGGCTTTTGTTGTCGGTAAGTTTCTAGGGTGTATTGCGCTGTTGGTAATTGCGTTACTAATTACATTTCCATTACCGATCACGGTTGCTTTTCTAGGCGAGCTGGACTGGGGGCCCGTGTGGTCCGGTTATCTGGCGGCGTTTTTCCTGGGTGCTGCCTATTTGTCTATTGGCTTGTTTGTATCATCTCGCAGTAATAATCAGATTGTCAGCTTAATAATTGCAGCAGCGGTGTGTGGTCTGTTCTATCTGGTTGGTTCACCGCTGATTACAAACTTTTTTGGCAATGTTGTTGGAGAAGTGCTCCGGATGCTGGGTACCGGATCGCGGTTCGATTCTATTACCCGCGGTGTAATAGACATTCGCGATCTCTATTATTATTTGAGTATTGTCGCTGTTTTTCTGTTGCTCAATACCTACGTTCTGGAGCGTGAACGCTGGACACTTGCAGCTAAAACACCGCACCATAAAAAATGGCAAGTGGTTTCCGCGTTGCTGGTTTTAAACGCTATCGGTGGAAATCTCTGGCTGGGGCAGATGAATACACTGCGAGTAGATACCACAGAGGGCAGGCAGTATTCGGTTTCGGACGCCACTCGCAACTATCTCTCGCAGTTGCAGGAGCCATTGTTGTTGCGCGGGTACTTTAGTAGTAAGACACATCCGTTACTTGCGCCATTGGTACCGCAAGTGCGTGATCTGCTTCGTGAGTATGAAATTGCCGGTGAAAATTCCGTGGTGCTCGAGGTTATAGATCCGCTTGTTAATCCGGAACTTGAGGAAGAGGCGAATCAGTTGTATGGCATAGAGCCGGTACCATTCCAGGTGGCCGATCGCTACCAGTCGTCAATAGTCAGTTCTTATTTCAATGTACTCGTACAATACGGTGATGAGTATGAGGTGCTGGGGTTTCGTGACCTTATCGATGTTAAGGCAACTGGAGATGCTGTGCCTGATGTCAGGTTGCGTAATCCTGAACACGATCTTACACGCGCTATAAAAAAGGTCCTGACCAGTTATCAGGCCGGGGGTAATCTATTTACAACGGTAAAGGGAAATCTGGCTTTTAGTGCATATATTTCCAGTGATGAACAGTTGCCTGCCGGTTTGCAGGCATACCGCAACGTGGTGGAGGATGTGGTTTCTCGCTATCAGCAGCAATCCGATGGGAGGTTTGCCGTGAAGTTTGTTGATCCGCAAGCCGACGGTGGGGTGCAGGCTCAGAGGCTGGCTGAGGTCTATGGCCTGCAACCCATGGCAGCAAGTCTATTCAGCAATAATCGCTTCTATTTTCATTTGTTACTGGAAAAAGATGGTCAGGCTGTTCAGATTCCGCTTGACGATCTGACGGATGCAACGTTTGAGCGCAATCTAAAGGCTGGCATTAAGCGTTTTGCAGGAGGCTTTACCAAAACTGTTGCTATGGTAACTGCACCCGGCGCCCCATCGCCGTATGGTGCGCCCCGTAGTGAGTACTCGCAATTGGAAGGATTTCTGAGCGGTGAACTGAATGTGGTGAGCGAAGATTTGTCAGATGGAGCGGTTTCCGCGCTGGCTGATGTCCTGCTTTTGGCCGGCCCTGAAGGCCTTGACGAAAAGTCTTTGTTTGCAGTTGATCAGTTCCTTATGCAAGGAGGAACTGTGATTGCGTCAACCAGCCCGAAGACGGCCCGCTTCAGTCAGAGAATAGATCTGGCGGATCGTAACTCCGGCCTCGAAGACTGGCTGCAGCATCACGGTATCTCGATCGGTGAGGGGCTGGTGATGGATCCGCAAAATGCGGCGTTTCCAGCACCGGTGACCCGGCAGGTGGGAAATATGCAATTGCAGGAAATGCGTATGCTTAATTACCCGTATTTTGTTGATATCCGACGCAACGGCTTGTCAGCAGAAAATCCGATCACCAGCGAGCTCCCTCAAATAACGATGGCGTGGGCGTCCCCGATCAGTGTCGATAGTGAAAAGAACGGTGACCGAACGGTTACTACGCTGATGCAGAGCTCTGCGAAATCCTGGGTGTCGGATTCAATCGATATCATGCCGAAAGTGGGCAGTGGCGGTGGAGTTGCGTACACCGCGGAAGGTGAGCCTGCAAGGCAGACGCTGGCTGTTATAGCCGAGGGAAAATTCGATTCATTTTTTGCAGACAAAGACTCGCCTTTGCTGGAACCAGCTGGTGATAATGCACTCGATGCCGCGGTAAAGGAGGCCAATGGTGAAGCGCCGGCCGATGATGAGGAAAAACCCCCGGTATTTACTGGAACAATAAAGCACTCACCGCAATCAGCGCGGCTGGTGATATTTGCGTCCAATGACTTTCTGCGGGATCCAGTGGTGCAAATGATGAGCTCCGCTAATGGTAATGTCAGTCTGGCTCCCTATGAATTGATGGCAAACACGATTGACTGGTCGTTGGAGGATACCGCGCTGATGCAGATTCGGTCTCGCGGGCAATTCAATCGTACTCTGAGTCCCATGCAAAGTAGCTCGCGCCTGTTCTGGGAGTATCTAAACTATGCGCTTGCGGCACTGGCCCTGGGTATTGTTGCATTTATCTATAGTCGTGTGAGTGCTGCGCGTCAGGCTCGTCACGGTAAGCTGGTTTCGGTCTGAACGGGGAGGACACATGAAAACTATACAAACCATATTAGTGGCAGTGCTTATCGCCCAGCTGCTGTTTGCCGGCGGATTATACTATTCGAAAAAGGCGAAGGCCGTTGTGCGTCCTGAGGGTGCATTGGTTGAATTCGATTCTGCTGGTATTGATCGTATAGAGATTGAAGATCAGCAGGGCAAGGTGGTACTTGCGCGCAGCGACAACGGCTGGGGTCTGCCGGAATACGGTGATCTGCCTGTACAGTCGAGTAAAGTGAGTGCGGTGCTGGATTCGCTCAATGGCGTTAAGACAGGCTGGGCGGTTGCTACCCGGGCGTCGAGTCATCCACAGTTGGAGGTTGCTGAGGACGACTTCACGCGCCGGGTTAAATTATCCAGTGATGAGCAGATAGCGGCGGATGTATTTATAGGTACCTCGCCTGGCTTAAGGCGCAGTCATGCACGGCGTGCCGGAAATGATGAAGTCTATGCGATTGCGATCAATAGTTATGATCTGCCGGCAGATCGTAGTCAATGGCTGGCTAAAGACATACTATCGACAGAAGCTGAGATCGATATTGTAATCGAAGGTAACACATTGCAACGAGTTGATGGCGAGTGGAAGTTAACTGACGCTGAAGGGATTCAGCAGAATGCAAAGCAGGACTCTGCTGAAGACTTAGTCAGTGCGGTTAAGACGCTCAGGGTTCTTGATATTGCCGATGATCAGCCCGATGATGCTACGGAGACAACACTGATGACTACCGCAGGGGATCAGACTCTAACCTACACATTTCTGGCTGATAATGGGAATTACATTGTTCGTCGTAGTGACATCGATTCACCATTTAAAATCACCAGAACAGTGTATGAAAAACTAGCGGAGTTTGATGTAACGCAATTATTGCCGGATGTAGAAGATTCCGCTGCGGATTCTGATGATTCGGCGGAGGTGCCGGATAGTGAGTCCGGTAGTGTAGAGAAATAAGGGCTTGCACTGACCCTGGTGTTGCATAAAAACCCGACCCGGAACCGTTGCGCTGCTTTTATAGCAGCATCTAAGGCGCTGTACTCATTTTTACTGAATATCACTTAGAATGACAAGGCTCAATCCAGTAAAAACTCCGTGCAGCGCATTTTATACGGCTCTATAAGTTTCTGAACTCGAAATTTAATGCAACACCAGGGCTGATGCAAAGTTCTGTTTGAGAATCTAAATCTACTGAGTAAGGTAAAAACCGGAGAGGTGTTTCTGCTTCTCCGGTTATTTGTTGCCGGTGGTGTATATTTTAAATTTGATCAGGCAACTGTGGCGTGATCAGGCAGTTGGTGTATTTGCAGCAGTGCTACCGTTTCCTCTGCACCGACGTTCATTAGTGCGTCAATAATAGATAGGCCGCTGACGAATTCTGTGGTTTTTAGTTGCGCATAAGGGAGGGCTGAATAATTCTCCAGAACCAGTTCGATCCCCTGCTGATCAAAGGCTTCATTTTCCTGATAGGTTCTTGCAGCATTTCTGCCGGCAAAGTAGGTGTCACCATCGCTGGCTTTTACCAGATCGATCAAGCGTTGGGTGCCTGTAGTCTGGATATTAAGATCACTTGATAATGAAATGATAGTCGTCAGCTCGAGGTGCTGGCATATACGGCGGATAGCATGCTCGTTATAGTGTGCGAGGTTGCTGGTGTCGTTTAGAATCAGCTCTTGTACAAGTGGAAAAGCTGCTTCGAAATGCGGCGCTTTTTTATATTGCAGTTGCAGGGTATTGATTGCCTTTTTTTTCCAGCGCGGATCAGCCTGAATACGCATTTCCCGGATCTGGGCGGTTTTAGGTACACTTCGGTCAAGCGGGCAGGTAAGCCAGTACGGGTTGCCCTGAAAAGCAAGCCGGACACGATTCTGCCAGCTGCCGGCACCGGTGCGTTCGTACTGTACATCGTCTAATAGAACGAAATGATCGACAGAGGCAAGTTTATGGAAGAACGGAAGCCACGGGAAAAAATTGGCCTGATGGATGGCTACTTTTTTCATCTTTTCTAACGTGTTGGAAAAGTGCGGATGATGCAGTGGATGCTAGAGATGATTATTGTTGTTTTTCTGCGCTCAAACATAGTTGCAATTATTCCTGTATTCCAAACCTGACACCACTTGGTAAGCTGCGGCGCAGGTGTCCATGATAGATCGATTTTGACTAATAATTATACCCGAGTTCGTTAGGACTTCAATTTTTAGAACCTCGCTCTAAGCCGTTTAGAATGACTAAACGCCCACGTGTGATTATTGAGGTCCAGCGCAGCAGACTGGCACACGGCCCGCATTTATTTAAAACATTGCCTCAGCCGCCTAAGCGGCATTCTGTTGTGGTCCGGGGGATTGTTTGATCGGCGCCGTCTGTTGAGTGGGAGTGTTGGTCGTGTTTTCTGATTGCTGGTCCTGTATCACCTGCTTTAGCAAAGTGACGTCGACTTTTTCTCCATATTGAAGTTTCAGGCCCTGAAAGTAGGTATTAACCTGATTTCGACCGTTTTCTTTGGCAACATACAGGCACTCGTCTGCCAGCTCGAACAATTTCTTTTCATCTTTTGAGTCTTTGGGGGCACATGAGATACCAATGGATACCGTGACAGACATGTCCTTGCCCGCATGCGTTACCACAAGCGACTCAATGCGTTTGCGGTAGAGTTCCATTAGTTCTGCCGCTTCTTCGGGATCGGTTTCCGGCATCAGCATGCAGAATTCTTCACCGCCATAGCGGAATACATGGTCGTCGCTGTCCGGCCGAATACAGCTTTCCATTACCCGGGCAACGGTTTTCAGTACAGCATCTCCGGCTTTATGCCCGTGCGTATCGTTGAATTTCTTGAAATGATCAATATCGGATACCGCCAGACAAAGCGGTTTGCCGGTTCTGGAGGCTTCGTCGAGTTGCGTAACCAGAGTATCTTCAAAGTGCCTGGTGTTATACAGGCCGGTCATTTGATCGGTGATGGATTTGTTGTACAGCCTGCTCTTGTGCAGATTCACGGCAGCATGGTCTGCGAGCCCCTGGCACAGGCTCAGATCTTCCTCTGAAAACCGGCCGATCTGATCCAGCATCCGGACCCCTTCTTTGTCCGTTCTGACTTTGTTCGTCAGTGCGATCACGCCTTCGACCTCATCTCCGCGCATCAGGGGAACACAGCAGATACAGTAGACCACGTTCTTGCCGATTTGCTCGATGTACTTTTTATCGTTCTTGCGAATTGGTTTGCGCTCAGCCGCGCATTGTCCGGCAATACCCTCGCCCAGATTAAATGATTTGGTGGCGGTAATGCCGTTGTTGATATCGTCGCGAACATGCCTTGGAATGTTTCCCCAGACCACCTTGATTTCGAGTTTGCCGGTTGTCTTGTTGAGTAACATCAGATTGCCTTTCTGGGCGCTGACGGCATCTACAGCGGTTGACAGTGTTTCGATGCATAGTCGTTTGAAATCGTTGACGTTTGCCAGTTGCTGGTTAACATCGTACAGGGTTTGAATATTGCGTAGGATACGATGATTTTTCTCGTATTTAAGTGTTGAATCAATATTGGTTGTGGCGATTGAAGCGAGTTCCTGCAAAAACGGGTATTCGTCCTCGCTGATCTGGTTGCCGTCGTGCTTTTCACCGAGTGTTAAAATCCCCAGCACTTCCCCGTTTTTAATCAGCGGACACCAGAGATCGGAATGCAGGATCCCCAGGTGCCATTGCTGCCAGGCTGTGTCAAAGCGAGGGTCGCGTTGTAAATCCCTGACGCTGAATACATTACCCTGACGTATTATCTGCCACAACAGGCCATTATTCTGCGGAAATTTAAACATATAGAGCGATTCGGTAGAGCCATCACTGAGTAGAAATTCAGGATCAAGGCCCGAGAAAGATTTCACTCGATAATAATTGTTGCCGGGGTCCAGATCGTCACGGAGCAGCACCGTGCTGTTAATTGAGCCGTATTTTTCGCGAACCACTGCCATAAAGTTCTCCAGCAGCTCAGGCAGGTTCAATATATCGCCAAAGCCTTTGCCGGATTGCAGCAGTGCGCGCATTTCAAAAATCAGAATATCCTGATGAATCGCCTTTTTTCGATAATAGGTAAGTTCATCTTCAACGGTATTCGGCCCCTGGCCGCGAGAAGGCTGGCGGGCAGGTGTTAGTTCAGTGGTTGCGGCATCGTTGGCCACAGACGGGCTGTCGATTTCAAACATCGGGTTTACTAGATCGTATTGTTGCTCGGTATCTTGTGACCTGGCCACCGTTCAACCTCCGCTTGTTCTATCGTTAGGGTATTAGTAGTGATCGGACGAAAGCCGGGTAAATTTACCCGGATTACTCGTGGTATCGACGGCATCTCGCTTGCCTCCTGATCTCACAGTACTTTTGCGTCAGTGAAGCTAACCGATCAGCTGAGGAGGCAAATATTGTGTAAAACCGCCGGGTTGTGAATCATTTCCACTACGCGTTATGCGGGCTCTATCGTAAACACTGAGGAGCTTTTGAGTTCGTTATGGCAGGAATCGCTGGCATAGAAGAATTGCTTAAAAGTATGGCGTCGCAGCTGCAGGCGGGCGAATTCGTATTTTGTACTGTCGAAGGTTCTTTCGCTGACTCTATATCGATGAATCCACTGGCGATGTTTGCTGAGACAGGCGGACTGACGCTGTTTCTCGCTCTTGAGACGGCATGCCAGGCATATCTCAGGTTTGAAAGGGGCGTACTGACAAATTACGCTGACAATTCACTTAAGCCTGATTGCAGATCAATAACCGATCGGGGATCATTGCGCGTGAGAACAACTAACAAAGGGAAACCGGTTCCATGAAACGCTCAGAAGTAAACGCCATAATGGCTGAGGCAGACAAATTCATCCGTTCTTTTGGATTTATCCTGCCACCGTTTGCTTATTGGTCGCCTGCGCAGATGCGCGAACAGCGAGCAGCGATTAGTGGAATTGTCGATGCCTGTCTCGGGTGGGATATCACAGATTACGGACAGGGCCGCTTCGATGAACTGGGGTTGTTTCTGTTTACGGTGCGCAATGGCTCGCAGGAAGACCTCGCTCGTGGTGGAGGTATGTGTTATGCGGAAAAAATTATGATTTCCCGTGATCGGCAGATATCCCCTATGCACCGGCATATTGTAAAAGCAGAAGATATTATAAATCGCGGCGGGGGAACTCTTGCACTGCAACTGTTCAACTCCAATGCTGACGGCGATGTAGATGAAGCCACGGATGTCACGGTTGCCACTGATGGTGTGCTACGAACACAGGGGCCCGGTGAAATATTGCGCCTGCAACCGGGTGAGAGCGTCACTCTCATGCCCGGCAACTGGCATTCATTCTGGGGCGAAGATGGCGATGTACTGATCGGGGAGGTTTCCACGGTAAATGATGATCGCACTGACAACGTGTTTCGAGAGCCGATTGGTCGTTTCGCCACGATCGAAGAAGACGTTGAGCCGACACACCTTCTGGTCTCGGACTACCACCAATTACAGTGCTCAGAGGCAACCCCGGAATGAGGGGCGTGGTGAGATTCTGAGTCAGATTTAGCGATCGATTTAAGCGAATAGCTATTCATATTGAACCGAATCGATTGCAATAGCTGGCCATTGGTCAGCCGAGATGGCTGTTTTAGTGGTTCTGGGCAAAGAGCTGGATATCATCACGGCGTTGGATCAGGGCGGGCGGGGTCAGATGATCCCGGTTGTCCCATTGCCGGCATGCCGCCGCTTCTTGAAGTCTGGAACGCCAGAACAGTGGTAGTCTCCAGGCGTAGCATGGCAACGGGTTATGTCGTGGGCGAAAATCCGTTATTCTTTGACGAAAATACACGCATGTGATTTGGTGACGCCAGGGACCGCATCGAAGCAATCAGGCAATCAATCCGTTAGACAAAAGAGGTTCAGATCATGTCGAGAGTTCTAATACTGGTGCTGGCTTTGCTGTTGTCGGCAACAGCCAGTGGCGCCGGCTTAACTGGCCACTGGAACACAGAAAAATCAGACGCCGGAAGTTGGCTGACTGTTGATATTCAACCTTGTGGCAAAAAGCTGTGCGGTACCATTGTAGAGTTGCATCAGGTGAAGGATAAATCGCTCCTGGGGGTGCAGATGATTAAAGGGATGAAGAAAAAATCCGGGACCGCCTACAGCAAAGGGAAGATATACGCAGCAGATACCAAAAAATGGTATCGCTCAAAAATGAATTTGAAAGCAGACGGCAACCTGAAAGTATCGGGCTGTATTCTAGGCGGTATCGTATGCCGGTCGCAGGTGTGGACACGCCCCTGAATATCGAAAAAAATAAAAGCGAAAATAAAGCGCGACACTATTAAAATAGTCACGCGTAAAAGCTACGCTAAATAACTGCGCCATCAGGCCCGCTGAAAAATCGCTGATGCTTTTCGCGGAACCGGCAAGTGCGCGATAACCACTCTAACCTGTAGTACCTTACACGAAGAAAACTCCTATGCGATGTCTAGAATCTCCAGGACGTTCCCCGGTACATTCGACACACGGGATGGCTGCAACGTCGCATCCCTTATCCAGTAATGTCGCGCTCGATATTCTAAAGCAGGGTGGCAATGCCCTTGATGCTGCGATTGCTGCTTGTGCAGTGCAGTGCGTGGTTGAGCCCCATTCCACAGGTATCGGTGGTGACTGCTTTTGTCTGTATGCTCCGGAGGGCAGTGCTGATTTGGTCGCCTACAACGGTTCGGGAAAAACACCTGCTGCAGCAACAATTGGCTGGTATCAGCAACAGGGGATTACCTCTATAGAGCGCCAGTCCCCGCATTCGGTAACCGTGCCAGGGGCTGTGAATGCGTGGCATCAGCTGAACCAGGATCACGGTAGATTGTCTCTGGCAGAGCTACTTGCGCCAGCGATAGGGTATGCGCGCAACGGCTATCCGGTTTCATCTCGAGTAAGTGTCGATTTTGCCCGGCAGATCGAACTGCTTCGCAACGATCGCAATGCAGCTTCCGTTTTTCTGGTGGACGGTGAAACCCCCGCGGTTGGCAGCCTGCATCGGCAGCCGGCACTGGCAACAACGCTTGAAGCGATTGCGCAAAATGGTCGCGACGCGTTTTATAGTGGTGAGATCGCCAGTGACATGGTCGATTATCTAAATGAATTGGGCGGACTGCATACGCTCGAAGATTTTTCATCTGTCAGTGGTGAGTATGTCACGCCGTTATCTACGTCATTTCGCGATTATCAGGTTCACCAGGTGCCGCCTAATGGTCAGGGTATTATTGCTTTGCAGCTATTGAATATCGCCAGTGGCTTTGCTGTTGAAGAGGGTAAGGCACTGTCTGCTGACCGGATTCACCTGGAGATAGAGGCAGGGCGATTGGCGTATCAGGATCGGAGCCTGTATGTTGCCGATCAGCGGCACGCATCGGTTCCGGTAGAGTGGATGTTATCTGCAGAGCACGCCGAAGAGATGCGCTCGTCTATTAATCCATCTGCAGCACTTGACGAACTACCGCAATATCGCTCGCCGAAGCAGCAGAGTACGGTATATATCAGTGTGGTTGATAAAGATAGAAATACCTGCAGCTTTATCAATTCTATATTTCACAGCTTTGGCAGTGTGCAGATGGCTCCCAGGTCTGGCGTGATGTTTCATAACCGTGGCGAGAGTTTTGTTGTTGAGCCCGGACATCCTAACTGTATAGATTCATCAAAGCGGCCGATGCACACCATTATTCCGGGAATGGTTACTCGCGATGATCGCGCAGTTATGCCTTACGGCGTTATGGGTGGTGACTATCAGTCTTATGGGCATATGCAATTCCTAACCCGATTTCTCGACTTCGGTATGGATATTCAGGAAGCGCAGGATATGCCACGGATCTTTCCTGCACCCGGTAGTCGCGATGTGGAAGTTGAGAGCACGTTGCCGCAAAGTGTCGTTGAAGCCTTGCGTGCAAAAGGGCATCGGATAGTTCCGGCAGCTATACCGCTGGGTGGCTCCCAGGCAATCTGGATTGACTGGAGTAACGGTGTATTAAGTGGTGGTTCCGATCCTCGTAAAGATGGCTGCGCGATAGGCTATTAGTCCTGAACTCTGGTGTTGCATTAAATTTCGGGTCCGGAAGCTTATAGAGCTGTATAAATGGCGCTATACGGAATATTTACTGGATTGAGCCTGACCATTGTAAGTGATATTCAGGAAAAATGAGTACAGCGCCTTAGATGCTGCTATAGAAGCAGCTCAGCGGTTCCGGACCGGAATCTTATGCGACGCCAGAGTTAAGCTCTTCTACTCTGGTTTAATGTTGGCAGCCCCTGGCGACATCTCGTTTAGTTTTTGGTTCAAACAAAAACCGGTTTTTTTTAATGTGGCACGGTTGTCGACCGGTGGAGACAACTGTTATTAAATTGTTATATCTCGTTACACCTTCGTGACCAATCCCAGGAGTCCCGTTCCTATACTTTCGCCATGCCAGGTGGAGACACGGGCTACACCCATATCACAGGACTCAATAGGGATTTCATTAAATGAAAATTGCACCTCTTTCCGCTGCCATGGCGACGGCCGTTTTATTCTCCGGGGCGGCTCAGTCTGTTGAATTAACGGTAAGTATTACCAATCTCACACAAGGCATGATTTTTACACCGCGTTTGCTGGTGGCTCATACCGGAGATGTTGATCTGTTTGAACCCGGTACAGAGGCATCGGAGGGATTGACTGCAATCGCCGAAGGTGGGGATACCAGTGTGCTGGCTGCAGCTCTGGATACAAACGGCACTGATCAGCGCAACCAGACCTTTGGGGGTTTGGTTGATCCGGCGTCAACCAGTGCAGATTATACGTTTGAGACGAACGATCACCCGTTTTTATCACTGCTTACCATGCTTATCCCGACTAACGATGCATTTGCCGGACTCGATTCCTGGGCTATTCCAACAGCACCTGGCACCTACACCGTTACACTGAATGCCTATGACTCCGGCACCGAGGCTAACGATGAGGTGAACAGCGGTGACACCACTTTAACCGGTCCGGGTGGCGTGGCGTTGGGGGGCGTGGGTGTACCGGGTATGGCGACACCACCGCCGACTCAGCCGAACCTTGGCCGTGGTGCCAGCGGTGTTGCTATTCAGCAAAATGGTGGTGTCCTCGAAGATACCGCAGCCGAAGGCCGGGTACATATTCATCGCAACGTGTTGGGCGATACTAATTCAACTGGTGGCAAGAGTGATCTCGATGCAACGGTTCACCGTTGGCTGAACCCGGTAGCGCGAATGACTATCACGGTTAACTAACAGGGCTGAGCCGAGGAATACGAACATGAAACAATCTATAAAACTCGGGGCAGCGCTGTTAGCCAGCGCGGTACTGACCGCGTGTGGTGGCAGCAGCACCAGCACCGGAGTAGAGCAACCGGTAACGCCTCCGGAGACGCAACAAGATGCACAATTCGAAGTGCGTATCACCAACCTCACTAATGCCCAGCCGATGTCACCGGTGGCAATTATGCTGCATCGCAGTGGATTTAACAGTTTTATCGATGGTGAGGAATCGAGTCTGGCGCTTGAATCTCTGGCGGAAGGTGGTAGCAACGCCGATATATTAAGTGAGGCTGAAGCGGCAACCCAGCATGTGGCTGTTGCTTCGACGGAATCGCCGGTTCCACCGGCTACGATCAGTCCGGTTGTCACATTGACGGCTCCGGTCGAAGATCTTTCGGATCTCCGCTTGAGTGTCATTAGTATGCTGGTTCATACCAATGATGCGTTCACCGGCACCAATGCCAGCAATATCAGTGATATGGCCGTGGGCAGTAGTCGAACGATTACCGGGTCTACGTGGGACTCCGGTACCGAAGCGAATTCTGAAACTGCGGCAACGATTCCGGGGCCGGATTTTTCCGGTGAAGGTTTCAACGCTGAGCGTGACGATATCATCAATCGAGTGCGTTTTCACCAGAGTGTAGTAACCAGTGCCTCTGATGTTTTCGGGCTGGCGTCATCAGCTCTTGAAGAGCGTCATCGGTTTCTGAATCCGACCTCAAGAATTGTAATAACGCGGGTGCAGTAGCCGACGAACGCAACCCCTGGAAATTACCCATCTGTTCAGGTGCTGACAATTTTTTCGTAGAGCGACACCATGTGTTTACGTCAGCGCCTGAACAGAAGCGAACAATCAGGTAAGTATCGACCCGCATTATTTACGGGATTGACGGTCACCATGCTGATCTTTGATTCCATAGACAGCTGTTGCTCCTGCAAATATCAGTAAGAGCAGATTCCTTCTTGCCGGGCAGTGGCTGGGCTGTGCTTTAATTCCGCAGGCAATAAGTGAGTAACGAGGTCAAATTCGAAATCATGAACTATGCTCATAGCTAAGAGAACTGTTATTTAGCCCCCGACCCGGAGACCTTATTTTTGTGGGAACGGTCCAATTGGCGAATGAGCGCCCCCGGTACAGTATCAGCCCGTTTGAGAAGGGTGCAACTATGGTGCTTGCTGAACAATGAATAGCCAGTACGTACTACCCGTCGGGCACAAAGTCCGGTGGTATGAGATAGAGGCGTTGATAGGATACGGTGCGCTCTGCCACACCTATCTTGCGATCGATCACAATCTTCAGCGGCAGGTCGTAATCAAAGAGTTTTTTCCTGGAAAGGTCTGTGTGCGCAACGAGGATTTCACCGTTGCACCTTCCAGTGCGCATCTTGAGCAATCGTACCAGGGGCTGAAAGATAATTTCATTGCCGAGGCAAAAACACTCGCTCAGTATCGTCTTGAGAATCTGGTGCAGGTGCACACCACGTTCGAGTTGAATAAGACAGCCTATCTGGTAATGACTTATGAACAGGGTCAGAGCCTTGCTGCACTGATTGCTGAAAGTGCAGCGCCGCTTGAGCAGAAATTGCTGCTTGATATTCTGTCACCGATTGTTGCCGGGCTGTCAAAAGTTCACAATGTGCATGTCATTCATGGCGATATAAATCCCTCGAATATTATTGTTCGACCCTATGGTGCGCCGGTATTGGTGGATTTTGGATCATCACGGTCTATAGCAAGCCGAATGCGCTGGCAGCATCCTGTGCCACCGGACGCCAGTTGCGTGCCCATTGAGTTGCTGAATGGTACTGCGGGTGCTCCCGGTGTGTGGTCTGATATCTATTCGCTGTCCGCAACTCTGTATAACGCTGTAACGCAACAGGGAGCTATCGATGCAATGGAACGGGCCGGTGCAGTTAATTCTGGCAATCCGGATCCCTACAAACCGCTTACCAATGCTCCGAAACGTCAGTATGACCCCCATTTTCTATCTGCAATAGATTCCGGCCTGGCACTGCACCCTCAGACCCGACCCTCGACGCTTCAGGTCTGGGAAAATCAGTTGAAAAATATTGAAGATCCGTTTCGAAAGAAGCCATCTGTAGCGAATAACAATGCTCTGCTTCCACGAAAGTCAGGGGCTGAAACGCCTGACGATTACCGGAGAGGCAAAGAAGCGTTGCCAGCTGAAAAAGCGGTTGCGGCTAAGCCGGATGTCGGAGTGACCGCGGCCAGGCTGATCGATGATGTGGCAGTTTCAAGACCTGAACCGGTCGATGCTGTGGCTGGCGGTGCAAAGAAGCCCATTGCGCCGATACCACCTGCTGCTGTAAATGATCCCTCACCGGTGCAACCGGATTCGTCATTTAAAGTGCAGCCGCAAGTACCACCGGTTCTGGTAGCAAGTAAAGCGAATCGGTGGTCGCGTTCCGGTGTTCTCGCTGGAATGGCCTTGTTGCTTGTGCCGGGTGTTTATCTGGGTATAGAGAACTACCCGTCAATGCGGTTGCAAGCTGCGGATATAACATCATTTCAGGAGGAGGTAACCTCTGATTCCGGATACGCGACTATCGAAGATGAAAAACCAGCGATTACTGATGTACCACCGGCCGATACAACGTCCGTTTCTGCTGACCCTGAAGACGGGCTGGTGTCGATGCCGGCACTGGATGAGAATAATGGAAATCCCTCTGTAAACCTGCAGAATGGGGGTTCCATAGTTGCGGCACCAGTGGAATTAGCGGTTGCCAGTCCTGAGGCTGACATTGAATCTATAGTAAAGCACTATAGTCCGGACATCTATGCAACTGAACCCTGGGCGACGGCAGAGCCAGCCGACCCTGCAGTGATACCGGAGCCGACAGTAGCTGTAGAGCGGGCAGCAGTGTTAGCTGAGTCGAATGCGTCAGCAGAGCAGAAACAGAATAATCCGACTGTAGCCAAAGTACCGGAATCCGAGCAGATAGCTGAGGAGATTAAACTCCGTCAGGTAGCCATACCAGAGCAGTTTGTCGAGCCTTCGTTGCCAGTTGAAACAATAGCGGACTCTGCGACAAAAGAACTGGTTCCTCAAATGCTCGATATGATGAAAATTGATGCACTGATCGCATCCGTGAATTGTGGATCTATCGAGCCTTCAAATGATGGAAGCAAGCTTGATGGTGTAATTACTCAAACGGCCTTTGAGTTGCTGCGCGACGATACGTCTGTATCGCTGGTAGAAGCTGAACACAGCGATCTCGTTGTTCTCGACGATGTTTTCTGTGCGCCTTTGTTGTTGTTGGATAAATCAATGAATCCAGGGAAAGTGTCTCTGGAAACTGAAAATAATAAGTCCCTTTATCGGGAAGGCGATCGGCTGGTATTGAATCTCGCGACTACTGCCTTTGAAACTAACTATCTATATGTTGATTATTTCACAATGGATGGTTCGGTTTTACACATGCTTTCGTCCACCACTACACTGGACAGCGAGGCGAATCAGTTATTGTATGGAGAGAGTATGTGGCTGGGGGAGCCTGGTGATATAGAGCGATGGGATTTGTTGCCTCCTTTCGGCAGGGAAATGATAAGCGTATTGGTGTCTGACGCGCCGCTGGATATTGAATCTAGTGCGGAAATAGAGGATGCACAAGCTTACCTGGATCGAGTTAAAAGGGTGCTGTCCACTGGAAACTTTCAAACTGCTAGTAACTTTACGTCAATTACAATTGAAGAGTAGTTTGCTTGTAATTGGCGTTAAATGTTTTTGTGACTGAATTCTCAGTTGTGTAAGTCCGATCGTAACTTTCACTCCGAAATGTCTCTGTGATCTAAACTTGTAGGTAAATAACAATTCTTCTTAGTGCCGGTATTGTGAGATATCACGGCTATTAATTTGACCAAAACAGGTTGAGTAGCATGGAAAAAAAGGCGTTTTTTGTCTGTTGTCGTAACTTGGTATTATCTGTCACCGTCGGTTTGGTGGTGGGCGTGACTCCCGTTACTCATGCGGGTATTGCATCAAAACAAACACCCGCACGTGTTGAACTGCTATTTTGGTCCGCTGTGGAAAACAGTGTTAATCCAGAAGAGCTGGAAGCTTATATAGAAGAGTTTCCAGAGGGGCGATTTGTTCGATTGGCACAGGTGCGAGCCAATGCACTTCGCCGAATCGCACCTGAAATAACTCAGACGCCGGTTGCGCAAGAACAGTCGGCGGTCGATCCTACTGTGCCAAAGGTGCATGTTGTTCTAGAGCCTGAAAGAGTAACAGTTTCTTCGTCGTCGTCGATTTCCGTCTCCAGTGGCAATGTACATAGGCCGGCGGTAGGAGTCTCTACTGCCAGAAAAAATGATACCGGTACACCGAAAGCCGGTTCATGGAAGCGCGGTGGCTGGCAGCCTGAAAGTACCGAAATAGAGATTGTAGCTAGTGAAGTTGGTGATGAGGGTTCGGTGAACACGCCGTCTGTGGCAGCGCCAGGGGCATGGAAAAGAGGTGGCTGGAAGGCACAGAAACGGTTTGCGGGCGCAACAGCAGCTGCGATAGTTCAACCCGGAAAACCTGATCAGTCTCAATCAACCGGGCCTGTACTGGCTGCTGCAATGCCTACAGCCAGAGCTTTCACTGTCTTTGATGATTGTGCAGATTGTCCTGAAATGGTGAGCCTGAATCCCGGTATATTTACAATGGGTTCGAACTATAAACAGGACCGAGCAAAGCCGCCTCATAAGGTTAAACTTGACTATCCGTTTTCGATCTCCCGGTACGAGATTACCACAGCCCAATGGAACTACTGTGTCGATCAGGGCGGCTGTACCGAGATAGCAGGTAATCGCTCCAACGATTCTGATCGCATACCTGCAAACCATATAAGCTATCGGGATGCACAGGATTACGTAAGATGGATTAGTGGTTTAACGGGTAATCAGTACCGTTTGCCTTCTGAAGTGGAATGGGAATATGCGGCACGCGGCGGAACATCGAGTGATTACTGGTGGGGCGATACGGAGCAGGAAGCTGTCGCCAACTGCAGGGGCTGTGGAGGTTACTGGAATGATACGATTCCAGCTAATGTGGATGAGTTTCCTGCGAATCCGTTCGGCTTGTTTGCGACATCCGGTGGGGTTTCTGAATGGACGAGGGATTGCTGGAATTCCAGTGAGGAGTCTGAAGGCAACTGCAAAGATGGAGTGCTGCGTGGTGGTTCCTGGAAAAATAGTGCTGAGTACTTGCGTTCCGCTACACGAATGAAATTTCATCATGATGTTCGGTATTCGACCAATGGGTTTAGAGTGGTTCGGATTGTTAGGAAGTAAGCATGGTGAGAGTGTGGCATTGCATTTGGAGCAAGGTTGGCCCGCAAGCTATGGTTTCCCCCTCAAGAGCTACAGGTAACTTATCTTCCACCACGTGGCAGATTCAAAATACATTTCTGAAGACTGCTTGGTATTTTGCATCGTGGACAATCAAATTCAAGCAGCTAAACTTTTTCGACAGCGTTGTTAAGCACGCAGATTCGGTGGAGCGACACCATCCTCGTTATCGTCACACAGTTCATGATAAATCCATCACTGCACGGCTAAAGCTTACTAACTACTTTGCCCAAATCTGATCCACACAATATGTCAATATTAGACGGATATTAGAAAATGAATATTAAGAAACATCTCCGCTATCTAGCCGTGCTCTCTTTTGTTGCGTTATTGTCAGGGACTGGAGCAACTGCGCAGGAAACACTTGGAATAGTCACCGGTGGCAGCACTGGGACATACATCAAGATCGGGCAGGATCTAAGTACCCTGCTTAAAAATCACAATATCAACCTTGATGTCCACGAATCTCGCGGCTCACTGGATAATATAAGAGATGTCTATAAAGCGCCCCACGCTCAATTAGGCATCGTACAGTCTGATGTCCTGGCTTTTATCGCCAGCTCCGATGACAGAAAAATGAAGAAATATGCTAATAAAATTCGCATGATCTACCCGCTGTACAATGAAGAAATTCATATTCTCGCGACTCATTCAATTCAAGATTTTGAAGACCTTGATGGCAAGCGCATTGCGATAGGGACAACAGGAAGTGGTACCTACCTGACATCAAAAGTGATTTTCACTGCACTGGCAGATTTCCAAATTGAGGAGGTCTATATATCTGGTGCCAACGCTTTAAACGCGCTTAAAAAGCGGGAGGTTGATGCCATGGTTTATGTAGCGGGCTTGCCGGTTTCGCTGTTCGAGGAGCAAGTCGAGCTCGATGACCATCTCCACCTTTTACCGTTAACTGACAAGAGCATTGTCGAAACCTATCGAGCCACTTCCACTATTCCACAGAACACCTATGACTTTCTTACAGAGGACGTACCTACTGTGGCAGTCAAAGCAGTATTGACTACCTATGCATACCGTATGAACAATTGTCAGAGGTTAGCAAATATAAGCCAGATAATTGAATCAAACCACGACTGGCTACGCGAAAATGGTCACCCAAAATGGAGTAAGGTGGATTTCGATGCAACACTAGCTGGCTGGAGCCAGTATGAATGCTTAACGGGAAAAAATAGTGCCGTGCCAGAAAAACATAGCTCACTAATCGATGCAATTAGTCAAGCGACTCGGTCGGATCGTTGAGTATGCGTTCGCTGATTGACCAAGACTTGGTTTGGTGAATCTCAGCCAATTCGTCGCAGTAACGCCACCCGATTAGGAACGTTTGGCTAAGTTGATTCAGAGGATTTTAAAACTATCAGCCGCTGAGTTACTAAACGCAGGAAATAAACATTCAAGAATACAGTGAGCTGGATCGCTGTGAGTTATAGTTTCCGATCAGCTTAAAGACCCCATTGCCTTAAGGGGCCAGGCAAATTAGCTGCTTGTTGCTGTGGAAAATTGATGGTGAGACGATCGTCAGTAATCCGTTTTTCCACGAAGCTGCTTGAGCTTGCCGTGCTTGGTTTTACTGTCCATACGCCTTTTTTGGGAGCCGCGTGTGGGTTTGGTCGCACGTCGAGGTTTAACGGTACGGGTCACACTTCGAATTAGGTCGCCGAGTCGGTTAAGTGCATCGTTGCGATTTTTTTCAAGCACTCTGTATTGCTGTGCCTTGATTACGACAATACCGTCTTTAGAGATGCGGCTGTCACGAAGAGCCAGCAGACGCTGCTTGTACCCATCAGGCAGAGAAGAAGCCTTGATGTCGAATCGTAAATGTACGGCACACGAAGTTTTATTGATTTTCTGGCCACCGGAGCCTTGCGCTCGAATTGATTGAAACTCAATTTCGGTTGCGGGAATAATGAGGTGGGGTGAAATTTGCAGCATGCGGGTCAGTGTAGATTGAATTTCTACGAGATGGGTTGGTTTATACCCTCAACGCCGGAAATAAAATCGTGGTAAAGCGACCAATCCGGTTGTTGGCAATTTTCTATCTCAATAGGAAATTCTGCACGCTCTGACAAAGCTGTATTCAATTGCTCCATCCAGCTGTTTACGTCGGCCACATACCAGTTCCATTCCTTACTACCATTACCGGTTACAACCAGCATGAGGTGCCCGGTGCCTTTGCTGTCCAGATGGGAAATTGCCTCTTCAAATTCAATCTGGTCCTCGTTTGTATCTGCGTCTGGCATACCACCGTCATCAACAGCAACATAGGGCCAGAAGATTGTCACCAGGTAAGGGTAATCGGCTGGGTTTGATCCTTCCGGTATTTTTCTCAGGCTTCTGAACAGCAGAGTTTTTCCATCTTCCTCGCCGGTGGCGGTAAAGTGGATATCTGCCTCGGGTGTGGTTGTCATCAGGGCTCCGGAACTGGCTGCTAACTATTGTGACCGGAATTGTGCCTGCATTATCAATGCAGTGCCAATGTGTAATAGACGGTGCGATGACCGGGCTGCCGATCAGGGTATCGCGTTCGAAAATTTACACGCAGAGTCGCGTTTTCTGAACTGGATTTTAGGATCTTAATCGCTACAGTTAAAATTGTTGCTATAGTTGAAATTTACAGCGATTCGTCGTCAGGAAGGTGGAAGGTGTTCTCTAGCCGTAAAATCAGCGGTGTTGTTTTTGACAAAGATGGAACGTTGTTTGGTTTCCAGGAAGTGTGGGGTAGCTGGTGTGAAACTGTGCTCACGGAATTGGCGCCGGACAACCTCGATTTAAGATTGAGTCTGGCAGATGCCGCAGGCTATAACCTGATGACTAAGGCTTTTAAACCCGGCTCGCTGGTTGTTAATGCCTCGGCAGATGAAACCACGCAAGCCTGGACTGATCTGCTGCCAGGCAGGTCATTTGCCGATGTTGAAGCCGCCGGATTACGCTGCCTGGCTGATTTGCCACTAACCCCGATTGTTGATCTGCGTCAGTTATTCGCAGCGCTCGGGTCGGCGGGGCTGAAAGTGGGGGTGGCGACAAATGATTATGAATCTGTGGCGAGAAATCAGTTGCGTGAGGTGGGTGCAGAGGACTGTGTCGATTTTATATGCGGCTTCGATTCCGGTTTCGGTAGCAAGCCCGGCTCAGGCATGATCGACGCATTCTGTAAACAAACGGGTTGCAAGGTGGAAGATGTTGCCATGATCGGTGACAGCACACATGATCTTCTGGCCGGTGTGGCAGCAGGCGTTGCATTGAAAGTGGGCGTCCTGACCGGACCTGCTGCTGCCGAAGATTTGAGCGACTATTCAGATGTTGTGCTGGATGATATTTCACAGCTGTTGCCCTGGTTGCAGAACAAGTCGTTGCTCTGATCGGCTGCTTGTGTTGTATTGCAATTGTGTTTTTTCAATGCGAATACAGGTGCTTTGATGGCAGGAAATGATAGCAAGCTGGATAAACTGGTCGCGACTGCGCGAGCCTCTTATGAAAGCCGTGAAGATGGTTACCGACAGCGATCGTTAAAAATGTACCCCTGGGTCTGTGGTCGGTGCATGCGCGAATTCGACCACAGTAATGTGCGGGAACTGACGGTACACCATCGCGATCATAATCATGATAATAACCCGGAGGATGGCAGCAACTGGGAGCTATTGTGCGTATTCTGCCACGACAACGAACACCAGCGTTTTGTTGAACAGATAACTTACGGGGAAGATAAAACGGGCCCAGTGGCAACACACAATCCGTTTGCTGATCTGAAAAGTATGCTGAACAAAGGTGACGATGAAGATTGATGCATGGCCTCTTTACCGGTTTTAGATCTCGCGCTTGTCGATTGTGCGTACCGCTTTACCTTGACTGCGCGGCACACTGCCACTGGCTGCTACGTTGACAATAGCCGTAATCCCTATAACCTCTTTGATTAGCTGCGCCAGATTATTTCCAGCATCTGTGCCGGCTTCTTTGGAAATACCGGTGTCCGCTGCTTCCGTATTAATTGTCATAACATCCAGACGATTTTCACGCGTCAGTTCAATTTGAAAGTGCGGCGCCAGTGCCTCAATTTTCATTAACTGTTCTTCGATCTGGGTGGGAAACACGTTGACACCCCTGAGAATAATCATGTCGTCGCTGCGGCCGGTTATTTTTTCCATGCGTCGCATGCTGCGAGCGGTGCCTGGTAACAAACGGGTCAAATCGCGGGTGCGATAGCGAATTATCGGAAAGCCTTCTTTGGTTAAAGAGGTAAACACCAGCTCACCGGCTTCGCCGTCGGCTACCGGCGTACCGGTTTGCGGGTTGATGACTTCGGGGTAAAAGTGATCTTCCCAGATGGTCGGCCCGTCTTTGGTTTCAACGCACTCGCTGGCAACACCCGGCCCCATCACTTCAGATAATCCGTAGATATCGGTGGCGTGCATATCAAATGCCTGTTCTATTTCTTCGCGCATGGCATTGGTCCATGGCTCAGCACCGAAAATACCGACCTCCAGCGATGATTCACGCGGGTCCAGACCCTGCGCACGGAAGGCGTCGAGAATCGACAGCAGGTAGCTCGGGGTGACCATGATGGTTTTTGGTTTGAAGTCCTGAATGAGAGTAACCTGTCGTTCGGTCATGCCACCGGACACGGGTACTACAGTACAACCCAGTTTCTCGGCGCCATAGTGCGCACCCAGCCCGCCGGTGAATAAACCATAGCCGTACGCGACATGCACAAGATCACCGGGTCGCGTACCTGACGCCCGCATAGAGCGTGCGACCAGAGCTGCCCAGTTTTCGATATCCTGCTGCGTATAGCCAACTACTGTGGGCTTACCGGTTGTGCCGGATGAGGCGTGCACACGGATTATCTGCTCCTGTGGTACGGCAAACATGCCAAACGGATAGTTGTCACGCAGATCCGATTTTACTGTGAACGGGAAGCGCGAAATATCGTCGAGTGATTTCAGGTCTTGAGGATGCACATTGGCGCTATCAAAGCTTTTTTTGTAGAAAGGTACGTTGTCGTAAGCGTGTGCAAGAGTCCATTGCATGCGCTTTAGCTGAAGGGCACAGATTTCATCGCGCGATGCTATTTCAATTGGATCAAGGGATGAGCGATCTGGTGTAAGGTCTTTCAAGCTTTCATTCCGTTAGATAGTTGGCCGCTGGTGTGGTCTTTTAGTGGTGCGGGCTTTACTCGATATTCTGGCAGAAACAGGCTGTAGTTGCGATGTGGGTGTTCAAGTCTGCAGAAACGGAGCTTGATAGAGGCTCCCGATCAGGGTGTTTTGTCGGTGCTGCGACACTATTTTCAGTATTCCCGATTGTTGTAGTGGTATACGGTTGTTATGATATATTAGAATTTAATATGTTGACTTTGTTGCAGTTTTACGGGTAGCAGTTAGTATTGAGTGGCGCGTAGTGTGTCAGAGTCAGGAAACAGTTTAGGTTGGTTGATGGAACAACTAAATGGTTAATTTGTTGGATAGAGGAGTATCAGATCGAAAAAAATTCGTGTTTTTTATGTAATCAAATAACCGAGGGTTGATTGGTGTCGAGCAACGGATCGATTTCAAATTCCATTTGCGGAATTTATGATGCGGCTATCTCTAGTGAGCAATGGTTGCAGGCACTCGATATGTCGGTGGATTGTATTGGTGCAAGGAGTTCGGCTTTGCTGGTTCGCGATCTGGACACCGTGCGGCCCTATCAGATTAATGCCCTGAGTCGAGAGTTTAGAGATCTGCCAGATGGAGTTCTCGATCATTATCTGCAAACCCATAGTCATCTGGAAGCTGACGCTTATGAATATATACTGGCAAGACCGCACCAGGAGTTGTTTGACGACTTGAATGTCTGGCCGAATACTCGCTGCCCGAGCTGGCGCAGCGATTTCCAGTACCTGTCAGAGCACGTTGGTGTTTTCAGGCGTATGGTCAGCCGACTGAACAACAATAGCCGTTGGTTTGATTGCATAACTTTCCAGTTCGATAACAAGTTCAGCGAAATCCCGCAGCAAAGTTATCAGCAGACCCGATGCTTGATTCCTCATATGGCAAAAGCCGTCGAGCTTGGCCGACTCTATAACAGACTGCACGCCGAGCATAGTATGGTTCTTGGTGCGCTGGACCATGTGACAATCGGTATGTGCGTGTTGCTTCCGGATGGTGAGGTGATTGTAGCCAACAGGGAAGCCAGGCGGATATTCGAAAAGAATGATGGAATTAAGATCAACGCTGCAAACCGCCTGTGTTGCGATAACGCCGAACTTTCAGCCGAAATTGCGCACGCGGTTGCCGAGCTCGGGAAGACCGCTATCGGAGAGAATTTACAGTCGATCTATAAATTGAGAATTCCCTGTAGATCATTGTCTCTGCCGTTTAGGGTCGAGGTCATGGCGTTGCGTGACTTCAAATCCGAGATTGAAGCGGATATGACAGGGGTAATTCTGACAATCACAGACGTTGAGAAAAAATATAATTTTGATCTGTCGATTTTTGCCCGGGCTTACGGCTTGACTCAGGCAGAGAAAGAGGTGGCCAGGCTGGTTATTGAAGGCCTTGAGAATCCGGAAATAGCAGCTATTCGAAATGTTAAACCCAGTACCGTCAAAACACAGCTTCAGTCGATCTATTTAAAGGCAAGCGTACAGAACCGGATACAGTTACTGCTTTTGGTTCTGAAAACCGATATTCCAGTTGATTAAATTGTTTGCGATCCTCCCGCAATCGCTGACTGCCGATTATTCACGAATGTAAAGGCCGCAGAGAACATAAGCAACTGTATTTAAAGTGTCCCTCGCGGGAATGCGGTGTTTTTTAGTGAGCTTCAAACGGATCCAATTGCCTTATCCAGCAAGTTGATGCACTCCGGTATTTCCAGTGAATCAACATTGCCTAGACCGATCACTATTTTTGTTGATCGACGCGCCTGAGGTTGGTGCCAGAGTATTCGCTCCAGCGGTACCGCGCCGATATTGTGCTCCGACAATGCTCCTTCCAGTTTACTGATCGGGCGGGGTTTGGTTAAAGACAGCACCATGCTCAGGCTCCCTGCATGATGAGTCGGAGCCTGCACGTTTTCGCAGTTGGCCAGAGACTCCAATAGTACTTTGCGGCGATGTGCGTAAACATGTCTGGCATTCTGGAGATGGCGGGCCACCGATCCGTTATTCAGAAGTTCTGCCACAGCCGCCTGCGAAATAGTGTTATGGCCGCCGCCGAGAGATCGCAGACAGTGGTGTGCATGCTCGGCATGGTTTTCGGGTACTACCAGCCAGGCCACTCTAACGGCCGGAAACATCAGTTTAGAAAAAGTACCGGCGTGCAGCACTCTGGCATCGCTGTTATCAGCGGCAAGTGCGGGTCTTGGCTGGGTTTCGTCTCTGAATTCACTGTCGTAGTCGTCTTCAAATAGCACGGTGCCGTGCTCACGTGATAGTGTCAGCAGTTGCTCGCGGCGTTTTGCACTCAGTGGCATTCCGTGCGGGTACTGGAAGCAGGGAGTTGTGTAAATTAATGCAGGCGGCGTTTCGGTGGCTGCCGGAACCAGACCGTATTGATCTATAGAGCAGGAAACAATGTCCAGGCCAAGGTGACGAAAGGCATCGATAGCGCCGGAATAGCCCGGTGATTCAACCCAGGCAGTATTCCCCTGATCGCTAAATAAAGCTGCGCCTAGAAGTAGACTCTGTCTGGTGGAGGCGGTAATGATTATTTGATTCGGCTGTACATGCAGGGAGCGATAAGTTGCAAGAAATCGTGATATGGAAGATTGCAGTTCCGGTAGAGAACTTTCCTGGTAGCCGAGCTGTGAGGCTGGCAGATGTGATGCTGCCATCAGCGCTTTTCTCCAGGCCGGCCGTGGAAATAGCGTGGTATCGGGCTGGCCTGGTGAAAAGATATCCGGTCGATTACGGGCATTTCTGTAGTCTGCTGACCGGGTCGACAGAGGCCAGGGAGTGCTGCCGGTGGTATTGTTGAGTCCGGACGACTGTGCCCGATAGCAGATACGTGTTCCGCGCCTGCCTTCGCTGACCAGCAGTCCCTCATCACAGAGTTGGTTATAGACACTGATCACTGTGTTGCGCCCTACACTAAGCTGCTGTGCCAGTGTTCGGCTCGATGGCAGAATGAAATCAAGTGGCAATTTACCACTGATGATTGCCTGGTAAAGTGATAAATACAGTTGTCGGACTTTAGGCAACCCAGAGGTGGCCAGTGGTTGCATTGCCTGTAATATCTCGGGTGTCAGCACTGGCTGGATTCCAGTAATTATGGTTCTATTGGGTTGTCTTAATTGTATCTGGTTAAAGGAACCAAAATACTACACACTATACTCTGCTAATGCCATGTTGTCCGGACGTTTTATAACGCTCCTTCTGGTAGCGATAAGCTGCCGGATAAAGGGGCACCCGGGAATCAAAAAAAAATTTTAGGGGTTCATTCATGCAAAGTACATCGCCCGATACACAGAGTCGTCCCAGTGTCTGCCCGCTGGATTGTCCGGATTGCTGTAGTTTGAATGTTTCAGTTGTTGCCGACAAAGTGGTAGCGGTACACGGGTCTGCGGCCAACTCCTATACGGATGGGGTGATCTGCAACAAGGTGACGCGTTATTACCCGGAGTTCGTGCACGGCGAAGGAAGATTAACCAAGCCACTGCAGCGGACAGGCAAAAGAGGGGACGGGCAATATCGGGAAATCACCTGGGATAAAGCCTTTGATCTTGTCTATGAAGGGTTTAGCAAAGCAATAAACGAATACGGCTCGCAGTCGGTTATGCCGTTTAACTACGCCGGACCGCATGGCGAGCTTGCAGGTGGCTCGATGGATTGTCGTTTTTTCCATAAGCTGGGCGCAACTCGTCTTGAGCGAGGCCCGTTGTGTGGTGCAGTCCGTGGCCGGGCTTATACCAGCCTTTATGGTGCTGCGGCCGGAATGCCACCTGAACAGGCCGTATACGCAGATTTGATTGTTGTGTGGGGCAACAACGTAACAGTATCTAATCTGCACCTTATTCGCGTGATCAAGACAGCGCGTGAATCTGGTGCAAGGTTAATTGTTATTGATCCCAAGCGTACAAAGGTGGCTGAACAAAGTGATTTGTTTCTCGCAATACATCCAGGTACTGATGTGGTTTTTGCAATGGCGGTAGCGGCTGAACTTGAGCGTCGTGGTCATATAGATACTGAGTTTGTCGAGCAGTGGACGACTGGTTATGAGCAGTATATGCAGCAGGCGAAAAAGTATACTCCCGATGATGTTGCTCAGTATTGCAGAATTAGCAGAGAACAGTTTGACGAATTTATAGATTATTATATTTCAGCCAAAACCGTAGCAGTTTCGGTCGGGAACGGTATTGAGCGTGGTAAGAGTGGAGGGTCAGGTCTGCGAGCGGCGATGGCGTTGCAGGCGCTGACGGGTAACCATGGCAGGGTGGGAGCCGGAGTGCTGGCGAAGGCAGGACTGATCAACCCGAAAACAACTGATAAGCTGCAGCGCCCGGACCTGATGCACGAAGAAACGCGAATATTTAATATTGTTGATGTGAGTGAGAAATTGTTAAGCCGGGAAATGAAAATTCCGGTTAAGGCCATCATGATCTATAACCATAATCCGGTTTGTACTCATCCCGATCAACAGCAGATGATCGATGCGCTGAGCCGGGAAGATCTGTTTATCGTCGGGTGCGATATTGTAATGACAGATTCCATGCAGTATGCCGATGTCATCCTTCCGGCTGCCAGTCATTTTGAATACGCAGATATCTATGGCTCTTATGGACAGAATTACCTGCAGCGAGCTGAACCTGCAATACCGTGTGTTGGCGAAAGCCTGCCCAATACTGAGATCTTTCGCCGCCTGGCAAAACGTTTCGGGTTTGATGATCCGGTATTTTGTGAGTCCGATGAAGAATTAATGGATGCTGCTATCGATGGTACTGATAAGCGATTGAACGGGCTGAAGCCCAGTGAAATCCCGCTGACTGAGGCGATTGAGTTAAAGCCGATCGGCGGTGGTGAGACTATTCTTTGTGACACTGTGTTGCCGCAAACGCCATCGGGTAAAATAGAGCTGTACTGCGAAGCACTAGAGCAGCAATATGGTTTCGGTGTCCCCCGCTTTGAACCGGCTGTACAGGACAGGCAGTTTGTTCTGATCTCGCCATCGTCATCAAAGCGGACGAATGCAACGTTTGGTGGCTGTGCGGATTCCGTCGGCGTTGAGGTACTGGAGATGAATCCGGCAGATGCAAGTACTCTGCAACTGGATAATGGCGCACAGGTTTTGGTTCGCAACGATCTCGGCGAGGTAAACCTGAAACTAGTTGTAACAGATGCCGTTCGGCCGGGCGTCCTTTATAGTCCTAAGGGTACCTGGCTTAAGACCAGCGCCACCGGCAGAACAGTCAATGCTCTAATTGATGCCAGCATACGTACAGATATCGAAAGTGGTGCATGCTATAATGAAACCTTTGTATCTGTCGAATCGGCGGCCAGTCGTTAGTCGTTAGTCGTTAGTCGTTAGTCGTTAGTCGTTAGTAAAAGCTCTCATAAACATATTATTGAGAGGTGTAAGTTGAAGTGATGAGTCCTGGTTTCCGGGAATTGTCCCTAACGGCTGGCGAGAATATACAAGGCTCGCAGGGAAGTGTGTATGAACAAGCCAAATAGATCAGTGTATTCAAATCGTTGGGAGATAACGACGGTTTTCATTGGCCTTGGTGTGTTGGCATTACTTCTATGGGGTGTCTGGGCGCTGGTGGAAATAAGAAACAACGAGTGGCAAGCTTTCAAGGAAGCTAATAACTGTAGAATAGTTGCTCGAGTAAAAGGCGATGTAGATGTTGGGATTGGTACTTCTATTAATTCAAACGGTGATATAAACCCTGTATTTACTACCGATGTATCTCCAGATATGACAGGTTGGTTGTGTGATGATGGAGTCACCTACTGGAGATAATACTAAACTGGTTTCGCCCCTGGTTATAATTATCGAAACACCTCTAGATACTAGAGACCCGTGAAAGCGCCCGTGTAAGAATGTCGGGGGCGACATTGCCACCGGAAACCACACAGACGATTGTGTCTGCGAGGATTTCATTTTGTCGGAATAAAGTTGCTGCCAGAGCAACTGCACCTCCTGGCTCTGCAACGAGTTTGAAGTGATGTTGGGCAACAGCTATTGCCTGCAGTGCCTCATCGTCGCTCACCACAAGGCCTGCTCCACAACTGCGTTTGATAATGGGGAATGTTAATTCTCCCGGAGACGGGGTGACTATCGCATCGCAAATAGATGGCTGATAGTCGACTACGGATTCCCGCTTGCCGCTTGCTATAGATCTGGCAACATCGTCGTAGTTGACCGGTTCAACTGGCCGCACTGTGATGCCGGGTGCATCTGCTTCCAGCGCTAGTGTGATTCCGGCGGTTAAGCCGCCGCCACCGCAACACACCAGTACATCGGCTTTTTCTATGCGTCGCTCGGCCAGTTGCTGTGCCAGCTCTAAACCACACGTACCCTGACCACTGATTACCTGTGTGTTGTCATAGGGCTTTATTAATGTGCAGCCGCGCTGCTTGGCCAGTTCCTGACCTATTGCTTCGCGGTCTTCTCCGCCTGGGCGATCATAGAGCACAACTTCAGCTCCGTAGGCTTCGGTATTTGTTCGTTTTAGTGCGGGAGCATCGTTCGGCATAATGATGGTAGCGCGAGTGTGGTGCAGCGCCGCCGCGTAGGCGATAGCCTGAGCGTGATTACCTGATGAATAGGCAAGTACGCCACGATCTAGCTGCTCTTGTGTCAGTGACGACAAAGCTGACCATGCACCACGAAACTTGAATGCGCCGGTTATCTGCAGGCACTCGGCTTTGATCAACAGCCGTTTACCAATCTGCTTGTTTAACAGCGGGCTCTCCAGTAATGGTGTGGTGAGCACTTTGCCATTACAACGCTGCTGCGCTGCGCGTACATCTTCAATAGTCGGGACGCGATTGTGATCTGGATTCATTTATATCTCGCTATAAATTCGGTCACACAAAGAGTATCAGCACCCCGGTTGCAACCACTACAAGTTGAATCAGCAAATTAATTCTGAGTATGACCCCGAATGATATTGCTGTCAGGGCAACGGCAGTTTTAACGAAAGCGAGCAGGGCTGCAAGTGTATTGCTGTCAAATTGCAGCAAGGCAGGTTCGGCAACCATAGCCAGGGGTATCAGGTACAGGCCTATGCCCAGTGCCATTGCTTTTGCGGCAACCGCCAGCCAGTTTTCCTGCACCATCCCTGCCGCTATAAATACTGCACCACATACGGGTGGGGTGATAGTCGAAAGTAGTGCGTACCAGAATACGAACAGATGTGCCTGAAGCGGGCTTAGTCCCAGTTTTGTTAAAGCCGGGCCGGCAACGGAAACACAAATGACGTAGGCGGCTGTCGTTGGAACCTCCATGCCGAGAATCAGGCAGGCAAACGCGGTAAGTGTCAGTGCAAGCCAGAGATTTCCACCTGACCCTGCCAGAATTGTTGATGTGATTTTAACACCGAGCCCTGTAATTCCGAGTACGCCGATTATTATTGAGGCGCAAAGTATGATCGCTGCAATGCTGGCGATTTGGCTGCCTGCCTGCACGCAAAGTGATGCGATGCGCGGAAAAAAGTTATTCAGTGCGAGTGCCGGGGTATTGTCGAATAATAGTAAAAAGATAGCGATCAACCCGGCAATACAGACGGAGTATTGCGGGGTGAATCCGGCTAGAAACATGCCCAGTAACAGCGCGCCAAATGGAACAAGAAAAAACGCGGTTGTTATGAGGACCTGGCGGGTCTCCGGTATTAGTTCTTCCGGCATGGCCGCCAGCTTATATCTGCGGCTGTAGGCATCAATTCCGATCCACACAGCGAAAAAATAGAGCAATGCCGGCAATAGTGCGGCGCTCATGACTCCAGTGTAGGGAACACCGGTGAGTTCGACCATAACAAATGCACCAGCGCCCATCAGTGGCGGCATGATCTGTCCGCCGCTGGATGCGACGGCTTCTGTGGCTGCAGCCAGCGGCTTCGGATAACCCAGGCGGGTCATAGCGGGAAGGGTGAAGGCGCCGGTCGAAGCAACGTTAGCGGATGCCGAGCCTGAAATAGAGCCAAACAGTGCGCTCGAAAGGACAGAGACTTTGGCAGCCCCGCCGCGCAGTCGACCGCCCGCAGCGGCGGCCAGGTTTTTAAATCCCTGACCTGCTTCACCGGCGTTTAGAATCGCACCGAAGATCACAAATACTGCTACCACATTGACTGAGATACCGGTGAGCTTGCCCCAGACGCCGCCCTCGGCAATAGTGAGCGTTCCCAGGATACTTTTCAGCGGAAGCGCGGTAAAGCCAAACTCACCCGGCAAATGCTGGCCGTGAAACGCATAGGCCAATGACACTAACGCAACGAGTGGCAGAGGCCAGCCAATTGCTCGTCTAGCCATTTCCAGCACAATGATCAAGAGGCCGGCAGCAATGGCGATTTGTCCGTTGCCCGACAGATAGCCGTATTGATCACCGAGTGCGGATTGATGCCAGGCAATCCACAGGCACAGACAGATTCCGGTTACGCCAAGCACAAGACCGGTAATGTGGCCGATAGAAAAGCGTCTGCTCGGCGCCTCATTGTTGTAACCAAAAAATATCCATGGTAACGCCAGCGCCATGTGCAGAGGGCGGCTGATCAGGTTGGGAATCAGCCCACTGAAAACCAGCCACAAGTGAAAAGCAATTGACAGCGCGCCCAGTGTTACCCACATGCGGTGTGGCATTTTAGGCATGGCGTAATTTGTTCAGTTTTATGACTGGCAGGCGTAGATGGAGTTTTGAGTCGGAAAGAGCAACCGGTTTTAACAAACAGTTATTCATGTTCGATAAAACCGACCGCAATTTCCAACCGGAAGATGCGTATCAGTAGTAGATAAGTCAGTAGATAAATCACTTTTGCAGAGCATCCCGCTGAACGCAAATTGCAGGCAAACGGTGCTTACTGGTGGTGATCTTCTATAGCTGCCCCGATTTCCTCATAGAGCTTCAATGCGCCCGGGTGAATTTCGGAAGTGATATTGTTGAGCATATCCGGGTTGACGGCGGCCCACCAGGCGGCATCTTTGCTCATGCTATCACGTTGGTCCCAGAATGTTTTTGTCAGGGCGTAGGCTGTGTCATCGTCCATTGATGCGGTCGTGTAGGCCACTACTGGCAGTGACGTAGTGATGATATCGGAGGTTTGACCTGCGTAGGTGCCCGACGGGATTACCAGCCGGGTGCGTTTAGTAGTTTTGATCTGTTCTTCCGATAGGGATAATACGGTGACCCCGGTACTTGCAGCGGCTTCAATTACGTTGGGGGCTGGAAAGGAGCCGGCGGTAACAAACCCGTCTATCTGGCCATTAACAAGTGCCGGAACCGCGTTAGATAATTCGACATCTGCAACTTTAACCTTGCCTTCAAGACCAAATAGTTTTAGGTATTTTGCGCCTTCTTTAGCACCAAAGCTTCCTTTGCCCAGCAAAATCGTTTTGCCTTCGAGGTCTGCGAAACTTTTTATACCGCTGTCTTCACGAACGACAAAGTGCATTGTTAATGAGGGTATTGGAAACAGTGCGCGGATAGTGGCAAATTTAGGATTGGTTTTGTCCTTGAACATAGCCTTGCCGCCACGTGCGAGACCAATGAGAGCCGGTGGTGTGGTGAATACAAAGTTACCCTCTCTCATCGCGGATTCCATTACGTTCTGTACCGACCCCTGGCTCTCTTCAACTGTTACGATCACCTCACCGTCTGAGCCGTTCTTCATCGCTTCAGCAATCTGCACACCCATTTGATAGTAGGAGGACGTAGATTTTGCAGATTTATAAGTTACCCGGGTTTCTGCTGCCACTGTGGTAAGCAGAGCCATTGAAGATACAGCAGTGAGGGCAAACTTAGTGAGGTGGGAGAGCAGTGTTTTCATAAGGGGCTCCGGCTATAGAGTTGGTATAGAACTAGAGATTTCAGCAAGTGATATCTGGCAGATCAGGTATGGTGTTTTTAGGGCGTAACTGGTGAGCACCGACCCGCTGCGGGTCGGTGAGCCAAAGTTATTTCAATTGCTAGTCGAGTAAGCCGATTTGCTTCATGAAGGCAATATGGGTATCGAGTGCTTCACGCGCGAGCGGCGATTTTTCTGCAACGTCTTCCCACGCTTTTACCGCAATTGCACGCATTTTGTCTCGATCTTCCTGTGCCCAGTCGACAACCGTAATATCGCCGCCCGCTTTATGTTCGGCAACCAGGCGTTTGTCTTCCAGATCAGCCTTTCGACGCATTGATGTGTTCATTGCGGTGTACCATACGTCGAGTATTTCTTTGTCCGCGTCACTCATTTTCTCGAAAGCACGTTTGTTCATGACCAGTTGTAAAACGGCCATTGAATGGATGCCCGGATAAATCGGGTACTTCGCCACTTTGTGCATGCCACTGGCGTCGTTGTTGACATAGGCGGATGCGTCGGCTGCCTGAACAAGGCCTTTTTCCAGAGAGGTATACACTTCAGAGAATGGTAGTGCCACTGGAGATGCGCCCGCACGTTTGAATACTTCAGCGGCCAGCCCTTCGGGAGATCTGAGTTTGACACCCTTGAGATCATCGATGGTTTTTATCGGGATTGATGAGACGAATGCTTCCCGCGCATACGGACCGCAGCCTATAACCACGGTATTGCCACCCGTGTATTTGTCGTAGACTTTCTGCAGGATTTCCTTGCCGCCGCCGTACTGGCAGAAGGTCTGCATCTGATCAACGGTATCGTATCCGGAAATTAAATCTCCAAGTATTGAAAACGCCTGATCCCGACCGGTAAAATAGGAAATAGCGTTTAGATCTCCGGAAAGTATACCGTTGGCGACCGCGTCAATAGTTTCTTTGTAAGGCACAACAGCTTGTGTCGGCAGGACTTCCATTTTGGTGCCGTCAGGCCCGGTCATGGTGTTGAATTTTTCTACCCAGCCCTGATAGAACTGCATGGCCCAGTCACCCGCGCGGGAGCTTGCCTGTAGTTTGATGGTGTCGGCCTGTACTGCATTTGCAGATAAAGCAAGCGCTACCGCACTTACCGCCATTCCAAATCGATTCATTTATTTCCTCCAGATTGTAAAACTACTATTTTTAAAAACCGTCTGCCAGTGTAAACATTAACCACATGATGAATGCACCGAGTAAGAGCCCAAAGAGCCATGTCCAGGGGCCGTAGTAGCGTACCGGATCCTGACGGCCGCCGTCATCATCGTTGTTCATAGATTGCACTTTATCTTTTCAAGGGGATTGACCCAAGGACTCCCATGGGACACTGTTAGGGGCTAATTGTCAATCATCACCACAACTTCTGTGGCGGTTCATGCATGTGGAGGAAACTTATGGCGACGACTGACGCCCTCTCAGTAACAGACGACAGCATCGACAACGATGGTCGGTCTGACGGGTTTTCGTTTATCGATCATCTCAGTCGATTCAGCGGGCTGGCAGTAGCGCAGCTGTATCTGCTCTGCGCGGCTGTTACTGTTTACGAAGTGGTTGCACGTTATGTGTTTGATGCACCGACCTCCTGGGCGTTTGAAATTGTTATGGTCATGTGTGCCGCTGCGTGGACGATATCGGCGGGTTATGTGACGCTCAAGAAGCGTCATATCGGTATTACGGTCTTTTACATCATGGGCAGTGACCGGTCGCGCTGGTGGCTGGATGTGGTCGCGTATGTTGTCGGTGTTGTTGCCTTATTCCTGTTGGTGGACGATACCCTGATACGCGGGCTGGAAGCCATTCACATTATCGAGCGCTCCGGTAGTGCGTTTAATGCACCGCAACCAATGATGCTCAAAACGCTGCTGGTCATTGGTGCGGTGCTTTATCTTGCCCAGTTGCTGGTTAACCTCTGGCGACATTTCGAAAATAAGTTAATACGCAATATCGTGCTGCTGGTATCAGCGCTGATTTTTATGCGATTTGCTTTGACAATCATCATTCATTATCTGGGAGACGAGGGTATCGCCAGCACTGTGCACGGTCTCTATAGCAGTGTGGGTGCGACTATAAATCCACAGGATTTTATTGATGCTCGCAGCTATGAGTTGAGCACGGTCAGTCTGGTAATGGTTGCCGTATTGCTGTTGCTGATGACAACAGGAATGCCGCTGGGCATTGTCACCATGTTTGTCTCGGTAATGACGGCGCTGGTGTTTTTTGGTCCGAATGGTTTGTATCTGGTTTCTACCAACTCCTACGGGCTGTTGGAGAAGTATCCACTGGTGGCCGTGCCGTTGTTTGTGTTGATGGCATCGATACTGGAGAAAGCGGGAGTTGCAGAGGATCTGTTCGATGCGATGTCTATATTTGCCGGTAACCTGCGCGGTGGAGTGGCGGTACAAACCGTAGCAGTTGCCGTCGTGCTTGCTGCAATGTCCGGTGTTATGGGCGGTGAGATTGTGATGTTAGGTCTGGTTGCTCTGCCACAGATGTTGCGCCTGGGCTACGATACAAAACTTGCCGTTGGGGTGATCTGTGCGGCCGGGTCCCTGGCCACGCTGATTCCGCCGAGCATTATCATGATTGTTTATGGCTTATCGGCCAACGTGGCGATAGGCGATCTGTTTCTGGCTGGCGCGGCCCCGGGTTTGTTGCTCGCGAGTTTTTACGCACTGTTCGTGGTTGTGCGGTGCTATATGAATTCCGATCTGGCACCGACAGCCGCTGAAGTCGCTGCGATTAAAGGGCCAACTGAAATGACCACGGAAAAACGCGTGGCAGTGGGCATGTGTATTACATTAATCGCCTGTGTTATGGGTTCGATCTATGCGGGAATCGCATCGGTAACCGAGGCTGCAGGTGTGGGTGTTTTCGGAGCGGTTATCGTTGCATTGATCCGGAATCGTTTTAACTGGAACATGCTCCAGCACGCGCTAGCTGGAACCATGTCTACGGTTGGTACGATTATCTGGTTGATTATCGGTGCGGTGGCATTTGTCGGTATTTATAATTTGATCGGTGGCGCTAACTTCATGCGTTCATTGTTTGCCGATCTGGGTTTACCGGCATTGGGAATAATTTTTGTGATGATGGGTATTTTAGTGATCCTTGGTACCTTTATGGAGTGGATTGCGATTGTTTTCATTACTGTGCCTGTTTTTGCCCCCGTAATACGAGACCTTGCCCCGCAGTTAGGGCTTGAGCCGGACTGGGCGGCTGTCTGGTTTGGAGTTTTATTTGTGATGAATATACAGATCTATTTTCTATCACCACCGTTTGGGCCGGCATGCTTCTGGTTGAAGTCGGTTGCGCCATCGCATATCACACTGCAACAGATTTTTGCCGCTGTGATCCCGTTTATCTTTTTACAGATTATCGGCTTGCTTATTGTGATGCTGGTGCCTGAGTTTGCGCTGTGGTTGCCGAGGGCATTGAGTGGCTAGAATCTGATCGTTAGATAGGCAGGCTGAGAGGCGTTCGTCAGTTGACGACTGCCTCTGATAGCTCTGGAAAATAGATAGTTGTAAGACAATCAGTTCAATATAATATTTATTCTGCCGGTGCCAGAACGTGATTTACCACATTGAGCAATAGTCTCGAAATATTATTGTCAAAATTTTTGTGTGGCAGTGAGCCGCAAAAGGTAATGGAGCCTACCGAAAATACCGAGCCTCCACCAGGTGCTTCAAACCAGATCATGTCAGCGTGAATCAAGTCTTCGGCTGGTGCGCCGGGAAGGGTAGTGATGTGGGTGAGCATTTCTTCGGGAACCAGAATGAAATCATGACCGTGGGCTTCTGAACGGGCCAGTATGGTTGCTGTTTCCGGGGTGCCCAGACGAGTATCGGCACGATCCAGTTCGAACCCGGCTGCGCCACCGCCACAGAGCCCGAAATCGCCGATGATTTCCTCATCGATGCCTTCAAATACCCATGCAAGCTCATCGCTGACTGCTCTGCGTCGATAGTAGGATCCGTTAAATTGTCCCTGTGCCGAGAAGCCGACCCCGCACAGATCCTGAGGTGGTCGCCCGTTGCGTCTCCACAGGCCGCCGTAGGCACCATCGAAAGCCTGATAGTATTCTCCGGGTTCAGCTGCCCATGCTCTGATGCCGTCTTCTGCACGGCGGATTTCTATTGTGTTCGGGTTTTCCTTGTGCAGTGCGATTCGCCAGTAGAAGCCGTTGCCGCCCAGGTAAAGCAGGTTGCCGCCCTGATCCCGGTAATCTGTCAGTGCCTGAAGTGACTGTGGTGTATGGTATTCGGGATGGCTGGTGGTCAATAGTGCCTGATAGGACTCAATGCAGGCGGTGCCCTCGTTGTGCAGTTCCCTGTCTGTGATAATGTCAAAATCTATATTGTTGTTGTGTAGCCAGGTGATCAGGTGGCTGTCGGCCTGAAAGTGTCGAAGACCCGAGCATTCCGCCTGGCCAAAGGTTATATAGCCGGGCCTTAAATTGAATAGTGGGCGTTCGTGTGAAGCATGGCAAATACCACTGCCATCGCTATGAAAATTATAGGTTGACTGACCATAGGCCGGATATTCAGCGGGGTTCCAGGGGTAGGCATTCCGCTTTTTGTTGAGCTCATGCCAGTCAGGGTTCCAGTCGGGGCGTGCATGGTTTCCATAGACGGCATAGGTGAATGTCGGGATAAGTACGCAGACCTTGCTAGCGGGGCTTGCTACAGGTGGGCAGACATAGAACGGCATGGCATCTTCGTTGTCTCCGGCTTTTATACGCATGACATAAACACCGGAAGGCATCTCCGGTGGTACCGTGAAGGTAAAGTCGGTTTGCCAGTCAAAAGCGACGATGTCATCATCGTGAAAGTGGATGGCGGCATAGTGGTCCGGGGCATGCCTCCAGCACATTTCACCGCCGTCCCATTTTGAGCTGGTTACCGCTCTGGCTGGAAGGTTGACTAAAGCCGCGTGAGCTGCATGCGGGCCGTCATCCAGCGCGGTTGTGGTTGAAATTTGCCGGCTGAAGTTCCATTCAGCAACTAGTCTGAAATCTCCTGCTTCTGTGGCTTCACGCAATCTCGGGGCTTCTATTTTACCGTTGAAATGATATTTGATTTCGGTGGCGGAAAAGTCGTTTGATTCTGGTCTGGCAGCGATAGTACACAGGGTTTCCGACGCAGATGCCAGATCTAGAGAGTTCATGTCTATTGGGTGCTCACTTGCAGCGGCAACAGTGTTGTTATCTGACTTGATTTCAATCGTTGCGATAGATGACACCCGGTCGACAATCGCCTGAATGGCTGACCAGCGGCGCAAGGGTAGTTTATAGCCGCTGGAGACCGTTCTACCGGCGACAGAGAGTACCGCGTGCCCGCATTCGTCAATGCTTAAAGCGATACCAGCGGTATATATCAGGCATTGCTCAGATGCTTTGTGCAAGGTCGGGAAGACAGTTGCGGAGAGTTCGATAATTGGACCTGATAGAGGGATAGCATTTTTGGTTATGGCATAAGAGCCTGGATTGAACGGCTGATAACGTGCAGGAAATGGTTCGATCAAAATGTTGGTGTTCTGCTCGATAATGCCGGGACCGGCCGGGTTGGGGTCTGCGCAGATTGACCGCATGAGTCGGGCGGTAACTTCGGTAGCCTTGGTGGTACAGGAAACCTTAAATTCAATCGTTTCACCAGGTCTGGCCGATAATCGATCAGTGTAGCCTGTTAGCGGCACCTCTTTGTGATCGGGGGAATTGGTTTTTTTGAGTGTATCCGGGAGGGGATCCATGCTGACTGTTTTCCTGCCATCGTGTAAGTGTTCGGTTGGCCAACTATAGCATTACCGGCGCGGGCATCACCTGAGTGGAAAACATTCGATGAATTTTAGATAGCCTGGTGGACCACAGGTTTGCTACATCAGCAGTATTGACATCAGCATAAGCACGAGTACACCCGCCATTGCGACAGGCATTATTCGCCGCAGCAAGTCTGCTTCCGCGCCGGGCGTTCCGGCGATACTTGCAGCGAACACCAGGCGCCCGGGTGAAGCCATGCTGCAATTGCTGCCTGCAGTGTTTTGAACGGCAGCTGTAACATCAACGGGCAAGCCAATCTGGCTGGCGGCGCTGGTTTGCAATGTCATGAACAGAGCGTTTGAAGCCGCATTACTGGCGGTCAGAAAACCACCCAATCCCCCGATTACGGGAACTACTGCAGCATAGTAGGGACCGGCGGCGCTCGCTATCGCCTGCGCAATAAGCTGTGTCATGCCTGCGTCTTTCATCAGTTGACCGAAGAGTAGAAAGCCGCCGACAGCAAGTGATGCCATCAGCCATTGATGTGTTGATTCGCGGATAACAGTTTTCCAGTGGCTTCTGCTCGCAGTCAGAAATGCAATGCCGCTCAGTGCTGCCACTATCAGCCAAAAACCCGGGTGATACAAAGGCTCAATTCTATAGTCTCCGAAAGTGACCGCGTGTCTTTGCAGCAGGTCGGCGGCCGGTTGGTAGAACCGGGTGATAATTAACGCCGTCATTAGAATCGCAAACGGGATAATTGCGGTGGCGAGCTGCGCGAGCGCGTGGGGTTGCTGTCTGTTTCTATTGATCAATACCGCCACTGCTGTAAGCAGTAATCCCGCAACACAGCCAGCGAGCTCGATTCCCAGGGTTAGTGAACAAATCCACAGGAGCAAGCTCAGCAGGGTTACGTAAAATACCAGCCAGAGTACTTGCCTGATGCGTCCATTCCATAGACCGCTTGCTAGTAAAGCTACAGTGCCACATAGCAAAAGGTAGGGATAGCTTATAAAGACGGATATTTCAGCGAGTCTGTGTCCGGTTACGCCGGATAGCTCAGAGCCTAGTGTTGTGCCGACAGCCAGAGCCCCCCAGGGTACCGCGCATTGACCCAGAAGTGCCAGCACAGCTGCCTGCACAGGCTGGTAGCCAAGAGCAATCAGCAGTGGCGCAACAACTACAATCCCGACGCCGAAACCGGTGACAGACTCAAAAAATACGCTGATACCGAATACAATGGCGAACAGACTGTGCTGCGGATCGGTAATGGTGCTGGCGAAGGAATCGGCAATGGTGCCGAGTGATCCTCCTCTGTCCAGTACCTGAAATAGAAAAACGCCACCGAGCAAAACGTAGCTGACGTTGAGGGTGTTGTATAGACCAGCGGTAACTGCTTGTAGAAAGTCCGTGGTATTCAGACTGAATGGCGGCCAGAGCAGTATTATTCCCACGGTAAAGAATAGCCCTTGCAGGCCTGCCCTCAATGCTGTGTGACGAAATGCCAGAATAGCCAATGTCGAGCAGACGATGGGCATGCTGGCTATGAGTAGATTCATCAGGAGTTCAAGCCAGGCGATTCAGTAGGATTGCTTTGGCAGGCCCGTGACATAGCGGCTTGCTGTAAAGATGCCAGGATTAGTTAACTGCCTTTCGCAGAAGATAGTAGGAGGTGATCGTTGTCTCAGGCGATGAAGCGCGCCTGCGAAGGTGAGCAGCGGTAATTTTACCGGCTTTTGGTGGTACTAGCCAGCTTCAATACAGGTGGTAACCTGGCTGATACTAGAGGCGTGGGAAGGAGCCACACATCAGGGAAGATATCGCTTTTACGGATGATATGAGGGGAAGGCAGGAAGCCTTCCCTTTTTTTGTGCTGCTTTATTTCGCTGGTCGTCGTAGGTTTGAAGTCTAAAAGTCTGTCTGAGAATGAAGATCTACCGCGGAGGCGATCTCTTGGCCAGCTATTTCGATCTTTTTCGTTAAAGAAGAACAACTATTCGCCTCTAGTGATCAAAATATCTGACCTAAAACCTCACACCCTCGCTACGACCCTCATTCTCGGAAAGCCACCTAGTTGTTTGACAGGCCGCGCAATTGGATATACATCTGTGCGTAGTTGTTGCCAATCTCACGCAGGCCCTCAGCGGTAAAATGTACCTGAGCTTCATCGTAAGTCGGCAAGCCCGACCCGGCAACGCAGGCGGTCCAGTAGTCGTCATCCCGGTTTAGTGACATTAGTCTTGTGTTGACCGGAGACCGAGCAGTTTCGCCGCATATGAACGGTCGACTGTAGTCGAACCAGCTTTCATTTCTGAGGTTGGTGATCAGACTCTGCAGTTTAGTGCTGTAGTAGTCATCGTGAATCTCAGTGCCGCGTAAATCGACATCGTCGCTGCCAGTCGCCGTCCAGTCTGTTTCACCCTGGTGCCATAGAATACCATCATAGCTGGATTTATGAGGTAGCTCGTTTAAGGCAGCTACGGCCTTGTTGCGTAACTTTCTGTAAAAATCGCCGTTGTAATCCCAGTGGCTAATGCCCTCACCTGGTGCAGTAACCAGCACAATACCGACAACGCGGTTGGAGAGATTTTTAGATATGGATTTGCCGAAATGCATACCGAAATTGTTGTGCGGGTCTGTATCAGGGCTTGTACGCGGGTGCCAGCCGCGATCCCAGATCTGCTTCAATGTTGCGCGCTGCCAGCCTTTGTCGGTGTAGGCATAAAAGCGATTAACAGGTGCGTCCTTTTGCGGGTCAAAACTTGTCTGTGAGCCCAGAGCATTTGATTGCCCGGTGATCAGAATCAGGTCCGTAATTCCGGATGGTCCATCGACCAGGGGTTGTGGGTTAGATGGTGTGTTACTGGCGGTGGTGACTTCGCTCGCCTGCTGCAACTGGGCAGAGTTGATTTCGCGATCATCAGCAATAGCTGGTCCATCGTTGTTGCCACCGGAGCCGCATCCTGCAACCAGAAAAACGCATCCGACGAGAATACTGTGGATGACTGGCGTGAGCCGTTTCATTAACTAAGTCCTGATAAAAAATGGCAGAGCGCGATTGTCTCAAAAATGTAACAAAAGGTCTGTGATTAATTTCCAATATGACGATGTTTTTCAGCCATATGGAAACAACTTGTTGTAAGTAAAGAAAAATAAATTTTCGCCAGCGATAATGCAAAGAGGTGAAAACGTCGTGTATTGATTCGATATTTTGCCGAATGTGAGTTATTGACCCATTGGGGAGGGGTTGTTCGCAGTTTGCTTTTTTCTTTCGTTACGAGTTAGTGCGCGTCCATAAACCAGAGCGTAGCGAGGATCATTCAGGTGCGTGAGATTTCTCCTACCACATGCGGGCGTTTAGTCATTCTAAATAACTACATGCGCTCGGTGAAAGATCGCGTGTCCTGAAGGATCCGCAGTAGCCCCCGTTTATGGATGGGCACGAGTTAGCGTGAAGCAGCAGTCTGGTGAGCAAGGTCGGTACTGTACTCGCCAACCAGTTGCTGTAGTGTGGATACCTGTCTGATCCAGGCGCCGAATTTCTGCAGCTCGGTATCAAGTGCTGCGACTGCTTTTGATGCCTGATCCAGTGAAGAATAATTGCCGGTGGAAAGGCCATAGAGAGTATTCTGCGTATTGGCTTGCTTGAAAGGGTAGATAACTGCCGGCGCAGGTATTCTAATATCCTTGGCGTACTGTTCTAATAAAACAATGTCGGAAGATGAAGCCAGTTGAATAACAAAATGATTGTGTGGTTGTTGCAGTAGCCAACCCTCGTCGAGCACCTTAGTGCCCGGAAGTTCGCTATTGGCGGTTGCGTTGTCAGTGCTTGGGACAGGCTGGATTTCCGCTGGTCGATTGGTTTCCGTGGTGATCACAACCGGACTACGGCGCTCAATGATTGATTGATCGGATAAATTTACGCTCGCGCTCAGTTGCTTGGTCGTATTGTCAAATGGCGTAATCTCCAGCGGCTGTGGTTTGTTGCCAGCTACTTTGATTTGTTTTGTATTATCTTTAGTTATAGATTCACTATTGATTGGGTGTCGATTAGAATTAATGATACTGTCGCTGCCAGATACATGGCGTTCCTTATATCTTTCGTAGTGCGCGGTTGCTGAGTAGCGTGACTGATATAGATCTACTACCGCCCAGACAGCAATTGCTACGATAAACAGCTGCGAAGGCACCAGGGCAAAATCATAAATTCGGAACAAAGTGGGGTGGCGTGCTTCGTTGTAATAACGAAATCGCTTGCAGCGGTGCTTGAGTCTGGAATAGCTGAACACGCTACTCTCCGTTTCACATCTGATACATTGAATGAAGCTTATCATGAAGGCATATAATTTCAAACAAGCTCAAAACTTCAGCGATCGCTGATGAACGGATTAAAGAGAATATGAGTCGGGACGAGGTTTTCGTTAATGATATAAAGCGAACGAGTGATTTCGTTTTTAACCGCGAGGTTGTCGAGGTTTTTGATGACATGCTGGCCCGGAGTATTCCGCTTTACGAAGAGCAACAGAACCTGATCCGCGAGATAGCCAGACGATTCTGGGTTCCGGAAACATCAATCGCTGATCTTGGCTGTTCTCTTGGAACTACGTTACTGGGTATAGCAGAAGCGGTTCCCGAGGCCGGCACTCTGGTGGGCTATGACAATTCAGACGCCATGCTGGATCGGGCGCGTAGTAATATTGAGAGTGCCGGGAAAGCCCGGGTTGTTGCAGTGCAATCCGGGGATTTAAATGGAGATTTAAAAGAAGTCGAGCTTATAAATACCAGTGTGGTGACAATCTGCTGGACGCTGCAATTTGTACGGCCGCTTAAGCGCGATCAGCTGATTCGAAAAATTTATAATACGATGGTTGACGGCGGTGTGTTGATCGTAACAGACAAAGTTCTAACTAATGATTCCAACATGAATCGTTTTTTTATTGATTTTTACTACGATTTTAAACGTCGCAATGGCTATTCTGAAGCAGAGATAACCAGAAAGCGTGAGGCGCTGGAGAATGTTCTGATTCCTTACCGGCTGGATGAGAATATTGAATTGTTCCGGCGCAACGGATTTCAAATTGTCGAAACATTTTTCCAGTGGAATAATTTTGCCGGCTTTCTCTGTGTGAAAAGTAGCTAGGTATGGCAACTATCAGAGGTACTAACGGAAGACCGGTTAGCGGACCATTGCAAGGGCTGACCATTGTTGAAATGGCCGCGTTGGGCCCGGTACCGCTAGCCGGACAATTGCTGGCAGATCTCGGTGCGAACGTCGTTATTATTGATCGTCAATCGCGCACGGTTAATCAGGCAGAAATAAATCGAAGAAATAAACGCTCCGTTGCGTTGAACCTCAAAAATGGCGAGGGGCTGGTAGCAGCCAAAGCTATCATTGCTAAAGCTGATGTACTGCTAGAAGGCTTTCGCCCGGGAGTGATGGAGAAACTCGGTATTGGACCAGAGCCGTGCCTGGAACTCAATCCATCACTAATCTATGGTCGAATGACAGGCTGGGGCCAGGATGGGCCACTGGCGAAAGTTGCCGGGCACGATATCAACTATCTTGCTCTTACCGGAGTGCTGCATGCAATAGGCGAACGTGGGAGCCCGCCGCCGCCGCCACTGAATATTGCCGCCGATTATGGCGGTGGTGCAATGTTTCTGGTCATGGGCGTTCTCAGTGCCTGGATTGAGCGGAGCTTATCCGGCGTGGGGCAAGTGGTGGATGTTGCCATGATTGAAGGGGTGCCAGCGATGATGGGATTGCTCTATACGCTACTGTCTCAACAATCGTGGACTGAAGAGCGTGCCGATAATATGCTTGATGGCGGAGCACCGTATTACCGGTGCTATGAAACCTCTGACGGAAAATACCTTTCGGTCGGCGCAATAGAGCCGCAGTTTTTTGCTGAATTGGTCAAGCTCTCCGGTTTACCGGAAAGTGACTGCTTAATACAGAACAATAAGGCTCACTGGCCTGATATGCATGCCCGCTATGAGGCACATTTTCGGTCAAGGTCGCGTGCCGAGTGGGTAGCAATATTCGAGGATTCAGACGCCTGTGTCGCACCGGTGCTGACATTCGCAGAAGCGCGCGTTCACCCTCATAACGTTGCCAGAAATGTATTTTCGAACCCTGATACCTGCCTGCAGGCCACTCCGGCACCTCGCTTTGAGCGAACACCGTTACCGCCACCGCGTCCAGCTGTAGCCGCGGGAAGTGATACCGTGGAGGTACTGGCAGAACTTGGTTATAGTGATAGTCAGCTTGCGTTATTGAAAGCCAGCGGTGCGCTCAGTTAATTTTGGGGCGGATGATCAATTGGTTTATAGAGTTGTCCAGTTTGCTGCAATAACCAGATACACCAGTACCTCAGTTAGCGAGTTGATCGCGCCTAGTATGTCACCGGTTATCCCTCCGAGCTTTAAACGCGAGTACCACTGTGCGAAAAGCAGTCCAGCCAATACCGCCACAGCTACCACTGGCAGCAGGAAACCGAAACACAACGCAGCAATGAGTACGCTGAAAATACTGCTGGCAATAACCTGGTTTTTTGTAATTTCCGCAGCGAATGGTTTTCCTGTTCCTTGTTCCCGCACGTAGTGGTTGTTATAGATAAGTGGCAGAGATGTCCAGCGCGCGACAACATGAGCTCCGATTAGAGTCGTTATAGCAGTATCGGGTGTTAATAGAGATATTGCGGCTATTTTGGTTGAGATTGCCAGAAGAAGTGCAACACTTCCATAGGTCCCTATGCGGCTGTCGCGCATGATGGCAAGCTTTTTATCCACCTCAAAAGCGCCGCCAAGCCCGTCGGCAGAATCGGCCAGGCCGTCCTCGTGAAAAGCACCAGTGACGAGTATTGCAGCGACCACTGCAAACAATGCAGCCATCGCAGACGACCAGCCGTAATAGCCAATTGTCCATGCAATTGATGAAATAATACCTACCGGTAACCCGACAACCGGAAAATAACCGGCACTTGCTGCAAGTTCGTGCTTTGACCACTGCACGGCAACTGGTGTTGGCAGGCGGGTCAGAAACATTTGCGCAATGAAATAGCGATTAATCTGCGCATGCTTTATTAGTCGCTTACTCATGATCTATAAATTACCCGACTACAACTCACGATCAACACCGGCATTTTCGAATGTTGCCATCTCACGTAAAATGGCGACAGCACTGCGCAAAAGAGGTACTGCAAGCGTAGCGCCCGAACCTTCGCCCAGACGTAATGCCAGCTGTAGCAGCGGCCGGGCCTGAAGGTGTTCAAGGGCAATTCGGTGGCCGGGCTCAACGGACTGATGTGAAAAAACCAGATTCTCTCTGCTTGATGGCTTACTTGCAACAGCGGCAAGTGCAGCGGCAGTAGCTATATAGCCATCAACAATAACGCATATCCGGTGTTCATGCGCTTCCAGCATCGCCCCGGTCATTGCTGCTATTTCAAAGCCACCAAGGCAGCGTAAAACAGCAAATGGTTCGCGATCGCTATGTAACGTCAAGGCCCGGTTGACTATCTGCCGCTTGTGCATAACGCCAGCGTCATCCAGTCCGGTACCGCGGCCTGTGGTTCTTTCTGCAGGTGCGCCCGTCAGTGCGGAAACTATAGCCGCGGCTGCTGTGGTGTTGCCAATGCCCATTTCACCGACTGCCAGCAGAGGTATATTGTCGCTGCTGGCCCTGATAACCGCGCGGCGGCCGATATCAAGTGCGCTCTGCAGATGTGCTTCGTTCATGGCTGCTGATACTGCTATATTGGCGGTTCCGTCGGCTATCTTCTCGTGCAGGACTCCCGGGACTGCTTCGCCGATTACGCCGGTGTTGATTACTTCCAGTTCCATATGATTTGCTTTGCACAAGGCGTTTACAGCAGCGCCACCCGATGCGAAGTTCAGTAGCATCTGGTGCGTCACTTCCTGCGGGTAAGCACTTACACCTTCTTCAATTACACCATGGTCACCAGCGAAAATCAGCGTACGCCCGGTGGAAATAACAGGTTCCAGTGTCTGCTGGATTGCGCTCAGTTGAGCGGCGAGCTGCTCCAGCTCTCCAAGAGATGAAGGGGGCTTTGTCTTTTGATCAAGGGCTTGACTGGCCCTGACAAACTGTTGCTTGTAGCTATCACTGAACATAGAGAAACTGATGAGATGAACTGGAGTAGCGCATGCTATACGAAGTTGATACGGGATTCTCCGAAGATTGCGTTGTGGGTTAATTCCTGGCAATGCAGTCGGGTTTATGACGTTAATAATATCGGATTGTGCCTGATGAACCGATAACTAGTGCCCGTCCATAAACCGGGACGTAGCGAGGATCATTCAGGTGCGTGAGATTTCGCCTGCCACATGT
>MDLA01000190.1 GCA_001730015.1 Chromatiales bacterium (ex Bugula neritina AB1) | reverse complement strand
TGAGAGGTTATAATCAAGCGAGATGCATTTCACGGTGAATGGAACTATCGAATTCAGCCGTATATATAGTATATTCGGTAGTTTATTGTTTTGCAGGGACTTAGTCCTGGTGAATGCGGAAAATAGCGTTTATGCTTCCAATAATTAATCACTGAGAGTTAGCTCGACTATCATGTTCGATCAGATTAGCGTCGTTATTATTTGCAAGAACTCCGCAAAGACCCTTGCCAGAACATTAGAGTCTGTTAGCGCATTTTCAGAAGTGGTGGTCTATGACAATGGCTCAACCGATAAAACCCCCGAAATAGCAAAGTTATACAGCAATGTCTGTCTGTATCAAGGTGAATTTGAAGGCTTTGGAAAGACCAAACAAAAGGCGGTAAATGCTGCTACCCATGATTGGGTGCTGTCGCTCGACGCTGACGAGTGCATCAGCGGCCACCTACTGGAGGAATTACGATCCTGGCAACCTGGTAGTCACAATATAGCAGGCTGGATACTTAGAGATAACTATCTAATGGGGAGGCATGCAGGCCATGGCAGTTGGGCAAGAGATTGGCTACTTCGGCTATTTAACCGTAAAGCCCATGGCTTTAATGACAGTCCAGTGCATGAAAAGGTTATTGCCTATAGCGACTCGCAAAAGAAATATTTTAGGGGCACCATTAAGCACAATGCCGTTCAGGAGCTTGGCCAATTCCTTGTTAAAATTGACCGCTATACCGAGATTCGCAGAAAAGAGTCTTCAAAAACCTTTCACCCAACAATCATTGTGCTGCGTAGCCTAATCGCCTTTATCAAAGGCTATATTATTCGCTGTGGTTTTCTCGATGGATGGCGAGGCCTAGTGATCGCATGGAACGATGCCAACGGCACTTTTTACAAGTATATTAAACGCTATGCCGATCGTGCTGTAGAGAAAGAACAGCAAGAAGATAATGCCGACTCATCACCATGATTGATTCAACGCCTGCCCCTACCTCTGTTCATCACGTGATAAAACGCTTTTTCGTACTGCACTCTCGCACGACTTGGTATTACTTCTACCTCTGCACTTCTACTACACAATTACCAATACCATCCTACCATAACAACCGCTGCTCACTCACAATCAACAGTACTATGTTGTAAAACTGACCTGAGCCTTGTCTCATTTTTATAGAAAGCCCACATTTTTGGAACATAATTTTGACTACACCCTGATAAAACAGCAGCAACAGAGCACCATCTTAGATCAGTACCATAGCCGCTACAATTCAATATTATATCGGTCCTTGCGTCAATAGCGGTGAATTTCAACTTTACCAATCAGGGCAACGTATCAGGTGCGATAGCGGCGACGAAACGGTGTCTGAGGAAAGGGGAACTGACCAGAGAATACAGAAGGGTGGAAACGTTTTATATATGGAATCCAAATATCACAATAGAATTGCCCCTTAACTTTCCAGTATTGGTTATGACTTGTATTGGTTATGATTTGAGAGCTAGCAAAGATTACGGACCACTGGAGCCAGACCCTTCGATGCGACATAAGCAGTACCTCGGTTACTGAAATGTGGTAATGTAAGACCTGACCCCTTAACTTTTCTGACCCCTTAACTTCCCCTAACCCATTACCAGGATTTTTAGCATATGCCAAACAAATCAATACAATCACTTAAATATATTTTCTTGCGCCATCTCTTTCGTCGAGAATTCTTAATCGCAAGCGAAAATATTTTTGGAACCCGCTTTAAATTCAAAACTGAAGATGTCATAGGTCGCCATATCTATAAATACGGTGAATACGAAAACGAAATTTCTCAATACATCCTCAACCACGTCGACATAAACGATGGTATCTGCCTTGATAATGGCGCCAATATTGGCTGGTATTCCTTGCTGCTACAAAAAGCCAGCCAAGGTAGCAGCGAGATCTATGCCTTTGAACCTGATCCCTTAAATTTCCGTTTATTAAAAAATAACATTGAAATTAATGGAGCAGACAATATTCACCCCGTCAACTGCGCACTTTCTAACAAAAAAGAGGAAAAAAAACTGTATCGCTATTCCAACAAAAATCTGGGCAGACATTCCCTACTGGAAATTAATGAGAGTGATAGCGTAGACGTAGAAGCTTTAGTGCTGGACGACTTCATCGCGGAAAGTAATATCGACTGCAGCAAGATAAAATTTATTAAAATTGATATAGAAGGCTACGAGTACTTTGCACTTTCCGGTGCTTTGAAAACCTTAGAATCAGTGCAATGTATTGTCAGCGAATTTGTTCCTGAGCATATGAAAAAGGGCGGAGTAGACCCTGCTTTACTGATAGATATATTAATGGGTAAAGGGTTTAAGCCTAATGAATTAGAGAATGGGACTGTAAAGCCCCTCAGCAGAGATGAGCTACTCAATAGCGCAGGGCTTGATATTATTTGGCTAAAAGCGCCATAACTTTTGTACAGACATTTTCTCAGAGCGTTCATCCCAAAGTTCACTCAACGTCTTGTCTGTGCTCGGATCTTGAAGCTCGGGCGCAATTTCTTTAAGCGGCAACAAGATGTAGGCGTTTTTCGTAAGCTCTTCTCTTGGCAATCGAACACCGTCGACCTCACCAATCAGTGCCGATTAGGATCTGCGTAACAATAAGTTACCGAATTATAAAGTGACTATGCATTTAATCAGTGTGATTATAGTTGCATGGTCGAAACAGATAGAATCACGAGGATACGCGAGAAGTATGACGCAGTCTATCCAGAGCTTGATGAACGAGGGCGCCGCCGCTGGGCGGCAGCCGAGGCAAGATCGCTTGGTTGGGGTGGTGTAACGGCAGTAGCTGTTGCCACTGGAATTTCGGATCGAACGATTCGCAATGGAATTCGTGAAATTGAAGATCCCA
>MDLA01000189.1 GCA_001730015.1 Chromatiales bacterium (ex Bugula neritina AB1) | reverse complement strand
TAGTGGATCTTGGACAATCAACATTTTAACAGGCGCAAGGCCTCTCATCTATATATTCTCAATGGCATAGCGCTCCCCTATGCCAAGTTTGAACTCCGAAACTTGAGTTATGTTATACCGAATCTTCTATTCACGGGATATACCGAATCTTCTGTTCAAGAGATATACCGCAAATCCCCGACTCGGCTAATCGGCTGATTCTGCAGCAGTATATTCTTTAAGTGGTTGTATTTTAAGGTGTTATGTTATTGCAACCCAACAGTCCCGGTAAAAGTCGATATTTTATTAGGGTAAAGGCCTCAAGGATATACCAGTGGCAAGAAGAACAGAAGGTTGGGTATCGTGCCAGGTGGCAATTACTGTCACGAAAACATACCCAGATTTTGCAGCAACATCCAACCACACAAATCCCCGGCACCACATTAGCAAGCTGCCGCAATATTGCGGCGGAGAGTCGGCGCGTGATTCGAGTTCATCGCCACACCAATAACCATATCAGCCGCTATCGCTGTACTGAGATAGAAGTTATCTGAATTGTTTGAACTGTGCATAACGCTGTCGAGTGTCGCTAGCCGTTAATTCAGTAGATGATCAGCAGTTGAATACACTCGTTCAGTTCGATAATTGTCAGTATCGGTTATTGCTGATCCACCAGAATGCCGATCATTGATAGCCAGCTGAGTGTTAGATCTCAGAGTCGATCAGATTCCTCTGGCTGTACATCCGGTACTTTACACAGCACGTTTTCGAAGGCCTTACGACTCGCAAGTTTTGCCTCAGTCTCGAGATATTCGACAGTCTTAAGAGCAGACATTTTTTCGGCAGCTGCAACGACTAAGAATTGATTGATGGAAATGCCTTCAGCTTTGGCTAATTCTTTAAGTTGTTCATGTAAAGATTCCGGAAGCCTTACAGTCATAGTACTCATTTATTTATTTTCCCTATTTCTATAAGAAACTCTCTTACGTTGACAGGCTTGATGCCAAATGATTTTTCAATGCCTTTGCCTACGAAGTCTTTCGAATTGTACGTAACGATATATTTGCTTTGAGAGGCGAATGCAGCTTCAAGCACCATGTCGTCTTTTGGGTCTTTAAGCCAAGGCCGCCACAAATAGTAAATCGTTTGCTTGTGACTGATGCTTGATATGTATCGAGTCAATTCTCTTATGTCGTTTACCGTGTATCCAAGCTCCAGTATCTCAGGCCTGGACAATACATCTTGATACTCCGTGTAAAGCGGTATCGTGAGTGCGATGTCAAATTCTTTCGCTGGAAGTTCGGACAACAGGCGAAAAGAAGCTCCTCGTTTTGAGCGAAGCGCCATCACGAGCACATTTGTATCTACAACTTTTCTCATATGGTGGCATATATACCACCATTGTTTAGGGTCGGCAATCGAAATTGTGAATCAAATATCATTTTTCATTGATTTGAGCGTGAGGAACTAAAAGATTGTAAGTCAACAAGCCCGATAAAAGTCGGGTTATGTCAGTGGAGGTTGGCCTTGCAGAAATTACAGGGGATGACTCAACAAAATTAAAGTAAACGGCGCGCCTGTCGGTGATTGCTTTCATGCAAAAGCTCCCATACTTTGCCACAGCATCCAACCGCCGACGACACCCAGCACCATGCCAACAAATTTTCGCAGTATCTCAGCTGGGAGTCGATGCGCGAGGTTCGCGCCGATCGCCACACCGATAACCATAACAGCTGCAATCGCAGCGCCCAGTTTGAAGTCGACTGAGCCATGCATAACATTGCCAAGGGTAGCCAGCAGAGAAATAGGTAATTGAATAAACTGGCTAAGGCCGACTACCGTCAGCACAGGCCACTTCAGCCACATGAGCAGTGGTACAAGCAATAGGGGTCCGCCGGTGCCGGTCATTGCCGAGGAAATACCCACAAGTACGCCGATTATAATTAACCAGAAAGCGGATAGATCGGGGGTCTGTGTGTTATTGTGTTTTGGTTGTATAAGGGTGTTGATGCCGGCAAAAATAACGAACGCAGCGATAACCAGTTTGACGGAGTCGTCGGGCATGCCGGAGATGAATTTTGACCCGAGATAAGCTCCGGGCATAGCGCCGACTGCCAGCCAGATGCCACTGGACCACTGGATTGAGCCTTTGCGTGAGTATAGATAAGCGCCTAGTAAGCCACTGAACAGATAACTGAACATGGCTGCGGATATAGCAAGATGCACACTGATATCGGTTGCCCAGGTCAGTGCCGGTACCAGTATGACTCCGCCAACGCCGATACTGCCAATCAGCATTCCTACAAGAGCGACCAGTATGACTATTACCAGTAGCGTGGTGGCGTCGGGTATCACGTAGTGAAATCCTGTGTGTGAGGTGCGATCTGTGATCTAAAGTCTGACGCTGGCTGAACTGGCAGCGCCACTCTATTATTTACAGGCGAGCTGCTATTCGCCCTGCACCACGCCCTGGCTTTCAAGGTAGGAAATAGGCGGGTACTTTGCCGGGTTGTCGGGGCCACAGCAGCTCGGCACGCACGTCATTTTATAGGTTGGATTGGCATTGAAGAAAAACGGTATAGAATAGCGCGATGTATCGGCGGTGTTGTTGTTGGCGAAGTGCTTTACGCTAATAAAACGGTCGTTAGTCCATTGCTTTAGTAGCTCGCCGGTATTAACAATGAAAGCTCCTTCCAGCGCCGGTGCGCTTATCCACTGCTGTCGTCTTTCACTGAAAATACACAGGCCCGCCTGATCCTGGGCGAGAATAGTGCAGAAGGATGTATCGACGTGCGGTGCGATACCGAACTCGGCTGTGGATGCTCCCTCCACGGGTGGGTAGTGAGTCATACGCAATCGATACAACGGTGTGTCGAATGCTTCATCAAAGAAAGTCGGCGGCATATCGAGAGCGGTTGCATAAAGTGGCAACATCTGCATACCGAGACGATGCATGGAATTAGCGTAGTCTGTGACCACTTCTCGAAAGCCCGGTGCTGCCGCAGGATCAGGCCACTGGTTGTCGTCCATACCCAGTTTGTGATCGCACTTGATGATAAAGGCTTCATTTACATTGCCGGTATCGCGTGCTGGTAATTTGGTATTTTTTATTGGCAGGTAGCCGATGCCGCCAACCGGCCAGTCGGGTCTGTCCATCAGGATTGCTTTTTTATCCTGCAGGGGCAGTGCATGGAACTGACGGGTTTTCTCAAATGCTGTGTTCAGTTGGGTGGTCGAAACCTGATGCCCGGTGACGGAAAAAAAACCGGTTTCTTCACAGGCGGCTTTCAGCTGCGCTGCGACCTCTGCACGATCCCACTCGCTGCCGCTGGCGAGGTAGTCGGCGATATCTATAACGGGTATGTCACCTTCACGAGCTTCCTCGACAATGGTGGTATTCCAGCTGTCGGATTCTGCTTTGAGTTGCCGCTCTTTTGCCTGTGCATCGAATGCGGGCGTAGAGTTTGCGGTCGTTGATTGATTGCTCATAGAGTAGGCCGTATGAAATTATAGAACAATGATCAGGATAAAGCCGAAAAGCCGCTGTCGAGTGCTGCAACAATTGCGCTGGTATCATCCGCTGTCAGTATCAAAGGTGGTGAGAGAATGACATTGGGCCCGGACACCCGCACCATCACACCGGCTTCATAGGTTGCCTGCTGCAGCTGCAGTGCTACTGCTTTGTCTATAGGGGCTTTGCTGGCACGATCGGCAACCAGTTCCAGTGCGCACATCAGGCCTTCGCCGCCGCGTACATCACCGATAATTTCGTGGCGGCTGGCAAGCTCCTGCAGACCGGCAAATAACTCGTTACCTCGTGCGGCTGCGTTGTTGTGTACCTGCAGCCGTTCAGTTTCCTTAAGGCAGGCAATTGCGGCGGCGGCACCCACCGGATGCCCAGAGTAGGTATAGCCATGGCCGATAAAGGCTTTGCCGCTTGTATCGCTTTCGAAAACGTCGACTACTTTTTCGGAGAGCATGGCTGCACCGAACGGAAAGTAGGCGTTGGTAATTGCTTTGGCGGTGCACATGATGTCGGGCTTGACTCCAAAGTGGCGGGAGCCGCTCCAGCTGCCGGTGCGCCCGAATGCGGTAATCACCTCATCGGCGATGAGCAGAATTCCGTGGCGGTCGCAGATATCCCGCACTCCGGGCATGAAACTCGGGTGCGGCGGGATAACGCCTCCAGCGCCTAGAACCGGTTCCATAATAAACGCGGCAATAGTGCTGGCGTCCTGCATGGCAATGGTGTTTTCCAGTGCATTGAGGCAGAGCTGTGCGAGTCGTTCCGGGTCGCTTTCGTTGAACGGATTGCGATAGGTATAGGGCGCTGGAATGTGGTAACAACCTGCCATCAGGGGTTCGTACGCGGTGCGGAAATTGGCGTTGCCGTTAACCGATGCGCCACCAAAGTGGGTGCCGTGATAGCCTTTTTGCAGGCTGAGGAATTTTGTGCGGCCGTGATCCCCACGTATTTTGTGGTACTGGCGGGACAGTCTCAATGCGGTTTCTACGCTGTCTGAGCCGCCGGAGGTAAAAAACGCTCGTGTCAGGCCGTCTTCTGCAAAAAATTCTCTTAGCATATAGCTCAGTTCTATAACGGCATCGTTACTGGTGCCACGGAATGTAGAATAATAGGGCAGTACATCGAGCTGGGCGCTGATGGCGTCTTTGATCGGCTGGCAGGAAAACCCGAGATTTACATTCCACAGGCCGCCGACCGCATCGATTGTTTCGTGTCCGTCGACATCGGTGATTTGCACACCGCTGGCGGCTGTGACAATGGTTGGTGAATTGGCCAGGCTGTCCGCCGGATGCGCCATCGGGTGCCACATATGAGTGGCGTTATTCTCTTTTAGAAAGTTGTCGTTTTTCATGGCTTCAATCCAGTGCGCATTTGTTGTCGATGCGAGGTTAATAAGCTGCGGTACGGAAGTGCGGCGTGCGCCCGGCGCGGCGCTACCTCATTTTGCCATAGTGCGGCACTGTTTACTCCGGATAAGCGCGGAGGGTGTGTGCGGGGTTGTACTAGTTTGCAGGAAAAAAGGCGTTACTAGCGACCGGACGGGCTCTCCGCTGGGGACAGCTTGCGCCGACCGGCAATTTTAAAGCGGTCGGCCGTTGCGTAGTCTCTGACGCCGACACCGGCGACGAAGTCTCCGAAGACTGGCCCGTGCTTGAACAAGTGTCCGGAGCAGCCGCCGGCGAACAACACGTTACTGTGTTCCGGATGCCAGTCGACGACAAAGTGAGTGTCGGGTGTGATTATCACCTGGTTGAATTTGGAGTCGACAATGCGTTCATTGGCGAGTGCCGGTAGTCTCTTTTGTATGTATTGCCGAGTGCGTGCGATTGATGCGCGCTTGATCAGGCGCTCGTCGTTATCCAGATCTATTTTGTCGGGAATTACCACTGCTGCCTTGACACCGTGGCCTTCGACCGAGGGCATGCCGAACGACCCTTCGCCATGGTCGATCCAGCACGGCATGTTTTCCTGATCGAACTGAGTGTTGCCTTCCGGTGTAGAGGTGTACAGTACATTGATGGCGACGATGGTCGAGATAGGTTTGATTGTTCGAGGAAACATCTCTGACATCCACGGGCCGGTTGCTACCACAATGAGGTCGGCCTCCAGTGGCTTGCCTTCAAGATGCAGTCGCTCCTGAGAGTCTGTGGTTACTTTTCCCCGCAGCACAATGCCACCGGCACGCTTGAACAACTCGACCCCGGCCATCACCGAGCGGTGTGCCATCAGCATGCCTGCCTCTGGCTCATATAAACCATAGGAAATATTCGATGCATCGAACTGAGGGAATCGAATGGCCAATTCCTCCTGTGAAAACCGGTAATACGGTACGCTGAGTTTTTCGAAGGTTTCTGCGGTTGCGTCTTCCCAGTGGCAGTGACCCTCGGTGGCGAGTATCAGTGCGCCGCATTCATAGTAGAGACGCTGGCCGATTTCTTCCTGTAGTTCCAGCCAGCGCAGGCGCGCGTCCCGCACCCATTTGGTATAGAACTCGTCGCGCCCGTGAATAGCTCGATAGACCCTATTGTAGTCGGTGGATGATGCGCGTGGATGACCCGGTTCCCAGCGGTCTATAAGTGCCACCTGCAAACCGCGCCGTGCAAGGTGCAATGCGGTCATAACACCGGAAATGCCGGCGCCAACTACGATGGCCTCTGGTTTGCCCACGGCGAATATTCCCCTTGACTCTCTGTGTGTTTCTTCAGTACTGTATACTGTATACAGTGACTCAACAAGCTGAAATATTGCCGGGCTAAACGCTTGCCACTGGCGCCTGTCAGTAGCGCCTACGATGGCGTTGTAGTGCGACCCGCAGCAATGTTGTCGCCTGGGAGTCTGTCCGTGTCGTACTGTCTGCCGGTCAGACAGAGAGGAGAGCAGGTTTTGGCAAGACAAAAATTTTCGCTGCCTGAGGGTACTCATACCGTTGCTATGGGTGTCGGTGATCTTAACGGTGTGCTGCGCGGCAAGCGCATTCCGTCAACCCACTGGGATACTATCTGTGAAAACGGCAACGCGCTGTCAATTGCTTTACTAGCGATCGATATGACCTGCGATGTCTGGGACACCCCTTACGTCAATTTCGAAAACGGCTACCCCGATATGCACATGTTCCCGCTGACACAGCCGGTCGCGTGCCCATGGGAGCCCGGTGTGGCTATGTGTTTGGGCTATGCCGAAGGCATGGATCACCAGCCGGTCCCCATCGATCCGCGTCAGGCGCTGGTACGGCAGACTGAACGCGCCGCGGCCATGGGCTACTCGATCAGCGTTGGAACAGAACTCGAGTTTTATTTACTCGATCCGGAAACCCTGCAGCCACCGGATCAGGGCATTCAGGTCTATTCTCTGGCGCGTGCAGCCGAACTCGAATACGTGCTGGGCCCGATTCGTCAGCAAATCAATGAAATGGGTATTCCTATAGAGCAGTCAAATCCGGAATACGCGCCCGGTCAGGTTGAAGTGAATATACGTTACGACGATGCCTTGCTGGCCGCAGACCGGGTTGTCATGTTCCGCTCGCTGGTTAAGCAACTGGCGGCCCAGCACGGGCTATTGGCTACCTTTATGGCCAAGCCATTCTTTGAGCAGTCCGGTAATGGTTTTCATACACATCATTCGCTGTGGAAAGATGGCAGCAATGTATTTGCAGACAACGGCAAGCTCAGTGAGCTTGGCACGCAGTATCTGGCGGGTTTGCAAAAGCGTATGCCGGAAATGGCGCTCAGCGGCGCGACCACCCCCAACAGTTACCGACGCAGACAACCCTATACTTTCTGCCCGGTCAATACCTCATGGGGTATCGACAACCGGACTGTTGGCTTGCGTGTTATAGAAGGTTCGCCAAGTGCAGTGCGCGTAGAAAAACGCGATGCCAGCGCCGATTGCAATCCGTATTTTCTGTTGGCCTGCGAAATTGCCGCCGGGCTCGACGGTATCGAACAGAAAATGCAGCCTTCAGCTATGACTGAAGGCAACGGCTATGAAGACGAATCTGCCGAGGCTATACCGGTTTCTATCACAGATGCTATCGCTAAAGCGCGTGCATCAGAGTTCATGAGTGATGTTTGCGGTAACGATGCACTGGAAATATTGTTGCAGCAGGCAGAGCGTGAAGTCGGTTTTATAGAGGCTCAGGTAACACCCGTTGAAGTAGATCGCTATCTGCGCAATTTCTAATGGCTGACAACGGCCAGCTCAGCTACCGGTATCTGCCATGAAAATAGCACGGATCACCGGTACGGTTACCGCAACAATTAAAGATAGCCAGTTGGCTGGTGTTGTATTGCTGGTAGCGGATATAGAAGATGCAGACGGCACTATTGTAGAAAAAAGCGTAGTTGCGGCAGACAGTTGCTCTGCCGGTCCCGGTGATCTGGTGCTGCTGGCAAGCGGCAGTGCCGCGAGGCTTCCGGTTACTCTGGCTGGCAGGCCGGTAGATCTGGCCGTCGTGGCGGTCCTCGAAACATTAACCATTCCAACCAACAGATCCAGCGCCAGGCGAGTCGCGAAACCTGTTGCCGAAAAAAAGGTGTCGAAGAAAAAGACATCGACCAGAAGGATTAAATAGATGGCAAACTTAAATGGTCACACGGCCCTGGGCATGGTAGAGACGCGTGGTCTCGTTGCCGCCATAGAGGCTGCCGATGCGATGGTGAAGGCCGCGAACGTTACAATTGTCAGTCAGAGTAAATCGGGTGGTGGCCTCATAGCCACACTGATCCGCGGCGAAGTGGGTGCGGTGAAAGCCGCCACCGATGCCGCCTCTGTCGCTGCAAACAAAGTGGGTGAGGTAGTCGCTGTTCATGTAATTCCTCGACCGCACGATGAACTGGAAGGAATTCTGGCTAATCTGGATGGCGGCTCTGCAGATTAAAAATCTGCCTGAGCCATTTGCATGAATCCACCTGCATGAATCCACCTGCATGATTCCAGATGAACAGTAACGCATTTCAGCAGTTTGCCGAAGCCGCTGCACAGCGAACATCGAGCCCGGCGGTAACGCCTGCGCAATTCAGCCGGGTGACGATTCTGGGCGGCGGTGATGATGCGCAATTACTGGCAGCGCTGTGTCTGGCGCACGGGGCCGAGGTAACCTTATTTTCCGCCTATGGTGCAGAGCTCGGCCATCTGCGCGACAGCGGTAGTATTGCGCTGCGAGGTGACGGGCCGATTGGAAATTACGCTATAGATCAGTCGGGCATTCCATCGATCAGAACCACTGCTGAGCTGGATCGGGCGGTGGCAGGCGTCGAGGCTGTGTTTCTGACAGGCCCGGTGCACAAGCAGCGAACATATGCCATGGTGCTGGCGGATCATTTGCGTGATGGCCAATGTGTGGTTATCGCCCCCGGTCGTTCTATGGCGGCGGTGGAAGCGTCGTGGTTGCTGAGAGTCGGTGGATGCAGCGCAGATATTACTCTGGTAGAGATTCAGGGGCTGCCTTACTGGAGCACTGCCAGCGGTACCATGCTGCAGTTGCAATCCGCAGCGGCGGTGACAGCGGCAACGCTACCGGCTGGTCGCAATGACATTATAGATGGTTTAAAGAACTTTCTACCGAATTTACAGGCGGTGCAGAATACCACGCAAAGCAGCTTTGCTGACGGATCCGGTCTGATCGAAGTACCCGCTCTGATCATGGGCGGAGCTGCATTGCAAGACGCTGCTCTACGTCTGCCGGAAGGCGCTGTGCCGCTGGCCGAAAATGAAACCTTCCGATCGATGATCGGCAGTGAGCACCGCCAGGTTATAGAGCAGCTGGCAGAGGAGCGTTGCCGGGTAGCTGCGGCGTTCGGTGTTCGCACGATGCCATCGGTTGATGACTGGCTGGATTCCTGCGCAGGCAGCCTGCGTGGTGCGGGAAGTCGCTCGCAGCCCGACCACGCTACAGCGCGGAATCTGGTACGTTGCGCGACGATAGGCTCGCTGGTGCCGCTGCAGTCGGCATCGGAAATAGCCGGCATCGATGTACCGGTAACGCAATCGCTGATTACGCTGGCCGGTGCTGTGCTCGGTACTGAAGTCCGCACATCCGGAAGACATTTATCTCACATGGGCGTCGATACCACCGATATAGACGCCGCGCGAAGATCGCTGGATCAACTCAATCGTGGCAGACACTAATGGACGATGATCTGCGTTCGGTTGCAGCCGCCAGACGGGCGTGTGAGTCGGCTTTTGCTGCATACCGGAAGTTCCTCGGGACTGACACCGCCCATATAGATGCCATAGTTGAAGCAATGGCTCGTGCAGTAGAGCCTCAGGCGCGACGCCTCGGCCAGATGGCAGTAGAAGAAACCGGTTACGGTAACATTGAAGATAAGCGCGTCAAGAACCTGTTTAACTCGCTGGCCGTTGCGGAGTATCTGCGAGATATCACCACGCTGGGTCTGCTTTGGCGGGACGATGCCAGCAAGGTGGCGGCAATTGGTGAACCCATGGGGGTGGTGGCAGCTCTGATTCCGGTTACCAACCCGACTTCAACCATTATATTTAAAGTATTGTCAGCAGTTAAAGCGGGTAACGCCATTGTCTGTGCGCCGCATCCGCGAGGGGTAGAGTGTGGTCTTGAAACGGTTCGTGTTATGGCTGAGGCGGCGACGCAAATGGGTGCGCCCGAAGGCCTGATTCAGTGTCTGGACCAGGTGACTATACAAGGCACTGCAGAGCTGATGAAGCACCGTCGAACTTCTATCGTCATGGCAACTGGCGGGCCGGCGATGGTCCGTGCGGCCTATTCGTCGGGTAAGCCCACTCTGGCGGTTGGCGCGGGTAACGTGCCGTGTTATGTGCATGCATCCAAAGCTGATGATCTGGCAGAGGTTGCTGAGCAGATTATTACTTCTAAATCATTTGATTTCGGTACCGCCTGTGTTTCAGAGCAGGCGGTCATTGCAGATAAATCGATCGCCCGTGAGCTGCGCCACGAGCTGAAACTCAAAGGGGCCTATTTTTGTACCGGCGCTGAAGCAGATCGGCTGGCGCGGGTTATCTTTCGCGGGGCGCAGGCGATGGATCCGGACAATGTCGGTCAGTCGCCACAGGTGCTGGCTCAGCGTGCTGATTTTTCTATCCCGCCGCGAACCCGTTGCCTGGTCAGTGAAGAATCGGAAATCGGCTGGCAGCGGCCTTTGTCTGCTGAAAAACTCAACCCGGTGCTCGCATTCTATGAAGCGCACGATACAGAACACGGTCTGGAACTGGCGCAATCAATTGCAAAATTCGAGGGCTGGGGTCATAGCGCTGTTATTCATTGCGATGAACCATCGGTTGTATCTGAATTCAGTACCACACCGGTTGGTCGTGTGCTGGTGAATACGCCGGCGATTCTGGGCGGTATGGGGTACTCCACCGATCTGGAGCCAAGCTTCATGCTTGGTACCGGTACGTGGTCCGGCTCTATAACCTCAGATAACGTAACCGCACTGCATTTAATAAATATAAAACGCGTTGCCTATGAGTGCCGACCTTGGCGCGATATCTTTGATGAGTACGGGGAATCCGGTGTCCAATGAACTAACCATTCGTGCGTTGATGCAGATCAACAACCTCCAGCCTAAATTTGCTGCCTATAACGGGGCAACGGTTCAGGGTTCGGTTCCGTTGTCGGGCGATACCGTGCTGATCGGTGAGATGGCTCCGGGTAATGGCGTATTTACGCTGATCGACCGCGCGTTAAAGGCCAGCGCAGTGGAGGCAACATCGCAACTGGTTGAACGGGAGTTCGGTTTTTTTATTCTGCGTTCGCCATCGAATGCCGAAGTCAGTGCCGCGCGCGATGCAATATTGGCTGAGCTGGGTGCAAGTATGAATGACCGGCTGAAACCAGCGATTGAATCCACCCAGATTATTACCTCGGTTGAGCCGTATCAGGCACAGCTACTGAACAAGTGGCGCAAGGGTGCGTTGCTGGTTCCAGGGCAGACACTGGGAATTATAGAATGTGCACCGGCGGCCTATATTTCAGTTGCCGCGAATGAAGCCGAAAAGTCTGCTGCTATAGATATTGTCGAAGTGCGAGCAGTCGGGCGATATGGTCGGTTGTTTATTTCGGGCTCCGAAGATTCAGTCAATGCGGCTGTGGAAGCGGCGACAGATGCGATTAATGCAATGGAAGGGCGGAGCGTCTGAAAGTGGCATCGTCGTCGACACAAAAGCGCGTGATCGGCGCTGAGCATGTGACCGATGCGCATGGTCGTGGTTTATTGCAGATTGAAGTACTGCCCGGTGATATCGTCACCGCACTTGCCAGAGAATCTGCCGCGCGCCTGGGTGTTAAACTGCTCGATGGCCCGCTGCCGAAGCCGTGGGTGCACCGTACCGATGGAGCAACTGCCATGCGGCGGTCGCTGTATCGGCGTTCACCGCGCTGGGTTGCACCGCATGCAGCATCAGCCGCCAGAGCCGCAAAACGTTTTTCTAAAGTTGCACTGGTGGGTGCAGGTAATGTGGGGTGCACCATTGCACAACTGGCAGCACACGCTGATATCAGCGCGCAGATTACGCTGATAGATCTGGTTCCGGGTCTGGCAGAATCAATTGCGCTCGATCTGAATCATGCCGCGGGCATTACCCGTAGTGCGGCTATAGCCGACGGCACAACCGATTTAACCCATGTACATGGCGCTGATGTGGTAGTGGTCACGGCCGGACGTCCGAGGACGCCCGGGATGTTGCGTTCCGATTTAATCGAAATTAATCGCCGTGTTATTCGCCGGGTGGCCGATGCAATAAAAGAAAATGCACCGGATGCGGTGGTTATCGTTGTGACCAACCCGCTGGATGAAATGACCGTAGAAATGCTTAATGTCACCGGCTTCGATCGAAGCAAAGTGCTGGGCATGGCCGGAACACTCGATAGCAGCCGCTTTCGACAGGCACTGGCACAGGCAGCTTCAGTGGCATGTGCCGATGTTGAAGCTATAACACTCGGGTCTCACGGCGATGAAATGGCGCCAATCGTATCGCAGGCGCGAATCAAAGACCGGCCGCTTGGCGTTCATTTGTCTGCCGCATCTATAAATCTCAGTGCCGAGCAGGCGGTGGCTGGTGGTGCAGAAGTGGTCAGACTCAGAAAAACCGGCTCGGCATTTATAGCGCCTGCCTACGCAACTATAGAACTTCTCGATCACCTTCGCGGTGCGCGTACTGGCTCTGTGCCGGTTTCGGTAATGCTTGAAGGCGAATATGGCATTAACGGCGTTGTGCTCGGGGTGCCGTGTGAACTCGGTGAGCAGGGGTTGATCCGGGTTGAGGAAATCACCCTGGATGATAGTGAAAAGAATTCACTGAATAATGCCGCTACGGCAATAGAGCAACGTCTGGCCAGCCTGAAATGATGATGCTTAAATGATCGCGCACAGATGATTGTTAAAAATATAAAAACCGGTGGCCGGTTTGAAGAAATCGGTGCCTACTCCCGGGTGAAACGAGTGGGGCCATTCGTTTTTGTTGCTGGCACCACAGCGATCGAACCGAGTGGCCGCTTGCACGCCCCCGGTGATACCGAGGCTCAGTCTCGCTATATATTTAAGCGCATTGAAGCGGCGATGGCTGAGGTCGGTGCGAGCCTGCAACACGTAGTCAGAACACGCGCCTACTTTACCGATATGACAACCGCTGCTGAATTTGTGCGTGTGCACGGTGAAATTTTCAAGGGTATTGATCCGGTCACGTGTGGTGTCGAGGCCGGATTGACTATGGACGGTATGATGATCGAAATCGAGGCGGACGCACTGATTCTCGATAAAAACGGAGGTTTTGATATTCAATGAAATTGCTTTACGCCATGAAAATCAGCAGTTGAATGCTGATATCCTGCAACTAACGACTGAAGTGCAGACCGATACTGCTATACCGGAACACTTCAACTACCGGTTTAACCACGAGGGAATAGTCAATGAGTTTTAAAAAATCAACGTTACTCACTGCCATGGCAGTAGCGGCACTGGCGGCCAATACTGCCATTGCCGAAATAAAGGTGGGCTATATCGGGTCATTATCATCTGATACAGGCTTGAGCACACTTCGCGGCGCTGAAATTGCCATTGAGGAACTCAATGCCAATGGTGGTGTACTCGGGCAGCAGATAGAGCTGGTTAAGGCTGACACCAGCGAAGATCCCACAGAGGGTGTCAAAGCCTATGAATATCTGGCTGAGACCGAAGAGGTGGATTTCATTATTTCCGGTTCTATAGATGATGTCTCGCTTGGCTGGTTGCCGCGTATGCAGGAATTTCAGATTCCGACACTCGATACCTGGACCTCTTATATCGGTATTATCGATATGATTGTGGAAGACTACGAAACCATGAAGCCATACTTCATGAATATTGCTTCGGACGAAGCGCTCGCAACGCTCTATATCGATTTTGGCAAAGACGTACTGGCTGATAAAATGGGCTGGAGTTCTGTGGTGATTCTGCAGGAAGACACTGCGTTTGGCGGCGCGATTAGCGGCCTTGTTACCGATGCACTGGCACCTAATGCGGGTATTGAAGTCAAAGAAACTATTGTTTATGACATAACCACCAATGACTTCGCTCCGCTTTTTAGCCGGGCGCAGGACACCGGCGCAGATTTTATCTATCTGATTAGTTCGGTAAATTCGCAGGTGGTTTCATCGCAGTATGTAAAGCTGCAGGTTCCCATGGGCATGACCGGTGTCAACGTGGCTGCACTCGGGCAGGAGTTCTGGGAAGACACCGGCGGTGCTGCGGGTGGAATTTCCACGTTGTCGCCTATTCCGTCAGTCGGGTTTAAGCTTGATCCGGTCTCTCAGGCATTCGTTGATACCTATCAGGCAAAATATAAAAGCCGGCCGGTTATGCCGCACTTTAACGGTTTTAACGCGTATCATGGTGTCAAGCAGGCAATGGCTGCCGCCGAGGAAGCCGGCGGATTCAATAATGATACCTGGGTGACAGCAATGGAAAAGCAGGATCTCACACTGAAGCTCGATGGGGAAGTCTGGTTGCGCTATGCGTTCTGGGGTAATGATGAAATAGAGCCGCGTACCGGCCGAACCTATCCGCATAACGCGCGGTTTGACATAACAGAGCCCTATAATGATGCCTCGCCGTCTATGGTGGTTATTCAGTGGTATGAAGACGGCTCCAGTGCCGTTGTCTACCCGGAAAAATACAAGACCGGTGAATTCACTGTTCCAAGCTGGGTTAAAACCAAAAAGTAGATCTATAAAATCCAGGAGCGCTGCATTTTTGTAGCGCTCGCCACGTTGCGCTCAAATCTGTTTGCAACTGTCTTCCTGTTTATCCTCACGGCCTGCACTGAGCCTCGATCAAAAGCCACCAATAACACATGATGCAGATAATCATTCAGGGCTTGCTGCTCAGCGGTCTGTATGCGCTGATCGCGATGGGATTTACCCTGATTTTCAGTGTCGGGCGGGTGTTAAACCTGGCCTACGGCGCCTATCTGATGATTGGTGGCTATGTGTATTTCACTGTATCGCAAACGCTGGGGGTGCCAAAGCCGCTGGGGCTTTTGCTGGCGTCAATGGTAGGTTGCCTGTTCGGGCTGTTAAAATACCGGCTGCTGGTAAAACCTCTTAAGGGCGATCACGTAGCGGTGGAAATTTCCACTCTGATTCTGGCTGTCGTGGTGCAGGCTGGCGTAATTTTCATCTATGGCGACAGCTCCAAGATACTATTACCGATTGTGCCCGGGGTTGTTCAGGTGGCGGGTGCATCGGTTACCTATAATCTGCTGGCTGCAACGATCGGCAGCTGGGTGATTCTTTTTGGACTGTATGGCTTTGTGCGTAAAACCCATGTGGGCAGAGCAATGCAGGCTGTATCGATGGATACCAAAGGTGCCGCTATTTCAGGCGTCGATCCCGATAAAATCAATCTGTTTACCTGGGGTTTGTCAGGCGCACTGGGGGCGACTGCCGGAGTGTTTTTTGCCAGCTATACGCAGCTGTCGCCGTCAATGTGGGTAGCGCCACTGATTATAGCCGTTGCAGTGGTTATAGTCGGGGGTATCGGTTCCATTATGGGTACATTGATTGTTGCGCACATTATCGGTTTTATGGAGGTTATAGCGGTGGCGGTGATTGCGCCGGAACTCCGCGGCGTGTTTACCATGCTGCTGATTATCGGCGTACTGATTATCCGGCCACAGGGCCTGTTTGGCCGGGAGGAATTGTAGTGGTCCATCCAGCCAATAATTACGGGTTCAGAGCCAAAGAGCGGTTTCACAGCAAGGCACAGCTCGCTGATAATGGTCATTCCCTTTTCAAGAGTTGTAACGCCGCTGTGGGGCCGCTCTTTTGCTCGCTTCGGGCGTGGCTGTCTGCGCCCACAGACTGCGTTGCACTTATTAAACGTAGAACAACTATGTCTTCAAAAGTGCGCCTTGCTGTGAACGCAGACAGTCACGCTGAATCCGCATTTATTAGCTGGATGGACCACTAGTGGTGCATTCTGCTAACAACTATGGAGCAGGGCCCGGTAACGCTCTGGGGCTGCGCTGGTTTCATTTTGCGCTGTGGGCAGTGTTTATTGCGTTGATGATGGCGATCCCCGAGTTTGTCTCCAAGGGCACATTGCGCACTATTATTTTTGCCAACTTTCTAGCGATATTTGCCATTAGCTGGGATGTATTGTCCGGGCGTACCGGCTATATCAGTTTTGGCCATCCGTTTCTAATTGGCATTGGCGCGTATACGTCGGCTATTCTAACCAAGCGCTTTGATGTTCCTGTAGAGATTGCTATTCCGGCTGCCGTGGCCATGACCATGATCGGTGGCATTATTGTGTTTTTACCAGCCCTCAGAATCAAAGGCAGTTATTTTGCACTGGTGACGCTGGCGTTTATGGAGTTAACGTATCAGCTGGTACAGGTGATACGCCCCGATCTCACTGGCGGTACGCGTGGTATGTCAGGGGTGCAGACGCTAACGCGCGGGGCGGTCAATGGATACTATTTATCGGTCAGTCTGATGCTTGCGGTGGCGTTGAGTATGTGGCTGTTGATGCGAACCCAGCTAGGCACCGCTCTGAGTGCTGTCGGCATGAATGAAGAGTCGGTTCGCGGTAGCGGGCTAAGTACCACCAAACTGAAACTCTTTGCTTTTCTGACCAGCGCGTTTGTGGCCGGGCTTGGTGGTGCTTTTTATGTGCACTATCTGGGATCAATTGCACCGCGTGCGCTGTTTGATATCAATTTTCTGTTTACCATAATTGTCGCTGCCCTGATCGGAGGAGCATCGACCATTATCGGGCCGGTGATCGGTGCTTTTTTTCTTACCTTTCTGCTGGAGTATCTGCGACCCTATCTGCCGGGAGCGGAACGCTATTTTGTTTATGGCCTGATAGCGCTGTTGCTCTATATGTATGAGCCGAAAGGAATCATTGAGTTACTCAGGCGTGGCTGGAATGCGATAATACCCGGTGCGAACAACGGGGCCCGCTCATGAGTCGCCCGCTTGAGATTAGTCATCTGGTAAAACGCTTTGGTGGTCTGACTGCCACGGATGATTTATCTTTTGTAGTCGAGCAGGGGCAGTCAGTGGGGTTGATCGGCCCCAACGGCGCTGGAAAAACCACCGTATTTGCGCAAATCATGGGCGAGTACCGGCAGAATTCCGGAACCATTAGTCTCTATGGAAAAGATATAAGCCGCGATTCAACACCGGAGCGTATCAGGCAAGGTGTCAGCCGTACCTATCAGGTACCGCGTCCGTTTGCAGAAATGAGCGTGCTGGAAAATATTCGTGTGGGCCGGATGCCAAACAATCTATGGCAAATGATTCGACGAAATCCGCAGCGCGAAAAAGAAGTTGAGCTGGCGCTTAGCGTCGGTTTTTCAGCGGCTGATTTTCATAAAATACCCGGTGAGCTGTCGATGGGAGATCTGCGCAAACTTGAGATGGCACGAACCATTGCGACCGGTACGTCGGTGATGCTGCTGGACGAGGTTTTTGCGGGACTGACAGTTGCAGAAATAGCGCAGATCGCCGCACTGATTCAACAAATGCGTAATGACGGAATGACGTTTCTTATCGTAAGCCACGATCTAAAAGCACTTGAACCTCTGGTTGATAGGGTTATTGCCATCAACTATGGAACTATGATTGCCGAAGGCAGTTTTGCTGAGGTATTGAGCAACAAAAGTGTTCGATCCTCCTACCTCGGGGTCGCCTGATGCCGTTTTTAGAACTGCAGAATTTATCTGCATTTTACGGTAAAGCGCAGGCACTGCATGACGTCAGTCTGTCGGTAGACAAAGGAGAAATTATCGCGATTGTCGGTGCCAACGGTGCAGGCAAGTCGACGTTGCTTGACAGTATCATGGGGCTGACTGCCACAACCGGCGATATACGCATGGAAGGCAGTTCCCTGAGCGCTTTGAGCACAGCTGCAATTGTGAAAAACGGCGTTGGTTACGCACCGGAGCGTTTTAACCTTTTTCCCTATATGTCAGTTGAAGATAATCTGTTGGTCGGTGCCTATACCGCACGTGAGGCCGTTAGAGGCAACCTCGACGTGGTGCATAAGCTGTTTCCAAAGTTGCAGGAGCGCCGGCATCAGGAAACCAGCACTCAGTCCGGCGGCGAGCGTCAGATGGTCTCACTGGGACGTGCCTTAATGACAAGCCCGCGTTTACTTCTGGTTGATGAACCGACTATCGGGCTGGCGCCCAAGGTGTGTGCGGAAATAGCTGTTGCGCTTAAGCGAATGCGCGATGAGCTTGGTGCAACGGTGGTAATAACAGAGCAAAATGCGAATTTTGCAATGACACTCGCCCAGCGTCTTTTTGTGCTGGAGTCAGGGTATCTGAAAGCTGAAGGAACGGTGGCTGAATTGCGTAACGACCCGCGACTCACTGCAGCGTATTTTGGACACTCGGAGCCCGTCTGAGAATGAGGGTCGTAGCGAGGATGTGATATTTTGAGTCAGCTATTTCGATCATTTTCGTTAAAGAAGAACAACTATTCGCCTCTAATGATCAAAATATCTGACCT
>MDLA01000188.1:964-3661 GCA_001730015.1 Chromatiales bacterium (ex Bugula neritina AB1) | reverse complement strand
TGAAGCACTTTAGTAAGTCGACTCATGTGACTACACTGTTTGTTCCATTACACTTTTTGTTCTATTACATCAGGGTCCAAACGCGCTCGCAGCTGCGTAGCGCGTTTAAAACAGATAACGCTACAAATGCAGTACTTAGCTTATCATGCCTGTGCTACGGGCATTAAATGGCGAAGTCATATTTGCAAACGACACACTCGCAAACGCATTGCCTTCCGTCACGATACTGATCGAACGGCTTAGTGAATCAACCAGTGATTGCCCGCCGACTGACGAGTGTGCAGCTACCTGAGCCGGTTTGTGCTTCAACGGCACGCTAATGGATTGTTGTGGTTTGAGTGATATCGGGCCGTTTTCGAAAAGTTTCTGAAAATTGAATTCACCGCGAGCCACTATGGTTCGGGTTGGCGTCATCTGGGTAATGGTTACAGTCTCACTGCCGGTATTGGTTAGTACAATCTCCAGGTCATTGTGAATTGCCGAAACGCGTGTTTCGACGCTGATGCTTGCAAGTTCCGGATAGGTAAGTCCGGCAGATGCCGGAACTGTTTTGGTGTGGCTGTCAGCCACGGCAGCAGATGCTGTTAACGCAGTCGCAGTGCCGCCAACAACCGCGGCACCACCTGAAGTGGCAAGTATCTTAACTCAAGTTTCGGAGTTGAAAAATGAAGTAAGCGCAACCCAAATCATTGAATATATAGACCAAGCGAGCCCTGTGTCGGTTAAAATGTTAGGTGCGAACCAACAACATTAAAACCAACACAAAGCTCATGAAAAATTCTGTCACAAAATCCGATTCCTTACCACCGTTAATCGCGGACATGCTTCAAGATGAGCGCTCACCTGTAGATAACTTGTTTGCCGACACTTGGAAAACTCTTGGTTTTAATGTTTTGATTAAGCGCTGTGGGTTTTCTAAACGCAGCGGTACCGACATCGTCACTATCGTCTATCTGCTACTGGTGTGGAAATGGATACACGTGAGATCTATTGCGAAGTTTTCAGAACAGTCTATTCAACTGTTCGCTGATGTCCATAAGGACGGTTTGTACGATACGCTTAAACGTGAGGATATCAACTGGCGCGAATTCAATCTTCAGGTGGCCAAGAAGGTTTATGACCGTCACAACCTTGAATCGACCCAGATTCGAACATTCGTGTTGGATGATTCGGTGAAGGCTCGACGTGGAAAGAAGATGGAGGCGGTATCCAGCCATTTCGATCATACCAACAATACACAAGTAATGGGTCAGCAGGTATTAACACTGGGCCTGGCTAGCGAGGATACGTTCTTACCATTGGATTCGCAGATATTTATCAGCGATAAGAAAGTCCAACCGCAGCGAAAAGCCTTCCAGGATGGACGAAGTGTAGCCGCCAAGCGTTATGCGAAAGCCAGTGAGCAGACGAAGGTTGAAATGGCCGAGGGCATGTTGCGTCGGGCGACACGATCTGGAATTCGCGCACATTACCTTGTCGCTGACGCTTGGTTTGGCAATAAATCAATGATACGACAGTCACTTTCACTAGAGATGAACGCCATCTTGCGTATGAAGAAGAACAAACTCAAGTATCGCGTCAAACTCAAAGGACGATGGTATCAAATGGATGCGAAAACGCTCTACCAGCACGTTGCTCGTAAAAACTGGTTGAAGGTACGCAATCTCCCGTGGAAAGTGGTCGAACTAGAGGTTCAAATAGATTTATCGACGCAGAAAGGCAAATTGGCAAAAGCTGACTACCACTGTGTGAAACTACTTTTTGTACGCGGCGCTCATATCGAATCAGATACTGATTCCAGCGAAAAAAGCTGGGCACTATTTCTATCTACGGATACAGCACTCAGCAGCTCCAAAATACTTGAGACCTATGCACTGAGATGGGGTATTGAAGTGTACTTTAAGGAAGCAAAGCAACACCTGGGATTCCTGCAAGAACAGACAATCAGCTTTACCTCCCATACGGCATCAATCCATTTATGTGCTATTCGCTACCTCATATTAATGAGTGGAAAGTTAGACGGCTTGGACGCAACCGTAGATAGTGTACGAAATTCAATTCAAGAGCAATTGAATGCATTGTGTTTCGCGGCACAGCTCTGGAAGTATTTCCGAGCCATTGTCAGAGGAACGCTTAGATCGATGGCGCAACATCTAGGGTGCACGGTGAAAGAGATCATGACTGCCATAGACTCTGCTGTACAAGAATTCTTGATACGGAGTCTTCAGCTAGACGCTCTGACTCTGGAGATAGAGCATGAGTGACTGCGCTGGAAAATGTCAATTTGAACTCCGAAACTTGAGTTATATATAATCCCCAGGATGAGAAAAACTGAAGGTTGATGAGATGAATTCTCGAATGAATAGAGCCGAGATGGGAGTTGCAACAACAACGAGCTTTGAAAACAAAAATATTTATTGCGAGTTTCTCAGTCATTTTGAAACTAGAAGTTTAGAAAAAATAAGGGACGGTGTTCTTTATCACTTTTATGCCAGCGCAAAAGTAAATGCCAGCCACCCAATCAATGATGCCGCTCAAGGAATTGGATATTATTCAGATATAATTTTGCCAATTACACAGTCACTGGATGGCTTTACTCGACAAAACTACATAGTTCTTGGAGGAGAGTACCAAGGCACAGAATGGGTTACCTCTACTGGATATTTTTATGGACACTTCAACAAGCCTTTATTCGGC
>MDLA01000188.1:0-926 GCA_001730015.1 Chromatiales bacterium (ex Bugula neritina AB1) | reverse complement strand
CTCTACTGGATATTTCTACGGGCACTTCAACAAGCCTCTATTCGGTATTCCTCCGAGTACCAAAATGGCCTTTCTACGCTTTGGAGAGTTTCATAGAATGGAAAACGGGAAGATAGTCGAAACCCATGTATATCTGGGTCTTGCAGAATTGATCATTGCATTAGGGCTATGGCCCCTATCCCCTAGCAAGGGGTATGAGGGTTTAGTTCCTGGTCCCGCCACGCATGACGGTGTTTTTTTTGGAATTTCTGATCCAGTTAAATCCAGGGCCAGTGCAGATTTGGTGGAGGGCATGCTCAAGCGATTAGCCACAGAAGATGCTCAATGGAAGCCTTATTGGAGTGACAATATGGTTTGGTATGGACCCGGAGGATTAGGGACCTACGCCACTATTGATGCCTTTGATGCTTTTCAACGACCCTTTGAGAAAACTTTTTCTGGCTGGGGTGATGGAAAAGAGGACGGGATTTCTGGCGTTGCAGCTGATTGTAAGGCGGGCGACGGTGACTATGCATTTCTACATGGTTGGAAAATGATTACAGGTGTTCATGAAAAACCTTTCCTTGGAATTGAGCCGACGGGCAATCGTGTATTTATGCGAGACTGTGATTGGTGGCGGTGTTCAAACGGCAAGATCGTTGAAAACTGGTGCATGTTAGATATTCTACATCTCGTACTACAGCTTGGTCGAGACATAATAGGTGAATTAAAAGCAAATGAGCGGGGTTAACCCATACAATAACGAAGCATCACGTTGATCAGGGAAACAAACCGCAGCTTTCAGGCAAAATGGGAACTTCAAGGTTTGGTTGATAGCTACGGACATCGATGGCCGTTAGGGCGTGCCCGCATATACCATATCGTCTGCAAACCAACGTTTCACTTAAAGCAAAAATGGATTCGATGAATTCTCTACCTCTGAGTGG
>MDLA01000187.1 GCA_001730015.1 Chromatiales bacterium (ex Bugula neritina AB1) | reverse complement strand
ATCTTGTCTGTACGACTACCTGTCTGCGCGCCAGTCGTCGACTCTACCGGGATTGACGGGATCTCACTTGATCTTTGAATCCACAGAGAATTTTTTCTCTTGCAAATATCAGTAAGTATTCGACGCGAGAAGAAAATCCACTGTGATATCAAATCTCGGCGCGATATCCTCGCCACCCCATGAATAATGCGGGTTAACACTGAGTATTTGCGGGCAGAATATTATTGATATAAAAAAAGGCGGGTGAACTTATCGCCTTTTACTATGTTTGCCGGCACCGTAAGCACGAGCTGTTTCGGGTGCCGGTAATGTTAAATCGGTAATTGTCTGTCTTTATCACGCCTGATAGCTGACAGTGTGTCTCAATAGATTCTATAAAAATATATATTTAGAATATAGCTATTTACCGGGTTTGAAATTCCGGCCTTTCGAGCTTTATAAAAGCTTCGAACATCCAGTGACGAATAGCCAGTACCATAGTGGTGCCCTGACGCTGTTCTATTGGCAACTTTCGCTCTTCACGTACCGTATCGTCAAATTGCTGCCCGATTGAGTGAAGACGCTCCAGAATATTCTGTCGGGCAATGCTGGAAATATCGCCGTTTTTCACCAGTCGGAGGCAGCCGTCTTCAGCGAAACTCGATTGGAAAAATGGCCCCTGAACCTCCTTTTGGAAATAGCGTTCTATCGGACCATCGGATTGCCAGGCAAAGTTACTTGCAATTAGTGCTTTAACCCGGTTGCCAGGCAATAGTTCGATTAGCTTCATGCGATCAAGTCTGGCGAGGTAGCGGATACCTTCGACTTCGGTCAACGTATAGCGGTGCAGTATTTCGGAGAAACTCCAGTGATTAACCAGACAATACGCCATCAACAGCAGTTTCGGGTCGCTGACGAGCTCGGCTTCCTGTTCCTGCGATAACCCTTGTAACTGCTGTGCAGCCTGATTGCTTAGCTGTACCAGATCGGCGATATCAAGAGAAAGAAAACTGCAAATTTTTTCCAGCCGGAGCAGCGTCATGTTGCCACTGGCAAACATCTGTTTGACAGCTGATTCAGATAATTCAAGCTCGCGACTCAGCTCGCGGTAGGTGATGCCTCGCTGCTTTAGCTGGTCTTTAAGTTCCTGGACAAGTCGGGACGCCGTAGCCATTGCAGTGCCGTTATTTAGTCTGTAGTAGCTAATTATAATGGACTTTTTTTGAAAAGGTGGCGGAATATAACTCCCGGGCCGACACTAGCGACATCTTAAAACCAGGAAATATCCAATGAGCATACTAAAACGTCTGGTTACTACCGTGTCGGCAACGGTCGACCGTACAGTCGCTGGTATTGAGAATCATCAGGCAATTGTTGACGTCGCATTACGCGATTGCAGGCTGGCGGTGACACGCGCTAAGGTGCGGTTGGCCGGTTTGCAAAAAGATGGCGGCAAGTATCGTAACCGTATAACCGAGTTGCATAGCGAAATAGAGCTGTGGAGTGAGCGGGCCCGCTCGGTTGCTGAAACCGATCGAGCCAAAGGGCTGGAGTGTCTGCAGCGTCGTAAGCAACGTCAATCTGAGCTTGTTGTCGTGCAAAACCAGCTTAAAGAGCACGAGAGGATCGAAAGCGGAGTCCGCAACAGTGTTGAAGTGTCGCTGCAGCGAGTTCAGGCATTGCAACAACAGCGCAATCAGATGCGAACGCGTGAATCTGCAGCACAAGCGCAGCGTATCATGCAATCAATGGAGGTAAAAACCGGTGGTGGTGTTGATGAGGTTCTGGAGCGCTGGGAAGTGTCGGTTGGTGAGGCAGAGATGATGGCTGATACCCTCGCTCCACTTGATAACGGTGCGGATGATCTGGCTGTTTCATTTATGTGTGCAGAAGAGAGCAAAGACCTCGAGTATGAACTCGATCAACTGCTGGGTACTGAAGAGGGTAAACGCAATGACTAGTGCAAACCTGTTTGAAGATGTGCAAATGGCTAACTCCACTGTCCATGACGCTGAGTCCGCTGGTGATAATCTACAGCAGCAGCCGTGCAGGAGTGATGAGGTTGCATCCAGCCCCGGCGTTGGAAAGAAGTTTTATCATCTAGTGCGACGATTTGCTTCGGTGTCGGATGTATTGCGTATTCTAGGTGCCCTGGCAGTGGCTAGCGGTATGGGCTTTTTCTTGTTGGACGGTGTTCAGGTCGGCAATGATTTGCAGCGTTTTTATACTTCTCTGGGGTTCGCAGCCTTGCTGACGACGGCGGGGCTGGTGATGAGTATGCTGCTTCGGGAGCAGCGGGGCAGCCGTGTTTTTATTGCCTTGGCGTTGTTGTCGGTGCCAGTGAATTTTACCGTCTTTGGTGCTCTGATTTACTCGGTAGCACCGCTCGATAGCCTGTTAAACAACTATCCTCAGTTTGCCTTCTGGCATGCACCGAGTGCAGCGAGCCTGGTATTTGCAGCTGGTGCTGGACTAGCCGTTCTTGTTCCGGTTGTGTGGTTCGGGTTGTCGGTGCTGGCGCGTCCGGCGAGACGCTGGCTGAGCCTTGCGCTGGTGTTGAGTAGCGCGGTATTGCTGGTGCCACTTCGAGAGGAAATGTGGGCGGCGGCACTGGCTTTTTCTGCTGTTGTTATTGTGTGGTTTTCGTACAGACGAAATGGCAGGGACGAACTAGCGCTGAAAACGCTGGAAGGACGTTTCTCCCTGGCTCTGCTGTTTGCCGCACCGGTTATAGTTATTGCTCGTAGTATGTTTTTATATCAGGTAAGCGGATTCCTGGTTCTGACTATGTGTACCGGCCTGTATCTGTGCACCAGACAGCTGATGACGTCCAGACGTGCTGGCTCCGTGTCTGCCATGTTGCTCACGGTGGGTACTGCTGCGGGGATCGCTCTGGTTACTTTGTCTTCATTTGATCTGCTGATTAACTTCATTCCTGAATACTGGGTGGCGATTGTGTGCGGTGTCGGGGCGCTGGTTTTAACTGCTGATTTAGTCCAAACGGGTACCAGTAGGTTAACTGCCTGCCGTGTGGCAGCTTTGCTGGTTACTTTGGTGTCTCTGGCGTTGGTAGCGAATGCGATTATGGCGTTGTCCGGTGTGATTGCCATTGCGTCTGTACTCATACTGTTGGTGACGATTACCTATGGTTACTACAACAAACTAACGGCGATTTGCTGGATAGCGCTGGCGGCTATCGTGGCGATTCTCACCATAAACGCAGAAGCTCTGTGGAACAATGTTGCTGCTACCGGTTGGTGGGGGATTGCGGTTGGGGGTTGTGTGGCAATACTTGCCGGTTCAATACTTGATCGAGCAGGAACGGTAGTTCAGGTTGAGAGCAGCCACGCTGGTTAATTTACTCAGGTGTTGCATTAATTTTCGAGTTCAGAAGCTTATAGAGCTGTATAAAAGGCGCTGCACGGAGTTTTTACTGAATTGAGCCTGGTCATTCTAAGTGAAATTCAGGAAAAA
>MDLA01000186.1 GCA_001730015.1 Chromatiales bacterium (ex Bugula neritina AB1) | reverse complement strand
CACTAGGTCTCAAATTGGCATCAGGGCCGTGTCCGATTCCGACTGAAGCAATACAGAACAAGGCGGCAGTTACCCCTGGATTTTTCGCTCAACCGCCATGGTCAATCATTTCTATTTTTACATTTACGACAAAGACTTTGGCCCCTTATTTATCAAGTTCTGCTCCTACTTCCCGTTTGGTGTGAAATTGTGCATCAATGGTCACGAATGGCTCAAGTGCCAACTGGATAAACGTGGCATCACCTATGAGGCGCTAGACAACGGAATAGAGTCTTGTGAGGTTCCCAAGCGGGTCCAGCAGATTGCTGATTCCCTGGATGAGCAAAAGATCGAAGCATTGTTTCGTAAGTGGCTCAAGCGACTGCCGCATCCGTTTACCGCACAACAGCGAGCACAGAATTATCGCTACCAACTATCGATATTACAGGCCGAGTTTGCACTGACTCAAGTGCTGGATCGTCCCCTGAGTGGACGAGAGTTTTTTGAACAAGTAATCCGGGAGAACCTTGATCTCGGCCGCCCGGATAAAGTACAGCTTATATTTGACCGTCGTATTATTCGCACTACACCGGGACAGTTCCGCACTCGTGTGCTGACCCAGGGGGTAGTGCCGACACTACACGTCGATTATAAGCGTTCGAAGATAAAGCAGTATCACAAGGAAGAGCGTGCACTTCGCACCGAAACCACAATAAACGACACCAAAGACTTCAAGGTCGGTCGATTACTCAGAAATCTTGGTCAGTTACGCCAGATAGGCTTTGATGCCAACCGACGTTTATTACGCGTCCAGACACTGAGTCACAATTGCCTGATCGGACAAGAGCGCTTTGAACAGCTCACTCAGCCGATAAAAGTTGAAGAACAACGAGCATCCGCATTGCGATTTGGTGATCCACGTGTTTTCGCGTTAATGCTAGCGCTGTGTCAGTTTGGTCTAATCCCAGAGGGATTGCGCCATGCCAATCTACGTCCGGCAGTGGCCAGTTTGCTTGGGCTAAAACCGGACAAGTATAGCCAAGGGCAGATGACGTATGACTTAAGGCGACTGCGATTGCATGGCCTTATAGAACGAATACCGGGAACGCACCGTTACCGTCTTACCGAAGAGGGTACCATGGCTTCGCAATTCTATACACGTCTGCATAAACGTTTGTTTCGCCCTGCATTGTCTTGTAACGGTGATGAGCCAATCAACCTTCCAGATTCGCGACCATTGGCAAAGATTGATAAAGCACTGGGCGAGTTATTGCAAGAGGTGTCGCTTGTTGCTTGATCCAAAACTTGACTCAAATGCACGATATTTTTTCACTCAAGATACCTAGTGCTGTGTCAGTTTGGTCTAATCCCAGAGGGATTGCGCCACGCCAATCTACGTCCGGCAGTGGCCAGTTTGCTTGGGCTAAAACCGGACAAGTATAGCCAAGGGCAGATGACGTATGACTTAAGGCGACTGCGATTGCATGGCCTTATAGAACGAATACCGGGAACGCACCGTTACCGTCTTACCGAAGAGGGTACCATGGCTTCGCAATTCTACACACGTCTGCATAAACGTGTGTTTCGTCCTGCACTGTCTTGTAACGGTGATGAGCCAATCAATCTTCCAGATTCGCGACCATTGGCAAAGATTGATAAAGCGCTGGGCGAGTTATTGCAAGAGGTGTCGCTTGTTGCCTGATCCAAAACTTGACTCAAATGCACGATATTTTTTCGCTCAAGATACCTAGTATATAGTCTGCCAATCAATTTCACTCATCACTGACGCGACGCTATCAAATTGCAAGTTACCAGGTTTTCCCTTTTTCGATGTGCGTTGTGCCAGATCTAAGGTTACGCTATCTGGCGAATTTCAATGGGGTTGGCATCGTCTTAGCAAAGATCACAAAATTCTTTAATAAACATTATCATGCGCCTTGTGATCTGGCTCTGCGCCGATAATAGGTTTCCCTGGTTCTGGAAACTTGAGCTCATAGCGCACAAAGACCAGTAGGTTAGTTTCTCCCTATACTGCTTTTGCTGTCGGTTGTTTGACTGTGAAGTATTGGGAAATCTTGCTGTAGATTTTGTTAAGCGTCTGGATGACAGCGTGATCTAGGTGGGCCGCGCTGTCAAACGTGTTAATAGTTTTTCGATTATCAGTCGGGAAGTAATGATCGTTACTGGATTTTATCTGATCGCTAAAGTTGTTCATTAAATATTTTTCGAAAGCAGCGTCTTCATCCCGAGCTGCTGAAAGGTCATATTTGATAGAATAAGGTTCTAGCAAAAAATTTATGTGTTTGATTTCTTCTTGCAGTGATTCGGTACATTGTCTCAATGCTGTTCTAACAGTCATTGCGGGTTTCCTCTGCTCTTGAAGTTCATATTTTTTGTTTAGCAAACGTAGTAGTTCAATTTGGTAGTGATTTCTTGATTCGTTGAAGTATCGCTTATCGGTAACGGAGATATCTATGTCAAATGACTTGTCAATCAGGCACTCGAAGATATCTTTCTCGCTTGCCAGTAAGTCAGAGTATCCAAATAACGTAATGCTGTCCTGGCCAAAAATATCCAGGTAGTTGTCTAGCTGTTTCTGGTACGAATGAAACATGGGATCGAGCAGTTCGTTGTACCCTCTTGTAGACATATAAAACTCTGGAAAGGAGAAAGAGTGACCATGTAAAATCATAGTTTGCCAGAGCGACGGTAGTAGATCAGAGATTGGGCGAGCAAAGTACAATATGGAAGGGTTTTCAATGGTATTTTTAAAATAAAGCCAGTCCTTTTCGCGAAGTAATGTGAAGTTCTCAGATGAAAGTAGTACTTTTTCCTGGTCCGCAATCTCTTCCATGTAATTCTGGTAAAGATCAGTTGTTGTCCACTTTTTGTGTCTAACGGCTTTGACGATGGCGTGGTGCCCAAAACCGGTAATTCCTGTTTCCGGGTAAAGAACTCCATTGTCTTTAAGAAAATGTCGATGATTTACACATTGTCTTTGTATGTAAGTTGCGCCGGTTTTATGAGGCCCAACATGAACTATTAGCTTAGTTGGCATTTATGCTCTCCGTTTTATTATGGTAATCCAACTCGTCGTATTGTCCGGAATCGTGGCCCGTGTGCTTTCAACGCCTAGTTGCATATGGAGTTCCCCCACCCTTTATTGTATGGTGTTGTTCCAGGTAACGCACTCTTGTTGAATGGGGTTGTTCTCAACATTAATAGTCCGTTGCGAGCACCTATTCACTTCTGTACTAGAAATATATCTGGCCGCTGATGGAGGGTTGTCAAGTCTATTGCTTGCAAGGTTGATTCTTCAAAGTTAAGGGATAAACTGTTATCTGATCAGACTCGGCGGCAATTGTGTGCGGGTACTACGTAGTGAATTCAATTAGCAAGTGATTAACGAATTTTAAATTTTCGTGTAATGAAGCCGGAGATATTATCTGCGTTATCTCTGGCATTAATGAACAGCGAGTAATTACCGGGAGGTAGGGTGACCGAATAGTTCCAATCGGTACTCGTTGTGGTGGTGTTTGTAAGAGTGGCGGGTATGGAGCCATTACCAATAGCACCAGAGAATGAGTTATTGGAGAAGTTGTACCATTGTGCGAGATCCAGGTTGCGGATGGCAAATCGAACATCGTTGAAACCTGAGTCTCCGGTGTCGGTAGCGGAGCCGGAGAAATTGGTACTAGCGGGTAAGATAGCATTGTTGTTGGAAGGGGTGTCAATTATGGCCACAGGAAGTTCTATATCTGCTGGAAGGGTCAGACCAAGGTGACGACCATTAATAATCACCTCGAACTTATTAATCGACATGACATACGGTTGATCTAATAGATTATTTGTTTGCGGCTCCACGCCAAATTCCAAGCCGCCAACCGCGCCGCCACTGGCGGACATTTTTTGAAATATATTGTTGCTCCCCATGGCCCAGGGTACGCCCTCGGCCTGAAGCAATGGCTGTAACTCTGATAATGTGAAGTTAAGGAATTCATTCCAGGGTAGGTGTATTTCGCCTTCATTTGTGAGGTCCATGTCCGGCGTGTTCGGATTGAAATCGTTTTGTAGCGAAGAGTCTGTTTCCCTGCTGTAGATAACAATTGGTGAAAGGAAAGATTGGCCGTACCAAATGCTATATAGATATTCACCTATTTGTACAGGTAGCAAATCAGCGTCATCGATTCCATCTTCATTTGCGTCGAGACCGCTGGAATACAATCCTGGTTTTGGATCCACAGGGTTACTGCTATTTAAAAAGGAGTGTGAATCGACGTCGAAGTGGTCGTCTATGCCGTCTGAGTCGAAGTCTTTACCGCTGAAAGTTTCTGTAAGCTGGTTTTGACCGGGGTTATTTTTCGCATTACTTACATCATTGGGACTAAGGGCCCCCAAGTGCACCATCATCTCTAGTAGTGTGTTGTCTAGTTCGTCGTAGTGAGGGTGTCCTATTCCAACAATGTTATTCAGTGTGTTGGCAATTGGCAGCCCGGTTGAGATATCATTTCCAAGTTTTACGGCGTTCGCGGAGGTGTCGTAGAACCACGATTCTAGCATGATGTCGCGTTCGGCACCGACTACGTTTTCTTCATCAATATCAAGAGTGATTGCAATGTCTGGTAAGTTGTTTGTAAACGCAGGTAGGCCAACTCCCTTGACGGCAGAAATGTAGTCAAGATTGGCGAGTTCGTAGGGCGTGTTTTGGTTGCTTAGGTTCGAACTGGTTACGGGCCATTTGTGCTGTTCGGGCAAATCTGCATTGGGATAATATCTATGCGAGGATTCGTAAATATTGCCGAACTTGGATCCGATTATGAACTGAGGATAGGCTTTTATATTAAAGTCATTATCTTGACCTATATCGGTCGTTATTTCGGCAGTTCGATTCCCCGTCGAATCAGGGTTGGATACGCATACCGATACAAATTCATTTCCATCGAAATAGGGAGGGTCTATGGCTCCGCTGTTAAAAAAATTAGCGGATATGACTGTGCCGGTTAGATCACTAATAACTATTGGGGTGCCGCTGGATGGTGGTTCGGCGGTGCCGATTACCTGAGACTCACAAATACCAGAGGTATTTGCAGCCGCGAAATTCGGGTTGCCGACATTTAGGTCGGTAGAGCAGCCAATTATCACTGCTGAAGCTACTGCTAATGGTGACCTTATGCAGCTTGATTTCATTTGCTGGTACTTGCTTCCATAAATTGCGGGGAAATACATCCAACAAGTGGCTGTTCAACAAACGGTTGCAGCAATAAGGGTGCCATTTGGATTCTAGTTTGCAATAGAAGGGGAGGCTGGCAATGTGAGAGTGACCACAATAATTGAGGGGGCGTTGGTCACACTAAATGATGGAATTAGATAGCGCCTTCTTTTTCGATCCAGACTGACTGGTAGCGTTTAGTTCAAAACTAAATAATTGATGTTGGGGAAGCAGATGAAGGCTGGTTCGTAGTAGGTACCGGGCAGGTGGGTTATGGAAAAAGCGTGAGTGTCGCAAGCGAGCGTGTGGAAAAGCCGTGGAAAATCGCTTAGGCGATTTACCACAACTTTCCCACACTCACTCACCCTTTTACCACAGCCCACCTGGTAGAGGTCGGTGCGAGAAGCAGGATGCCTGCGGCGCAATAAGGGAAAACTGTTTTTTTGAAATACTTCCTGGCAACCCAGGGTGCAGGATGACGGTAGCTCTTCGTCACCACAGTGAACTAGTTCCAGTTGCTGTTCGTGCCGACGCGGCTGTTGCAAGACGATTTGATGTATAAGGCCCGCAAGAAAGGGAGAGCAGCATCACCTGAATCCCCACTGCCAACTGCGTACTACTGGCTTACATCAGGAGAGACACAACGACAATGACGCCGCTGACCCTGATCAGTAAAGTACCAGAACGTTGCCAATTTGCGAGGCACGAGAGTGAGAGTTTCATCGTTCATTTAGAGATTGGTGACTGCTTTCACATTGCTGTGTAGGATTTCTCTTACACAACGGCGACCCGAGCGTAAGCCCGGTTGCATTTTGATCTTAATTATACTCTAGAATGGTTTTTGTTGATCATCTACTGAGTGGAATAGCTCCAGCTGTTGTTCGTGTTGACACTGCTGTTGTAGCGTCACTTGGTGATGGGCAATAAAGGCATCAGTGATCGCCTGTAGAGTACGAACTATATCGGTCAGATCTGAGTGATTCAGATCGGGCAAATCGACTATTAACTGACGGGGGTGTTTTTCCCGTTTATGCGGTGAGATTTTCATCCTCGTTTTCCCTTTGACGTTTTAGGTGGTTCGAACACGCGTAGAAATAAGGCTTCGTCCAGTTGTGGTATTTCTTCTTTGGCCGCTATCGCCAGCAACTCTGCTGACATCGTGCACAACACTCGATAGTTTCCGGCGGCGTGATCGCACAGGGTCTGCACCAGCCCTTCACTCATCAAG
>MDLA01000185.1 GCA_001730015.1 Chromatiales bacterium (ex Bugula neritina AB1) | reverse complement strand
CCTGGTCATTCAAAGTGATATTCAGAAAAAATGAGTACAGCGCCTTAGATGCTGCAGGGTAGCAGCGCAGCGGTTCCGGGCCGGAATTTTATACAGCACCAGGGAATAGATACATATACGGGGTGTCAGTACAAACGCAGATACTCCTGTACTTCCCAGTCTGTAACTGCCTGGTGGTATCGTTCCCATTCATCAACCTTATAGGCAAGGTAGGAGTCGCGCATTGTAGTACCCATTACCGATTCCGCCATTTTGTCATCGCGCAGGGCTTCGGTTGCTGCCATCAGATTGCGCGGCAGTCTGCGTATGCCGAGCGTTTCGAATTCTTCTTTAGTCATTTCGTATAGGTCGCGGTCAGTTGCCGGACCCGGTTCAATTTTATTGACGATTCCGTTTACGGCCGCTGTTAATGACATAGCCAGAGCGAGGTAGACATTCATGCACATATCGGCGGCGCGGTTTTCTATGCAGTACCGGCTTTGCGGCAGGCGAAACTGAGCGGAGCGATTATTATAGCCATAGGTGATGTTGGTGGGCGCCCAGGTTACGGTGCCGCCTTCGAAGCCGCCGACTCTGGGTACCAGTCCATTATATGAATTCACCGTGGGGCAGGTGATCGCTGTCAGCGCTTCGGCGTGTGCCATCAGCCCGCCGACTGCATAGCGTGATTCGTCGCTCCAGCCATCGTCGTCAGAGCCAAATAGATTCACTCCGGGGTTGTCGACTGACTGCATCGATAAATTGATGTGTGCTCCGGAGCGCCAGTCACCGATGGTGGGTTTTGGCATAAACGTAATGAACATGCCGTGCTTCTTTGCAATTTCTTTTAACAGAATCCGCAGAAATACCAGTCGATCTGCCATTTCCAGTAAATCGGTATAGTGGAAATCGAGTTCAAACTGGGAATAGGCGCCTTCGGCAACGACATCGTGAACGTTCCAGCCCAGATCCTCCAGAATATCGATCATGTCTTTGAGAAACGGCATGGAATCGAGAGAGAATTCTACATCGTAGCCAAATGCCTGCCTGCGGGATGTGATTGCTGTACGGGTTTCATCGTCAATGGCTTTTACCGGTTTGCCTTGCTCATCGAAGCGCATAGCGATGAACTCGGGCTCGATACCGGCGTAGCCTGTATAACCCTCGGCAGCACCATCGCGAATAGCACGTTTGAGTGCCTGACGAGGGCAGACATTGTAGGGTTTGCCTTCCCAGAACAGGTCGGCAAAAATTATAGCCATGGTTTTATCCCACGGGCATATGTATACCGCATCGAGGTCAGGGACCATTACCTGATCTGAATCAGCAGGAGATAATTCGGGTACGTAGGAAATAGAATGTACGGCAAATTGTGGTCCCTTGCCCATGCAGAGCCGTTCAAAGTCGCTCATGGGTACCGGTTTGGTTTTTGGTATGCCGAATAAATCAATCCAGCTCGACAACACGTATTTAACACCGGCTTCTTCGAGCTGCGCACGCACTTCGGCTATTCGATCTTTATCGGGTAACGCCTCTGCGAAGGTATCTGCATAGGTGGTCATTTATATTCCCCTGTAATTGGTTCTGCGGAGCGGGCGTAGTATTGTTTCTCACTGGATAATATCCGGGTTATGGAAGCAATTCTGCAATTGCCAGATCCAGGAACTGATGAAAGTCCGGGCTGTTACCCGGAGAAGCGACACAGTGGCCCCAGGCTGATTCATAGATACGCAGCTCACTGCGGTCTATATGGTTTGCTTCAATGATATTATCTTCCGGGCGGAAATACAGATCGTTGTCGCAGGCGATAATAATGGTGCGGGCTTTGATAGCTGCCAGAGCCTGTTCAAAGTTACCGTTGTAGCGGGGTTGCTGGCTGATATCAGCGTGCTGCCAGCTTGATAATTTGCACAATAAATCGTTGGCATCCCAATTGAGGTGATCTTGTTCCCAGTCCTGCAGCAGAGCTTCTGCAGTTTCAAAGCCCAGTTTACGGTACATTTTTTCTCTATAGAAGGTCTGCGAAAATGCCCATCCGGCATAGATGCGGCCGAACGCCTTGAGACCTTTTGCAGGTGGCAAGCGGTAGTTGCCGTTATCGAACACGGCGTCAGCCTGCAATGCCGATTTTACCCCTTCAAGAAAAACCCAGTTATGTTCGGCTGTTTTCGCGGAGGCACAAAATGGCAGAATGGCATCTACCTGATCGGGATATTGCGCGGCCCACTGAAACGATTGGCAGCCGGCCATAGACCAACCAGTTACCAGGGCTATACGATCAATGCCGAACTGACTGGCAAGTAATTGCTGCTGTGCGTTGATGTTGTCATACAGGGTGATTTGCGGGAACTTTGCTGCCGCCAGAGGCATCGGGGTGTTACTCGGGGAAGAGGATATACCGTTGCCGAACATGTTCACCGAGACAATAAAGTGCCGTGCGGGGTCTATTGCCCGGCCCTGGCCGAAAAAGCCCTCATTGCGTTGATGGCTGCCTGTGTAAAACGTGGGCAACACCACCACATTGTCTTTGGCGTCGTTCAGTGTGCCATAGGTTTTGTAGGCAAGCTGTGCATTGTGCAGTACCTCACCCGATTGCAAATCAAGTTTTTCTATATTGAATATATGGTGTGCACTGGTCATGGTTAGTATTAATATCCGAGTTCGGGCTGTACCGGATTCAGTAGTGGCCTGCCAGCCTGGTGAAGCCTCATATTGCGAAAGAACAGAGACAGGGTCAATTCTATATAGGCATCGCCGTCGTCGGCTGAGATATGCGGAGTGATTATCAGGTTCGGCGTGTCCCATAGCCGTGAATCTTCATTTATGGGTTCCGGATCAAACACATCAAGCACGGCACCGGCGAGACTGCCTTCTTCCAGTTTGTCGCACAGGGCGTCGTAATCCATAATCGCCTCGCGGCCTATATTGATGATACCCGCTGCTGCTTTCATGGAATTGAGTCGACGACGGTCTAACAGGCCGCGGGTTTGCGGAGTATCGGGAGTCGCTGCCAGCAGATAGTCGGCGCGCGGCAGGATAACGTCGAGCTGGTCGGTGGTGACAATCTCATCGAAACCGTCAACAGTGCGCCCGCTTCTGTTAACTCCGATCACATGCATACCCAGTGCCTGTAGTTTTTTTGCGGCAGACCCGCCGAGACTGCCGGTACCGATGACAACCAGAGTTTTTCCGGCAATTGGGGATGCATAGAGTGAATCATAAACTCTATTGCGCTGATTGGTGACAACGGCAGGGATGTGCGAGTGCAGCATGAGTACGCTCATTAATCCAAATTCTGCGGCTTTTGCAGCGTGTACACCCTTGTTGTTGGTTAGTGTGACATGCGGTGGCAGCCAGTCCATGGGTAGCAGGTGTTCAACGCCTGCACCTATGCAGTGAATCCATTTTAATTCGGGTGCTATTTGTGCCAGATTTTCTGTGGGCAGGTTCCAGGTGAGCAATACTTCGGCGTCCTGCATCGACTCACTAAAGTTATCGGTATCCCAGTCGAAAGTCGGATCAAGTGTGCCGGTCAGATCACTGAACTCTGCCAGAACCCGATCAAAGCGCTGCCTGGTGATGGTGAATACCTCTTCCCCTTCACGGGTGTTGGGGAAGGAGCCTTTGGCCCAGCGGTTATTTTTTATGTGTATCTTTGTAGCCATGCTCAGACTTTTGCTCTATTTTTTTGCACCTTCGTGAAACAATACCAGGCGAGTTATTCCAGTTCTTTAAGCTGTGCGATTATGGCGTTATCACGTGCTTCGCCAGTCAGGTTATCAGCTGCGAATAGAATATCCATAACCTTCGTGTTGGTGCTTTTCAATAGCTCGCGCTGTCCGGAAGAGCCCGGTATGGCCAGTACGGTATCGCTGCCATAGGTTGGTATAACACCATTACTGCCTTGCGGGGCCAGTACACCGGGTTGCGGTGGTCGCTTGCCTTTTTGAAGATTGCGAATATGCTTTTTCAATTGCGCGCGATACATCGCAATGCCACGATCACCCGATACCAGATTCTCTTTTCCATGATCTGAAGTACTGCCCATGCCTTCGACTGCTTCAACATCTCCGGGGCTGGCTTGTTTTTCCTCGTAACTGCGATCAAACAATTCACCCTGCTCAATTAATTGCATGCCCTCAGCGGTATTGTATTCGTGTGGATCACCGCGCGGGCCGAAGTTCCCCCAGGCGTAGGCTATGCAATGTTCATCATCGACCGGTACTACCCAGCGTGTAAACGCACTGCGACCGAAATAACGTTGCTCTGTGCCATCGGTGGCAAACGCGGACCCGGCCTGAGTGAAGTTCGGTAACACCAGCTCGTTTACGCGCAGCCAGATGTTGTCAGCTACCCGCCTTGAGGCTGTGCCTAGAAAACGTGTTTTTTTACACTGGTAGAATTCAATTTCACCCAGTGCGCCAAAGCCGTCAGAGAATTGCGTCTGATGGAGAAAGGCTGTGTGAACCGGATCGACAATCGCATCGAGTACCTGCAGCCAGTTGCAGTTAAATGGCCCGGCGTAGGGTGACATTGTCATGCCCTCGATCCGGAAGGAATCGTAGATCGGAAATTCGGGTAGTTCATCCATTGGTCCAAGGTAGGCGAACAGCAATCCGTTAAACTCCCTGACCGGATAGGCACCCAGCCGCACACTTTCCTGTGCTCTGGCGGCTGTTACCGAACCTTTCGGCTCACCGGGTATTTCCAGTACGGTACCATCGACATCAAATAACCAGCCGTGATAACAACAGCGGATTCCGCGCATTTCACAGGTGCCGTATTCCAGCGATGCGCGGCGGTGAGGGCACTTTTTATGTACCAGGCCGAACTGACCGCTTTTATCACGGAACAACACCAGCTCTTCACCGAGGATTTTAATCAGCTTTGGTTTTTCTCCAAGCTCTGCTGTTATATGCACCGGGTGCCAGTAACGACGCAGATATTCACCACAGGGGGTTCCGGGTCCGGTTAGCGCTAATTCAGTGATCGGCTCGGCGGAATCATTGTGGTGATAACCGCTAAACGGCTTGCACTTGTGCTCGACTACGGGTGATTCATCGCTCATCGTATTGACTCTTTTCGATACTTCACGGGCACTTTTCAGCAGGTGCTGTGAAAAACGGTTTTAATCGAGATTTATATAGATCCGGTTGTTTTCTATTTTCAGTGCATAGGTTTTCAGGTCTATACAGACAGGACCGCTGAGCGCTTTTCCAGTTGGAATATCGAATTTGCCCTGGTGCAGCGGGCACTCAATGACAGTTCCTTCTACAATACCGTATTCAAGGTGCTCTTCTGCGTGAGTACAGTAACCGTCAGTGGCAAAGTATCCGTTGCTGGTGTGGTAGATGCAAAAGGTATTGTCTTCATGATCAAAACGGAGAATATCGTCTTCATCTATATCGTCGATACCACAGGCGTCAAGCCATTGATCTGTCATAGGTGTGTCTCCTGAATTTCCTGTAGGCCGGTGTGCAGATCGCTGATCAGATCGTCGGTTGTCTCCAGCCCGATATTTAATCGTACCAGCCGGCCACCATAGTCTTTACCGGGGCGTTCAAGATCAGGGTATACCACAGCCAGGCTATTCACGCCGCCCCAGCTCAGGCCGATTTTGAATAGGGAAAGCTCATTGATGAATTTTTCTACTGCGTGTGGTGGTATGCCGGTCTTTACGATAAACGAAAATACTCCGCTGGAACCGGTAAAATCACGCCGCCAGTTATCGTGGCCGGGGCTGCCCGGCAGCGCCGGGTGCAGCACGGTTTCTATGGTCTGCTGCTGACTTAGCCACTGTGCAATTTTCAGCGCTGAGCGTTCGACGTGATCGAGCCTGATCGCCATTGTTTGCAGGCCTCGCAATGCCAGGCTGCAATCATCGGGTGAAACAGCAAGGCCCAGCTGCCGGTAGACCGGGCCAAATTTAGCGTAAGCCTGATCATCTCGAACCGACACCGAGCCGAGCAGCAGATCGCTATGACCGCCGACGTACTTTGTTAGTGCCTGCATACTGACATCGACACCATGAGCAAAGGCATCGAACATAACACCTGCCGACCAGGTGTTGTCGATGGCCACCGCTGCGCCGGTATTGCGTGCGGCGTTGACAATTGTCGGTACGTCCTGTACTTCCATCGTTACCGAGCCAGGGCTTTCACACCAGATCAGGGCGGTGTTGTGGCGAATGAGTGCAGCGATATCTTCGCCGATCAATGGATCATAGGCTTGCACCTCAATGCCCAGGCCTCGAAGCAGACCTTCTGCCATTTCTTTGTTCGGGCCATAGGCAGAATGTGGTACCAGTGCGTGGCTTCCGGCCTTACAGTAGGCAAGGTAAACGAGCGCAATAGCGGCTTGCCCACCGGGCACGATAAAGGTGTGGCGTGCGTCTTCAAATTCGGCGATGCGCGATGCCAGCTCAAGTGTTGTCGGTGTTCCATAGAGCCCGTAGGAATAGCCGTTTTCTGTCTGCTGCCAGCTGTCATTGACCTGAGACTGGTTGTCGAACAACACTGTAGACCCGCGGTACACCGGGGTGGCAAGCGATTGGTAATCGCGCCTGGATCTGTTAGCGGGGCTTAAAAGTCGGGTACGCCAGTCCATAGTGAACTAACCTCGGTTATATATAAAAATGGCTAGGCGGTGACTGTGCCCATCAGGCGTTCATCATACGGATAGCGGTTGAGATTTTCGAAGCCGTCGTCCGTCACTAGAACCTGGTCTTCAAGTTTTATTGAAAAGTTGCCGTTTTCGGGGCTAACCAGCGCTTCAACACAAAGTACCATTCCGGCCTCCAGTTCGTAGTCAAACGCACCATTGACCAGTTGATCAGGGTAGGTGACCAACGGCCATTCATCGCACAGACCAACACCATGCATCAGGCAGCCGTATTTCAGCTTCTGGTACTCGGGCCTGAGTACATGTGAATTGCGCGTGAGGTCTTCTATATTGACACCCGGTTTCAGCATTTCCATGTTGGTCATGATGTGCTCGTGAGCGTGGCGCATGGCCTCAACCATGGCCACAGGAGGGGCAGTATCGCCTATCCACCAGCTACGGCTCATATCAACGCAGATACCATAACTGCCTATTAAGTCGGTATCGAAGCTGATGATTTCATTGTTCTGTATCACGCGCTGGCCGCACTCCTGAAACCAGGGATTGGTACGTGGTCCCGATGACAGTAATCGTGTTTCTATCCACTCACCACCGCGTTTAATATTTTCCGCGTGCAGCACGGCCCAGACATCGTCTTCTGTGATACCGCCTGCAGGGATGTTATCGCGCGCGAAGTGCTCCATCTTCGTTACGGCACTCTCGCAGGCGTGCGCAGCGCAGCGCATGGCGAGTATTTCGTCAGGGCCTTTTACAGAGCGACATTTTTCGGTCAGTTCTTCGCCGGGCATTACCTCGAAACCCTGTGCTTCCAGCGCCCTTAAGCCGTGCAGCATGATCTTGTCCACGGCCAGACGTTTGTTGCCGCCACCATGCGCTTCAATCAGTTGGCGAACTTCGTTGGAAAACGCATCTGCTGCGATATCGACTTTATCACCGCGATCAAAATAGAACAGATCGGCTCCGGAGCGCTGCTCCCGCACTAGTGGATTAAATTCTGACAGGAACGGGGAGTTTTTGTAGTCCCAGATCACCATATAGCCGTCTGCACACAGCAACACGGCCCGAAACGGATTGTGCGTATTCCACAGTTGCATGTTAGTACTGTCTGTGGCGTAGCGAATGTTCAGCGGGTCGAATACCAGCAAACCGCCGTAATCGCGTTCGACCACGTGCCGGGTTAAGCGCTGCCAGCGATACTCACGCATGGCTGCCAGATCAGGTAGTGTCAGGCCGGCTGCTGCCCATTCCGAAAAAGCGAGCGGGGTCGGGCCGATTTCTATACGGTCGTTGTCGTTGGGCGAGCCATCGCCGAGTGTTGCCCCCATCGACGGGTTGATTTTTCGCTGTTCGCGGTGGTGGGGCTGGGCAGACATGGTTTAATCTCGGTGGCAGATTTGTGATCCGGGCTATTTTCGATTGTAGCGAGGGTTGTCCCGGCCATGGTAACTTCCGGCACAGGAAAACATCCGGATTGCGACACTCCCCGTTGCCGGTGAAAACATCGATTTGCGTCTGCTTTTGCCGGTAAACTGAGTGTGAAAGTCCGCCCGCTTTGGAGCACCCCACTGTTGCGACTGTGTGATACCGGATAACATGAAGCTGAAGTTCCATTACCTGCAAGATCAAACGATCATTGATGTACTAACCCACCCTCATCTCGGCGGCAATATTAACGGGCCGTCGCTAATACGTGTGCCGGATTGGGTGGTGGATCCGCTGGCCCGGTATTATCTATATTTTGCACACCACGAGGGGCAGCAGATTCAATTGGCCATTGCCGATGACCTTGCCGGGCCCTGGTCTGTGTACGAGCCGGGTGCTCTGGCACTTGAGCAAAGCCTTTTTCCTGTGCAGGCGCCTGCGGTGTGCGATACGCATCCGGATATCCTGAAGGCCGTTGCCGCCGGTATCGACGGTGATTACCCGCATATCGCCTCACCAGATGTGCATATAGATGAAAAACAAAAAAAGATCCGCATGTATTATCACGGTCGTACTGCTAACGGGACGCAAAAAACGCGGTTAGCTGAATCCGCTGACGGTATTACGTTTAGACCGCTGAAGCCGCTGTTAGGGGAATCGTATTTCCGCGTGTTCGAACACCACAAGACACATTACGCCATTGCCTGGGGCAGTGTATTGTATCGCTCTACCGATGGTGGTTACACCTTTGAAGCCGGGCCGCGGCTGACGGCCGAAAACTATCGACACGGAGCTATATTGCAGTTCCCTGATTCGCCTGATATTAATGTGATCTGGTCACGTGCCGGTGACTGCCCTGAGTCGCTATTGGTCTCGCGGCTGGTGTGCACCAATTCAACCGGTGGCAACCTGCCATGGCAGCACTGGAGGCTCAGCGAGGCAGCACTGTTACATAAGCCGGAACGACAGTGGGAAGGTAGTGAGGAACCACTGCTACCGTCGACCTATGGCGGCATTATGCGGCCGGTCCGGCAAATCCGAGATCCCGCGGTATACCGGGAAGACGGCAAGGCTTATTTATTATACTCGGTGCGCGGAGAGCAGGGTATTGCGCTGGCAAAGCTTGGCGTGCAGATGTCAGGCACCAGTGTATAGTCAAGGCTACAAATAAATGCAGGTAAATTGTAAATGAGGTAAAAAACAGGCGGGATTAAGCGCTTGCCTGTTCGCGCTCCACCGATACCCATTGGCGTGAATCATGAGATTGCCACATGGCTTCAATTACCCGGGTGACTTCCATGCCGTCACGGAAGGTCGGCCATCGGGATTGTCCACTGTGTATCGCGTTCAGAAAGTCTTTGGCTTCAATGATCAACTGATCCTGATAGCCGGTACCGTGTCCGGGGCCGAGACAAAAATCGACATAATCCGGATGCGCGGGTCCGGTTAGTATTTTGCGAAATCCCCGTTCTGCCTCCGGCCCGTCCATTTTATAGAGCCACAATGCGTTTTGATCTTCCTGATCGAAACGGATCGCACCGCGGGTTCCGTTCACTTCATAGGCGTAGCCCATTTTACGCCCGGTTGAGACGCGACTGAAATACAGATGCCCCATTACCCCGGAGTCAAATCGACACAGGCAGTGGGCGTGGTCATCGTTGGTAACCTCTTCCATTTCGTTCGCGCTATTGCCGGTTTTGTCTGGCCGTGCAACAGTCTGTTCAGCCGGTCTGCGCTTGTGAACGGTTTCTATATCGGCGTTCACTTTCGCAACGGATCCCATCAGGGCGATCGCGCAGTTGATCATGTGAGACGACAGATCACCCATTGTGCCGGTTGCGCGGCCACGGGTTCGCCAGTTGGCCGGGGCGTTTACATCGGCCAGAAAATCTTCAGTGTGCTCACCGCGGAACCAGGTGGGGTCACCGATTGCGCCGTCCTGAATCAGCTTGCGTGCATACTGGGTAGCCGGAGTGCGAACATAATTGAAACCCACCATATTTACAATGCCGGCGGCTTCCGCGGCGAGTGTCATAGTGCGTGCGTCGTCAAGCGATGCGCCCATGGGTTTTTCACACAGCACAGGCTTATCTTTAGCGATCGCCGCCAGTGCTATTTCCCGATGAGTCGATTGTGGTGAGGCAATGATAACCGCCTCAACAGCCGGATCTTCAATTAATACCCGCCAGTCGGCGGTTGATCGATTAAAGCCGAAACTCTCTGCTTTGGCGGCGGCCCCGCTCTCTGTGGTTGCGCATAACATTTCACAGACGGGCTTCAACGGTGTGTTAAATACAGCACCTACAGCGTTCATCGCTACACTGTGTGCTTTACCCATGTAGCCGGCGCCTATCACACCAATACCGATTTTTGCCATAATCACAATGCCTGCAGGCTGGAATCTAAAATCTGCTAGTTTACCTGCGATCTGTTTGTATTTGTTGTTTGATTGGGCGGTTGCTGATCGGGGTTTTAATGCACGCCTGTACGCTTAATAGTTTTCACTCTGTATCGGGATTCTCGATACTGGTCGCCTGATTTGGTTCGCCCAACAATCGATAGCTATTCAACCTTGCGCTAAAATCGTGAGTTACCGTTACAATGGCGATCTCATCGCAGCCGAACTCACCTGCCAGTGCTTCTATTTCCCGCTTGCAGTGATCTGGCTCACCAATCGTGTAGCCGTTAGCCAGATGCTGATACTGAGATTCCTGCGATAGCGAGAATTTTGCCCGTCGGTCCTGAACAACCTCTGGAGCCAGCAGCCCCTCGCGCTGACCCTGTTGCATCATCATTTTGCGATAAATAGCGGTACCGGCCAGCAGCTTTGCTTCTTCACCTGATTCCGCGCAAAAAGCGCCAATAGCCAGCATACGACCAGGTTTACCCGGATGATTCGCCTGCATCCATGCGTGATCGTAGTTGGTAAAAATATCGGGTGTACAGTTATCGGGTGATATGAAGCGAGCGAGAGCCAGCTTCATCCCGACTTGCCCTGCAAGTGCCGCGCTGCCACCGCTTGAGCCCAGCATCCAGAGATCAGGGCAGGAATTGTGATCCGGGGTAATGTGCAGTCGACTCCACGGATGGTCGTCGGGAATCGATTTTTCCAGTAGTGCTTTTAGAGTTGTAGCCTGCAGTGGATAGTTTTCTGCATTTTGCATTTGAGCAGGCCAGGCCAGGGCTGATGAGGCTAACATATCTCCGCCGGGAGCCCGACCGATACCAAGATCAATACGCCCCGGATACAACGCGCTCAGCATATTGAATACTTCAGCGACTTTAAATGGGCTGTAGTGACTCAGCATGACACCGCCGCTTCCAACCCGGATGCGTTGCGTAGCGCCGGCGATGCTGGCGATCAGTATCTCCGGGCTTGGGCCAGCGAACTGCGCGCTGTTGTGGTGCTCAGATACCCAGTATCGCGAGAAACCCAGAGCCTCACACGCTTTGGCAAGCTCTATTGACATTCTGCCGGCGTTGGCAAGTTCAGGAGTCGCGCCCGGCGGGTGCACCGGACTCTGATCCAGAACGGTAAGCTTTATATCGGTTGGCATGTGCGCTTTCTATTCACCTTAATTTGACACACCACAGAGTATGTCAAGTAAGGTGATAGCTGTCACACGTGTGTTAGAACAAAGACTGCCGTTATAACCGGGGAAATTCCGGTACGACATACTCGCACAGCTCGGCGACCACCTCTTTCATTGGCCGTTGCTGAAACCTCAGATAAAAAGCAACGTGATTGACTCCCACTGCTTTAAGTTCTCTGAGCAGCGTTAAAAGTGAATTGCGGCCCATTCGGAGGCCCAGATGAATAGGCGTTGGCGGTGTGTCGGGGTCGGTGGTCAAATCAATGTACAGCGATTGAGAAAACGGCTTCCATTCCTGTTGCGCCGCCTCAAGTGCGTTATGCCATTGATTGACGACATCGCGCTGCTGAACCGCAGGTCTCGGGTACATCAGCCAGCCATCAGCGTTGGCGGCGATCCACTCCATTGTCTGGCGACTGTAACCGGTAACAAACAATGGCAGATCACCTGCGTAGCTTTTTGGCAACAGGGTTAGCTGAGCAGACTTCGCGGCTTGCTGGATGTCCCACCCGGCGGGCCGATGAGTGGCGGTACGGATGAAATCGAATACATTTCGAAAGGTCTCGTCGCGGGATTCAAAATCGACTTCGTAAACCGAGTACTCTACTGGCCTGTCACCCGAGGCCACACCCATGACCAGACGTCCACCGGTAAGTTGATCAATAGAAGCAGCAGCTTTTGCAGTGTCTACAGGACGACGCAAAGGCAGTATGCTTGAGCCGGTTGCCAGTGCAATATCTGAAGTCTGGGCTGCAACATAGCCAAGCCAGACCCATGGATCATAGATTTGCCCGGCGTCGCCGAAGGAGGGATCCAGCAGTGGTACATCACGTGACCACACAGCGGCAAAACCGCCTTGCTCTGCATCTTGAGTTAATGCTATTTGATCGAGCATGTCTGGAACAGGGCTGGAATAGGCTTCTATAGGGAAGCCAATACCCAGTGTTAATTGCCCTCTGGCATAGACCGAATGGAAACCGCGTCCGTGCACCCGGCTACTCATATTTTTACAACAGCCTGTGTGGTTTTGCCAACAGCTTGTGTAGCAGTCTGTGTTGTGCGAGGTCTGCTGACCGACCTGTTGGTGGACCTGTCAATCAGAGGCTGGAGAGGCGAGGGGTGATCAACTTCTGAGCAGCGCTTTCCTGCAATCATTACGTCTTCCCGAAAAAATATTCTTGTCAGGGTAGTTTACTACGTTTTAGCCGAACTGTTCACCCTGGTGTTGCATAAAAATTCGAGTTCAGAAGCTTATAGAGCTGTATAAAAGGCGCTGCACGGAGTATTTACTGGATTGAGCCTAGTTATTCTAAGCGATATTCAGGAAATATGAGTACAGCGCCTTAGATGCTG
>MDLA01000184.1 GCA_001730015.1 Chromatiales bacterium (ex Bugula neritina AB1) | reverse complement strand
AAACCAAGAAGGCGAATAGAGTTATCCCGTATTTTTGTGCCATTACAGCAGCTATATATCTATAATAAAAATAAAAAAGTGCGACACTCCATCGATAACAACCCACCAATCCAGACAGAAGTCAAACAGATATCACCATACCATCCCTACCGGGGTCGGAACCGCCATCCCATTCATCACCGTTTTTACGAATCGCCTGCACACCGGCAAAATGATAACTGTGCGGGGAGCGGCGCACCTGATACCCTTTCGATTCAAGCGCTCTTTCGGTTTTACGCAAAATCCTATTGGTTATATCTATAACATCGGAGGTGGTACAGAAACGCGGTGCTGACACGGCCTCCTGCGCTGTCATTCCAAATTCAAGCACATTCAAAATAACCTGCAACACGCCCATGGTTATATAAGTGCCGCCGGGGGCTCCGACCACCAGTACTGGCGCGCCGTCTTGGAATATCATAGTCGGGCACATGGCGGAAAAACGCGATTTTCCCGGCGCTATCGAGCCAGGGCGTCCGGGACGGGGATCAAACACCGCCATGCAACCGTTGTACATAAAGCCCAGGCCGTCGGTGACTACGCCGGAGGGCATGCCGAGTGAGTGCGTGAGCGATACACAATTCCCGTGTGAGTCGCTAACGCTTATATGGGTGGTGTTGCGTGACTCTTCTCCGCCTGCATTCCAGCGCGGTACGCTGGTTTTTTCGCCCTGCTTTATACGATTGGCATAGCTTGCTGCGCTGTCTTTTGCGCATAATCTGTCAATTGGAATTTCCATGAACAATGGATCACCAACGTGGTTGTCTTTATCAACGGTGGCAATTTTCATGGCTTCGGAAACGGTGGCTATGTAGTTGGCGGAATTATGGCCCATGCCTTGTAAGTCAAAATGCTCAAGTATATTCAGCATTTCAACCAGCATGATGCCGCCTCCCGGTGGCCGATTGGTGGCGACGTCATAGCCTCGATATTCGCCTCGCAACGGCGTGGAATCGGTACAGGAAACACTGGCCAGGTCTTGTGATGAAATCAGGCCGCCGTGGCGCTCCATATCAGCAACAATCTGTTGCGACAGCTCACCGTGGTAAAAATCATCGGAGCCGTGCTTTTGCAGTTGCCTATAAGTGCGTGCCAGATCTTTGTTTACCAGCTTATGTCCGACTTTATGTAACTCGCCATTTTCGTTACAGTAGATTTTTCGGGTGGCGGGGAATTTAGTCATTAAATCAACGTAGGCCATTCTGCCGGCTATTGGCGGCAGATTCCAGAACGCGTACACATGCGGGCGAACGAGGAATCCTTCTTCAGCGTATTCTATTGCAGGCTCTAACAGATCACCCAAAGAGCGCGTGCCAAAGCGCTTGAGTGCCTGATCAAACGCATGCAGCGTCATTGGTGTGGTGGCCGCGGTATAGCCGCATTCGTTCTGCCGACCGCTCAATATAAAACCAAAACCATCTTCGGTTTCCCTGACCACCAGGTCTTCCCACATATCAGGGGTTGCGGCAAGTGGCGCTCGACCGTGAAAGTCGATCAGTTGATGCGATGCTGTTTCGGGCATATAGAGATGCATTGAGCCGAATCCGGCAATGCCGCACATCTGCGGATCGACGGCGGTTTGCACCAATGCAGCGGCAATGGCAGCATCTATTGCATTACCACCGTCTGCCAGTATATCTGCACCCGCTTCCACCGCTTCGGGCTGCGGTGCACTGATAATGCCTTTAGTCATACCTGCCCTCACTTGACTGATCTTGCATACCTCACCGCTAAACTACCGGCTTCTGTTTTTTGTTGGCCAGACTATTCGCTGCTGACTGACGGTACTTTGCCATCGCCGATATCCCAGTATAAGCCGGTCATCAGCGGCAGTGCCGAGCGGGTAAGTGATAATAATATATGCTCATCCGGTGCGTGCTGTGAGCAGGCAGCGTATGAGTGGGGAATCCAGATTGCGGGCAGCCCCAGTAAATCTGTAAACAGATCATTGCAGATAGAACCACCCATACTCGGAATAACCGCTGGTTTCTCATTGATGGTCGATTCTATAGAAGAAAACACCGATTCAACCCAGGGGTGATCGGGCTCGGTTCGCGATGCGGCAAAGCCGGCGTTGTTTTCTTCTGGCGTTACAATTTCAACTTGAGGAAAGCCGTTACTGTCAAGGTGCGTACGCAGAGATTCCAGAATTGTGTCTGCATTGGTACCGGCAAAAAAACGCAACTGGCAATGGGCACTGGCCGACGGCGCAATGGCATTGACCGGATTTTCCGGGTTGCCGGCTTTCATCGCGAGAACCGCAAAACTGTTCCAGCCATAGACCTTGGCGGCTGGCGTCATACCAGGCTCACCCCAGTCTGGGTCAATCTCGGGCGCTCCGGGACCGGCTTCAATTTCAAGACCTTCCAACACGCGCTGCACCGATTCCAGAGTCGGAGGTGGCAACCACTCTTTAATTTTAATCTGCCCGCTGGCAGTTGTTATAGATGCCAGTGCATGGCTTAGAATAATTGCCGGATCGGCAATCAGCCCTCCCCAGTTACCGGAATGGTGCCCGCCATCACGCAGCTCAACACGCAAATCAAAATTCAATGCACCACGAGAACCGAGCGTAATAGTAGGCCGCGCGGGTGACATACGTGGTCCGTCTGAACCGATAAAGACATCAGCACTGAACGCCTCTTTGTGCAGTTCCAGTAACTCGCGCAGCCCGGCGGAACCTGCCTCCTCACCCATTTCAATTAGAAACTTTGCGTTAAAACCAAGGCTACCCCGCTCTTCGATCACCGCACGCAATGCGGCCATATTAATGGTGTGCTGAGCTTTATTGTCTGCCGTTCCCCGCCCGTACAGGCGATCACCATCCCGTTGTATTTCCCACGGTCCGCTACCTTTTTTCCACTGCTCATCCTGTCCTAGAATAACGTCGCCATGCCCGTAGCCAAGTACCACCGGAAGACCTGAGCCCTCCATTCGACTGGCAAGTAAAAACGGCCCGCCGCGGTTTAACGGGTTATCGTATTTTGTGCATTCGAACCCCATGACTTTGAAAGCCGGAATGATCTCTTCATCCAGATAGCGGTGCAGTTCCGGCACGCTATCTCTTTTTTGACTTTCCGTTCGAATGCGAACGCGCCTGCCTAGTTCTTCATCAAAACCGCCTTCATCAAAATAGCTCAGTATCCGGTCTATCGCGCCGGCGCGGGAGCCTTCATTCTGCATCAAACTTTACCTTTTGCTATTTTTCACTCGCCTTGTCGAACAGATGGCATTCCAATTTGACTCCACCATCTATAACACTGGCTGGTACCTGCCGGGCACATTGTGGCAACACGGCAGCACATCGTGGATGAAACGTGCAGCCAGCCGGCATATTCAAGGGGTTTGGGTAAGCCGCCCCAAGGTGGGTATCGGGCACGCCAAGATCCGGGTCTGGCGTCAGCACCGATTCCAGCAATGCCCGGGTATAGGGGTGGCGTGGATTATCGAAACACTCTGAGGCCTTTCCATATTCCACTATACGCCCGAGGTACATCACAGCAAGCTCGGTTGCCATATGCTCGACGACGGCCAGATTATGGCTGATAATCAGATACGTGAGGCCTAGCTCTTTTCGCAGGTCTTGCAGTAAATTTAGAATCTGCGACTGTACAGAAACATCCAATGCAGACGTCGGCTCATCGCAAATTACAACCTGCGGCCGGTTGATCAGCGCTCTGGCTATAGCGACACGCTGGCGCTGGCCTCCGGACAACTGACTCGGGTAATTATTGTATACGCGCCTCGGCAGGCCAACCAGCTCCATGATCTCTTCGGTGCGCTTGCGCCAGGTCTCCGGTTCCGGATCGCCCTGCACTTTAAGCGGCAATGAAATAATATTGCCCAGCGACTTGCGCGGATTCAGTGAGGAGTAGGGATCCTGAAATATCGGTTGCACGGTTCTGGCAATAGCCATGCGACTGATCGACTCAACCGGCTTGCCGCCTATAAGCAGACTACCGGACGACGGTGACAGCAGCCCCAGCATCATTTTAGCGAGGGTGCTTTTTCCACAACCGGATTCCCCGACAACCGCCAGAACCTCGCCGCGCTTCAATTCCAGACTAACGCCGTTGACTGCATGCAGCGGTCGCTTGCCGCGCAGAAATCCGGCCGACACCATAAAGGTTCGCGATACATCGCGAGCTTCCAGAATTGCCTCTGTCACAGGGCCTCCATAAAGCTCACCTTCGATGTTTGCGCTTCGTCAAAACGGCAACGGTAGATATGCCCGGGTGACTTTGCACTGCGCAATTCTATAGACGACGCCGTACAGTCTGCGTCTGCCAGCGGACACCGGGAAGCAAAATGGCAGCCTTTCAGATCCCCCACCAGCGACGGCACAATACCCGAAATAGCACCCAGCTTTTCACCGGCTTTGGTCTGACCCGGCACCGGAATACAATATAAAAGCCCACGCGTATAAGGGTGCGCCGGTGCATTAAATATTTGCTTTGCCGTGCCCTGCTCGACAATCTGCCCGGCGTACATCACAGCCACCCGATCGGCAATTCTAGCCACCACCCCGAGATCATGAGTAATGAGCACCATCCCCATTTTAAATTCCCGCTGCAATTCAGCCAGCAAGTGTAGAATCTGCGCCTGAATGGTAACATCGAGCGCGGTGGTGGGTTCGTCAGCAATGATGAGATCCGGCCCGCACATCAGTGACATCGCAACCATCACCCGTTGTCGCAGGCCGCCGGAGAGTTGATGCGGGTATTGCGCCAGCCGCGTACCGGCCTCGGTTATTCCAACTTTGCCCAGCAGATACTCAGCTCGTTCCCGCGCTTCATTTACCGATACTTTTTTATGCCGCCGCAGTGCCTCTATTAATTGATTGCCAATCGTATACGCGGGGTTGAGGGAGGTCATTGGCTCCTGAAAAATCATGCTCATGCGGTTACCACGAATATCAGACATCGTGCGCTCACGCGCGCCGCTTAATTCCTCACCCGCCAGCTCCAGCTTTTCTGCAGTGCGGCGTGCACGCTTTGGCAGTAAATCCATAATCGCAAGTGAGGTCAGCGATTTGCCGCAACCGGATTCACCAACAATGCAAAGCGTCTCACCCCGCTCGACATGCAGCGATACCTCCTGTACCGGGTTCAGCATACCCGCAGCTACCGGGATCGAGACACTCAGTTTGCGCACATCAAGTATGCGGTTGGTATCCATACTCAATTCCGGTTTTCCGGTGCGGTAACATCTCGCAAACCGTCACCCAATAGATTGATTGCCAGCACCAGCGCAAACAACGCAGCGCCCGGTATGGCAATTAACCAGCCATCGAAAAACATCATGCCCTTGGCTTCAGCAATCATCAAACCCCAGCTGGGCTCTGGCGGCTGCACACCAAGCCCCAGAAATGACAGCGCCGCTTCAAGCAAAATTGCATGAGCCATTTCTATGGTGGCAATTACAATCAATGAACCGGCGATATTCGGCAGAATTTCTGAAAATAAAATTCGAGGCACCGAACAGCCGACCGACTCCGCTGCAGTAACAAATTCCAGTGAGCGTACTTGTTGCGTGGCACTGCGAACAACCACCGCGAAGCGATCCCAGATCAGCAGCCCCAGCACCCAGATCACCATAGTTAGTGACGAACCCAGCAGACTCACCACCGCAAGCGCTACCAGTACCACAGGCATCGATAATCGCGTGGTAATTATAAAGTTCACGACCATATCGACGCGCCCGCCAAAGTAGCCTGCCAGTATGCCGAGCGTGGTGCCGATAACGCCAGAAATCAGCATGGCAGAAAAACCGATCAGCAACGAAATACGCGCGCCATAGATCAGGCGGGTCAGGTAGTCGCGCCCTAAATGATCCGTGCCCAGCGGATGCTCCCAGGTTGCCTTTGCGCTTTCGTGCCAGACGGGCGGTATTAATTTGCGCGACAACACTTGATCGTACGGGTCTCCCGGTGAAATCCACGGTGCGAATATAGCAACCAGAAATATTACCAGCAGAACTATCGCACCGATTACCAGCCCGCTGTGCCCGAAAATACGGCGGCGTAGCAATGCACCCGGTGTAGGTTCTATTATGCTTTCGTTCGTTTGCAGCGCCGGAGAACTCATATCACGATACCCTGATGCGTGGATCGAGGAACGCATTAAGCAGATCAGCCAGGAATGTCAGCAGAATATAGAAAACGCTCAGCACCAGCACGATGGCCTGCATCATCGGTAAATCGGCTCGCTGGATAGACTCCCAGGCTAAAAACCCCAGCCCGTTAATGGCAAAAATGGTCTCTATAACAATAGAACCACCCAGCATAAAGCCAAACTGCACGGCAGCAAGCGACACCACCGGTATAATGGCGTTGCGCAGTGCATGCTTGAACAACACGGTTCCGGTTCGAAGCCCCTTTGCGCGAGCGGTGCGGATGTAGTCGGAAGATAAAACATCGATCATACCGGCACGGGTCAGGCGCATTACGGCCGGCGTTACATAATAGCCGAGCGCAATAGAAGGCATAATAAAATGCTTCCAGCTATCGGTACCGGTAACCGGCAGCATTCGCCACTTGATCGAAAACCAGAAAATCAGTGTTAACGCAAACCAGAAGCTCGGCATCGCCTGGCCAATGACAGCTATAGTCAGTGCGATGCGATCAACAATACTGTTTGGTCGAATTGCCGCCAGCACACCCAGTGGTAAAGATAAAACCAGTGCAAATGTCAGCGCACAGGCACCGAGCAGCATGGTTGTTGGCAAGCGTTCAAAAATCACGCTTGCCACAGGAGCTTTTAAATAGTTGGAACGGCCGAAATCACCAACCAGCGCTCTGCCGAGCCAGTCAAAGTACTGCACCACAATAGGCCGGTCAAACCCGTAGAACTGGCGCACATTTTCGATATCTTCTTCTGTGGCCCCTTCACCAGCCAGAGCAATTGCCGGATCACCTGACAGGTAGATCATCGAAAAGCAAAGCAAAGACACCGTGAGCGCCACCAGTACGGCGACGCCCAGTCGTTTCAGCGCGTAAGCAAACAAGCTCTGGTTACCTTCTAGAGCTTATTGCCGGAGCAACTGCAGATAACACTCATTTCCACTTTGCCGTATAGAAACGTGGTATTTCATCCGGTGTGGTTTTGAAATCGAGATCCTGAGAGAAAGCATAGTACTTGGCATACGTGAACATTGGCAGCCAGTACACTTCGCTTGCTATGCGCTCGAATGCTTTTTTGTAATATTCTTTGCGCTTCTCCGGATCAATAGAGTTGTCTGCTATATCAAGATACTCTTTGGTTTCATCATCCCTGGCTGGATCGTCCGGGCCATGGGTGAAAAAGTGGCTGGCAATAGCAGAGACATCGGGTATTGAATACGAACCCCATGTCATATGATTAACCGGCGTTTCACCCTTGCGCACGATATCCCGAAGCGCCCGATACTGCAGCCAGTTAAGGTTCGCTTTAATGCCGACTTTGGCCAGATCACCAATCACCGCTTCGGTAAATTCCCGCTGCCGGTAACCATAGATATCAAATTCAAAACCATCGGGGTAGCCCGCTTCGGCCAGCAGCGCTTTGGATTTTTCAGGGTCATAAGCCCACTGGGTAACATCCTGCGTACAGCCGAACTGATCCGGGTGACAGGCAGAGTGAATTACCTCGGAAGCTGAGCCCACCAGGTTGGTAGCAATCGCCTCACGGTTTATTGCGTGCGCGACTGCCTGTCGGACCCGCTTATCCATGAACGCTTTATTGCCGGATCTGCCCAGTACATCGAATGCCATATAGGAAATACGGAATGTTTTGGCATTTTCTACGGTAACTGCCGGTTGCTCGGCGAGACGCTCGGCCTGATCTTTCGGTACATCCCAGATCCAGTCGAGCCCGCCTGTCAGCAATTCTGCCAATTGCGTATTAGACTCCGCAATCGTTCGAAAACGCTGCTTGCCAATTTGCGCTGTGCCCTTGGGGCTATCCGACATATAGCCATCAAAGCGTTCCAGTAACACATATTCACCGGCTTTCGACTCGGCCACCTGGTAGGGCCCGGTACCTACAGGCTTCACCACGCCGAAGTCTTTTTTGCCATCGGCCTGAACCGGTGCGTTGTCGTAATGGCCGGAGGGCAGTATAAAGACCGCATTGGCCAGATAGGCAAACGCCGGTGGAAACGGCTTGTTGAGGTTTATCTGCACTTTGTGATCGCCGAGCTTTTCTGCATTGGCAATCCAGCTGACATTGCGCGAAGTCAGCACACCGCTTTCCTTGTTGGAAACATGGTTCAGCGTGTAGACAACGTCGTCAGCGTCGAAGTCGCTGCCATCGTGAAATTTCACGTCATCGCGCAACACCATTTCAATCGCGGTATCGCCCTTCCACTCCCACGACTTTGCCAGCAACGGTTTGAATTCGCCGGTATCGATATCTCGAAACACCAGCCCGTCCCAGGCCATGTGGCCGATAATAACCAGCTCACGTGTATTGTTGTAATAAGGATCGATCACCGCAATTTCGCGATTGGTCGCCCAGTTCAGGGTATCGTCAGATTTACCGGCGATTGCGTGGGCGCTAAAAAGAATCTGTGCAATTCCCAAAGCTGCCATTAAAAAGCGTTTTCTGATCTGCATGTATTGCCTCCTCCGTTGCCTTGATGGAAGAAAGCCCGATGCGCAAGGATGCTGGTTTAGTCGATGGAGCAAGGTATTAATCAGGTGCAACTGCCCTGGCTGCGCTTGCTCGGGTGACTTCTGTCGGATTGCCTTTACCGGGTTTCCTTTATCTTTAGTTTCTAACCAGCACGTTCCTCACTCGCGATGCAAAACCAGCCTACCATAAAATCACAGAATGTGGTCGCCCCGATGGCTTCATTAAAAATTGAAAATTCGCTGCCGGCTATTTTCCATTCGCGTTAAAATTCGAAGATTCCTTTTTATCGAATTGCGGACGGTACCGAATGAATCCAGCATCAATCATTGCAACAGAACTGGGCGCCCGCTCACAGCAGGTGGATGCCGCTATTGCGTTGCTTGATGAAGGCTCGACCGTGCCGTTTATCGCCCGCTACCGTAAAGAGGCCACCGGCGGCCTTGACGACATCCAACTGCGGGAGCTCAGCACGCGCCTGACCTACCTGCGCGAGCTTGAAGATCGGCGTGGAAAAATTATCGACAGTGTTTCCGAACAGGGAAAACTCAGCGACGAACTGAAAGCAAGCTTCCTCGGAGCCACCAGCAAAACAGAACTGGAAGATCTTTATCTGCCGTACAAGCCCCGGCGTCGCACCAAAGCGCAAATTGCACGGGAAGCCGGCCTGCAACCACTGGCGGACAAACTGCTCGAAAACCACCAGGCAGACGCAGTCACCGAAGCCGCCGCTTATATAAATACCGAAGCCGGTATAGAAACCGCCGAGCTCGCACTGGATGGCGCACGACAGATTTTAATGGAAGAGATTGCCGAAATCCCGGACCTCGGCGGACAGCTGCGTGAGTTTTTCTGGAACAATGCCAGCATCACCAGCACCGTAATGAAGGGCAAGGAAGAGGAAGGCAGCAAATTCAAAGACTACTTCGAATACCACGAAACCATTAGCAAAGTGCCATCACATCGCGCACTCGCCCTGCTCAGAGGCCAGAATGAAAGCATATTAAAACTCGGTCTGGAACTTCCCGACCTGAACCCCGAACAACGCCACCCCTGCGTCGTGAAAATAGCGGCACACCTGCAAGTGCCGCCATCCGCCGAATGGCTGTCGGAAACCATTCGCATGTGCTGGCGGGTGAAGTACCATACGCGCCTTGAAACCGAATTAAAACTACGCATGCGCGATAACGGCGAGCAAGCCGCTATAGAAGTATTCGCTAAAAACCTGCGCGACCTCCTGCTCGCGGCACCCGCCGGTAGTAAAGCCACTCTCGGACTCGACCCGGGTTTAAGAACCGGCGTCAAGGTGGCTGTAACCGCTGCCACCGGCAAGCTACTCGATACCGCCACCATCTACCCGCATGCCCCGCAGAATAAATGGGATGAATCCATAAATCAGCTGGCAAAGCTTGCTAAAAAGTACGATGTAAAACTGGTGGCAATAGGCAACGGTACCGCATCACGCGAGACCGATAAACTCGCAGGCGAACTGATAGCAAAGCACCCGGAACTTTCTATGCAGAAAATTATAGTCAGTGAGGCCGGTGCATCGGTCTATTCTGCATCTGAAACGGCATCGCGTGAAATGCCCGATATAGATGTCTCACTCAGAGGTGCCGCATCTATCGCACGCCGCCTGCAGGACCCGCTGGCAGAACTGGTTAAAGTTGATCCGAAAGCTATCGGTGTCGGGCAGTACCAGCACGACGTCAACCAGGCTGATCTGGCCCGCTCACTCGATGCCGTAGTCGAAGACTGCGTTAACGCAGTGGGTGTCGATCTAAACAGCGCATCGGCCGAGTTATTAACGCATGTATCGGGTTTATCACAAACGCTGGCACAGAATATCATCAGCTACCGCGATGAAATCGGGCGCTATAAAACCCGCACCGAACTGAAAAAAGTACCTCGACTCGGACCCAAAGCATTTGAGCAATGCGCAGGTTTTTTGCGCGTTATGGACGGCAGCAATGCGCTGGATGCATCCGGCGTGCATCCGGAAGCTTATGCCGTTGTGAAAAAGATCGCCAGCGACACCAACAAAGACGTGCGCAAATTAATTGGTGATTCTGCCACGCTCAGCAAGCTCGACCCGACAAGCTATACCGATGAAACATTCGGGCTTCCAACCATTATAGATATACTTTCCGAGCTCGATAAACCCGGGCGCGACCCGCGCCCTGAATTTAAAACGGCCACCTTCAGGGAAGGGGTAGAAAAGATATCTGATCTACAACCTGACATGGTGCTCGAAGGCGTTGTCAGTAATGTTACCCATTTCGGCGCTTTTGTTGATATCGGCGTACACCAGGACGGCCTGGTGCATATATCGATGCTGGCGGACAAATACGTTAAAGACCCGCACGATGTCGTATCCACCGGCGATGTCGTTCGCGTAAAAGTGATGGAAGTCGACCCCAAACGCAAACGCATAGCGCTCAGCATGAAATTACAAGAGACCAGCCGGGATAACGCAGCAAATACAAACTCCGGCAGTTCCGGCGGTGCATCTGCTCACACAAGAAAGCCAAACCATCAATCATCAGGCAAGGAGCGTCCATCATCGGCAAACGAAAGATCAGCGAAAAACAAAGGCCGCACCGGCAAGCAGAAATATCAGAATGACAACGCAGGCAACATGGGCAGCTTCGGTGCGGCACTACTGGATGCGCAAAAGAAACGCAAATAGTGCATTCCAGAAAGGTTCTATAATTTCAGCACGCGACAATTAGGCCCGCCGTGATAAAACACAAGAACTGACCCGCTGGCTGCAACCTGACTGAACAGATCTGTCATCTGTGCTATCTGGTTCGGCCACGGGTAGGCAAAGAACAAATCTATATTTTTGTAGTCGATTAACGGAGCCGGATTATCTGCAGGGTAAATACTGCCATTGATGAACGTGGCAGGTATACCATGCTGCTGCGAGAACTCCCGCGCCAGATCAAACAGCTCTTCCTCGATTTCAATACCGGTCGACCGCATACCTGATAACGACGCAAGCATTGCAATAAGACCAAGGCCACTACCCCACTCACAAAAAACCGGAGGTCGGCCATGAAAGATCTGCTGCGTCACCGCGTTCAGCACATGCCAGCACACTCTGCCGTCAGCTGGCTCAAACTGTGGAATATCGCCCCGCCCGACTGGACGAGCCCCTATTTCATCACCGGCATCTTTGCAGTCTTCGATTAGCCTGCCTGCATTATCAGGCAAACCGAAATGCTGGAGTGCCAGTTCTATTTTCACCATTGATATAGGCACTCTCACTCTGAATTTTGTTGCGTTAAATACAGGAGATTTATACTTCTTCCTCCGCTCTGACAAACACAATCAAACTATAGCGCAGGGCGATATCGGACTTGAATCATTCATGCGATTGACCATTTTCTCACACACAAAGCTCAGACAACAATTTTTTCCGACAAGTTGACTTTAATATACTCAAGTGCCGCCATTACTATTTCCGGCGCTGACGGCCTTGCAATCAGTGCAACTTCATAATCCGTAAGCACTGGCAACCCCTCTTTCGGCCCCAGCGCAACAATTCCATCTATACAACTGGACTCCGGGAAAGGTGCAATGGCAAGGTCTGTTTTTATAGCCGCACGTTGCCCGGCTATATGTGCACTTTTAAAAGCAATTCGGTAATCCCTACCAGCGGCCTCCAGCGCTTTTACTCCTGCTCGCCGCCATGAACAGTTTTCATGCCAGACCGATATCGGTACTTGATCCTGTTCATACGCTACCCCGTGGCGTGCACCAGCCCACACCAGCGGTTCGCGAAACACGATCTCAAAACCCTCGGGTAATGGAGTAACAGGGTCCCGAATTATCAGCGCCAGATCAAGATCACCGCTGCGAACACTTTTCTCAAGGTTGGCGGCACTATCGATAACAACGTCAATCGCTATGCAGCAGTAGGTTTCCGAGAAGCGTCGCATGAGCGCAGGCAATGCACGTTCGACAAGGTTATCCGGCGCACCCAAACGCACGGTACCGGACAAGGCCGGTGTTTCAAACAACGAGACAACTTCACGATTGAGCGCAAGAACCCGTCGAGCATGAGCCAGCAACACTTCGCCGTCTTCTGTCATCTTTACCGACCGGGAGTCGCGAATAAACAAAGGCCGTCTAACCAGCTCCTCGAGTTTTTTAACCTGCATGGATATAGCTGATGGCGTTCTGTGCACCTGGCTGGCAGCAGCAGAGAAGTTGCCGGTTTCTGCAATGGCAACCAGAGTCCTTAAAAGATCCAGCTCCAGCAACGGCGTCGCCTGTTCTCTCATGGAAAGCTCCCCTACTGTTCAGCTATCAGAATAGCTGAAAGATGCTATCAAATCATTTCGTTTGAATGAAATAGAATTCGGCCGCATTGTTAATCACACAGAAATACCTTCAACTTCAACGCAGGTGATTACCTGAATGGACTCCACTATGTCAACCAAATGCCTGACAGAAAAACACCCCTTGCAACTGCCATCACAGCCTTGCACTCAGCAACCAGGGTTCAGCGCAGAGTTTTGGAACTACCTGCTTCGCATGCTATTGCCAGGCAATCCGAGCAGGATACAAAAGCAGGAAGAAAGCACTGCATTTAGGCACACGCTCGGCCGGAGTGACAACTCCACCCTCAACACGGTAAATCAAAACCCTGCAAACAGTATATTGCCGCCAAATCCAACATCAACCGATGCCGCCACTGCACTCTATACAACTTCACTGAAACGGCGTTCACGGTACTAAACCGCTGATCTCCAGTGGCTCCTCCTTAGGCTAAAGCTCTATTCCGATATTTGTAATTTCCTGGTGTTTCTTTGCTTACCGACGAGCCCAAGGCAGACAGCAGGCCTGATCGATCGAGTATGAGCTGAATTGTTTCAACGCCGCACCAGGAGGTGTGACACGGCCTCGTTCCCATTCCTGCAGTGTTCTGGCAGAAGTGTCTATAGCGGAAGTGAATGCCGAATGGGATAGCAGTGATTTTGCTCTGGCAATAGCAAGCAAAACAAAGCAAAACAAGGACAGGCATCTGAAAAAAAGGAAAATGTGATTTCCATCACATTGCAATGCTCATCGTTCCGGCAACATCTAAACCGTAGCTTGCTTTAGTAATTTGCTGTAGGACGTAATCGCTGTGACCAAACCTCGAAAACAACAAGTCTCCCTTGATGACACTCCGTTCTACCATTGCGTGAGTCGCTGTACTCGCCAAGCATTTCTTTGTGGATTCGACCACTTCTCTAATCGTAGCTACGAACATCGTCGGCAGCAAATTCAAGACGACATGCTACGTCTTGCCTCTGTCTTTTCTATCGAAATCGCAGCTTTTTGCGTGATGTCCAATCACCTACACCTCGTCCTGCATGTTTGTAGAGATGAATGCCTCGCCGACGAACCTGAGTCCATTGTTCGACGGGCACATCAACTCATTGCTGGCAATGAAATAACCCATAAGTTTCTGAACAAAGAACCCATAGAGCCTTGGGAACGCGATCAACTTGATCTCTTTGTCGATACCTGGCGCAAGCGCTTATATAATATCAGTTGGTTTATGAAATTCCTCAACGAAGGCATCGCTCGGCGGGCCAACAAAGAAGACAATTGTACCGGGCATTTCTGGGAGGCACGATTCAAATCTCAGGCACTCCTTGATGAGCAGGCCGTTCTCAGTGCCATGGCCTATGTCGATCTCAATCCCATCAGAGCCGCTATGGCCACCACACCGGAACAATCTGATCTTACCAGTATTCAACGGCGCATTGCCTTCTGGAAAGATAAAGCCAATGGTAATCAAGAATCAGATTCTGATAAAGATATCCAGCCTGAGTCACTTATGCCATTCGCTGGCAATCCTCGCCAACCTATGCCCTCCGGACTGGCTTTCAGTTTAGTTGACTATCTGCAGCTTGTAGAATGGACTGGCAGAGCAATACGTAATGATAAACAGGGGGCCATACCGCTGAGCAAACCTCCCATTATCCAGCGCCTGGGCATTTCCCCCAAACACTGGCTCGAGTTGTGTACTAATTTTGAAGGTCGATTTAAAGGCCTGGTCGGATCCATTCAATCTATCAGCAGTATCTCAGGCAACTTTGGTTTGAAAAGACGCCCAAACTTCACCAATAGTAATCTGCTTTTTAACTGACGCTTTTAAACGTGCAAAATCTAAGTGTGTCAACTTACGTTGACCATATCACTGTGGACGGCTTGTCTTCGCCCTGCCAACAATCACCCAAAACATTGCTCAATTCAGCACCTCATCCTGATTTACTTCATCTTTTTTTATATATCAATCTTTTTTGATGAAAATACTATTGCTACGTTGCTAGCGCATTATTTTTTGATAATGCCTGTCCGTAAATTTTTTATTACCCGCTTCGCAAAGCGAAGTTGAGCGCAGCGAGAGGGCTTGTCCCGGGGATATTTATTGCATCTTAACGAATTAATCTACAAACGGTAAGCCCAATGACAACAGCCTACGTACAATTCCTGCACGGGAGTCTGCACGCATCTTACGCATCAAGCTTCGAGCCTGTGTTTTTATAGTTTCATGACCGACGCCTCTGTGTTCCGCAGCGGCTTTATAATCCAAACCGTTGGCAATGAGATTCGCCAACTCAGATTCACTCGCCGTTAGTGAGTACACGGACAATGCATCCATACCTAGCTGAAAAGGTCTATTCGGATCAACTAAAATAGCAATCACTCCCTCGAAGCCATTCCCAACATCACCTTCATCGTCAAGCAAACGTGATAATTCAATAACCAGGTCATTGTTCTCAAGATCCCCGCCCAACCTCACGTACTGTTTACTAGCACTCGTCGCTTCTTCGCTCAGCCCGTCTATTTTCTGTTTTAACTCCGCACTTTCGTTTCTATTTGTTGCTACAAAATACCCACTGCTACTAATTGTCAGTCGGCTTGACTCATCGATTACTTGTTGAGCAAAGCGATTGCAAATAACAATGGCACCGTCTGAACGCAGCAGCAACATCCCGACATTAACCCTATCCAGCATTGATAAAACCGCCTGGTAGCGACTTCTGATTGAATCATAAATGCGCCCCATCGCGATTGCCTGTCCGATGTGATGCATATACGGCTGAACTCTTGCGTATTCTTCTGGTGTTACGTTAGATCGTTCGGGTCCGTACTGAAAAGCGATTGCATCTGACCACGCTTTATCATCATTCAACCGCACACCAAAGCGATCAAATATATCCATATATTCTATTAGATAGGCGACATCGGGGCGCTGTGAAATAGCCTCGATATCGTCAAAAGCGGGATCAGTGATCACTTCACCGACACGACCTTCAAACACAAGCTTGATATGATCGACTTCGTGGTGTGAGTAATTATCGGCGTAGTAACTCTGAATATCAGAATCAAAGGATGTACTGAGGCAATTAAAATGGTGCGTACGGCCTTTTGCATCTGGCACATTTTCCACAACAACCAAACCGGCGCCTTTGGCATTACACAATGGGTGTAACTGATCCAATAACGGTGGCCATTTACTGCTGTAGGTGCCTGTAGCAAACAACTTGCTAATTAACTCTTTGTCCATCTGTACGGGGTTCATTGCAAACCCCCAACCCCAATTGAACTTAAATCTCTTGCACCAGTGGATGGAGTCAGCAATGACAACCCCCAGACACTATCTAATCTATTCAAACTATTACCAATCACTGAGAGACTACGTTGGAATTTACCGGACGGACCGGCAACACTGAAACTGCCATTCTATACCGTTTCTGGTCTTGTCCAACCCTTAAGAAGACGCTTCAAGAGCGGGTGACTGCCATAAGACACAATTCTATTGTGTCCGATGCAATCGTAACGTATTGTTTTTTCTTGATTTATTTTCTACTGTGCTATTCTTCGGACACAATAACGATAGATATCCTTTTTGTCCGATAAAAAATGAACGAAGTCGAAGCCGTTAAAACCGCCGAACAACGCCAGCAAGTCAAAGCCCATTTGCTCGATTATGGTCAAGTCTATCTGGATATCTGGAAGCTGGGCATTAGCAGCTTTTTACGCATTTCCGATGTGCTGGCACTGACCATGGCCGATGTACGCCAGATCGACCCTGAAAGCCCCGCCCTCAAAGTCACCGAAGGCAAAACCAATAAAAACCGCGCTATTGCATGTTCCCAATGGCTGGTATTGGTAAGTGTTTGATGACATCTGCCCCCGAGTATAAACTCAAAGTTGCTTCGCTGGTTGCGGGCAGATGTTGGCAAACGCCCAATGGAGGAAACCGCGGGTTTTCTGGTTAGATCTCCCTAGCTGCTCATGCTATGGGGATTGTATAATGCCTGGAAGCTTTTTACAGCTGCTTTGCCGATAGCCTTTGTGGTCTCTGGCTGCTGATCACGCTCATAAATGCTCGTATCCCCTGCATTTGTGTCAGGAGTATCTCCCAATAAGTGCGATTTTGCTTGATTAATAATGCTCGGGCAATAGCTCGGCATCAATCCATTCGAGGACTGTTGACGACTGTTATTGGTATTGCTCATTTCTCCATCTCAAGCGGAGGTGCCCGTGGTTCGTACTGGCGCGCCAGAATCCGGATAACAATCATCGCTTCTCCGCATTCTCGGCAGACGAACACAGCTTTCGTTTCAGTTGCTTCTGAGTCTTCCTCTAAAGATGGTTCAACAAGTAAATACTCTCTTGCCAGTGGTAGTTGCGTTGCTCGTTTCTTGTTCGATAACATCCCGTAATGGCGGATACGATGAAAACCAGCAGGCAACACATGCATCAAGAATCGACGGATGAACTCACCCGTTTGCAGCGTCATGCTCTGGTAGCGTTGCCTGCCTTCTTGGCGATAATCTTTCCACTTGAACGAAACTGTTTTCTCATCAGCACGCAACAATCGACTGTTGGCGATTGCAATACGATGGGTATAACGCGACAGATAGCGCAGTACGTGCTCGGGTCCGTCAAAGGGCTTTTTGGCGTACACGACCCAATCAACCTGTTGCACTGGGACCAGATAACGCTCAAATGCTTTACACTCTTCAAGGTCAATGTGCTTTCCATAGAAACTTAACTGGCCGATTCGATGCGCATCACGCAGTTGCTCCAGAAACAACCGACGGAACAACCGCGACAACACTCTAACCGGCAAGAAAAATCCCTTGCGACACGATACCCAGCGTTGCCCCTGTGTGCTGACTCCACCTCCCGGCACGATACAATGCAAGTGTGGATGGTGAGTCATTGCTGACCCCCAGGTATGCAACACTGCAGTAACACCTAACTTGGCACCCAGGTGTTTCGGATCCATTCCGATCTTGAGCAGGGTCTGTGATGCCGCACTAAATAGTATGTTGTAGATTACTGCCTTGTTCTGGTAAGCAATGTCACCGATAAGGGGCGGCAGTGTGAAGACCACATGAAAGTACTCTACCGGCAACAACTCAGTTTGCCGAGCCTCCATCCAACGATGCGCCGCACTGCTTTGGCACTTGGGACAGTGCCGATCACGACAAGAGTTATAGGCAATCTGTTGCCCTGAACAGCCACTGCATTGCAGTACGTGTGCACCTAATGCTGCACTACGACAACGCACTATAGCCGCCATGACTTTGAGTTGTCCGCGGCTAATATGTCCGGCATTGGCATCGCGCCAACCTGGTCCGAAGTCGCGCAGTATATCGGCGACTTCTAATGTTGCCACTTCGCTACATCATTCGTACTGCTCCAGGTTCAGATACTCCAGCGGGCCTTTGATCTTGCGCAGTGTCTCTGAGGCTACGTGGCTATAACGTGCCGTGGTAGTCAGCTTTTTATGGCCCAGTAGTACCTGAATGACTCGGATATCGACACCAGATTCCAACAAATGGGTTGCGAACGAATGTCGTAATGAATGCAGCGTTACTTTCTTCTTGATATCAGTGTCAACAACGGCGCTGTGGAAAGCTCGATTGAGCTGTCGTGCCGACAACGGATTAATAGGATTTTGTCCAGGAAACAACCACCCACCTGGCATCAGTCTATTGTGTGATCGCCCAAAGCGATACCATTCACGCAATATCTCTAATAACGAGCGCGATAACATGGCATGGCGATCTTTCGCACCCTTGCCCTGTTCGACGCGAATGATCATCCGCTCACTATCGATATCAGATATCTTAAGATTCACAACTTCCTTACGCCGAAGTCCCGCTCCATAGGAAATCGATAGCGCAGCTTTGTACTTCAAACTGCCAGCAGCGTCGATCAACTGTGTCACTTGTTCAATACTGAGAATCTCGGGTAGCTTACGAGGCTGATTGACACGCTTAATTCGCTTCAATCGGCTCGCATCATCCAGAGTAACCTCAAAAAAGAACCGCAACCCGGTCAACTTCGCATTGATACTGCCAGTGGCAACGCCTGTCTTTACAAGATGCAACTGGTACTGCCTAAGTTCTTCCGATGTAGCGGTATGTGGTGAGCGACCGAGATACTCATTCAATTCTCTGACATGTCGTATATAGGATGTCTGAGTTTTATCACTGAGTCGACGCATCATCATGTCGTCAAGCATTCGCTGACGCAGAGGACTAATACTATTGCTAGAATTACCCATAGGGTTTTCTCCTGTTGGTGGTCTGAGGTTGGGGAACCACAGAACAGCATAGGAGAAACCCTATTTATTTCTTGTTGAATGTTGAAAAAGAACAGATGGTGGGCGCTTTCTACCGCGGCAGCGGTTTAGTCCTTTGGCCGATAGTACTCATTCGCTGACAACGAAGATCAATTGTACAGATACTTAGCTTTATCGCGACGGACTTGTTTCTGCCTCGGCAGCATCAGAGAAACATAGTCTAAGGTCAGAACATTCACAAACTGGTAACTCACCGACCATCGTATACCCGTCTGCCACCACTACCGTAAGATCACCGACTGTTTTGAGTTTTTTTATTTCAATAACCGTCACTAAGCTACTACCCCCATCCTTCGGGGTCACCTCTCTAGAGAAACGTGAGTTACCACTGTGCGATACGCGACAATATCCGCGATGGCCGAAGTGAGCTACGTAAACGCCGGTGAGTTGCCACATACACTCTAAAAGCAATGTCCCCGGCATCAACGGATAGTTGGTGAAATGACTTTGAAAAAACCAGTCATCTGCGCTAAGTTCTCGAGCGCCTCTGGCATGACCACGTCCATATTTACCCCCCACTGAATCAAGAGAAAGCACCTCGTCTAGCATAAGTAAAGGAGGTGCTGGTAACCTCGCATAACCCTCAGAAAATAAATCGCCTTGCGAGCAACGCAGCAGATCGTCCTTTGTATAAATGGACGGTCGATCTAAACAATTGTAACCCGAACCATTGGACGTCAGCACAGCTATACCGACGCAACATCATTTTCTGATAAACGCGTTTGTTGGACGTATCGAGGTCTGAGGTTAAAATCGTGTTTTTTCGCAAGCGCAAGCATATCAGTCACACGTTGCGGATCCAACGCACCGTATGAGTAATTCCCGGACCAGCCTTCTAACCCCAATAATAAGACTTCAGCCACACAAGCCCACAACTCTCCCTCTTGTAGCCCCGAACCAAAAAGTTTAGTGGACTGGCTTGCAGGCAATGAGATGACACCGCCCCTGATTAATGTCACATTGGCAGGGAGCGAACAGACGTTGACATCACCTGGCACCGCGATATCACAGATGACGACTGGTGAGTCGGCAAGCACATCTTCAGTAATGATGGGATCAGGTGAATTTGTTGCCGTGAAAATAACGTCACATTCTTTAAGCCCTGATAAATTCGACTCTACAACGATATCTTTGTGAGTGAGCTTGGATAACCTGTCTTTCAATCTCGATAAACGACGATGAGATCGCTCCGATCCAAAAAGATGCACAGCACCAACATCACTCGCAAGCAACTTGGTAATCACCTCTCCAATATTACCCACTGCACCCACAACCCCAAGTCTCATCGAGCGTAAATCAATTCCTTTTTCAGTGCTTTGATGGATCGCGTTGATTGCCGCTGCTGCCGTGAGACTGTTTCCACTGGTAAGTCCCAACTCGGGGAAACGTAGCAATTGGCAATTGTTGGTAATGATGGAAGTGTGTCCAGCAAAGCCCACTAATTGGGCACCCCACTTGCTAGCGCTATCAACACAGTCTTTGACTTGTTGCAATAGCTCAGCTGATTGACCGGCTTGAATACGTTTCACAAGCCCTGCTGTCGACACGGGTATACCATATATTTGCATCTCAACAGCTCGATTCTTTCCCTCAATCACAAGGTTCTGGGTCACAAACGGGTCAACTACGTTATAGGCTTTATCAAGTAACATTTCAGCGTCCACGGCACCAAGTCCCCCGATAAGCGGGTCCCAGTCGACAATATGCTCAGCCTCAATGAAGTGCGCCACACAAGCCACTTTAACCGGTCGCAGTGAGGGAGTTATTGCAGGTAATGGACATTTATTCGACGGTGAAACGGGTGCTGATGAGGAATACCCGAATACTGTTGCACACAACTTCGACCACTGCTCAGTTTTCACCAGATCGAGAGTCTGGTCAAGCGCTTTGACCCACTCGTCTATCAATGTTTCATCAATATAAGCCGAGGGCTCCAGTCGCAACGTGTTAGGGGAAGAGAGAGTTGGTACGACCCGGATGTGATACTGATTTAACAGATACCCAGAGATAAAAAAACCAAACAATTCCTGATCATAAATTTCTCGAGCCAACAGAGATTGGATGCCAGTTGGTTTTTTGAACTCGATACCGATCATTAGTCCTCTACCGCGTACCTCGTCGATGAACTCAGGATACTTCTCGCGCAACTCGTCTAATCGATTGCGAATGTAATTACCGCGCGATTCACAGGTTTTGATCAGACTGGCATCATCTCGTTGCAAAACTTTAAGCGTGTGACTGGCAACGATAGCGCTCAGCGCATCGTCTGCAAAAGTGGAAGAATGTAGGTACCCAAAGTCATCGATATACAGAGATTTTTTGACGAGCATCGCACCAATCTTTACAAGCCCACCGCCCAGAGATTTGGACAGTGTCAAGTAGTCCCCATAGACGTTCGTATGATCGCTCGCGAGAAATCGTCCGGTTCGTCCCATCCCACTTTGAATTTCGTCAACAATCAGCGGAAAGTCATGCGAATCGCTGCATTGTTGTATCGCTTGAAGGTAGGACTGATCGAGCACACGAATACCACCCTCTCCCTGAATCGGTTCAACACAAACCGCAAGCACGGAACACCATTGAAGGAACTCTCCCGATTTATTATCAGTTGATAGCATGGGGAGTTGATCGGTAGACGCTAGCAAATGTTTCTCAAACACACTGTGATCATTCACCGTCAAGAACTCACCGCGAATGCCGAACCTCGTCCACGGGTTGCGAAATGATTCATTGTGAGTCAGCTTTAATGCAACATTGGTCTTGCCATGGAACCCCCCTGTTAATCCACCAAATGAAGATCCTTTGACAAAATCTGTTGTAGCGCGTCTGCATAACTTTGCAACAGTTTTTGTTGAGAGAATCGCTCGTCTAATTCACTCCGTGTACATTTTAAGTAAAGCCTCAACACTGCATCGGGTATATGTTCTTTCCAGTCTGGTCGGGTTAGTATCTCGAGCAAGGTGTTCTGCTGCTGTTCGAGAATGTCATCTATCTGTATACTTTTCCGATACATTGCGTGTTTAACCGCTGCCTCAATCGCCTCGGCGCCTGAATTGGTGAGTGTGACTATCCATTCTGTCCCGGTTCTCTCTTCCATCAGGTTACACAGCGTCTTCGCCAGATAGCCGGCTTGTGTCCTGATAGACCCCTGTGCCATCACCGGTGTGCGATCCATCAACGCACGCGACAACAAATCGACCAATTCAGGATGGTTATGGCCAAGGATGGTTGAACCAAAACCCCCGACTAAATCCAGTACTCGATGTTCGACCCCCTCATCAGTTCGATACAATAGGTAATCACCTTGTGCACGCACGTATTCCTTGTCGAGGCCAACTGATCTCAACAGTGTCGCGACTCGGGGCTTTAGATAAGACTGATAGTCTGTTGCTTCAGGCAATGGAAACGGGCTCATCCGTCACCTCCATGTATCGTTCCTTGGCAACTTGGCGTTGCAACTTACCACTCGTTGTTCGAGGCAACGAGTTTCTCCCTACTAACTTGACTATAGGCCTGATACCGGTTTTCTTAGCCACGTGAGCCTCAATCGCTGCAGCGCTGACGTCAAGACCGCGCACGTCCTCCACCAACAGGCGCACCTGCTCTTGCCTTAAGGAGATATTTGCAAAAGCCAGTGTTTTTCCAGTCAATGTTGGCGCATATCCCTCGGCGACATGCTCGAAGAAATAAGCTGAATAGTTCCTGCCGTTAATAATAATTATGTCTTTCAGTCGCCCCGTTAGGTACAGAGAACCTTTGAAAATAAAGCCTACATCGCCAGTATCATAAAAACCGCGGGGGCGTGTTACGCGTTCCCCATCGACAAAACGCTCATCGAAAACTGAATCACCATCTATCAGTATCCGACCAGCATCTCGATCAGGTTTTCCAACGTCTGTGTCATCAACGATTCGAACGTTAATTCCAGTAACAGGCACACCGCAATCGACGACTTCAAGGTCCCATGTTGTTGCATCCGCCACACCAGCATTTGATCTGTGTACGGTATGAACGACAGAGTTTGGCAGCTTAGTGATCGGCTTTGAAGAGATGCACAAAGTCGCTTCTGCCATGCCATAACACGGCGTAAATGCAGTCGGTTTGAGCCCATAGGGCGAATATAGGCGAACAAAATCTTTCATCGTATCCGGGTTAATCGGCTCGGCACCACACATTGCTGCTTTCCAGGTATGCAGTGCTAGCTTACTCGGGTCGACTTTAGCTGCGTGGGATATTAGTCGGTCATAAGCGAAATTCGGCGAAGGACTTATTGTGCCGCCATGAGCTGATATCTCATAGAGCAACTTTAAAGGTCTTCTTAAAAATGTCATCGGGCGCATCAGATAGATCGGCATCTGACAGAAAGTTGGAAACAAAAAACATCCGACAAGCCCCATGTCATGATAGAGGGGCAACCAGGAAACCATGCAATCGGTGGCATCAGCATCAAGATTACTTGTTATCTGTTGGAGATTAGTGATCAAATTCTTGTTTGATAGCACCAGACAAGAGGGCTTCCCTGTTGATCCTGATGAACTCTGCACAAGCGCGGCGTCTGACCACGACCGATGCACCAACTGGCAACCCTCTACGGAACGGCCGAGCCAAACCTTATAATCAACTGACTTCGTTGCGCTACCATGAAACCGTTGTGAAGCAATGTCCACCCCTGTGCTATCAGTAACAAGGAATGTTGCAGATGTCTGCCCACAAAGATGAGTCAACCTGTCTAGTACCAACTCCTTGTCGGCCGCCCCGGACACCATACTGACAACAAATGGCAATGCACCACAAATCGCTGTTGCTACATAAACTTCAGCAAATATGCGTGAGGTAGGTAACGATATAGCAATCACATCGCCGGGGCCGACACCGTCATCTTGCATAGCTGCAGCTATTTCTCTAGCATTATTCCAGATATCCCTCCAACCTATATCGCACTCGTCTTTAGTGTCTACAAATGAAATCTGGCAATCTTGCTCGGCCGCCTGTCTGAATATGTCTACAATGGAGGTCGGTGTTGGAGATATCATTTAGGTGTACCGACATTGACTTTTTTTTGCATAAGAGCGATCACATCCGATACTTTGACCATCTCGGAGATCTCCTGATCAGTGATCTCTATTTCGTATCGATCTTCAAGGTCCATTAACATATCCATACTCTTGACGGAATCAATGCCGTATTCGGCCAACCATGCTTCCCGGGACACTCGGTCAACTTCTAATCCGCAACAAGTAGCAATCTCCTGTATAACTGATTGTGCTATTTGATCCATTTCCATTTCCTTCAGTTCTGGATGTATCGTTGCTGGGCGACAGACTCGGCATGAATAACAGAGAGCCGACGAGTCTTTGTGTCATCCGCAGCGGGTAACATCAGCAAATGACGCGATACCTTCTCCGCACAAATTGCCACAGCCCGGGTCTCAGCGGATGCCAGTCGATCTCTCCCTGAATTACGAGCACAAATATCATTGATCGCAAAGATGCATTCAAGGTGTACGAGTGCTTTTGCAGCATCATGGCGCAGAGTCTGGTGTTTAAACCACTGTCCAGTGTTTTTAAGTATTTCGACCTCATGCATCAAATAACTGGATAGAAAATGTATGTCGATATCGTAGGCATCTCCCACGTCTGTGGCTGCCGCATAGTCATCTGTCCGGAACAAAATCAATCCACCATCATTTTCCTGACTAAAGCTGTCGTGACAAGAGCGAGGCTCTGACGTAAAGATTTCGGAAAATTCTTTTAAAGACACCGATGAACTAAAAAGTGTAGTGGTACACTGTGTCAGCTTGGACTGCACTTGCTCCAGACAGATATCAGCTGTTCCATCAAACACAGCGAAGAGCGGATAGTCACGAAGCACTCGATGGAAATCGAATTCTTGCAACAATGATCGCGCACTGAGCAAGTCCTTACCAAGTATCACCATATTTTCTAAAAACTTTGTGCTCGCGTACTTCGTTATGTTGCTGTAGTGAGAAGCACCGACACCGAAACAATTTTGTATGTAAAGACATTTCATTACCAAACAACCAATGATCAACTCCAATGCCCTTACCTGTTCAAGCTTTTCTGCAATTACCTCTATTTCTATGAGTGGCTTATGGTAGAGGCAGCGAGTCGATAATTGTTGATTCACCGCGTCTGTGACCTTAGAAGCTAGGCCCCAAGCTCCCACGCCCACCACGCCACGAGTAACCGAAAATGCATCCTGCATGACTGAGAACCCTGAGCCAGTTTTACCCACTCGATCCGTCCGTCGACAGGTATGTTGACGATACACAACGGATGAAATGTCAGCTGCAGGAGCCGGGCAATTACGCCATTTTCTTGTAACTGATATAGATTTATCATCGGTGTGTGTTAGAAACAACGTAAAACTCCTTGCTGTCGTTCGTGCACGCAAAGAATCCTTATCTCGCGAAAGCACTAAGTGGTATTCGTGGGTGCCACCACCGTTGATCCAATCTTTTTCACCGCTCAGTGAGTAAACTGTATTACCATCCACCAATCCTGTATCGTGAAAAAATTCATTACTGAAAACGTCTGACCCGTGATCCTTTTCTGACACTAGAAAAGAGAAATACTTTCCATCTCGAATGGCCTGCGCTACCCGCGCTTTTTGCTCTGAAGTACCCACCCGGTATATTGGCAACAAACCAAGTGCGTTAACCCCTACATCTATCCCGATCGAAACACTCGATCGACTGCAAAGATAAATCAGTGCATACAAATGCGGTACTGTACTCCGTCCATTTGATTCTTCTGTCGCACCAAAAAGAATTTCGCCAATACCGGCTTGATGCAGTTTCTGCCTGATTTCTAGCGGGTAACGTCGAGACGCTTCATCAGCGTACAGCTGCTTATGTGTGTCTGGTGATTCCAGAATTTCACGAACATTTTCCAGAACCTTATCATCAAGAACTGGCCAACCAAAAAGCTTCCAGAAAAGTTCGTCTGTAGACACGATAGAATCTAATTCTCTTCGAGGGATCACAATCAACCAAACGGCTGCGGTGTACTACTTCACCGTTAATAAGCTAACATGAACAACTCTGAATTTTCCCCGAAATTTCTCCGAAAATACTATGTGATTTACCTTTAAAAAACACAGAATTGCGACCGCGAGATATGGGACAAAAGCTCGAAATATCACTGTCGAATAACAGAAGACTTACTGGTACCCACCAGCTTTCCAGCTGTCGGTATGACAACCCATGCATTGCTTTTTTTTGATGGTTGTAATTTGTGGATGCGTGACGACACGGACCGTCAACAATACCCTTTAATAACACACGGTAATTTCAAAGCGGTGGTTCTTGGGTTGGTTGCTGATAGACGGAAATTGACCTATTGCTTTCTGTCAATAATCCAAATGGACTACGGTACGAAAGTAAACATTTTTATAATGTTGAACTGATCAACACGCTATTGCACAAACGTATCACAGCTTACACAGTACCACACCGAACTCGTACAATTTCCTGAGCCAGCCAGCCCATAGTACTCAGTACCCGACGAAACTCTGCCACCTGACCTTCCTCGATGTTCTTGAATCTAGTTATTTCAGGTTCTATTGCGTGGTAATTGACAAAAGCATCTACACCGACGACTCAAGTAATGATTCCTAAATCTTTGTGACTGATGAAACATAACAATACCGGCATTAAAGGCCATGAATCTACTAGGATTACTTCGATCTACGTTGTGAAAGTGAAATACCCTTCCACCCACGGAACTCTGCTACGTGCATCACGTTAGGCATAACGTCACACTGCCATCCTCTCACGATAAATCCCGAAAAACTCTCCAACCCCAGGCCAGTCTGACTCAACCAAATCGACAAGTTGCGCTGCGTTTACGGTTTGTTCGTCCAGGTATAGGCAACACGGACTCTGTATCGGGTTGAGTACTCGATGTTCGGGGTAGGACATAATGCCTTTGACCTCGATGCCGTGTAGAAGATTGTGCAGTACTTTCGCGGCGAACCAGTAAGCGGTGGCAAAGAAATACCAGCCGGTATCGGTTTGAATGTAGAGACTGCCATAACGGTCGAACACCAGCAGCTCAAAGTGTTCTGTTGGTTTTGATATTTCATTTTGTGGTTGGTGACGTTGGCTAACGGATAGCTGTGTCAGGGATTCACCCATGGTGTCTTTCCTCTCGTCATCTGAGTGGTGGGTGAAAGGCCCCGAAGGGCCTTTCTGTTTACTGCATGTCTTTGGGCAGATCGACGCTCTGGTGGTACCGGTTGTAGGCTCTGTCGAGCAACGCGCTGGCACGTACCATTTCATTTCCGGTTAAGGAATTCGTCTCTTGCCACTCCCCTTGTTCGTTCTGGTAGCTTTTGATCACGGTGGCAGAATAGAACGGTTTCTTTTTATCGCCGTTACTGTTGTTCTGCCAGACCACGACTTTGATGCGACCATCACGCAACGTACATACGGGTTGATTAGACATAGTGTGTTCTCCTTTTGATGAACATGAGGGAACACGGATGCCCTCTCGGGAATCAATGTTCCCGGGTGGGTGTTCTGCCGCTTTGATAAGCACCTGAACAGTGGCAGGAGGGGTTCAGGATTTGGTGAAAACGTGATGCCATGCGATAGATCTGCAAGCAGTGCTTGGTGGCTTCCGGTGCTCCGAGCTGACTTTGTTGTTGCCTTGGTCCGATGGGAAAACAAGCCTCATGAGCAGCCAGGAATCCATGTTGCCACCGCGTGACTTGTCAATCGCAAGCCTCATAGATGCCGTTACCGGTGAGTTGAAGGTTGCGATAGATTGCGGCATAGCCCAACTCGACAGCCCGGTCACACGCAGCATTAAAATTCTGATTGATCTCGCGGTACTCCACCATGAAGACGGGTTTGTTATGGAGGGACACCACATCAGTTGCGTCCTCACAGAAGCGCCAGTGGTGACAGCTCTCCATTTGCATCATATCGATGCTGCCCACAACCTCAACCGCGACATCAGAGGTATTTTTCAGTGAGAAAGCCATGCCTCTGGCATGTGTTTCATCGGCCAGCCAGCGGATAAAACGGATCACATCTTGTCGGGTCAGGCTGAATCCGGTGTTATTGATATGACCATTGACGTTATCGGCGTCGATTCCGTCAAAGCCTTTGCGCTGACACTGATCAAGTCTTGCACGCATGATCGGTGCGAGTGCGTCGATGTCTCGCACATTTAACCATTTCTCGCCCGGCCAGCCGTGGTAGTCATTGCCGATCACCGATGACGGAAACTGACTGGCATCTGATCGCCAATCCTCTATTGATCCCGCGCTGATGTAACACATGACGCGTTTGCCCTGGCTTTTTAACGCATTGATGGTAGCTTGTGGGACATCTGCATCAATAAAGTACACATCAGCGTCTATTGCGGTGTTGATATCTCCTTGCAGTTGTAACTGCCAGCTCAGCTGCTCACTGGCTTGAGGCTGCCACCACGTGCCGGAGGATTCAACGATCTCCGGTTGCGGGTATAGCCGGTCCAGATTCCAGGTTGCCCCGCGACGCAGACAATCAGCCGCACTGCCGCCGATGATACCGGGGCAGTTCGCTTCATCACGTGCATTGTTGGCAGGAGGGTGTCCGCACTGAATCGTGTTGTAGTAGGTTCGGTCAAGACCGCCGTTGCCGAAGGTGGCCCCGATATCCGCACAGATCTGACGCACGGATTTCATGCCCAGCGGTGTTTCCACCGACATGGCGTTCAGTCCATGATCGAAGCTGCTGTCACAGAAACACTGATCGCCAACGGCATAGGAGTCACTCCACGTGCTTGGGCTTGATGAAAGCTTACTGTTGGTCACAGTAGTCGGGTCAGCGGGTCCTTGTGGTTCGACAACGACCTCATTGTTATCGTTTGGCGTATCGGTTTGCAGGGAGATCACCTCAAGCTCGGTATTCTCTTGTGCGGTGTTATCCGTTTGCTGTGTAGTTATTGTGTTGACCAGCGCATCAGCAGAGCCATTGGCCATCCGCCTTGACGCGCACAGCCAGCGCCCGTCGGATAACGGATCACAATCGAGGCGCGGTGCAGCACAGCGGTTTTGATAAGCACGTCTGGCCTGGGCCAGATTGTCTGCGACGGCCATACAGTCTGCAGACGGCATGTCTGGCTCCAGGTCTGTCAGTGGATCTTTATGTTGCGCCCACAGGGCCGCGGCATCGCCGTTGATCATGCGCCGACTGGAACACAACCATCCGTCTGCCACCGGATCACAATCCACTCGACGCTGTGTGCAATCACTTTGATAGGCATCACGTGCATTGCTTAGCGATTTGCCAAACGCGATGCACTGTTGACTGTTGCTGCTTATGGATGGGTTGATGCTTGATGAGGTTTGCCGCACAGTCGCTGTTTGATGTTTTTGTGTTTCCCGGACATCCACGGCGGCATCGGTGATGCCATCAAAGCGCACATCTTGGGCGAGGAGAAACTCGTCTGTGTCGCGACTGGTGAGCGCGGCAACTGTTATGACCGCACTCTGCGCACCAACCATCTTATCGGCATGCGTTATCGTTCGCCGGTATGGGTGATGGCCTGATGATGTCGAATGATCATCGTTCACAAGACTGTGATCAGCAGAGGCACCAACGACCGTTGAAGCACCTGCTTGTTGAAACGCAGTGAAATGATCCGCTGCATTAGCACCAGGCTCGGCGGTGATGACTGTCGGATTAAAAAGTAAAACGTTACCGTTGTCAGTATCCAGTGCCTGTACCTGACACGACATGCCTATACCGATCAGAACCTTTATAAGATTTCGCATAGCAACCCCTCGCTTGCAATAAAAGTCGAAATAAATGGGGTTGTCTATTCCCGCGAATGCGGTACTGGCTCACCACCTGTTAGATATAAAAGTGAAGCTCTGAGAACCAGAGCTCCGATCTTCAGTCAATCCAATGAATTGACCGGTCCGTTCACTCTGCAAAGAGTGACCTCACTCAGGTACGGGAGGTAAGTAAGGTTTTTTACAACTCAGTTCACGCAGACGCGTGGTAATAACGACTGCGATAGTTAGTGACAGACGGCTCACCAAACTGTTTCACGGCCTCATGCCATTCGAGTGAAGTCTGATCGCCGGTGCCTCGAAACTTATAGTCTCGGTATTTCATGCCAATATACATCATTGTACGGATTTTTTTCTTATATTTTGCAGCCGTTCGATGACAATCCCTGGCGGAAATTACACCGCGTACCCGATCGAGATACCAGAACATCATCAGTTCATCGTAAAGCCCGACAATCTCACTGATGGCGACACAGAACACCGGGCGCTTACTCAAATCATACACGGCTACCGGATCACCGCGCTCTACCTGGACCGACTGATCCGCACGCCGATAGGGTTCCAGCAGTGCAGATAACTCCGCTTTCAGGGACTGCAGTTCCGACTCGACCGATGACATCGTGTTCGCGGCAAACGGGCAGCCTTCCACAGCAACTTTGTGCACATGAAACAGACGGTAACCGACCCGCTCAACGCCGATGATCTCGCTTTTGGTGGCCGTCTTTTCCCGACCTTTGAACAAATTGTTAGCGTTGTCTGTATACAGTTTCAGACTGAGTTTAATACTTACATCTTTCATCGCTACATCTCCGCTATCGCCTTCAATGCCAGAGAGCGACCCTTCCTGTCCAGCACGCCGATCAAATGGATCAGCCCGGTCACATCGTTATCAATGCCCATCATTCCGAGTCGTCTCGATATTTTTCGATCCTTTTGGTAATTACTGCTAATAATGCGGTCAATAATGATCGCCGCATTTTTTTTGTCGTCCTTGCCAAACTCGGATGCCACATCGAGCTGGTAGTGACGACGAAATTTATCCTGTCGCTTGCCGGTGTCCATGACACCGAACTCATCAACAGGTGCCGCATCGGTCGGGAGGGCTTGTTCTACTGCCTGGCGCAATGCGCGTTGAATAGGTTTTTGCTGAAAGGTCACTGCATCATGTTGCTGGGCGACGCGGTTAAACAACGCATCGGCGTCGGCCTGTGCTTCATAGTGACTATCCTCCCCCGTGTCATAATGGTCCTTGAAAACCTTGCGCACTTTGGCACGCATCTCCAGCAATTGGCGGGCGACCACACTGCTCGCCCTGCCCTCGATAAAAAAGCGTTGGCATTACGATCATCAGTACATCGTTCACTTCCTTGTAGCGCTGAATCTGTGTGACACTGATCTTTATCGACAGGCCCAGTTGCTGTGCCCAGTGGGAGAACCCTTTCATGCTCGACTCGGCACCCGGCATCGACAGATAGACCTGTTCCAATAGCGAGATCGCTTTGGCCATCTCGCCATAAGACAATGCACCGCGAGTGAGATTCTCGGTGACGTTCATGATCCGGTGTTCCGATTCCTCCACCCAGGGATACACCAGACAATTAATGTCACTGAACGGATTGCGGCCGGCACGCCCTTCTTCATCCCAACGTTTTTTAAGCTCAAAGGCGATCTGCAACCGGGTCTTGCCACCACGGCGCAGCTCAAAGTCGTCACTGTCCGGGCGTTGTGACACTTCCAGTACCAGATAACGTCCCTGACTGGCAGCAATACTGTTTTTTATATCCTCATAGCTTTCATTATCAGATAGACGCGGATTGTCAGCGCTATTACAGACAATGCGCTCCAGCGGTATTCTGCAGAGTTGTACCTCATTCGTTGAATCTGGATGGCCAGACACATCATGCGGTGCAGTATCCAGTGCGACGCTTTTCCTAAACATTTGCATCCTCCGGCACACGCAGGCAACTGGCTCTTTTTTTCTTGCCCAGGTTAACCAACTCTCTGACAAAGCCATGGCTGAGCAATGATTGCTGCACTTCGCCCACTGAGACCTCAAGTTTGCGATCATCGATAAAACGTTCAATCGTCTGCGGGCTTTCAATGTACGTGGCGGCATCTTTTACCAGGGTGGACTCCGGGGTAAGCCAGGCAATAAAACGGCGGTGCAGATCCGCACTGACTTGAGCAGGTAACGGCGTATCTTTGGGGGTTGGGCCTATCTGCTGGCTTTTATCAGTATCACTATTTGCCAAGGTGTTATGACTATTTTCTATGACTAATGGCGTAGTTGGTTTGGTCACCGGAACCGTACTGTTATTTTGGGTTGCTTCAGAAGTCTGGTGCTGCTTTGAAAGTGCTCCGTCAGACCCGTCGATACCCCGGTATAGCGTGTCTATACACCTCAAGTCATCCTGCATCAGCCAATCGCTACTGACGGGATGGAGGAAATGCAGCAGATTGAGTTTGATTAATGACGGACGTGCCGGACCGGTGTAGTCACGGTAAAAAGCGGCATTGATGAAGCAAGTGGTTTGTTGATGCTGTCTGTTGTACCAGCGTCTGTCGGTGGTCATCACCTCTGCCAGTAAAGGTTGCAGCAAACAGGTGAACTTCCATACCTGCTCGAAACGCGCTGCCTCTTCACGATCACGCTCAAGTGGGAGTCGGAAAATCAACGATTCCTGCAACTGATCCAGTGCACTTTGTAAGGCGGCATTGAGTCGTGTTTCACACTGCAGATAGAGACCAAATCGGCTTATCGCAGTGCGATAGTGGGTGTTGAATTGGGCGCGCGACAAGGACACGCAAGACCAGATCTTATTAACTATCGACGGATCAGCAGCGCAAGCCTTGTTGACGGGCTGCAAGTGTCGCGGCGTTGTTTTCCGACTACGAGAGAAAAATTTCATTCTGCCACCTTCAATACTGGTGGCACCGACGATTTACGCACAATCAACCCTGGACAAAATTAATTTATCGGGGGCTGGTCTTTCCTAAGCCTTTAAGACTGGTAGACACTCGCCGGATGTACAACTTGGATTTATTCTATCCAGACATTTGAAAATAAATCAAGCGGAATTGCCTGTGTGAATGAATGATACTGTATCAAAAGTCAGGTGAAGGTACCTTCGTTTGGACAGCGTCGCCGCCAAGTTCTTCGGGCTGGTTACATCACTTCGTCGATCCCTCACTTCCGTAAGGTAGGAACGGTACGCTTAACATGATCCGGTTATATATTGCCATCCATAGGCTGGTAATTTCTGATACAGACCGAACTCTATGGGTGTAGATTTTATCGATAGATCGCTGCCATCTTTTCGACCTGTTCTTTGACTTTGCGCCGCAACCCTGTGGGCCGGAGCACTTCTATATCCGGCCCGTGCCGCAACACATCAAGAATCAGCTCATTGCTTTCAACATACGGCACTTCCAGTAAGTAGTTGCCCTTTGCATCGGTACGGGAACGCTGTTCCCGGCACCAGGGGAAGTACGAAATACAAAAACAGTCAGCCACCGATTTAGCCAACCACATTGCCTGTCACCATATCAAGCACCTTGAGCGACTGACGGTGTACTAACAGAGCGCATTAAAGCGCTCCAAAACTAAAACCGCGGTCACGAGTCAACTTACTGTATAATGTTTGCATCCGGAAAACTAAGTGTTTTCCAATAATATCAACAACTTAGTAAAAACTTACTGTTAGTTTGTGAACCTGCCAGATAGTATGTCTCAGATATGAATGTGTTCGAATACCGTGATGAAATAATAACGGACTACAAAAACTTCACGACAAGCTTTACTCAGATCGCCGCAAAGGACGTGCAGAAATTTGTTGAGTCGGCGTACGAAGCTGGAACCTACTGGCCCGCCCCGCTTATTCAATTGAATCCTAGATTCGTTCTGGGAGAAACGGTCAGCAAACTGTGCCGCAACGGAACACTCCATCCCAGCTGCGATGACATATTTCGATTCGGGCGTGACGAAAAAGGCGGCCTCGGAGTATCGGCCCAACTCTACAAGCACCAGCAACAAGCAATTACTCTTGCTCAAAAAAAACAAAGCTATGTACTCACCACCGGCACTGGCTCGGGGAAATCTCTCAGCTATATTCTACCAATCGTTGATGCGGTCCTTAAGAGCAAGCAAGACGGAGGCAAAGCGAGAACCAGAGCTATCATAATTTACCCCATGAACGCATTGGTTAATTCTCAACTCGAAGAATTAAACAAATTTTTAGACCACTACCCGGCTGATCGAAAGCCAGTCACCTATGGCCGCTACACCGGTCAGGAATCTGATGACGAGCGGCAGAAAATGGCGGCCAACCCGCCCGATATCATCCTCACCAATTTCATGATGCTCGAACTGCTGATGACACGGCAGGATGAGCTTGACCGCAAAGTCATGTCAAACGCGAGAGGATTGGATTTCCTGGTGCTGGATGAGCTACACACCTACCGTGGCAGGCAAGGTGCTGATGTCGCGATGTTAGTTCGACGCGTTCGAGAGTACCTAAACAGCGATGTGTTATGTGTTGGTACGTCGGCAACCATGGCGAGCGACGGCACCAAGTCAGACCGTAATGCAGCAGTCGCTAAAGTAGCCAGCACGCTATTCGGCTGCACCGTGAGTGCTGACCATATCATTACCGAATCATTGCAGCGCCAGACTGAACAGGAACACTTACAAGTAGAAAATCTGAAGTCACTTCTACAAAACCCGTTCCCATCAGACATTAAATTTAAATCGTTACGGCAACACCCCTTATCTGTATGGGTAGAGCAAGAACTGGGACTGCGGCTGGAAGAAAATGAATGGGTAAGAGCAAAACCCAAAGACCTTGAAACTGCGGCAACAAACCTTGCAAAGCTTACAGAGTTAGAACAAGAAACATGTCAGCAGCGACTCAAGGAATTCCTGCTATCGGCGTGGCATTGCAGAGATGATCATGACAAGCCCCTGTTTGCTTTTCGCCTGCACCAATTTATATCGGGTGCAAACAACGTTTACAGCACGTTATTACCAGCGGACGAAAGGCAACTTGATCTGAGTGGCCAGCTCCGCGATCCCAAATCCAACACCAGCTATTTTGCCATGCACTTCTGCCGTAACTGCGGTCAGGAGTATCACCCAGTCTGGCTGATGGAACCCAATACTTCTCCCTACATCCAACCAAGAGACATCCAGGATCGCGGTCATGAACAGGACACTGATGAATGGGGGTTCTTCTGTTTCGACAAAAACCTTATTTGGGACGATGAGTCACTGGAAAGCTATCCCGAAAATTGGACTGAAATAACCAAGAAGGGCGAGCCAAGACTCAAGAGCTCCTACAAAAAATATAAACCCCGACCATACGAAGTAAAGCCAGATGGCCAAATCCACCCAGATGGTGAAAAAGGCTGGTTTATTCCTGGGGCCTTTCGCATGTGCCTGGCCTGCGATGTCACACACCGTGCGCAAGGTAAAGACAGCTCCCGGCTCGCTGCCCTGAGTGGCGAAGGCCGCTCATCCGCAACCACTGTGCTCACCATCTCTGCTCTGCGTTACATGCTAGAGTCTGATAAGGACCTCGAAGATGAGGCGAAAAAGCTACTCGGCTTTACCGACAACCGACAAGACGCGTCGCTTCAAGCTGGTCACTACAATGATTTTGTTCAAATTGCTCTATTACGTGGAAGCCTATTAGCCGCCGCGCGCAGAAGCCCAACCGGCTACCTGAGTGACAACGATATTGCCAACGCAGTATTCACCGAGCTGGGTTTCGATAAAGATGGGACAGACTACCTGACCTCACCAGATTCCAAAGGGCCAGGTCGCAAACGTGCGGAGGCAACTGCCCGAGAAGTGATTGCCTACCGACTTTACTTCGATCTGCGTCGCGGGTGGCGTTACAACAACCCTAATCTTGAACAGCTAAATCTGCTGCAAATTGACTACGAAGGGTTAACAGAACTCGCGCAAGAAGAGAGCGAATGGCAAAACCTGCCGTTGCCAGAACTCGCCGGTATTCCACCAACTATTCGCGAGAAAGCGCTGCGCGCTGTGTTGGATGCAATGCGCAAACAGCTTTGCATTAAAACCCGCTACCTCGATGAAACCCAACAAGAGCAGATCAAAAATCAAAGCTTCAATCATCTCAAAGAGCCTTGGGCGATCACTGAAGATGAAGCCATGCAGAGTAGCTTGTTCTTTGTACCCAAAGCGCGACCAAAAGGTCGGGAAGCATGGCGCTATATTTCTGGCTCTATCCGTTCAACGCTGGGTACTGCGTTACGTAGCCGCGATATCTGGGGTGATGATCAACCACTAGCAGGCTGTTGAAAAACAGCTAAATTCATTGAAATTCATCTATTGCACCGGAAATTTTCTATTTCTGATGGTGTTATTTTAGTAGTGATCTTGGGGGTTTATTTCTTGCCGTTGTTTCCAGGGATGGTTGTTTAGTTTCAAGACTTAGTTTAATCGATTGCACTGGTCTTCCTTTTCCGCGTTTCAGCAGCAATTCACAATTCTTCTTATGTTGAATGCGGTCGAATTCATCAAAAACGTGGTACTCACCTTACTTAAACCACGGTGAGCTAACTTCCGTATCGTACCTATCGTTTTCATCCACCCAAAAGGCTCTTCAACTCGTTTGCGTTTTCGTTGGCTTATTTTGTACCCCTCTGTACCGGTAGTGCGTTCATCCACTGCGCTTCCTCTTGTCCGTGCTGCTACGTGCGGTGTATAACTCTTATCCCGAACCTCATCCACGAAGCGTTTTACGTCATATCCTTTGTCTGCGCCCACGGTCTGCTTTGGTCGCACACTTTGCTTATCCAGCATCACCAGGGCTGCTTCCCACTCCTGGCTGGTACCTGCTGTCGTCACACATGCCTCTACTATCATACCGTTACGGTTTTCAATCAGTATATGGCCCATCATACACAGCCGCGACGATTGTCCTGCGCCTTTTCGAAATAACCTCGCATCAGGGTCAGTGCTCGACTCATGAGTGTCATTGCGTCTTTTTTGTCCCCTGAAGTCAACGTCTTCGTTTCTTGACCCACCATCAGAATCATTCTTGTCAGAATCAGATTTATCCGGATCAGTCTGCTTGGGTACAAATGATTTCATAGAGGCACAGGCGTCCATTAACGTGCCATCCACCGAAAAGTGATCTCTAGACATCAACTGCTTTGCATACGCCTGGCGTTTAACTTCATCGAACAGCCTTTGAGCGATATGCTCAGTCAGCACGCGATCTCGGTTCTTGGAAAACGTCGAGTGACTCCAAACCGGGTCATCAATGCCAAGGCCTACAAACCAACGAAACAGCAGGTCATATTCAATTCGATCAACCAATAGTCTCTCTGACCGAACTGAATAGAATATCTGTAGATATAGTGCTCTGAGTAACTGTTCCGGTGGGATCGAGGGGCGGCCTAACGATGAATACTGCTCGTCTATATCCGATTCTATCGCAGCAATGGCCCTATCAATCACCGCTCGAATATCCCTTATCGGGTGTGTGGCAGGTATGCGGTCTTCTATATCTACATAACTGAACATGCTCTGCTGAGGGTCGATTTCGCCGCGCAATCTAATCTTCTCCGGGATAAGAGAAGATCTTAACGAAAATCAGACTTTTTCAACAGCCTGCTAACTATGTTTGAGCCGACATATTTTAATCTTCTTCGCGAACATAATATTCCGGTATTTTCTGAGCCAGATGAGATGGCCACAACCTTTAAACGGCTAATGGACGAAGGTGATCTTGAGGGTGCTATGCGGTCGTTTGTAGACGCGTGGGCGAAGCAACAAGGAACCTGGAATAAATTACCGGAAACCATGAAAACATCCATGAGAAGCACCGCCCATCGTCTTTATTTCGAGTGGGATCAAATCTATGGAAAGACGCCCTCACTAGAAGATTTGTCTGATATTGATGTGCCAATGCTGCTTGTGAAGGGGAAAAACACTATTGGTGCGATGGATGCAGTTTGTGGGATCATGGTTTCAGGTTTAGTGAATATCGACTATCTTGAGGTGGATCAAGCGGGTCATATGTGCCCTTTCACTCACATAGATTCCTTTGCACCAAAGATGCTCGATTTTCTGAAAAGAAACGGGTGAGCCTTTACAGCAACCGGCAAGACTATTCACACATGTATCACTAGCTCTTGCATATAGCGAATGGATACCGCAACAAAGAACACAATGCGCAATGCTGAGCTAAAATTTCAGTGCATAGGTAGGTCGGAACTGTGGGTGGGGGACTTCGCCCTTCCGAGGATCAGTGCTCATCGGACACGTTCCGTGCTCTCTTTTTTACTAATCCATCATGATAGCTTTCACAGTAAAGATGCACTAGCTGAACGGTTTTGGCCAAACTCAAGTGCGAAGCAGGCTCGTACAAATTTGCGTAGGGAACTGCACAATATACGACTTTGGCACCCGGTTGCAGAGGAATCACTCGTTAGTGAGGATGGAAGTCTCGCATGGTGCGTATTCCGGTGAAGATGAACACCGATTCCGGAGGAAGGTGAACACCTGTTTTTCCACGCATTGAAGGTGGGTTATTTTTACCTCAAGTGTTCACGTTCAGTCAATTTTCTCTGCATAGCGTTTTCTCATGGAGTCTTCGCCATTGAGCAGCAGTTTTATCTTGTGAGCGTTGTGCATTAGCCGGTCGAGAATGGCGTCAGCCAGTGTGTTGTCACCGATGCTTACATACCATTGGTCTAGTGGTAGCTGACTCACTACGACAGCGGAGCTGTTGTCGTGACGGTCATCCAGTATCTCCAATAGATCATGTCGATG
>MDLA01000183.1 GCA_001730015.1 Chromatiales bacterium (ex Bugula neritina AB1) | reverse complement strand
CGGAGAAAAATGCGAGCGCCGGGAGCTCGGATACGGAAATTACGGGGCTCTAACCTGCATATAACGCGGTTTTTCAGCGACAATGAACAATGCATTAATACTTACCCAGCCTCGGTTCGAACCGCACCATTTAGTGCAGCACACACTGGTGCAGCTCACTTCGAAGCTAGGCAAGTATTTTTCACTGTCGCTGAGGAGCCGTGTTATAAATCTTGGTCAGTGCCCCATATTTTCCGTGTCCGAGCCGCTCACACATCCCACAGAGTATTCGGCCGCCTCTCCAGCAATCCGGCTTGCAGCCAGATGCTAGAATGCCGTAGCGTGTAGCAAGAGATACCAACCACACAAAATTATCTCGTGCTTTGATAGCGCGGTTCGCACCACTCACCACACCCTACGTTGGAAGCGGTTGGCTCTCCACAATTCGGTTTTTTAACTAGATGCGTGAGTGTCGCAGGGCGCGGTGAGCGGCTCGAACCGCACCGTGGTGAGGGAAACGAACCGCACAAAATAGTCCCGTACTTTGATGGTGCAGCTCCCACACCCTACATTGCTTTTCCGGCACTGTTGTTGGCCTCGCACGGAACAGAAAAATCAAAATATAGAACTGTTTTGTGTCCAGATCTCGGGTCGAGCAATAGTGGTGTGAGTGCAATGAATCATGCCGGGGAAATGGCTAAGCAATTAAAAACAAATGGCGCAAAATCCATTCGCTAGGCAAACTCCTGTAGCGAATCATGAGTTGGAAACCCTCATGTGAGTATAAACACCCGACTTTGACTACAAACCAATATATTTCAGCGCCCGTTCCCGATTTCTAAAGTCGGGAATACTCTGAGTATGACATGCCTTGCTGCCTACCAGTACAAAATTGTAGCCGAGCTCTTCACAGGCTTTTTTATCCCACTCACCATCTCCGAAATAGCTGCATTGTGCGTTTATAGCTCCGGTGGCTTTGTGTTCAGCTATTTTCATAATATCGGTGCGTGAGAAGTGATCATTTGATGATGCGATGGGTATACCTGAAACGTCGATTTCTGCTGATTCAAGTTTCATCAAAGCCGTTTCCTGCCAGCCCCCGGTGGCAATTGAAATACTCAGATTTTCCAATTGGCGCAGTTCAGCGATAAACGCCGGGGCGCCGGGCATTTGTTGCGCGGGGTTCTTTCTGAGGTAACTTGCTATCTTTTCTGTGAAGACCCTTTTTACTGCGGTGTGTATTTCTTTTTGTTTTGTCTGCAGGCCGTTTTCATTTATATGCTGATCTAAAATGCCCGCGTCCGTAACATGCGTGTACCTGATCCACTCAGTGTCTAGCTTGTGACCTAGAATTTCGTACACCGCTTCAACAAAGCAATTCTGATCAAATTCATCTGACAGCACAAGCGTATCGTCTACATCAAACATGACGTGGTGCACGATGCATAACCCCTTAGAAACCTTAGAAACCCTACAAGTCTGCCAGCTGCTGTATTCATTTTCCGGAACGAAAAGGCCGGATAAGCCAGTTTCCCATTTTAGCCAGACTTGACCCCATGCCGCCGACAGTTTTTTTGATCATTTCAAATAGCAGACCACGCGCCTGGGTAGAATCAAATTCTGCTTGCTGCACTCGCGTTAGCGATTGCAGAAAATCGTCGGTCTCTTTCGATGTCAGCATGTCGTGATTCTGCATCCATAATGCTGCCATGCGCACCGACTCCCCTGTTCCACCCAGCACCAGTCGGACGGTGAATACGGGTAGAAACAACGCGCCAGCACCGAGCAGCACAATTTTTATCGAGCCGAGTGCGAGCAGTTTTATTGCCGGAAACAGTGGAAGTGCCATTTGTTCTTACAAAACTCTTTAGTGTGGGTTACAGGAACAGCATTACATATAAACAATTTGATCGTAATTGCTGACCAAAGGACCGCATCGGCGGTGAATCATTCATTTTCGGGCAGGCGCCCGGCAACTGTCCGGGAATGAGAGTCACTGAGTCTCAGGCTCCGCACTCCCGGTCTAGCACTGCAGAAACTGAAACTCGCCGGAGCTGCCGCTCAGTTGATATTCTGCCAGCGTCGTCAGTGCGTGCCTGAATTATCGCAAAAATGAGCCCGATTGACGACTAACCGGGAGCTTGCGAAATGCACATTTCATCTCTATAACAAGATTGTACAATCAGCAAAAAGAAGCAGATAGAGTCGTTGGTCAATAATCGTACGCTTCACGCGATTGTGGGCTCACCACATCTCTGTCAGGCAGTACACCCGAAAGTACCGGCCATTTGCGGGGCTTGGGGCAGCCACACGTATGGCAGATCAATGGAGTGCACCACATGAAGAACAGTGTCAGCTACGATCGACGCAGCTTTCCGCGGCAGCAATCGCAATATGTACTTAATGTCAACTCGCAGCTTACCGGCAGAAAGTTCGGTCACATACTGGACGTTTCACTCGAAGGCATTCGGATGGTCTGTGATAAGCCGGTGAAACGCGAAGAAGTGTACGATTTGTCGTTTCATCTGCCGCCCGAGATTTACGGTGACGACGAAATTCATTTCAGCGCCCTTTCCATCTGGACCCGACCAGGGCCTCGACAGGGGACCAGCGTCTCCGGCTTCAAGGTTACGCAATACTGGCAACGCACAAATAATCATGTAGCACTTAGCAGCGTTATTTCCGACTACGAGAGCTTTCTTCGCAATATTCACGTCTAGCTCGCATTGATCACGGGATTGACGGGATTTCACTTGATCTTTGATTCCACAGAGATTTTTTTCCCTTGCAAATATCAGCAAGTATTCGACGTGAGAAGGAAATCCCCTGTGAAACCCTTGCCGTGAATAACCAAGGTCTGCGCGATATCCTCGCCACCCCGTGAATAAACCCCGGTAGAGTCGACGACTGGCGCGCAGACAGGTAGTCGTACAGACAAGATCCCCTCCCGTTTCCAGTCGCCGCTCGGCAAACCGGACATGCAGTTTTCCTGCATCCGGCTTTCTCTAAGATTATCATGCCTTCGCCCACGGAAAGTTTTGCGGTTTCCTTTTCAGCTGGATGAGCCCTAGTGATTCATATAGGTACTCATCAGGGTAGCGTTTTGACCCCGAACCACTGACTTTGTGTTTTCGCCTTAACCATTGACGCAGCCGATGCGTTGTGTGAGCGTCTGCAACTCGATAAGACTTATACACCGGACCGAGACAGAAGTACTGACTCCACCCTGACAACAGTCTGTTCAGTTGCCCCACCACTACTTCGGCTTCGAGTAGGGATCTACGCGGCGCTGTCAACTCACTTACCTTGGTTGTCAGTTTGCGTATACTCTTCTTTGACGGGCGGGTACCAAAATACGCTTTGCCTGTCTTGGTTGAGTAACAACGTCCTATTGTGTATCCCAGAAAGTCCACTGTCTCTTCGGGCAGAATTCGCAATCCCGTTTTCTGCTCGTTGACCGTCAGCTTTAATCGCTCCATCATCTGCCTCATCAACGACATCGCTTGTGCTCCGGTTCCCCGACAGCAGATCACGA
>MDLA01000182.1 GCA_001730015.1 Chromatiales bacterium (ex Bugula neritina AB1) | reverse complement strand
GATTATTCCACGGTACAAGAACTGCGAACTGGGCTAGCCGGATACTTTGAATTTTACAATGAGCAGCGACCACACAGCTCACACAGCGGCAGGACTCCAGTGCAAGTTCATTTAGAAGGGCAAATACCGCCGGAATGACAGATCGCGGTCCGGATGAATTATGGACAAACCCTGAATGTTTTGCTATCGCAAAAACGTGTGGAAAAGCCCTGGATAAATCCTCGCAAGCTCGATTTACCCACCGCTTTACCACACTCATTCACCGCTTGACCACAATCCACCGGAATAGAAACCTAGGGAGATTAAATCTATTTACAAACAACAATAAAATTGATATATATTGGTGAAGAATAATTCTAGGTTCTTAGCTTAAATTTCACCCCTTCCTGTCCAGTGATTGGGGTCCACTTCAACCGTTGTTCGTATTTCAGCAACGGTGTCTCGCTGCATAAAAGAACCTTCCCGGGTTTGCATCCTTGTATGACACAACTGCTTGTTGTTACATTTAAAACAACTCTGTACTTATCCTCGCAACGGTGACTACCAATAAAGATATCTACATTTTGCAACGGTAAGTCGCTGATTTTCCCAGGGCGCAAAGAAACCGGAGTAAAGTAGTTTGCATACACCTTACCGGAGTAAAGCTGGTCGCATGGGTGAGATCAGGAGTAAAGTTGTACCCATTAGTGAAATATTGTGGAATACGCGGATTCACTTGGCCTGATAACTGGGAAATGCGGTGATATCAGGTGAGGCCAAAGATATAAGGAGGGGGTCGGACCTTTAACAGCTAACAAATCAATAAGCCAATGGACGCAGTAGTGACAGGCCGTTTAATGTAGAGAGTTGAAAAGCCTGGTAGCCTGCCTCAACGGTCAAATCTACTTTAGTATTCCCCGCGGGAAAATTGCTTCTGCCTGTCTTGGGATCCTAAGTATCTGTTCAACTGGCTCTAAACCGACATATTTTCAGGTAATATTTCACTCATATCGTCTAATTCTGATAATTCGGATCCTAAATGGTTGACGAGAGGGCTGCAAATAGACAAGATTTGTATCAAGAGTCGGCACAACATCGCTAGCCCAGCCTGACGGTATTGGTTGCTGACGCTCATATCCAAACCCCATTGAGCTGGTGAATGCATGAATCCTAATCCCGAGCTGGTTGACCACAACAAGCAGTTCCAAAAGCAGGTTATCGAACTTGCCCCGGATGTTTATGGCGCAGTCGGGTTTGCGGCATCTAATGTCTATATGCTAATCGGTGATGAAGGTCTAATCATCATCGACACAACAGAGACCACAAGAGCTGCAGAGAACATCAGGGCCGAATTTCGCAAGATATCTGACAAGCCGGTACACACTATTATCTATACGCACTCACACCGGGATCATATTAGCGGTGCAACCGTGTTTGCAGAAGGTGGAAGCCCGGAGATTATTGCCAGTGATAACTTTGAATCTGATCTGGTCAACGTCGACCCTAAACATCCCACTCCCGGCAAGGTCTTAATGGCGAGAACGAAGCGTCAGTTCGGGATGGGTCTGTCGTTTCCGGAGGAACGCGTCAACATAGGGCTGGGACCAGGGGATCGACCCATGGAAGGTATGGGCGCGGGGTTTATTGCACCCACCTTATCAATCGCAGAATCAAGATCAACCATTGCGCGTTGCGGATTGTCACTTGAGTTGGTTAAGGCGCCTGGCGAGACACCGGATCATCTGGTGGTCTGGTTGGCGGATAAAAAGGTTTTGTTTTGTGGTGACAACTTTTACTGTTCTTTTCCAAACTTGTATGCAATCCGCGGGACCCCCTATCGTGACTTTACTACCTGGGCAGATTCGTTAGATTTGCTTCTTGAATTTAATGCCTCTGTGCTGGCAGCTGGTCATACCATGCCGGTTATCGGGGCAGATAAAATCAAAGAAGTGCTGACAGATTATCGCGACGCGATTAACCATGTGGTGGCAAAAACGGTTGAAGGAATGAACCAGCAGCTTGGACCCGATGAACTCGCCTATACGGTCAGCCTGCCGCCATCACTTGCAGCCAAGCCGCACCTGAAAGAGTTTTATGGCAAGGTGTCCTGGGCGGTGCGTGCCTATTTCGCAGGGACCCTGGGTTGGTTTGATGGCAATCCGACCAATCTGATGCGACTTTCTCCAGCAGAGAGTGCCGAAAGAACTATTCTGCTGGCAGGTGGCGTCGATGCGCTACTAAAAACCCTGCAACAAGCAGCGGCGGATGAAGATCATCAATGGGTTTTAGAATTATCTGATCATTTCATCGCTGCGAATCAAAAAACCGATGAAGCCAAAACACTCAAGGTGGCCTCGCTCCGCGTGCTGGCTGATCGGGAAATCAATGCGACTGGCAGAAACTATTATCTGCTGTCTGCTCGTGAGATTGAAGAGTCTATAAGTTGAGTAGTAATTTTGAGGAAACTGCGCGTGCACAGATAAGAACTATTGTAGTTAGCTTGCTGCGTAACACGTAGAACAAAAGTCAATCCAAAAAGAGAGGTATGGCGATGGCCATAAAAATACCAGAGAAATTCGAAAACGTAGTGAAGAACGCATCACAGGAGTGGCTCGATACCCGAGGTAAGACCCGTGAACAACTGCGTTCATTTATTGAGGCCAGAGTAGTCAGGGATCAGGACAAATCGCCTAAGGTGGGAGATTCGGCTCCTGATTTTGAACTGGAGCGGCTTGATGAACAAGGCAAGCGAACCGGTAACATGATGCGACTATCCGATCATTTTGGAACGCCTATCGGACTGGTATTTGGTTCGTACACCTGACCGCCTTTCAGAGACGGGGCCGTGCGCCTCGATGAAATGGCAGCGTCATTTGGTGAAAAAGTAAAACTGTTCGGGGTCTATATCCGTGAAGCTCATGCTGATGGTGAAGATCAGGTGATTAGAAATCTGGAAGAAGGCGTTATCTACCAACAACCGGAAACTTCGGACGAGCGGGCAGATATTGCTGCAGCATGTATGTTGCGCCATAACTTCTCGTTTCCCATGTTGCTGGACAATATGGAAAACGAAGCCGAAGAGAAATATATCTCATGGCCTGATCGCCTGTATATCATCGACAGCGACGGCAAGATTGCCTATCAGGGAGGGCTTGGGCCGTTTTACTTTGATGTGGATGAATTTGAGACAAAGCTCGATTCGATGCTAAGTAGCTAGCGAGTGCCCATCTATAAGCCAGCGCTACTGCGGATCTCTCAGGACACGTGATCTTTCACCGACCACATGTAGTATTTAGAATAGCTAAACGCCCACATGTGGCGGGCGAAATCTCACGCACCTGAATGATCCTCGCTACACCCCGGTTTATGGGCGGGCACCACTGAGTGATATATTGATGTAAGCAGATGCCCGATGCGTGCTTACGCATCGGGATTTTTTCGAACTTTTAGTGGCAGTGATAGCCGCTAAAGACGGGTCACGCATCAGAAGATTTCTGGTTGGCCTTCTTCGTAATCGCATAGCAACTTCAGCGGTGTGATGCCTGAAAACACTTCTTATGCGTTGATTGTCGACGGAAAGGTCGTGTCGCTTCTGAAGCATCCTGGCGTCAGGGGGATATAGACTCGATGCCTTCCGTGCGCTATATTGGATCCCAAAATGGTACAGATGGCGACTCTGGGTAACTAAACCAGGAATATTTGGAAATTTGGGATCTCAAAAACCCCATTAGTCGAGAAAAGCAAGGCTCCGTTCAGGGTCAAATTTGGCTTCCGGGTGTAGAGTCGGCAGCAGTGGTTCAACTTTCGATTTCGCAGTTGTTTGCGATACAATTTTTCGAAGCCATCGACCAAGAGGTTTAAAAAGCTTAAGTAACTGGAGGAAATGATGTTTACACCGTTAAAGACCGCAACACTTGCGTTGCTCACCGTACTCCCTGTGTCGGTTACGCTGGCACAGGAAAACCTGACTTCAAACACCGCAGGTGCCGGTACCGCAGCCGGGCTAACGGCAACCGCGTTAGTGGAATACGCCACTGATCGTGGCGTCGCCAATATTCAGCTGAAAGATGGTCAGACAGGAACCAACTATATTCAGGCACTTGCCGAAGGAAAAATCGACATTGCCAACGGTCCTTTTATACTGCCGTTTTTGTTGACACGCGCGGCGGGTCCTTATGCAAGTCTAGGTAAAGAAAAAGGTGCAGAGATCGGCCCTAACATTCAGCTGCTCTATCCCTTCACGCTGAGCATATTCAGTATGTATGCCTACGATGTAAAAGGCATCAAAGGTTGGGATGACCTGAAAGGCAAAAAGATTTTAAACGGCCCGCCACGCGGTGCTGCGACTACAAACTCGCGCGCACTCATTCAGCTGTTTGGTGGCGCGAAAGCAGACACAGACTATGAATCGGTAACCGTCAACTGGAATCAGGCTGCGTCTGCCGTGATCGACGGCACCGCCGATGTGGCAGTGTTGCCTACAGCATTTCCAGGTCCACGAGTAACACAGGCAGGTGCAGCCGGTGCGATGACCTTATATTCAATGCCAAAGGATGCCTTTGAAAGCGAGGCTGGTCAGAAACTGTTAAACAAGCCGGGTTCGGTTGCCTACACCATACCGGTAGCAGACATCAGAGCCGCTATGGGAGATGGCTGGACTGTGGTGACAGAGGACGATACGTTTCGGGGAATGGCAGTGACGGGTGGCGACTTCGTGAATAAAAGCATGGACGAAGAAACGGCCTATGAACTTGCCAAATCTCACATCGAGAATATTGAGTCACATAAAAAGCTCGCGCCTTTCATGGCGTCACTGAACTTTGGAGTGCTTGATCCGAAGGTTGCGGGGCTATGTGGACCTAACCCGGTGAAGTTCCACCCCGGTGCCGTACGCGCCTGGGAAGAAGCCGGTCACACCATTGCAGACTGTGCCAAACCATAATATCGTGTTTTATCGAATCATGTCTGTTCATTAGAAAATGGGTGGCCCGTTAACCCGGTTTATTCATGAAGCGGCGAGCATAGCGCGCAGGGATTTGATTTCACAGTGGATTTTATTCTCGCGTCGAATACTTATTGATATTTGCAAGAGAAAAAATTCTCTGTGGAATCAAAAATCAAGTGGGATGCCGTCGATTTCGTGAATAAACCGGGTTAAGGGCCGCCCATTTTTTTACACGCATCTCTACTTTTATAGCTTCAACATATAAAAAACATGGTTAAACAAAACCAGGCAAATTCACCAGATAATGCCAAAGGAGCGGTAGACAAACTTGTCTACTGGCTGGGTTTGTTACTGGTGGTTGTCGGACTGCTGAATGTCACTCCATCCATACCGGGATGGGACGACCTTTGGCGTTCTATCACCGGTATTGATACCTTCAAAATCCGACGATTTCCCACCGAATGGTTTTATCCAATTATGTTTTTCTGGATGATGCTCGTCGTCGCGTTTAAACATTCTATGTGGCGAAGCTGGACCGACAAAAAATTAATCACACGCAAACTGGGTCTTTTTCTCGACATAGCGCTGGTGTTTGCAGCCGCCATCATTTCCCTTAGTTATTTAACCGAACTGGAAGCCGTCTGTTTAATAGATGTGATTAAGGGGGAAAGAGCAGGGCTGGTAGCGCAGGCATTGCAAGCTGATATCGAATACGCAGAAATGCTGGGCCTGCCAATACCCGACTCGGCAGATGATCCGGCCTGTGCAAACACCACCTTTGGGTGGTTGCCGTTTATCCTTTTTGGATCGGTAGTGATCTTTCTGCTCTACAACATCAAGGTGTGGGGCTTCCCACTGGTGCTGGTGTCCTTATTGATTGCTGCCTACACATTTGCCACAGTGATGAACTGGTACTTCAATGGCGCAGACGATCAGAACAAATATCTCATCACCATACTCAGTAGTGAGGAACCGCGAAGCCTGAGTTCCGGACGCGAGTTTGTGCGTGATGCGCTCATCAACAACACCGCCGGGCTTCTCGGTCGTTTTATTAATGTGCTGTTGCTGCTGGTGTTTCCCTACATTATGTTGGGCGCTTTGTTTGGTCGTTGTGCCGGTGGACAGGCACTGATCAAGCTGGCATTTTCTGCCACACGAAATCTGCGTGGTGGTCCTGCACATGCGGCAGTCGTCTCTTCGGCAATGTTCGGCACCATTACCGGCGGCCCCGTGGTTAATGTGTTATCGACCGGTGTGCTCACCATTCCAATGATGTTAAAGCGTGGGTTCTCAAAGGTATTTGCCGGTGGAGTAGAAGCCGCGGCCTCGTCCGGTGGGTCAATCATGCCGCCGATCATGGGAGTGGCAGCTTTTATCATGTCTGCAATGACCGGTGTTCCGTATCGTGAAATTATTATTGCTGCTGTCATTCCCGCGATATTCTATTTCTTCTGTTTGTTTTTATCAGTCGTCTTTCAAGCCAGAAAACAAAACATACAGGCAGTCGGTGAGCTAACTGATGACATGCGCCTGAGCGGACAGGACCGACTCCATCTGCTACAGATATTCGCACCGGTGCTATTAGTTTTGTTTTTACTGCTAACACCAAAAGATGCGGTCGGTTGCAGCTGGATTTCTATACTACTGGGCAGTGTGGTTGAAATGAACGGCAATGTCTGCACCGTTGTATCGATGCCATGGATTGTTCAGCTATTCCAGAATGCGGCAGGTGACGCCAGTGCTGCAGGCTGGTGGGCTGTGATGTTGTTGCTGGTATTAATGCTCCTCGACAAAGAATTTCGCACACACCCAAAGAAAATCTTTGATGGATTGGCACAGGCCGGTGTAACGCTTTCAACCCTGTACCTGATGTTTCTAGCGGTAACGGTGATCGATGTTTGCCTGAACTTTACCGGTCTTGCCAAGTTTATCGCCGTCGATGTACTGGGTTACCTTAAATCATTTGATGTGTCACTCACCTCGGCGGGCTTTCAGATTTTTGCATTGTTCCTGACCATGCTGTTAGCAGTGTTGCTGGGTATGGGCATGCCTGCCGTACCGGCTTATATTAATGTCGCCTTGTTGATGGGACCGATGCTGATTGGTCTGGGCATTGCGACCTTCACTGCTCACATGTTTGTGTTTTATTTTGCAGTCGCCTCTGCAATCACACCGCCGGTGGCGCTGGCAGCATTCGCCGCTGCGACTATAACCAAAGCAGATCCGATGAAGACCGGATTTTCTGCAGTAAAGTCCGGTATTGTGATGTTTACCATACCGTTTGTGTTTGCGATCTATCCCGAACTTTTGTTGATTGACAAGGCCGTGCTTGATCCTGAAACCGGTGTTTTTCTGGCAGGCTATGACGGCACGGTAAACTGGGCATGGCTGGCGTTTTTATTCGCGCGCCTTGCGCTGGCGTTGTATCTGGTATCGAGTGCGCTGGCGGCCTACGACCATAGAGCTTTAAACATCGTTGATATATTTCTTCGTCTGCTGGTTGCCGTTTTAATATTATTCAAAGTGCCGGCTATTTATGGCCCGGCAATTCTGGCAGGCATAGCAATGATCGGTTTTCACATGGTGCGCAATAAGCCCGAGGTGCAAACTGCATAGATTTGTTTTTGTGTAACCATCTCATGTAACGGTGAATGTTATGGCAGGGAAACCAAATTTTTTATATTTCATGGTGGACCAGCATAGAGCAGACTGGCTTGGTTGTTACGGGCACCCGCTGGTAAAAACACCGAACATCGATATGCTCGCCGCCAAAGGCACACGCTTTGATGAATTTCATGTCGCTACCCCCATCTGTATGCCCAACCGGGCAAGCTTTATGACCGGACGTATGCCGTCAGTCAACGGCTTGCGTTACAACGGTTGCACCTTGTCTGAAAGAGCCAATACATTTGTCGATGTGTTAAAAGCCGGTGGCTATGCAACGGCGAGCATAGGAAAAAGTCATCTGCAACCCATGACCGCGATGCAGGCACGCCACCCTGATACCGGGCTCGACGGGCCGATAAAAGAGGCATGGAAACCGGACACGGCTAATTATGGCAATGAAGAGCCGGCGCGCTACGAAGCCGAGCACTTCGAGTTTCCAACACCGTACTACGGCTTTGACCACGTCGATATGGTAACAGCACACGGTGACAAAGCCGGTGGGCACTACCGGCAATGGTTTAGAAAGAAACACCCGAATTGGCAGGAGTTACACGATCCCGCTAATCAGTTACCGCACAACTATACCTGCCCGCAGGCGTATCGAACGCCAATACCCGAAGACAGTTACCCCACGGCCTTCATACGAGACCGTGCCAAAGATTATCTAAGCGGTAGAGCAGCCAGTGAACAGCCGTTTTTTTCCTATGTATCTTTTCCAGACCCGCATCATCCTTTTAACCCACCCGGGAAATACTGGGATATGTACGATCCAGATGATTTTGCATTGCAAACACGCTTTGAAGATCATAAAAATCCACCGTTACCGTTGCGCGACGCGAGAGAGTATTTTGAAAAGCATGGTGGTCAGCAAACACCGCAACTTGCTTTTATGGCAACTGACCGCGAAGTGCAGGAAGCCATGGCGCTGACAGCGGGCATGATCACCATGATTGATGATGCGCTGGGTGAGATCATTCAAACTCTCAAAGACAATGGTCAGTACGAAAACACAGTGATCATCTTCAATGCAGACCATGGTGATTATCTGGGTGACTTCAATTTGTTGTTGAAAGGACCCTGGGCGTTACGCTCAATTAATCGTGTACCGATGATCTGGTCTGATCCTGATTCACGTCAGGGCAGGGTGACACCAGCGCTTGCATCCACAATAGATGTTTCAGCGACGGTGCTCGAACGTGCGGGTCTTGATCCATACTTTGGCATACAGGGCCGCAGCTTTCTTGACTGCGTTCATGGAAAAGAAACACATAGGGATAGCCTCCTGATCGAGTTCAATGACGGCTTCGCGCGCAACGGATTTGCTGAGAGTGCGCGTGTCCGCTCTGTTGTGACTCGCGAATGGCAGTTGTCGGTGTATAAAGACCAGAAATGGGGTGAGCTTTATGATCTAAAAAACGATCCGCTGCAAACGCATAATTTGTGGGATAGTCAGGCGCATGCATCAGTTAAAGCGTCACTGTTTGAAGGTCTCGCACAGCAGTTGATTGGTCAGATGGATGAGAGTCCGCAGTCTAGCAGGTTGGCTTGATTGCTATTTCTTGTGCAAGAAATAGCAGGTTGTGTGTAATGCCTCGCCCTATTTTATTTTTCACACGGTGTATATCAGACGATGATGAGTTAATAGGGTTATTTAATGTGTAATGTCAAGATTTGACCCCCATGAGTCTCTTCAGTACCCGACAAGCCATTACGACTTGTTTTAGCTATTCATTCGTATAGGCAACAAGGTCACTCATGCTGAGTGGAGCGCCATTTTTTTCGTAGGTCTCAATGTACTCTATCATTGTGTTGGCGTGTTCTCGCATCATGCCTTCTGCTCTTACCGCATCACCCTGACTGATTGCTTCATAGATTACCTTGTGTTGTGCATTACCAATTTTTAGTCTGAAAAGGCCGCGCTCAAGCCGTTCGGGTGATTCGTTTATAGCGCGATCAAACACCATTGATCCCGCTGCGAGCATTGGCAGATGACTAATATGCTTGCAGGTGAACTCAACGTATTCATTGCCACAGGCGTCCAGGATGGTGGTGTGAAAGGTTTTGTTGGCGGCCTGCATCTGTTGAATGGTGGGTTTATCTATATTGCCTGTATCGATCAGGTCTTCCAGTGTCTCGATGGCGGTTGCCATGTGCGGCAGGTACTCTGAACGATCACTGGCCTGAGCCATCAGTCTTGCGGCCAGGCTTTCAAGATGACCGCGGACCTGCACCGCTTTCAGGATATCGTCAACAGTCAGGCTCTTGACCGTGTAGCCACGCCCCTCACCGCGACTGACAATACCTTCGCTTTCCAGTGTTCTGAGGGCGAGTCGGACTGGCGTACGAGACACTTTATGCGTGTCGCACAGGCGAGTCTCGGACAATCGCTCACCTTCAGCATAGGTGCCGAGGATGATGTCGTTTCTAATGCGTGTTGCAAGTTCGGTATCTATGGATTCCATACCACTATTGAGCTACATTGGGATCCTAAAGTCAATATTGGGATCCTAAAACCAACCCCGCGATAAGATTTAATGCGCATTGCGGTTGTTTTAGCCGTAAACTGGTGCTAGTTTGGGATCTCAAAATAAGATCAAAAAGGAGGAGCTCATGAGTCCGAAACGATTTTCTTTGCCCGCGTTCCCGGGATTGGCAACCATATTGGCGTCGGAAATTGCGGCGAGCAGATCTGGCTGTCACATCCTAAATTCGTGAGTTGAGGCTCGTTGATTCGTGCATAAGGCTACGATGCAAAGTGATCCAAAGTTACCCCGGTTAGTAACGGCACTGGACCGGTTGTTAACCTGGGTTTCATTGATCTTTGGTGGCGCCACCCTGATCTTCATGACCGGTTTCTCTGTCTGGAACGTGCTGGTCATGCGCAAAGCACTGAACTCTCCAGTAGTCGGCGCAGAAGATCTGCTCGTACTGTCTCTGGTTCTGATCGTTGCCTTGTCGATTCCACTCGGGTCACGTACGGGTGCGCATATCGAAATCGAAGTCCTTGAATCATCAATGTCAGCCCGATTTGCCAAGTGGTCAATGATATTGGTAAAGATCGGAGGTGCGGCACTGCTTGCAGTCATGTCGTGGCGGCTTTGGCATGCCGGCCAAAAAGCAGAAAAATTTGGCGAGACAACACAACAGTTGTTGATTTCGTTCGAACCGTTCTACTACGCATTGGCCGTATCTATGATGCTGTATGTTCTGGTGCTGTTGCTGGACATCTGGCAGTTATCACGCTCCGACAAAGTCATTAAGTTAAACATCGGCGGTGATCGCCTGTGATCAGCATGACGCTTCTTGGTGTTCTCGGTCTGCTGACTCTTTTCCTGTTGTTGGCGTTGCGTATGCCAGTGGCGTTATCGATGCTGGCGGTCGGGTTCGTGGGCACGGTTGTCGCCAATGCCAACAAGTTTATCGATGTGGGTATGGCCTCTGAGCAGGCGTGGGCGCGCGGCTGGAAGATTGCCTATTCCAACTTAGCCGGTGAAACGTTTGAAGCCGCTTCAAACTTTAATTTACTGGTTATTCCAATGTTTGTATTGATGGGTAACCTGGCCGGTGTATCCGGCATGTCCAATGATCTTTTTAGAGCAGCGTATCGGTGGATGGGGCATCTCCGTGGCGGGCTTGCCTCTGCAACTATTGCAGCATGCGCGGGATTTGCAGCGCTCTCTGGTTCATCTCTGGCGTCTGCAGTCACCATGGGCCGTGTCGCGCTGCCGGAGATGAAACGTTATAAGTACGCAGATGGTCTGGCAACCGGTTCCGTGGCAGCCGGTGGCACACTGGGATTTTTAATACCGCCTTCCGGTGGCATGATCATCTATGCAGTGCTAACTGAACAATCCATTGGTCGATTGTTCATGGCTGGTGTATTTCCGGGCATCATCCTGACGCTGCTGTTTATTGCAGCCATTTTAATTGTGGTTACTTTAAAGCCTGAGAAAGGCCCGCGCGGTGACCGATCTGATTATGCAGCGCGCATGCAATCTCTCTGGCATGCCATGCCAATTCTCGCGGTGGTGCTGATCACCATCGGCGGAATGTACACCGGATTTTTTACACCGGTTGAAGCCTCTTCCGTTGGTGCGTTTCTGACCTTTGTGGTTGCAGCGCTTAGGCGTTCGCTTTCACTGGTTTCAATACGAACAGTGATCCTGCAAACCATGAATGCCACGGCAACTGTCTTTCTGATTATTATCGGCGCGTTCGTTTTTATTCCGTTTATGTCTTTAACCGAGCTGCCAGCGCAGGTGGTGACATTGCTGACCTCAATGCCAATCGGGGATCTGGGTGTGCTGGTCGTTATTATTGTGACTTATATGTTCCTCGGTATGTTTCTCGAGGGCATAGCCATGCTGGTGTTAACTATACCGGTTGTTATTCCTATCGCCATAGCACTCGACTGGGATCTTATCTGGTTCGGGATTATTGTCGTGATAGTGCTCGAGATGGGCATGATCTCACCTCCGGTGGGTATCAATGTATTTATCGTCAAGTCGATTGCGCCGGACGTGCCAATGGGTCAGATATTTCGTGGTATCTGGCCTTTCTGGCTGGCGATGGCAGTGATGGTAATTTTATTGGTCATTTTTCCACAAATCGCTTTGTACCTGCCCCAGAAGTTGGTGGGCAATTAGCTGGTGGGTAATTAGCGAAGCAGAATTTTACAGGAAAATATTTTGGATGCTAAATCAGATGTTCAAACACTCAGCCACTGGATAGGTGGTGAATGGAAAGCGGGGGGCGAAACCTTCGAGGTGCTCAACCCGATTGATGACAGTTTGTATTGCCGCGCTGCAAAAGGTACCGGTGATGATATGCGCAACGCAGTCGCCGCCGCTCGTAGCACGTTTGAGTCGTACAAAGAGACTTTGCCAAAAGAACGTGAGCGATGGCTTTTACGTGTTGCAGAGATTATGGAGCAGCGTAAAGATGATTTGATTGATTGTCTGATAGATGAGATCGGTTCACCTGTCGGCAAAGCCAATTTTGAATTTGACAAAGGCCTGACCATGCTGCGAGCTGCAGCCGGTATGTGCCGCAATGTGCGTGGTGAGACCATACCGTCTGATGCGCCGGGTAAGTTTTCGATGTCTATTCGCGAGCCGCTCGGTGTGGTCGCTATCGTTACACCGTTTAATGTACCGCTTATCAAGACAACACGGCTTATCTCGAATGCGCTGGCTGTGGGCAATACCGTCGTTCATCTGCCTTCGGAACTGGCGCCGCATCTCACCATACTGATGGCTGAGATCTTTCACGATGCCGGCATACCTGCCGGTGCGTATAACGTGGTGACCGGAATGGGCCATGAAATAGGCGATGACCTGACGGGTCACAAATATGTCGACTTTGTGAGCTTTACCGGTTCCTCAGTGGTCGGTCAGCACATCAATGAAGTGTGTGCAAGAAACAAAACACCACTGACGCTTGAGCTCGGCGGCAAGAGTCCGACGGTGGTATTGAAAGACGCTGATCTGGAAAAGTGTATGCCACTCGCAGCGCGTTCGATCTTTATGTATGGCGGACAGCTGTGTATTGGCTCCAGTCGGTTCTATGTTGAGCGGCCGCTATACGATGAATTTGTCAAACGGTTTTCAATGATCGCGTCGAAAGCAGGGATGGGAGACTTGCGTGATCCGAATACTGTTATTGCGCCGATCATTTCAGAGCGTCAGAGAAATCGGGTAAAAACTCACATTGAAGACGCGGTTAAAAAAGGTGCAAAGCTTGCCGCAGGCGGGGAGTGGGAAGGCAATCGTTGTCAGCCAACTATTCTGACAGACGTCGCAGAAGAGATGACGCTGTGCAGGGAAGAAACTTTTGGCCCTGTGACATCTATCTACCCGATAGACAGCTACGAGGAAGGCCTGGAAAAAGCCAACGACACAGAATACGGTTTGTCATCTGCCATCTTTACCAACGATATAAACAAGGCCATGCACTTTGCCAAAAACATTGGTGCCGGCATGTGCCATATAAACGGCCCGACTGTCCATGATGAGGCACATGTACCTTTTGGTGGCAATGGTGAGAGTGGTGTAGGCAGAGAGGGCACGGACGCTGACCTTGAAGCCATGACCGAACTGAAGTGGGTAACGGTGCAACTATGAGTTTCACGCTCTACCATCACGGTTCATCTGTCTGCGCTGCCAAGGTACGCTTTGCGATGGCGGAGAAAGGCCTTGAGTGGGATGGTGTTTATATCGACATACTCAAGGGTGAGCAGTTCACCCCTGAGTATCAGAAGATCAATCCGAAGTCAGTGGTACCCACACTGATACACGATGACCTTGTCATCCCCGACAGCACGGTCATTATTGAGTATCTCGATCAGATCGCACCCGAGACAGCGGTACATCCAGCTAATCCCTGGGAACGCGCGCAGGCAAGATACTGGACCAAAGCGATTGATGAAGATCTGCACCCTGCATGTGGTGCTGTGACATTTGTCTGTTCGCATCGGCATACCGTGTTAAAAAATCTCGGTGAAGCAGGGACTAAAGAGTTTCTTGCCTCAACGCCCCCTCTGTCTGTGACATCAAACTGGAAAGATCAGAAAGACGGTTTTATCCGCTACGGCTTTGAAGCGCCCGGTGCGACAGAAAAGATCAGATTGTACGACACCTACCTGCACAAAATGGAAGAGGCACTCACTAATAGCGACTGGCTGGTTGGCAACAAATTCTCGGTCGCAGACATTGCCTTGACACCGTATGTAAATCGTCTGGCGATGATGTCTATGCGAGGCATGTGGGAAAACGATCGCCTGCCAAATGTTAAGGGCTGGTTCAACAGAATAGAAGCCATGCCCAACTTCAAACCCTGCTTTATCGATTGGGTGCCCGAAGACTTGACTAACGACCTTCGCGAGAACGGCAGCAAAAGCTGGCCCGAAGTCGCGAAGATTCTAGAAATCACAATTTAACTTTACTGGAGGAACCCATGGGACGTCTGGACAATAAAACCGCTATCATTACCGGTGCGGCGCAAGGCATTGGTGCATTAATGGCCAAGGTCATGGCTGATGAGGGTGCAAAAGTACTGGTCACTGATGTGCAGGATACTTCTGCTGCTGTAAAAGCGATTACCGACGCAGGTGGCACTGCTAAAGGAATGAAGGTCGACATCACTGACAACGACGATCTGAAAGCTATGGTCGATACCGCCACCGGTGAATTAGGCGGGCTTGATATCATGGTAAACAACGCAGCGATATTCGCCACGTTGACGCCAAAGCCGTTCTTCGAAATATCCGATGAAGAGTTTGACACCATTATGCGGGTCAACGTACGTGGCGTTCATCAGGTGATGAAAGCCATTGTGCCAACCATGATCAAGGCCGGTGGTGGCAAGGTGGTCAATATAGCTTCCGGGACTTTTTACTACGGTCCGCCGGGGTTGTCTCACTATACGGCATCTAAAGGTGCTGTGATTGCGTTGACACGCGGGCATGGACGTGAGCTGGGTGATAAGAACATTCAGGTGAATGCGATCGCACCCGGCTTGACTGAAAGCGAAGGTGTGAGAGCCAATGACGGTTTTGATATGGCGCGTGGTCCAACCGTTGCCAGCCGATCTATCAAGCGCGAAATGGTACCCGAAGATCTACTCGGCTCGCTGCTGTTTCTGTGCACCCCCGACAGTGACTTCCTGACGGGTCAGACCATCAATGTTGATGGCGGAAAGGTTAATTTGTAATTCGTTTGCAAATTGACTTTTTAATTCGGGGAAAGTGATGGCAGTTATTGTTCCGGAAAATAAATCGGTGGAATCCCTGCGTGGGCTTCATCTTTACCATGGCGCTATATCCAACTGTTCTATGCGAGTGCGTATGGTGCTTTGTGAGAAAGGCCTGGAGTGGACCAGCCATCATCTCGATTTAAAAAAGAAAGAAAATATTTCAGACGACTACTTCGGCATTAATCCGAATGGCCTCGTGCCCACACTGGTGCATGACGGCGTAGTACATATAGAGTCAAATGACATCATTGACTATATCGACCAGACCTTCCCACAGCCGTCACTGCGCGCAGAGAACGATGCACAAATGCAGGACTGGCTGCGGCTTGCCACGTCAATCCATGTGCCGGCGGTGAAGCCGTATGTCTATGCCACCATTATCCAGAAGAAGGTGCAGAAGACAGCTGAAGAGGAAAAGAAGTATCAGGAGTTACAACAAAACAAGGAACTTAAGGAGTTTCATTCCAAACATGCAGGTGGGAAAACATTTGGTGAAGAGGATGTCTCTCGAGCAAAGGAAATCCTTGAAGACTGTTTTAGCAGGCTTAACAACGCGCTTGAAGGGCGAGACTGGATTATGGGTGATCAGTATACGCTTGCAGATATCTCATGGATTCCACTGCACTTTGTGCTTTACGGCTGTGGTTATCCATTTGAAAAGTACCCGAACGTAGTTCGGTGGGCAAAAGCGTTTGAGAAGAAAGAGAGTTTTCAGCAAGGCATCATAAAATGGTGTGCTGATTTTTCAAAAGTATAAAAAGAACCGGGAGTAGGGAGGATACGCTTCGCTAACCCGCCCTACATTAACGAGAGTTATATATCGGGCCTCCGGGTTGCCGGAGGTAGTTACTAAATATCTACGAAAACAGATCATTGTCGAGAGAGGAAAGAACGTGAAACATGAACTAAAAAAAGTACTGCTATCAGTGACGATGGCAGCAGGATTGACCGCTGGTGCCAACACGGCCACCGCCGAAGAGTTGTCAGTAGCGACATTTATACCACCACAACACCACATCAATGCATTCTATTTCGACTGGATGGCCAGGGAGGTTGCCGAACGCTCGGGCGGATCTTTAACTCTGAAAGTCTATCCGGCCGGGCAGCTCGGTGCCGGACCCGTGCAGCAATATAAAAGGGTCGTTGAAGGTGTGGCAGATATCGCCTTCGGATTGCAGACATACTCGCCAACTATATTTCCAAAGACCGTATTGATCGTACCACCCGGTAAATCTAAAACCGCACTGGAGGCGACAGAACGCCTTCTGGATGTGTTCGACGAGCACCTTGCTGACGAATATGAAGACGTAAAACTTCTCGGTCTGTTCACGGTCGCGGGTGATGCCTGGGCTGCGACCAAAGATGTTTCTACAATGGATGGGCTGAAGGGTACGAAGCTTGTACCTTTTGCGACGATGGTAACCCCCATTATGGAGGCACTCGGAGTGGTTCCCGTGCAAATGCCTGTGACAGAAATGTATACCGGTTTATCTACCGGCACTATTGATGCCACTACGATTTCACCGGCTCAGATGGACAAGCCATGGAATTTCGCTGAAGTAGCCAGTCATTACGTCGACAATATTCCCACCACGTTCGCTGTGTTTTTTGTGGCGATGAATAAAGAACGCTACATGGAGTTGTCAGATGAACACCGTGCGATCATTGATGATCTTGCCGGTGAGCAGGCATCTATGATGGGGGCGACCAGCTTTCATAACGAGGGTCAGCGTGGTATAGACTGGCAGGCAACCAACCCGCCAGCGATGGATAAGGTTACCTCTATTACTATCTCAGACGAAGAGCGTGCAAAAATGGATGCAGCGGTTAACGAAGGCCTGCAGGTGATTTTTGAAGACTACAAATCACGTGGCATTGACAACGCTGAAGAAATCTACAAAGCGATGAACAAGTAAAACATTGCGACACAGCCGGGCCCAGGTGGCCCGGCTAATTTTACCTATTCACTGCACGCGGCCGCGACTCTACGAATGAAGAAAAAGAACGTCCTTTTCATTATGTGTGACCAGCTAAGGTACGACTACCTTGGCTGTAGCGGGCACCCTGCCATTAAAACGCCCAACATAGATGCGTTGGCCAGGCGCGGCGTGCGCTTCACCAATACGTATTGTCAGTCGCCTATATGTGGGCCCTCGAGAATGAGCGCCTACACCGGAAGGTACGTCTCGTCGCATGGTTCTACATCGAACTTTACGCCGCTTCGAATCAGTGAGAAAAATATTGGTCATCATCTCAATCCGCTTGGGGTGCGTACCCTGCTGGTCGGTAAGACGCATATCGTGCCGGATAAGGAAGGCATGGAAAGGCTGGGTATTGAGCCCGGCAGTATGATCGGGGTGCACCATGCACAGGCCGGTTTTGAAGCGGTTGAACGTGATGACGGCATACATCCCGATACCATGGTCAACCCGAATCTGCGTTATAACGAGTACCTTAAATCCCGTGGCTATACAGACGATGACAATCCATGGCACTGGGCGGCAAATTCGGTTGATGGCGAGCAGGGTGTACGCTCCGGTTTCTTTAACGATGAAGTGGACAAGCCGGCGCGCGTTAGTGATGAGGAATCTGAAACACCCTACATGACCCGTCGGGCTATGGATTTTCTGGCCGAAGACGATGGCGAGAAACCCTGGCTGTTGCATCTCTCATATATAAAACCTCACTGGCCCTATGTGGCACCGGCACCCTACAACAGTATGTACAGTGCAAGCGATGTTAAGCCTCCAGTGCGCTCAGACGGCGAGTTAAAAGATCAGAATCCGCTGATGAAGTTTTTTACCGATCGTGTATCGGGCAAGACTTTTAGTAAGGAAGAAGCAAGAGAGAAAGTCATACCGGTGTACATGGGGTTGATCACCCAGATTGATGACCAGCTCGGCATTCTTTTCGACTTTATGCGTGAGCGTGGTCAGCTGGACAATACGATAATTGTATTTACGTCTGATCACGGTGACTATATGGGTGATCACTGGATGGGAGATAAAGATTACTTTCACGATCCGTCAGTGAAAGTACCATTGATCATCGTTGACCCGGACCCGAAAGCAGATGGAACTCGAGGCACCGAGGATAACTCACTGGTTGAGCTCATCGATCTGCTGCCCACCTTTATTGAGTACTACGGTGGCGAGGTTCAAAAAAATATACTTGATGGCAGCTCCCTTGTGGGGAAGATCCGTGGTGAACACCCTGAATGGCGGGACTACGTCATCAGTGAATACGATTACTCGCTGCAGGTGTTCCGCCCCAAAACAAACAGAATGCCGCTTGATTGCAGATCTTATATGGTGGCGACTGAAGAGTGGAAGCTGATACACGCGCCTGGTTATCCGCCAGTTTTATTTGATCTGAAAAATGATCCGGATGAATTGATTGATCTTGGGCGCAGTGATGATCATGAAGCAGTCAGGCAAGCGCTTTATAAACTGTTAACACACTGGTCACTTCAGTACCGGCAGCGTGCAACCTGGACTGAAGAGAAAAATCTGCAAATGACCGGCATAGAAGAACAGATGGGTGTGCTGATCGGCTACTGGGATGAACAGGATGCAAAGGGCAAAGACCCGGGTATTCTTCCCACACGCAAAACTCCCACTTAAAGCTTAAGACGGGACAACACACCAGAGACAGATATGAGAAACGTCACACGCGAGATTATTACCGAAACATTTATGGGTTACATCGGTGAAGAAACGGATCCACGATCACGTGAGAATACGAAGTTACTGGCCAGTCACCTGCATGCTTTCGCAAAAGAAACACGTCTGACTCATGAGGAGTGGCAGAAGGGCCTGGAGATACTGCGTAACACTGGGTGAACTTTGATCTCGTGTTGAGTCCTTCACCATCGTGATACTTAACTACTACGCGAAAGATTCTGAATGATTACCGGAGCCATAAAAATGGATCAACAACTACTCGACAAACTCGCTCTGCATGAACTAATACAGAACTGGGCTATCTGGCGCGATGCCGGGTTCTGGGAAAAGTTTCGCACAGTATGGCATGACGATGGACGCATGATGGCTACCTGGACGCAGGGCACTGCCGATGAATTTATCGAGATGAATAAACAAGGTTGGGAGCGCGGTGTTTCAATTTTGCACTTTTTAGGTGGCTTTACCTGCGAACTTGCCGGGGACCGTGCAATCACTCAGACTAAAATGACTATCTCTCAACGCGGTGAAGTGCACGGCGTATTGGTAGACGTTGTGTGCACCGGTAGATTTTATGACTTTCTGGAAAAGCGCAACGGCCAATGGGGAATGTGTTTGCGCCAGCCTATTTATGAAAAAGATCGTTTGGACCCCATCGATCCCAATGCAACTCTTACGCTTGATCAGGATTCTTTGAATCAATTCCCGGTTGGCTATCAACACCTGGCTTACCTGCAATCGCAAGTAGGGTACCCGGTTAAAAAAGACATGCCGGGTCTAAAGGGTGCGGACGTAGAAAAACTTTATGCCACTGGCGATCAATGGTTACTAGGGAATTCAATTCAATGGGCTGGCCATGAATGGGGTTAGCAGCCCTGAGACAACTTCTACGGTTGAAAGAATCAACAAAGCAAACGTTGTTCAGCCAGCAAGGCACGAGTGGGACAACCCACCCGTGTGTTACTTAATCAAATTTTAAAGAACGAACTTAATAGGAGTAGTTTATGGTCGCACTGGGCGAAGATTTAATCGGTGCCAGCGATCTGCCAGCCTTTTTCAAAGTCGCCAATGCAGAGGCGATCAGCGCACCCGACAATCGTCTGGGGGATGCGCTTCGAACGCAGGTCCGCTCGTTGTCCGGGTTTCAGAAAGAAGCACTGGTGCGCTCGGCCAAAACCGGTGATACCTGGCGCCTGGTGAGTGATGAAGGGCCGTATCTCAATGGCAATGATGCGGCATGTTGCCCTTTGGCGTTTTTATCTGTGGGAATGGTCGCCAGCTTCATGAATGAAATTATGGCTTACGCAAAACAACAGAATGTTCAAATTAGAAAGCTAAAGCTCATTCAGGATAACTACTACACCATGAAGGGCTCAATGCCGAAGCGCACCATGGTAGGTGGTGCGGAGAACATCGAACTGCAGGTAGAGATCGAATGCGATCTTGACGATGAAAAGCTCAACCAGTTTCTGGTACAAGCCACCTATGCATCACCGTTAAACGGACTGATGCGCGTTCAGCTCGACAGTCTGTTTAAACTTTCGAAAAACGGGCAGCCACTTAGCTGTGCCAAGGCCACTGAACTAAAGGGTGATCACCTGCCGGACCCAAAAACACAGTTTGTGGGTTTGGAACCACAGCAATCAGACGTCAGCGATATGCTTTCCAAAGTCGGCCCGACGCCAAAAAAAGAAGTTGCGGGTGGTACCGCGGGTGGCAGCACATCGCTTTCAGACGAACAGGATCGCCGTTTGAATATCGGGGCGGTTGCGGTGTTGCGAGACGATGGCATAAAAGAAATCCAGCAGATGCAATATTCACCTTACGGTACGTCTTTTAAATTGTTAAGTTCGGAAGATGGCAGAGCACCGGATGCCAACACGCTCATCAGTGCAGGCATCGGGTTTTGTTTTATGACACAGTTCGGCCGCTTTGTATCAATGCTAAAGCTCGATCTGCCAGACTATCGTATTGTACAGGATACGCACTTTAGCCTCGGTGGCGCTTCAGGCGGTACCGGCAAACCCGGTGCTGCTGACCCAATAGAAACCCATGTGTTTCTAGAAACTGGTGAAGATGACGAAACTGCACAGGAAATGCTCGATATCAGTGAACAGACCTGTTTCCTACATGCCTTTTGCCGTACTGATTTGAAAACAAAACTAAAAGTGATTCGGGTTTAGAAAAATGGCGTTGAAAGTTATCGGGACTGGTTTTGGGCGTACAGGAACCGACTCAATGCGAAAGGCCTTGAATATTCTTGGTACAGGACCCACTCACCACATGCGAGAGCTCGGTGAAGACAGTCCGTTACACGAACCCTGGCAAGCCCTGGTTGGAGGAGCAGCTCCTGACTGGGAAGTGCTTTTTAACGGTTACCAGGCCTGTGTTGACTGGCCATCAGCGCACTACTGGCGTCAACTGATTAAAGAGTTTCCGAATGCGAAAGTACTACTCACCATGCGTTCCGCAGAAAGTTGGTGGGAAAGTTTTGAGGCTACGATTCTGCAGCACATTCTTAGCGGAAGACACCCTGATGGCTTTGCTCAAAGACTAGTCGCGGCGCAGGTATTTGAGGGACGACCCGATGACAAGCGCCACGCAATTGCAATGTATACTCGAAATGTCGAAGAGGTTATTGCAACCGTTGAGCCCGACCGATTATTAATCCATAACCTGGGTGATGGATGGGAACCTCTTTGCAAATGGCTGGATGTACCCGTTCCTGATCGCCCATACCCGCAAGGAAATTCAACAGAAGAATTTAACCGACGCCTTGCTTAGAGAGGAAAATTCAGCATTGCAGTTAACAAAGCCGAACAATCCTTTGCGTGACTGTATTTCAGAAGCAGAGAATATCAGAATACCCAGATGACTATAGAAAACCAATACGATGATATCCCGGGCACCATTGTGTTTGACAGCCAGCAGGCCGCACGTGGTTATCACCTGAATCAATTTTGTATCAGCTTGCGACTGCAGAAAAATCGCGACGAATACACAGCAAACCGGGAAGAATATATTGATCGTTTCCCGATGACCGCCGAGCAACGTGACGCCGCTTTGAATCAGGAGTGGACTTTGTTGCTGGAGCTGGGGGGCAATATTTATTACACCTCCAAGCTGGCGGCTTATCACGGTATTAACTTTCAGGAGCTGGCTGGCTTAATGACCGGTATGGGCTCGGAATCGTATAGGGCGATGATGGTAAGCGGTGGCAGATCAATAGACGGCAACAGATATAAATCTGAGTGGGAAGAGTAGTGGTCCATCCAGCTAATAATTACGAATTCAGGGTCAATGAGCGGTTTTGCACCCTGGCACAGCTCGACGATAAGGGTCGTTGCCTTTTCAAGAGTCCATGTTTTATTAAGCAGCGCACCGCTGTGGGACCGCTCATTGGCTCCCTTCGGGCGCGGCTGTCTGCGCCCACAGACTTTGTTTCACTTTCTTACCGTAGAACAACAATGCTGTCAAAAGTGCGCCTCGCTGTGAACGCAGACAGTCACGCTGAACTCGCAATTAATAACAGGATGGGCCACTGACATGGCGTATATCTCTTCAGGAGTTGCCTGCTCACATGTACCGGCATTAGGAGTAGCTTCCGATTCCGGCATCAGTGACGATAACTACTACGGTCCCATCTTTAAAGGTTTTAACTATTCGAAAGAATGGATGGCGAAAGAAAAACCCGATGTTATTTTTTTGGTTTATAACGATCACTGCACCGCGTTTGATGCCACGGTCATACCAACCTTTGCGCTTGGTTGTGCAACAGAATATCAACCGGCCGATGAAGGCTGGGGGCCGAGACCTGTACCCGTGGTACAAGGCCATCAAACTCTCTCAGCACACATAGCACAGTCACTGGTACTTGATATGTTCGATATTACGGTTATCAATCAAATGGAAGTTGATCATGGCTTAACCGTACCACTGACAATGATGTTTGGTAAACCACAGGAATGGCCGTGCCCGGTTGTACCGCTGGCAGTTAACGTGGTGCAGTATCCGGCACCGCTGGGAATCCGGTGCTACGCGCTGGGCAAGGCAATTCGCAAGGCAATAGAGTCTTTTCCTGAAGATCTGAAGGTGTGTGTGTTTGGCACCGGAGGTATGAGCCATCAATTACAACACAAGCGAGCAGGCCTCATCAATTCCGAGTGGGATGCCAGATTTATGGACCTGCTGGTTAATGATCCGGAAAAAGGCTCGCAGATAGAACACATAGAATATCTGCGTGAAGCAGGCTCTGAAGGTATTGAACTGGTTATGTGGTACGTCATGCGTGGCGCACTGAATGAAAAGGTCGAAGAGATGCACAGGTTTTATCATGTCCCTGCATCCAATACCGCCGTTGGACACTTAATATTAGAGAATCGATAACATGATTAAAATTGGCGTAGCCGGTGCCTATGGTGCATTTGGCCTGAAGCACCTTGATGCACTTGAAAAAATAGAAGAGGTGACAGTCACCTCTGTATTTGGCCCCAACAAGGAAAAAATCGAAGCACTTGCCTCGCAAAGAAAAGTTGCAAAAGCATGTACAAGCTACAATGAATTCCTCGATCAGGATCTTGATGCAGTCATACTCTCAACGCCTACACAATTACACTGCGAGCAGTCTATTAAAGCGCTGAACGCTGGTAAACATACGTTTGCAGAAATCCCGATGGCCGATAGCTTGGCCGACGCGCAGAAAATGGATGCAGCGCAGAAAGAAACCGGACTGATTGGTATGGTCGGCCATGTACGCCGCTTTAATCCATCGCATCAGTGGGTAAAACAGCGTATTGATGCAGGGGAGTTTTCGATTCAGCAAATGGATGCGCAAACCTATTTCTTCCGGCGCACCAACGCTAATGCTAAAGGCGAGCCGCGTAGCTGGACTGACCATCTGCTTTGGCATCACGCTTGTCACACGATTGATTTGTTTATTTACCAGACGGGTGAAATACCCAACGAGATCTTCGGCCTTCAAGGGCCAGCGCACCCGGATCTCGGTATAGCAATGGACATGACCATTGGTATGAAAACACCAAGCGGTAAACTGTGCACACTGTCTCTGTCGTTTAATAACGACGGTCCATTGGGTTCATTCTTTCGCTACATTGGCGATAGCGGCACTTACATTGCGCGTTATGATGATCTGGTAAACGGCAACGAGGAGCCGATCGATCTTTCTGGCGTGGCGGTGTCAAATAACGGTATTGAACTTATCGATCGCGAATTTATCAATGCGATTCAAGAGGGAAGGGAGCCAAACTCAAGCTTCGCTCAAGGCCTGGCAGTCATGCAGGTAATGCAAGAGCTTGAAGATCAAATGGGTGTATTGAAAGTTTAATGATTCGAGGGAATTAACTTGGCTGATAAAAAAACTGCACTGGTTATATCGGCACACGCCGCAGACTTTGTCTGGCGTTGTGGTGGCGCCATTGCACTACACCAAAACCGCGGCTTTGATGTAACGGTTGTTTGTCTTTCTTACGGTGAGCGCGGTGAAAGCGCGAGACTATGGAAAGAGAACAAAACACTTGATGAAGTAAAATCGATTCGTCGATTAGAAGCGGAAAATGCAGCAAAAGCATTAAATGTACATGATCTGCAATTTTTTGATCTGGGTGATTACCCGCTGGAACTTGATCGAGACGCGAAGTTCAAACTTGTAGATCTGGTGCGGGCGTTGCAACCACAGTTCATGCTTAGTCACTCCGATTATGATCCGTATAATACCGATCACATGTACACCACTAGAGTGGCCATGGAAGTCCGCATGATCGCCCAGGCCTGGGGACACAACCCCGGTGAGAAAGTACTTGGCGCACCGCAACTCTATTTATTTGAGCCTCATCAAACAGAACAGATGGGCTGGAAGCCGGATACCTTTCTTGACATTACAGAAGTATGGGATCAAAAGCGCGCAGCAATCGAATGCATGGAAGGACAGCATCACTTGTGGGACTACTACACTAATGTAGCGCAAAACCGAGGCAATCATTTCAGACGAAATTCAGGTGGTATGGCGGGGGGACGTCCGGCGCAGTACGCTGAGGGTTTTCAGTCTGTTTATCCTCGCTGTGTGGATGAACTCTAATAGACTCTGCGGCCCAGAGAACAGAAAATGCGGCAATCTATAAATTAATACTTATGCAGATCCAATCGGGGGAATAAGCCATGAATTATACAAAAACACCTGGCTGGTTGGACTGGTATGCAGGGCCGAGCAGACCTCAATTTACTCTGCCAGCTGGCAGTGTTGACGCGCATTGCCATGTGTTCGGCCCGGGCGATGAATTCCCTTATGCACCACAACGCAAATACACACCATGCGATGCTTCAAAAAATCAACTCTTCGCCTTACGCGATCATCTGGGTTTTGAACGCAATGTTATTGTTCAGGCGACTTGCCACGGCGCAGACAACAGTGCGCTTGTCGATGCATGTAAATCCGCTGGCAATAAGGCACGAGGCGTTGCAACAGTAAAAGCGGATATCACCGACCCGGAGCTTCAGGCGCTGCATACAGCAGGTGTCAGAGGCGTGCGTTTTAACTTTGTAAAAAGGCTTGTAGATGTCACGCCCGAGGCGGAGCTACTTGCCATCGCAGACAGAATTGGGCCGCTTGGGTGGCATGTAGTAATTTATTTCGAGGCACCCGATCTGCCGGAACTTTGGGACTTCTTCAGCTCCATTCCGACCACATTGGTGGTGGATCATATGGGAAGACCAGATGTAAGTCAGCCAGTCGACAATCCAGAGTTTAATCTCTTTCTACGCTTTATGCAGGAACATGAAAATGTATGGAGTAAAGTCAGTTGTCCTGAAAGACTCACCGTTGATGGGCCACCGGCACTAAATGGAGAGCTGGCGGCTTATCAGGATGTTGTGCCATTTGCTCGAAAAGTCGTAGAAACATTCCCGGATCGCGTGCTGTGGGGTACTGACTGGCCACACCCGAACCTGAAAAGCCATATGCCAGACGACGGTTTGCTGGTAGATTTTATTCCACAGATTGCGGTAAATTCTGAGTCGCAGATGAAATTGCTGGTTGATAACCCGATGCGACTATACTGGCCTGAAGAAATTTAATAGCCGAGATTGAGGGCAACTTAGCACGTAATCCTTTCGTCCGCTTTAGAGTATGCTGTCAGAATATTCCAGCAAATTCTGATATGAGGGAAAGACCGCAAATGGCCGGTCAACGACCATCACTTTGCCCAATTTTCAAGTCGCAGCCCATCGACACGTTCAAATTCTTTTTCGTTGTTGGGCACCAAGGTTAAACCGCGTGATCTCGCATGACCGGCAATCATCGCATCGTAGGGACCAATCGGTGTGCCTTGCCCCGCGAGATCAGCGCGGATTTCTCCGGTATGGCTGGCGGCGTGTACATCAAAATCAACAACACTTAGTCTCGCTGCCAGCCCTTCGACGGCATTTAGATTACGAGGCTTGTCGGACGAACATTCAACACCATTATACAGTTCCATTAAAGTAACTGAAGAAATCGCAATTTCTTCATGGTGTAGTTCAAACGCTTCTCTTACCAGGGGTGGCTTGTTTTTCATCGTATAAATAATGATATCGGTATCAAGAAGATAACGAATCACAATTCTTCTCGTTGTTGTGTCTCGGGCTGCTCACGTTCTTGCATAAAATCATCAGAGACTCCTTCATCGTCAAACCATGAGCTCCAAGCGTCACCGTAAGGCACAATGAGACGTGCATTTCCGAGAGCGATAATCTGCACTTCTTTCACCGTATCTGGCATAGCTACTGGTTTGGGCAAGCGCACTGCCTGACCTCGGTTAGACTTAAAAATGCGTGCTTTTTCCATAGAGCTCGACAACAATTTTGGGATATACATATAGCATACCCTTACACCAAAAAATCAATACCATTTTTCGACTACGGTCGAACAATTCAGATAGCATCCAGCAAAGCTGACGCTCCATCTTCGGATACCTGCCGGCCGGTGCTGGCCGTTTGCACACATAAAGCAACCTCAGATGGTTCAAATACCGTTACCTAAACACATCCCTATTTATGTCAGCCTCAGATCCGTGTGGCGCTCCAAAACATTAAAATCAGCATCCTGATGCATGAGCGGTAGCTCTTGTCTTATCGCGATCGCTGCTATCAGACAGTCCATCAGTTTCCTGACAGTTTCACCGTTTGCACAGCACTGGCGATAAAGAATACCAGCAAGATCATAGTCAGCAGGGATCGAGTTGACGTGTGTGTAGCGAGAAAGAAGTCGTCTGAGTTGTTCAAGATGCGCTTCGTCTCTTGCGCCGGCCAGCAACTCCATTCGTATGGGATCAGACACTGCAAGTTCTTTGTCCAAAGACCGAGTTAACTTCTTGCAAACGGGCGATCCTGTATCGCGCAAAAACTCAATCCAGGCGGAAGTGTCAACCATGATCATGCGGTTTTACTTTGACGCATCTCATCGAGGTCACCGTCCCAGCCGCTACCTCTCAACTGTTTAGCATCGCTCAAGCTTAGAGGTTCGGAGGCAATCGCTTTCAGTGCAAAATTGACTGCTTCTCGTTTAGTCTCAAACTGGTATCTGCGCATGACTTCTGCACAGGCCTTTTCATCTATGTCAATATTAGTACGTGCCATACACCAACAATACACCAACAGCCGGAATGATACAATAATAGTTGGTTTGTATCCATGCGAGTGGACGGCTGAATATTGCCGACAATACTCATTCGCCAGACTTAAAACAAAAGCCGTATTCTCCTGCCTACTATGCCTTAGGGAATCACTATCTCGACAAACCCTCCACTCGTTATTTCAACAACAACGCTAACTACGCGTGAGACCGAATTTCTTATGCGTGGCCAACTTGTTGTGGAGAGAATTATAATGCCGAGGGATCGTCCAGCCAGCTCTAGCCTGAAACAACAGTTGATACCGCTTGCATTTTATACTGTGGTATCCATAATTTATTCATGAGTATGTTACCTGGGCAGGAATCAGGATGTGATCAAAAAATCCAGCTAGCCCATCGTAATCACTAAGGGGCAGTACACAGGATATGTATTGATCCGGCCTGACAACAACAAGCGCACCCTTGTCTCTATCAATACCGCGGGTGTCATAAATATCTGCCGATTGTATCGCGCAGAATATTTTCTCATAGTCAATTAAGCCCATTGATCCTTTTTGTGGAAGTAACAGAGAGGGCATTGATTCAATCGCTAACTCACGATGATTGGCTTGAAACACAGCGCGAACATCAATGACGCTATCAATGTCTGAGTTATCCGGGGTGAATTTTACTATCGGGCTTTTAGGATTGGTTTCCAGAAAACTACATAGACTTGCCAATGGCTTATCAACTTGCCCATTGTCCGACGCTGCAGCAAAAGCGAACAGCCGCCATCGACCATCGGCTTTTATCGTATGCCCAAGCTGTACTGGCTTGGCGTCACTCAAGCGCACAACCATTTGCGAGTGAAACCGCATACCAACCTGCAGGCCTGTTGCTAATTGTTGATGCTTACGGGGCAGGGTGATGGCAGAGGCGCTGTATTGAGTTTCCACACCAGCTGTGTATCGAGCGTGTTTCTTAAAGTATTGCTGGAATAGTCGGGCAGTTTCTGCATCTTTTGGTTTGTCGCTAAACAACCTTGCCATGTCTTTATCGAAATTGATTAGCTCAAGCGCTTTGGCTTGCCTTTCCTGAGAGTAGCTATGCAGTAAAGCAGGTTTTGCCTGACCGCGGATCACCGTAGCAAGCTTCCAGCCCAGGTTAAAAGCGTCAGCCATTCCCACGTTCATTCCCTGGCCGGCTTTGGGGCTGTGCGTGTGGCAGGCATCACCGGCTATAAAAGTATCCGGGAGTTGTTGTTCGCGTTTTTCATTCGGCACATTGTCAAAAACATCGCAGACACGCTGACCGATTTCATAGGCAGACCACCAGACGACTTGCTTTACATTTAAGGTGTAGGGCGAAAGAATCTCACGGGCTTTGTCGGTCAAAGATGTTGGTGTTACCCCCATATCACCGGCTCTTTCATCGCCCTGTAATTCACAAAGTTCGATATACATGCGAACAAGGTATCCGCCTTCCCGCGGTATTATCAGCAGGCTGCCATGCTCGGCAGACTGTATAGCGGCTTTCTTTCGAATATCGGGGAAATCAGTGACCGCAAGTATATCCATAACCCCCCATAACTGCCGTGCAGACTCACCTTTGAGTTGCTGCCCGATTGATTGCCTGACGATGCTTCGCGCACCATCACAGCCGACGACATACTTTGCATTGATGATTTCAGTATTGCTTGATTCACCAATACAGCTAAAAGTTGCCGTTAGCGGGTAATCACTATTCTTCGTTCGAGATAACTCAACAAGTTCGCGGTTGTAGTCTGGAATTAGCCTGGCCGCGCTGTTGTGCATTTTTTGGGTCAATCCGGGTTTCGCAACGCTGATTATACTGGTTTTTTGTACAAACTCCGTCGAGACGAGACCTCAGCATAACAGCATGGTAAACCCTCATCCTACAAGCTTGTCCTGTCAAGGCTCGCGAGTAGCGACCCGCAAAGCGGGCCTGGCCTTTACAGGTCATGCTTGGAGGATATCCTGAACCAGGTTGTTGGGCTGCGGTCTTGGCTCAGCAGTCGTCAGAGAGTACTGAATAATCTCAAGATTTTTGTGCTACAGCTCATTTTGAAGGGTTTGAGTAGCCATAGATTCCCTATACTCTTGGAGTTGACACACTTCTCAAATATCGGACAACGAATCTATGGCTGGCCACAACGCTATCGCAAAGTTACTCAAATTTAAAGAACTAAAAATCCGCGACCTGGAATTTAAACGCGATAATGTGCTGTTGATCCATGTCAAGCCCTACAAAAACGGATGTCGGTGCAATATTTGCGGTCGGCGATCCAAAATCGTCAGAATCCGACCTGAAAAGCG
>MDLA01000181.1 GCA_001730015.1 Chromatiales bacterium (ex Bugula neritina AB1) | reverse complement strand
TGCTGCTATAGAAGCAGCGCAGCGGTTCCGGGCCGCAATTTTATGCAACACCAGGGTTAACAACCCCCCGCTTTTAAAATGGCAGACTCGTCGAATATAAATAGATCAAACGCCCTGTTTGTTTGCAGTAAAATTAATGGCGCGGCCCGCCCGACGGACGAGAAAGTGCTCTCTAATCACGAGGCAATATCTGTTCGCTCGCGGGGCACAAGCCGTTCCGCAAGAAAGGTTCTTTCTTCAAGCGATCTAAAGTGGGCGGATATTGTGCTCGTTATGGAACACAGGCATAAGCAAAGAATATCCGATGATTTTCCCGGAGAGACAAAATATAAAAGAATCCATGTTTTGGATAATCAGGTGTCTTGCTAATTGAGATGCCGTTGCAAATTCGCTCGAACCTGCCATCCCAGGTATTCGCCAATTCACAGTAAATCACTCTATGTTGTACAACACATAAAACATCATTATGCGCCAATTCCGATAATGCATTTTTATAGGAATTAGCGCATAATGAGTCGTATGACTGACCTTGCACGCACACCGAAGCAGATTGGTACTCTGGTACAGCGCGCCCGCAAGAAGATGGGCTGGAACCAGACCGAGCTAGGCGAGAAGGCCGGGCTGCGGCAAGAGACCATATCGCTGATCGAAACTGGCAATCCGGCAGCCAGGCTGGAGACCATCCTTGTCGTTCTCTCAACGCTTGATCTGGAGTTCAGGATCGCAAAGCGCTCCAAAGGACAAGCTGCTGATATAGAGGAATTTTTCTGATGGCGCGCCGTCGCCAATATGAGCCGCTGCGGGTCCACTTAAACAACCGCCTCGTTGGACAGCTAACGAAAGAGACAAGCGGGGCCGTCGGCTTCGTATATGACGGGAGCTGGCTTGCATGGGAGCATGCGCTGCCCGTCTCGCTGTCATTGCCACTAAGGGAAACGCAATTTCGGGGCGAACCGGTCGCTGCCGTCTTTGAAAACTTACTGCCGGACTCCGATGCACTGCGCCGCCGCATCGCCGAAAAAGTCGGTGGACGCGGAACTGATGCATACAGCCTCCTTGCTGCCATTGGCCGGGATTGTGTCGGCGCGCTCCAGTTCGTCGCTGGTGACGGCGAGGCGATTGATACAATAGCAGCCATTGAAGGCGAAGCCGTCAATGAAGAAGCGATCGACAGGCTACTGCGCAGGCTCATCGAGGCACCGCTGGGCATGAACCGCGATGACGGCTTCCGTATTTCAGTGACAGGGGCACAGGAAAAAACGGCGCTGCTCTTTTACGATGGCCGCTGGCTGAAACCGCACGGCACGACGGCAACGACCCACCTATTCAAGCCACAGATCGGGCAACTTCCTAACGGCATAGATCTCACCAATAGTGTCGAAAATGAATACTACTGTCTGAAGCTGATCGAAGCTTTTGGCCTGCAGGTCAATGCTGCCGAGATTCAAACATTTGGAGAAACCAAAGCGCTTGTCATCGAACGCTTTGACCGGCGCTGGACAAAAGACGGCAGGCTATTACGCCTACCTCAAGAGGATTTCTGTCAGGCGCTTTCCGTACCGCCAACCGCAAAATATCAGAGCGACGGCGGACCAGGCGTCGTACAAATTGTTGATCTGCTAAAAGGCAGTGATACACCGGTGCAAGATCAGCAGGCCTTCTTCAAGGCGCAGCTACTATTTTGGCTGATAGGCGCAACGGATGGCCATGCTAAAAACTTCAGCATCTTCCTGGCTCCGGGTGGCAGCTTTCATCTAACACCACTCTATGATGTGCTCACTGCACAGCCCAGTCTTGATGCCCACCAGATCGAGCGCAAACAAATGAAGCTTGCGATGTCGGTCGGCAAGCACCGCCATTATCGTTTCCACGGCATACACGGACGCCACTTTATACAGACGGGTGCAGAAGCCGGCCTGCCAAAAAAACTTGTGCGCGATGCCATCGAAACTATCAGAGCCAATACCGAGGAGGCGATCAGCACAATCGGCGACTCTCTGCCCAATGGCTTCCCCGAAGAAATCCATGCGTCTGTCAGTAAGGCCATGATAACTCGCATACGCAGCCTGGAAATCGCAGAGGCAGTATAAGGTTCAGCCGGCACGGCGCAGCCTAGATCCCTCTTTAGTTACACTAGAGTTGTCTCTGAAAAAGTGGCCATTAAAAATACTTCTACCACTTACATCAGTCTCTATGAGTAAATTATACTAACCGCGATGACTATTTGATATGCCACTTAATACCCAATAAACAAATGGTACCTTAACAGTCATATATCAAACTGATGGATTCGGATACATTAGCAGATTTAGCTTAATGCCCCCTGGTAAAATTGAGTAACAGTAGTTTCCCAAAGCTGGATACCGAAACCGGCAGATAGATTGGTGCCTTACACTATCAATCTGCATGGTTCTCAAAAAATAATATGGTTGCGCTGACCATAGCTTCGAGGGTATCACCGGTCGCAAACACATTAAAAACGTGATCCATCTCCGCAGTCCAAAGTTGCTCAGGCCCCACATGTGTTGCGATCAATGCATCAGCGCTTTCCGGAGAAACTACCGTATCATTTACACCTTGCGCCACAAACAATGGTCCATCAAATTCTTTGATTTCTGCAAGAGGATCAAACAATTCTAATCCGTCAAAAAATGCGCCATTAAGGGTGATTTCCGCGCCCCAGGGGAGCTTTACATCCACGGTCTGATCGGCAGTTGCAGCAATGCCTGAAACCATCGCTTCAGTGCCGAATAAATTACCAAACGTCGACTTCGGATTTGCGACTGCTGCCCATAGTGCTACAGCATCCGGCGCCCCGGTACGGCCCGCTACTGCTGTGGCGACTAACCCGCCCTGGCTCCAGCCGATAATATGCAGATCTTCACCATCAACACTTCTCAGTGACTTCAGGTAATCGATGGCAGCTATCCCATCTGCCACCTGACTTTCAAAGGTGGTTTCCGCGAATGCTTTATCGGCGATACTCTCACCAGACCCACGGAAATCAATACGAAGACTCGAAAACCCAGCCTCAGCAAGCTTCTCCGCGGTGTAAGCGAATACACCCTGCTTTACCGCATCAGACTTTAACTCATCACGTGAACCGGTAAAACCGTGAAGCAGCAAGGCAACAGGGGCGGGCTCGCCATTGATTACAGACAACGTCCCGACGACCTCCTGCCCTTCAGAACTGAAGGTGACACGGGTTTCTCTGGAATCCGCAAGAACGCCTGTAGTGATCAGCACTAGAGCGGCGGCAATACTGTTTAGCTTCTTCACCGATTTCCCCCTTTTATTGAGTTAGCCACGTTTTTGTTACTTTCGATTATACAGACCCACTATCGCACTGCGGTAGAAAATGGAACCTACAAGTCACTATCCGACTTCGACATCGAAACTCAGCACCTCTCTACCAATGGCCGGTAATTCACTTCTCAGGCGCATTCAGGGCCGCGAGAATTTCAAAATGCCGTGTCAGTGCCGCAGGCAATAATATCCATCGCTTTGCACCTTTAGACACGTTGAACTACAACCGTAACCGAGTTACCAGGGTTCAGCACACCCCATCACCCATTATCAACAGGAATAGCCCACTCCAGCCCAACCTTGAAGCTTCAAACAGGGCACTAAACGAACAGCCGAGTTAACGAATTCCCATGAGACTGAAGCAGATCCTTTGTTTGAGTTTTTTCTCAGTTGCTAGAATGGCTGTAAGGTTAGGAATAGAGGCCCCTGCACACAACTCAAAGTGGCAGTTTTTAACCGGACCGGGCAAGTTCTGACAGCAAGTTTTTCAGTTTGAAAGCAAGCGAAAATGGAGTAAGAAGCATGGGTATTGATAGAGTCTCTCCGGGCACAGTTGCAGTTGTGCTGGATCAGGACCGAACTAGTGTGCTGCTACACTACCGGGACGATGCACCGATGTGGAGCCTTCCCGGTGGTCCGCCGGACTTTGGAGAATCATTCGCCGGGGGTACGATCAGGGAAACCAGAGAGGAGACGGGGCTCAATATTGAAGTTGTACGCCTCATTGGCGTTTATTCCGACCCGAAGCTCTGGATATTCGGCTACCTTGACGGCAACCGGGCGCATGCATTTGCCGCCGCGTTCGAGTGCAACGTAGTGTCCGGCACGCTGGCGCCCAACATGAAAGACAGCCTGGCTGTTAAGTGGTTTCCCACTGGCTCCCTTCCCGACAACCTGTTACCGATGCATCCAAAAGTTATCGAAGATTGCATATCCGGTGCTGAAGGTGTATTCAGTTAAACAAATATCGGAGCCGCCAAATGCTAAAACATATCACGTTGGCATCAGCATTCACGCTGATAACCTCATTTTCTCAGCCAACTCTGCCTGCAGCAACAGATTGCACTGGCTTATCTGAAAACGGCCCATCCAATCTGATTGAAGGTCCGGCACCGTACTCTTTCCTTGCGGATGTTATGCGACGAAGCAGCCGGGACTACTGGATACCAGCAGATGATGAGCAGGCACAGCCATGTCTGGTTGGGAATCCAGGCACCAGCCTTGAAAACACCGACATTATTTATTATGGTTTTCGGCCCGGCATTCAGACACCGCTTTATAAGATTAAAACCAAAGCCAATCCATCACGCGAGATTGTGGTTCTCTATTCAGGCGTACTTGATCTAATGAGCGGTACGCACCGGGCTTTCAGCGTTACTGAGACACGGGGGGATCGCGTAGATATTTACGCGTTATACCACCAGGAGCCCGCCACAGCACAGATTCTCACTCTGGCGGAGGATATTCTAGCCAATCAGAAAGAACCAATTGTCACCGCACAATGGCTGGATGCCGACAACACTCCTGAAGTTACCGTTACAGGCAAAGGTTCAGGTGGCTAGGCCAGTTTAATTAAAATCTGGCGCCATTTTTTAACGCACAAATAAAGCACCATTTGTTAGACAACCACAGACAATATAAAAACCAACAATCTCTGTACTATCCAACCGATAAACAAAAGCAATCCAAAAGCTGCCACCAGCTCCGACAAATTTCGTAGCACGCGTAATTTTCGAATCCCTTCGGCTAGAACAAAGTTTCCGTTTTTATCAATGTAGCTATCCAGCCGACCCCGGTTGAACTGTACGTTTGCTGTGTTATCTGCTGCCTGTGGCTTTGAATTTAATTTATATTTTCTAACAGGATGCCATAATTTCAGCAGATTATTTTCCAACTTCGCTTTCAGCGACCCACCGTAGCCAGTTAACACTGCAAAGAATGCGGCGGGAATCAGCGCTATACGGCTTTTGTCAAAAAAGACATCCCAACCCTGGGCATTTGCCGACAACGCCCGGCAGGCGGCACACACCAGAATCAGCAGAGCAATCAGGACAACAAAAACGTTAAAGGAATATATAAGTTTTCGTCGCCAGATCAGATCCAGCTGCTCGCTCTGAGCATTTCGCCGGCCTGCCACACCTTCATGCTCTTCCGTTTTAATTACTCTATTTTCATCATCAACAACATGATACCTACCTGGAAGATTTAACGGTGCGTAGTTATTGGCAGGTTCTTCTATTCTATCGAAAATTGAGTAATGCAGCTTTGGTGTCTCTATGTGCATGGCATCAACATCAATCATTTTAAACCAGCGATTAGATGTTGCTGTTGCACCACTGCCACCTGCACCCGGAGCAACCGGATTTAGTGATTCCACTCTATCCGGAAAGTACTTTTTAAACATTGATTTCAACCACCGCGCTAACCCCTGCGGGCTCTCCCGGCATAACGTTTCGATGTGCCTGGGCTCCAGTCGATAGAGAAAACCAATACCACTTCTACTATCCGCTATCGGACCGTTGATATTAACCTCGTGGTCAATATTATCAGCAATTACTTCATTGAACACGAGCCCCTGCCGCTCCGCCTGCTTCAGCATCCACCGCAGTGACACCAGCGCCAGTGTGTCATCAGGGTAGCCGCCGCCCACGTTCGCGTGCATACCCGGAAACCACACCTGGGTTACGCGCTCAGAAAACGGGGTGTCAGACACTCCAAGGCTTGCCTGGTAAGCCGCCTGATCTTTTTCATTCCACAACGTCGGGGAAAAAGATAAGCGCTGCTCATCCAGAGCCAGTGCATGACACGCTCTGTTTATACAGGAAGGACACTCTCTATCACGGCCGGCAAGTGGCCAGACAACCATATCCCAGGCACGCCGCAGTTCATCAATCGGCAGGCCGTAGGCGTCTACCGTATCCCACACCCCCAGGAAGCGAATACCTACCTTGATATTATCTGAAGTTTTATAATCTCCATTGCGATCGAGAACGCTCCATGGAAACGAGAAAAGCGAAGGCGTGAAATTATTTCGCCTGAATGATTTATAGGCCTGATTCACCCTTTCATTAAAGTCTCTTTCATCCATAGCACTTCGATCAATAAGCCCTTCTGTCGCCACCAATGCCATCACTACCCGAATGGTAAATCCCCCACGGCTAAACCCGAAACCGTAGATTTCATCACCTTCGCGATAGGTTCGACAGAGAAAGGCGTAGATATCTTTAACATTACTGGCAAGCCCCCAGCCCGTAATTAAGCCAAGTATTTCCTTGGGGCGAAAACGTGAAGTCCCGACACCATCATCGTAGAATGCGATTTGCCCGGAACCCGGTGTGGTATCGAGCGCTTTGTAGGCTCGCCAGACGTTAGTTTTGTTCACGCTCGCAGCACTGTTGCCGGTGCCATCGGAAAACAACACAATTTTCCGGCCTGTAGATTTATTTTCCATACTTGATTTCCTCCGTTAGCAGACGTGCTTTGACTTTATATTGACTTAAGCCTGAATATTATTTTTTTATTCTACTCGCTGTGTTTCTATAAACGGCTGATACCCGCGGCTCATTGCTTCCAGCTTATGCCGGTTGGTTCGAAAAAAACACTACTGTAGCGGCCGCATTTTTCGCATTACGTAAATGTTAACAATACACTCGAACACACGGGTTGCCATAGGAACTGAAATTGGCCTGGATATATCATTGCTTTTCCTTTAGCCCGCAGCTGACCACGCTAACTCGAACTGGCCACAACTCACTTAAATGAAGCAATGCTAATGTTGTTATCAACGATCATTTGCCTGACTTCAAGCGCCATCGCCACCGCGTGTGCGCTATCTCCGTGAATGCAAATAGAATCTGCCGCCAGACTGACTGCACCACCCGATACAGTTGGCATTTTACCGGTTTCGAAAAAACGCTGTAACCGCTCACAGGCCTCTGAAGGGTTATGAATCATCGCGCCCGGTTCTGAGCGCGGAACCAGATTTCCGTCATCACCATAGCCGCGGTCAGCGAAAATCTCCGAGTAGGTTTCAAGGCCGGCTTTTTTCGATTCAATTTCAAGCTGCGTACCGGAAATAGCCAATACAGCCAGATCGGGAAATGCGGCTTTTACTGCAGCGGCAATAGCCCGGGATACGCCTGCATCAACCGCTGCCCAATTGCTGAGGGCACCATGCGGTTTAATGTAACGAATGGAAGCACCAGCAAGCCCTGCCACGCCCGATAACGTGCCCAGCTGCGAGGCAATTAGTTGCTCTATTTCGCGCGATGACAACGGTATACGACGCCTGCCAAAACCGGGCTTGTCATCAAACCCCGGGTGGGCCCCGGCAACAACGCCCTTTTGCACTGCTGTCGATAACGCCGAGTGCATGGTGGCCGCATCACCGGCGTGACCGCCGCAGGCAATATTGGCACTGCTGACTATATCCATCATAGTGTCGTCATCACCCATAGACCAGGGGCCGTAGCTTTCCCCAAGGTCTGCATTTAAATCGATTGCTTGCATCATTAGCCTCTCTCTGCCGGGGTAAATGGGCACTATTCGGTGTGTCTGGTGGATTTTATCCCATTCAGCGCCGCATTCACCGACAATTTCGGGATATCTGCCCGTGAATTCACGCCTAAGATTAAAACACTATTCACACAGCTATTTTCTAACTAGTGCCCATCCATAAACCGGGGCGTAGCGAGGGTCACTCAGGTGCGTGAGATTTCGCCTACCACATGTGGGCGTTTAGTCATTCTAAATAACGAGCATGTGGTCGGTGAAAGATCGCATGTCCTGAGCGATCCGCAGTAGCGCTGGTTAATAGATGGGCATTAACTCATTTAACCGGAACAGGATCTTCAACATGTGCCGACTCGCCGCTTATATCGGTGCCCCATGCGCTCTGGAAAAAGTAATCACTTTGCCCCCGCACTCTCTGATCGAGCAAAGCCAGGCGACAACTGAAGCCAAGTTATCGGTCAATGGCGACGGCTTCGGATTTGCCTGGTATAGCGATCGCGTGGAGCCAGGGCTGTACCGCGAGGTGATGCCAGCCTGGACGGATGGGAACCTGCTCAGCCTTGCCCGAACAATTAGCTCTGGCTTGTTTCTGGCGCACGTTCGAGCATCGACGTTCGGCCATGTGTCGCGAACTAATTGCCATCCGTTTACGCACGGTCGGTGGTCTTTTATGCACAACGGCCAGATCAGTAATTTTGCCGCTGTCAGGCGCCCGCTGGAATCGCTGCTGTCGGACGAGCTCTTTGCCCTGAGAAATGGTAACACTGATTCTGAGTTGCTATTTCTTCTGTTGCTGCAACTCGGGCTTAAACGCGACCCGATTGGCGCGACACGTAAATTGCCGGATGTCATCGATTCTGTTTGCAGATCGATCAAGCGCAACCGATACCGCATGACCTGCGTTATGAGTGACGGGGTTAAACTCTATGCATGGCGATTGTCCAGTGATAATCACTCACCTACTTTGTATATCAAACAGGCAAGTGGCAAAGAGGAAAATACTGGTGTTAATACCATCTTAGCTTCAGAGCCAATTGACGAGGACTCCAGTGAATGGCTTGCGGTTGAAGAGAATTGCCTTGTTACTGTTTATAACGGTTTGATCAACTGTAAAACCGTGCACTGAATGCGCCTAACTTTTCCTGCAGCTTCCATTTGTCTGGATCCGTATCAAATTCTGCCTCAGTAAACTGAACGTCGCCTGCAAGCTGGAACATAAAACCCGGACACGCGGCTTCATGATGGCATTGTATTTTATTTCCGCCATACAATTTATATATATACAGTTTTATGTCTTTGGCCAATTCTAGTTTTTCGATCTGTTCCGACAGTGTTTTTGACGCAGTGATACGAATGATTTGCAACAGCAGGGTGAAGATTTGGTTTGGGGCAATATTGTGCCGGTGAGAGGTGCGGGGATCGTGGCACGCTAAGATGGATGCTCGAGCTTATCCACCCTACATATTCTATATTTTCATCAACCTTCTCGCTGGTTCATCTTTTTGACATCCCACTATTTGGCTTTCCAAACATTAGTATGTTGACAAGGGCCAACCTGGCAAGCGAATCCGAATCTCATCCGGCTCGCCGGTAAAATTCGCTAATTAAAGCGGGTAATTTTACCAACAACTTCCATAATTCCCGGGACTATAATTCCGACCTCCACAACAACACACATATGGAAATTAAGCACGATGAAAAAATACCTCACTACTGTAGCTTTGTCACTCGGACTGGCGCTTCCAGCTATTGCTACCGAGTTTGCTACTGAGGCGGAAGCAAAAGCTCTTGCAGAATCAGCTCTATCGGCTCTGCAGGCAAACAAAGACCAGGCAATAGAAGCCTTTAATAATGGCGCTGACTTCAAGGTTAAAGATCTCTATGTATTTTGCGGAGATAATTCCGGATTGACTGTCGCTCACGGCACTCGCCCTAAGCGGATTGGCGTGAACAACATCAATGACTCAGTCGACAAGAAGACTGGTGCTGCCTACGGCAAGCAGATTATGGAAGGCGCAAAAGAAGGTGGCTTTCACCGGGTGGATTATCACTTCCCTCGCCCGGGCGAAGAAGAGCCAAGCCCCAAATCGACCTTTGTTTTCAAGGCGAACGATACTACCTGCGGTGTTGGATTCTATAAGTAAGCGGCAGAATTGACCCGCATTACGTTTTTCTGACGCTCGGTTAACCTCGTGCACTGTTTACGCACAGGGTTAACTGAAACCAAATATAAACTCCAGTAAATCACTGCCTCACATATGCTTATCGACAAACATTAACCTACACACGCTAGACCCTAAAACGCAAACTCACAATCTGAATAACACGGCTCTCGCCTTCCTGGATACAATGACTATCAAACACTTGAAATACTCAATTTTAACGCTGACTCTTCTGACTTTTAATGCCGGAGCACAGAGTTTTCCCACTTGCCAATCCGCGGATTCCGATCCGGATGGTGACCTCTACGGCTGGGAGAACAATGCCACCTGCCTCGTACCCGATCCGAATACACCACCTGTTATTGTACGCAGAGACAACAACACCACCGTTAATCAAAGCCGCGCCTACTGGCAGGCTTCTGACCTGGTGGGAAAAACTGTTTCCTGCCAGAATCACGTGTTTTACAGTGACCCCAACGATGCCAGCACTGGCGTCTATATCTCTGAACCTTTTACTCCTGAATACGTACATGGAGCGGATGGCATGGTGACGCAGACGATAGACGGCAACTTTGCCGGCACCAGCGCCTGGTCAATCACTGATGGTGTATACAGTGGCCAGGCCTTCATGCATTTGACCCGTTTTGTAGACGCCGATTTCCAGCAGAACTCACCGGGGAACAGCCGAGGATGGGTCAACGATACCAGCTTCTGGCAGTGCAATGGAGCCACTCCAACCGGAACCGCCCCACCGAAGCCACCAGCCGACTGCGAAGATACGCCACCTGTCGGTGATGGCTGGGGATGGGATGGCGCAACAAGCTGCCAAATCCCCAAAACTCTGGTCTGTATTGATACAGACCCTGTCGGTGACGGCTGGGGATGGGACGGTGCCACCAGCTGCAGAGTAGGCAATCCAGTCGCGGGAGCCTGCATAGATACGGTCCCGGTAGGTGATGGCTGGGGCTGGAATGGCGTTAACAGCTGTAGAATATAGTGATATCGGGTAATACCGGGGGTTACCCCGGTATTACCATTATTCCGATCAGATTAACATTATAAATCTATAGCGCTGGCCCGAGCTCGATTTTTGATCCGTCTGAAAAGCGATTTAACCGGAAACGAGTGAGATCGTGCGATGCGGGTTTATTCTGAACCAGTTCAGCTACTATTTTTCCTGCTGCCGGGCCAATGCCAAATCCATGACCGCTGAACCCGGTCGCTATGATCAGGCCTTTGGGGTTATCCAGCTGATCAATAACCGGAACCACATCGGGCATGGTGTCTATCATGCCGGCCCAGCTGTGAGATACCTGTGCATCGGCCAGTGCAGGCAACCGAGCCTTCGCTCGCTGCATTATTTTATCTACGGCGCGCTGGTTAGGCGACGGATTCAATACTCGATTGCGTTCAAACGGTGAAATTTCATCATCGGCCCAGCTTCGCGGCGTGCGCCAGGCATCGGGGAAGCCTGCGGGGGCCGACGGAGCCAGCCGGTAGGTATCCCATTCGGTTAACATAGCGGGAATAAACTTACCTATGTTTTTTATAGAATCCGGCCCGATAAAATGCTCTGTCAGATCACACAGTGCCATAGAATAGCCGCCATCCTGACGGCGGCGAAAAGCTACTTTTTCATCGGCGGCATTACCGGAATAAACATCAGGTGCCTGCGTGGTACTGACCACAGTGGAGCGCACAGTTAACTGGGGTAATCTGATCGCCAGATTGCGCGCAAACAAAGACGACCAGGCCCCTGCAGCAAGCACCACGCGGCTACAAATCACTACGCCGTCTTCGGTTACCACGGCGCTTACTTCGCCATCGGTTTTTTCAATGCTTCGTACAGCGCAGTTTTCACGGATAAGTACACCACGCCGATGCGCTGCACGGGCAATTGCCGGCACGGCAATCCAGGGTTCTGCGCGACCGTCACTTGGTGTGTACGATGCACCCACCCATTGACCCGCTTTGCAGTCGATCATTTTTTCTACTTCGGCGGCGGTTATCATACGGGTATCGAGCTGATGCTCTCTGGCATATTCAAGCCAGGATTCACGCCGTGCCAGTTTTTTACCGGTACTGGCTAAATAGATAACCCCGTGTTGTCGATAACCGACATCTTCACCTATCTCTGCCGAAAGCGAATTCCAGATGCGATTGGATTCCATCATGATCGGCAGTTCGGCCGGATCGCGATTATGCTGCCTTACCCAGCCCCAGTTGCGAGACGACTGCTCACCGGCAATTCGGCCCTTTTCACAAAGCAATACACTAACGCCACTGCGGGCCAGGTAATAGGCGGTGCAAACGCCGATGATGCCACCACCAATCACCACAACATCGACGGCCCTGGGCAGAGTATCGGTATAGACTTGCGGTGTTGCCAGAGAGAATGTGGTCACTGTTTTCCCATGCTGTTCGCCAGGTTAGAGCAAAGATTAAAAAGGAACCGGCGAATGGAATTGCATGCGCTTGCCTGTAAGCGGATGCATAAACGCAATAGAGGCCGCATGCAGGTGCAGCCGCTCAGCGGGTTCACCGTAGAGTTCATCCCCTATGATAGCGGCATTCAGGCCCTCAGGGTGAGCGGCATGGACTCGCAACTGATGCGTGCGGCCGGTGACAGGAGACAGCTCTATTCGGCTTATCGCCTCGCTGGTAGCAACAACACGAAAGTGCGACAGCGACGACTTGCCGTGTTGCAGGCAAACGCGCTGACGCGGACGATCGTCAAGATCAACCCGCATCGGCAAATCTATGGTGCCTTGGCTCTGATCAATGCGACCAGCGACATCAGCGATATAGATTTTTTCCACCGTACGGCGCTGGAATTGCTGTTGCAAGCGGGTGCGTATCACCGAAGACTTGGCCGCCACCAGCAAGCCTGAAGTTGCCTGATCGAGCCGATGCACCAGCATGGTGGAGTTAATATCCGGGTAGCGATTCTGCAGCCGTTTTTCGACAGAGTCTGTGATGTTTTTTCCCGGCACAGATAGCATTCCGGCCGGCTTTTCCACCACCAGCAGCGATGAGTCTTCATAGATAATTAATGGGTATTGATCAGGGAACCGGACTACGCGCTGGTGGCGTGCGGCCGAAACGTCCAGCCCACGTAACATAAATGGCAGAATCGGGCCGCATTTTCCACGACAGGCGGGATAATAATAGCCATGATGGCGGATCTCAGCCGATGGCGTGGCTCCCCACCAGAACTCTGCCATACAGAGCGGCTCAAGCTGAAGACGGTAACAGTGTTGCAGCAGTTTTATAGCAACGCAATCACCTGCACCACCAGGTGGCATTTTCGCCTCGAAAAATCCGGCCAGACTGGCACACTCACCTTCTGCGTTCTTCAGCTTATAGCCGTCGAATACACACTGCTGGTGCTGACGCGATAGTTCCAGCCGTTGCTTTTTTAAATGATTGATCTCATCTTCTATTGCATCGAGCGGTTGACGCGAAGTTTGCAGACGCGCTTTCCATTGCAGGGAAAGCTCACGGTACTCTCGTTTGTCCCGGCTGCTTTGTCCGGCAAGTGATTCGAGGGTTTCGGCATCACCAGAATTGCCAGCTTCACCCTGCTGAATTTGCTGTCGAATTACTGCACGCTGCCGTCGCCGGTTGCTGTGAACGGCCTTCAGGGCATTGAGTGCGGTAGCCTGTTGCTCCAGGGTGGACTCATATTCTGCTTTGGCCCGACCATAATGGTCACTTGCCGTAATGCACTGCAGGCTGCTGCCAAGATCTTCTACGCGGGCTTCACCCGCTGGTAGAAATTTGTCTCTTTGCACCGGATTAAACACCGGTGGCACAAAACCCGGCACACTCCACTGGCCGCCCAGCATGCCCGAGAAACCTGCCAGATACGCATAGTGCCCGTCACTCAGCCTGACGACCAGTGTGCCAAGCATTTTGCCACCGTCCGGGCGCTGGTAATTGTGCACCGCCGGGGTCATTTGCGACAAGCGCTGTTTCAGTAATTCGCAGGCCTGACTGGCCAGAGCATGCGGCGGAATAGAAAACGGACTGGGAAATAAACCCGGGGATTCAACCTCTGGAACCAGTGGGTGTAGCTCGGCATGAATCACATTGGTATCGGGTGAGTCCGGCGCACCGCGGATATATCATCCAGTATTTCTTTAGACAAGGTTATATCTACCGATCCCAGATTAGTCTCCAGCTGCTCCATTGTAGTAGCGCCTATAATTGTTGATGCCATAAACGGCCGGCTTATGCAAAATGCCAAAGCCAGTTGCGCAGGATCTATATTGTGCTTTTTCGCAATGGCCAGATATTGATCAAGTGCGGGTTGTGAATACGCAGATAAACGACCGCCTAGAGTGTCGTTAAGTGTTCTGCGGGAACCGGCTGGTATTTTCCCGTCGGCGTATTTTCCGCTTAAAAGCCCTGCAGCCATCGGTGAAAAAGCCAACAAGCCAATATTCTCATGGTGCGACAGTTCTGCCAGATCAAGGTCGTAAAGGCGGTTCAGCAAGTTGTATTCATTTTGAATACTAACCACCTTAGGCAGGCGGTTCTCTTTTGCGATCTGCAAAAATTTAGCAGTGCCCCAGCAGCTCTCGTTTGATAAGCCAATATGACGGATTTTCCCCGCTTCTATATGCTTTTGCAGCGCGAACAATATTTCGCGTATATCATCAAGCGTTTCTTCACGGGGTTGCGCAGTTGGATCGTAGCTACTCCATTGACGAAAATGATAAGAGCCCCGGTTAGGCCAGTGCAGCTGATATAAATCTATGGTTTCCGTTTGCAACCGGCGCAGACTACCTTCAAGCGACTGTGCAATTTTTTTGGGCGAAATGGCAACACCACCCTGAATATATTTTTGCACCCCTGGCCCGGTAACTTTTGTGGCTATATTCACCCGTTCACGATTGTTACTTTTTTTGACCCAGCTACCGATGATTGCCTCGGTGTGGCCCTGGGTTTCTTCTCCCATCGGGGTGGTCGGGTACATTTCTGCAGTATCAAACAGATTGACGCCACGTTCGGTGGCAAGATCCATTTGCGCATGCGCCTCGGCCTGCGTATTCTGCGTGCCCCAGGTCATGGTGCCAAGGCAGATAGCACTGACATTTAATTCTGAATCAGCCAGTTTTCTGTATTTCATGTTATCGTTCCGCATTCTTAAAATTTAATCTATACCAATGCTTTCCTGAAGTATACGCGATCAAAGCCGTCCTCATGTACACGACGCATTTCCTGGAAACCATGCTTTTCATACCAGGCCAGATTTTCTGTCATTTTCGCGTTGGTGTACAACTCTACGGCGGTAAGCCCATTATCGATTGCTGTTTTACACACATGTTTTAGCAGCTGCTCACCAAGCCCCTGCCGCTGCCGGCAAGGGCGGATCGCAATGTTTTCTAAAAACAACACGTTATCACGTGGATAATAAATGACATAGCCTGCGATAGTGAGCCCGCTACAAACAACAACCACCTTATCGCTTTCAACGGCGGCATTGAAATCTGCCAGCATTGGCGCCGGCTCCCGACCAATTCGCTCGACATACATTGAGTAGGCTGATTTTGCACAGCTTTCTATTGCACTGACATCTGCACTTTGTGCCGGGCGCACTGCTGTCTCTGCTCTCATTTAACTCCCCTTGCCGACACCGGGTTCACTGGCATTGTTCAGCACTCCCCAGCCTTCACGATAGTATTCAATTATTGGCAGTGAATGGTTGTGATTAATTCGCACGGGCAGCTTGGGTAAGTCTGCTGGAAGTGTCAACACCGATACCAGTGTTGCTGTGTTTAAAAACCGGCCTTCGAAGACCCGACTGGTTGCAGTATCAAGGGGGTGATTCGCTGCTACAAAAAACCCCCACAAGCCAAATGACGGCACATAGACTGTGGCTGGTGCTACATCTTCAAACACCGCTTCTATGGTTTTGCCTATGCTCCAGAAGGCCCGACGCGCAAACCAGGGCGAGGTTGCCTGCGTGATCATAACGCCACCCGCTGCCATGCGACGCGCGATTCGCTCATACATGGCTACGCTGTAGAGCCTGGCTACGTCTTCGTTCTCGGGATCGGGAAGATCTACAATCACAACATTATAGAGATCTCCCTGTTGTGCCAGCCACGCCCATGCGTCTTCATTGAGCACCGTAACCTTTGGGCTGGACAATGAATCGTTGTTCAGTTGCTTTAATTGTGTCTGGCCACGGGCTAGATTGGTAACTGCGGAGTCCAGATCAACCACGGTAACTGATTCTACCGTCGGGTACTTTAATAACTCCCTTGCGGCCAGACCATCACCGCCACCAATAACCAGAACCCGGCGCTGGCTTTTTGCAAACGCCATAGGCAGATGAACCAGCACTTCGTGATAGCGATATTCATCAATGCTTGAAAACTGCAGGTTGCCATCAAGATACAGGCGCAAATCGTCACCGCGATTGGTGAGCACCAGTTTCTGGAAACGGCTCTGCTCGGTGTGGATTACCGGGTCTTCGTAGAGTGCGCTTTCAAACAGCTCTGACGCCGGATTTACTACCAGTGCACTGGCGATCAGCAAGACAGCAGCGGCTAGTAACCCGGCGAGCGAAGCCGACTTCCATTGGCGCAGGTAATCCCTGAACGACCAGGCAACAATAAGCGCAACCAGAAGATTTACCAGACCCACGGCGCTGGCCGTTAGCAAGTGGCCCAGATACGGCAGCAGCAGAAACGGAAACAATAGAGAGGCGATCAGCGCGCCGAGGTAATCGAAGGTCAGTACCTGACTGATACCTTTGCGCAAACCACTGCGCGCTTCCAGTATGCGGGTTAACAGGGGTAATTCCATCCCGACCAGAATTCCAATAGCAGCGATAGTCAACAGCATTATCGGGTAGTAGAATTCTGTCCACGCGTACGCCGCAAACAGCAACAACGCAGACACACCCCCTATTGCACCGATCGCCACTTCTATAGCGATAAAAAACACCACCAGGTTGCGCTCGATAGACTGCGCCATCCAGGCGCCAACCCCCATGAAAAACAAAAAGAGGCCGATGGTCAGTGAGTAGTGAACAACGCTGGACCCGAGCAGATACGTTGAAAGACTACTGATAAGCAGTTCATAAACCAGACTGCATGCGGCAATAATTAAGACTGAACCGCTCAGCAATACAAACTGGCTGTCGCTGACCGGTTTGTCTTCTAATGACCCAGTGTCATTCATGATTTAATTGACACCGGCTTAACCCGTTGATTCAGGTGGTTAAAACACTCGCGATTATGATGCATACTCCAAGCATCATAGAACCGGCCAGCATGGCAAGTGCACGGTTTTCCTTATGCGTAACTTCCTCTGCAAGGTTACCGGGAGTTAGCCAGTCAACCACTTTAAAGCCGACAACCGCCATGACGATACCAACGGCTGAGTACAGAATGGTTGAAAACAGTTCAGCCGAAAATCCGGCCAGATCGGACTCTGCGAGCACCGGGGTACTCACAGCAAGTAATAGTACGCTGCTAACTGCCAGCCGGTATATATTCATTTTTCTCTCCACTGGGTTCTAGGGGTTATATTTGTATGTAACTGAGGTGACTGCTGGAAACTATTTACCGGTTCTTGGACCGCCGCCAACATAGCTGCGGCCGGATTTAGACCGGAGTACTTCTTTACTGTTAGCACCGGGAACCGGCTCTGCAGATCTGCCGGCAAGTGCATACAGTGACGGCAATCCTACAATTGCAACCAGCACCAGCGCCAGCAACGGGTAATGTAACTTTTTCATTCTATTTTTCCTGTGTGCTGCTGACCCTACAGGATCTACGACTTCGCCGTCGGCTTGCCCGAGGTGCGTGGCCGTACCTTGACTGCAATTGATGAGGCCCCTGAGCCGACCGAAGAAGCCTTTGAACGACTCAGTGCAATAAACAGAAACGCGATGGCAGCGCCGACAATAAATGGTGTTACAGAAATCCGATTGGGCTCGATGGTCAGACGGAAATCGGCGTCCGGTGTGGTGGAGGCCGGATCTGCAGCGACCATCACCCGATAGGTGTCTGGTTCATCCACACGGATATACCAGTCCGCTGAGGTATCTCTTTCCGACCACGCACCGTCACTGTCGTGACCGGTTTCATGCCAGAATTCAAGGTATTTCCCATAGACTGGCTGATCGTCGCTGTTTAGCAGAGATACATCAACTCCAAACCATGAGTTGTTCTGTATGCCATTTATAGACCCTTTAAGGTTTAACATCCGGCCTGCTTCACTTATATTGAACTGCTGCATCTGCACAGCCTGATCACCGCTGGCCAGCGGTACCAGCTCGGTGATTTTGTCTCCGCCCCGGTTAAGATAGAGCGCCATTGCCGCCAGCAGCGGAAATGCGACCATTAACACCCGCATGGTTTTTCGCCAGCGACCTATATCGTTCAGGGCGCTGTCTTTTCCGAGACCTTTGACCATATCCTCGTGCGGGATCGGGGCAGATTTAAAAAACTCAATTTCGCGAACCTCGCCATTTTGATCGAGCCGGGACTCAACACTGGTATAGAAACGCTGCTTGCTGTCTGCAGTAGTTTTCAGTTTTTTCGATCGGGTATTCTCAGCGCTGTTGTGGCGCTCATCGGGACTGGGCTGGTAGCTGAACTCACCGGCTGCAAATTCAAGTTTCCACTGACCGTGTTCAAAATTTTTATTGTGAGAATCCGGTAACTCGGGTTCCATGGGGATGTACTTTTGCGACCAGTACCGACGCGAGCCATCGTCGATGAGCCAGGCCACTTCACGCCGCTCGTTGAGCATCCACCAATTGGTATAGCGGCAGAAATTTGATTCCCACTCGTTGTCTTCGGTGTCGTATTCACGAACTCGACCGGAAAATAGCTGCACCCCCACTGCCTGCCAGCGCTGGTCTTTATAGGTGAAAAAATCACCAATAGTAAAATTTGATTCCAGATCGAGTGCCTGGTTCCAGCGGCGAAGATCGAGGTCTGCCGCCGGGTGTTCTGCATCGCATCCGCAGTACTGGCAAACCACATGACGGGTTTCGAGAGACTGCCGCGAAAGCCCGCCGCCGCAATTGACGCAGCGGAAGATCTGCGCCTGCTTTTTGTCGAGAACTTTAACCCCATCGAGCAGTTTGTCACTGAGCTTTGCCTTGAGCTGTTCGAGTTCGTTATGGAACTGCGGGTAGTCCATTTGCAGATCGGGAATAGCCTGCAGGGACGATTGCTCGTGGCCATCGTCGATGTGACGTTGCAGGGTGTCGAGTAGTTTGTCAGGGTGCGTTCCTGCCAGACGCTGTGAAACCTGCATAGCTATGCTTCCCTTAGTCGATCAGCAAAACAAGCTGCTGCGGTAATCGGCCTGCTGGCAATTTGAGCGTTAAAAAACCTGCGTACCTTAGCCATGAGTAGGGTTAATCCCATCGCAGATCAGCGCCGGATACAACCAGACTCTGCGAGATAGTGACATCGTTACCAGAAGCTTCAATTGACAGTTTTTTACCACCGCCAATGACATCAATGCAGAGGACTTGCTCTCCCGGTGTTACTGCAACCGGCAGCGAGCCTTCGGTGCCAGCTACCTGCGCATTTATTTTCTCGGTAACAAACCAGCGATCACCGCCCATGTTTATATTGGAGCCAACCCGGGCCCCGGATAAATCAGCGCCGCTGGTGTCCATTTCGCGGTTTTTATGCAGTCGGTAGCGACCGTCGTCTTCTTCGAGCCAATGATGAGTGCCATCATCGAACTCGAGCCACCATTCGTCCCAGAATCCGCTGGCGTAGGCAATACGTAAGCGACCGGCAACCACAAAGCGCCGGTCACTGAATACGCCACTTCGACCCAGTCGCAGCATGGACGGAGCATCGAGCGCATGTTCAAACAAACCGCCAGTTGTCCAGCCATTATTGCTCAGGTACAGCCAGTTGGCACAATGCGGACACTCAGTACTTCGCGTATGTGCGGATACATCGCTGATCGCCACTCCGCAGGACGGACACGATTGCAACGAACTGAATGCCATCAACTACTCCTGTAAAATAGTGTCACCCACCGCCAATCGAATACCGCCACAGGGTGTTACCCCGTATTATTCACGGTATTGACGGAATCTCACTCGATCTATGATTCCACAGAGATTTTTTTCTCTTGCAAATATCAGTCTGTATTCGACGCGAGAAGAAAATCCACTGTGAAAACCCTTGCCGTGAATAACTAA
>MDLA01000180.1 GCA_001730015.1 Chromatiales bacterium (ex Bugula neritina AB1) | reverse complement strand
ATCTTGTCTGTACGACTACCTGTCTGCGCGCCAGTCGTCGACTCTACCGGGATTGACGGGATCTCACTTGATCTTTTATTCCACAAAGAATTTTTTCTCTTGCAAATATCAGTAAGTATTCAACGCGAGAAGAAAATCCACTGTGAAATCCCTTGGTTGTGAAAAGATCAGGTCAGCGCGATATCCTCGCCACCCCATGAATAATGCGGGCTAGTTGTTACAGAATTTGCGCAGAGAGATCAGAGTGATCAGGTAAAAGAACAGATCCGGCAGCTGGATTAACCCGGAGCCTGAGTTGCTTTCGGTTTCGGGACTGCTGGCGCTCGCCGCTCCGACAGGGGGCCGGGCTGAATCATCAGTGAGTTGCTCATCTGTGAGTATGCGAACTGCTCGATTAACATTTAGACGTCCGAACCCGCAGCCCCCCGCTCTACAGATGCTCGATTCGCTCATTACAACGCTGGAATTTTGCAGCAGGTTGCTAAGTTCTGTATTGCTAAGGCCTGAGTCAATGGACAAGAGCGTTGCCGCGCCGGCGCTCACGTGAGCGGCAGCCAGGCTGGTTCCATAATGATAACCATAGCTACTTTCTGGGGCGGGCGCTGAGTTACTTCCATTTTCAGTGGTAATAATGGCATCGCTGCGGGTACCGCCAGGGGCAGTCAAAAAAACCTCGGAGCCGTAAGCGCTGTAGTCAGCGAGTGTGCCTTCGCGCGTGTTTGCAGCGATCGACAGGACATTTTCGCATGTGGCTGGTGAATAGGGAGTAGTGTCCAGGTCGACCGCGCTGTTGGTGGCTGCGGCAACAATAAGGCTGCCTGCCTCTGTGGCGTCATTTATAGCGGACTGCAGTGCTTTCGAGCAATCCCCGGCAAACCCTACGCTCAGATTAATCACTCTTGCCGGATACGGGTTTACTGGTACTCCGGCGACTGGCAGGCCTGCGGACCATCTTATTCCGTCGATCATATCGTGAATAAATCCACCACACCTTCCGGTAATTCGCACCGGTAACAGCGAAACCCGGGGGGCACCGCCTGCAATACCGGTATCGTTAAAACTTGCTGCTCCGATGATTCCGGCGATTGCGGTGCCGTGCCAGCTGCTGTCGGATGTTTCACAGCCCGCACTGACGGTGCCTGATTGCTGATCGTCTTGTGTTACCCAGTCGCCCGGATCCGATGGGTCCGCGTCCCGACCATCACCGTCGTTGCCTATTTCCGCTGTACTGACAAAATCGTAGCCTGGTAATGTTCTGAGGTCTTCGTGGGTGAGAATTACACCGGAGTCGACTACTGCCACGATCACTTCACTTGAACTGCCGTTGTGAATATGCGCATTGAAATTGTCGGCGGCACCGGTGTACGTGGTAGCCGACATAAAATTCCACTGCTGTGCAGCCAGCGGATCGTTGGGTAATGTTGCCAGGCTGGTCACATAGCGGGCTTTAGTCGCGGTTTTTTGCGAGGGGGCTGAAGTTCTCTGGTGTAAACGGGTTCCCATACGCTGAACCGGGAGTGTGGTGTAATCCGTACTGTCGGCGGAGGTCGGAGTCGGCGCAGCAGCAGCCAGTGAGTTAACAGCGTGCAACATGGCCAAGGTCGCCGGAATAAGTGCCAGGCGTTTGAGCAGAATTGATCGATTCGGGTAGCAGAGTGTAGACACCGCAGGCGGGCAGCAAGTAGTGTGCCCCGCTGGGTTTTGCTGTTAATATCACTTTACAATGTGTACTGCGGGCTCGTGGTTGAATAACGGCAAATTTTGCAAATGAAAGTAAACAGACTTGTTCAATGGCAAGCGGTTGCGGCCCAGCTGATGTGCTGGCTAGCGATATCGCTGACATTTGTCGGGTCACTGCAGGCGGCAGAGATCCCGATAGTGGTTCAGATGTCGGTAGCTTCGGACGGAGTGGTTCGGGTGGAGTTCACAAACTCCGGAGAAGCCCCGGTAGTACTTCTACCCTGGAATACACCATTTGAGGCAGAGTTATCGGAGGATATCTTTCAGATAGAAGATCCGGTAACCGGCGAGCGCAGTGTCTATCGTGGGCGCCTTGGCAAGCGTGGTCCGCCTGCAACGGATCAATTGATTCATCTGGCGGCAGGGGGTGTCGCAACGGCGGAGGTTAATCTGCCACGCTATTATTCGCTGGAAAAAAAAGGTACTTATCTGGTTAGATTTGAGGGGCGAATTCTCTTTCAGTTCGAAGATGATTTGCCTGGCGTAGCGCTCGATAGCACACAGCAATTCAACACGGTATTGATTAGCTCAGATGCGATTTTAATAGATCTGGCTCCCGCACCGGATACTCGGGCGGCTAAAACCTCACTATTCGATGGGTCCTGCAGTACTGACCAGCGCGAGGAAATCGCTATAGCAGTGGTAGCTGCTGAGCGAATTACAGCCGCGGCACTCAATGATTTAGTAAGTCTGGAGATCGAATCCAGGCCTCATTCACCACGCTATCTCCGTTGGTTCGGTCGCTATACCGGTAGCCGGTTTAATACCGTTTTGAACGGATTTATTGCCGCGGAAGAGGTGTTTGCCAATGGTACTCTCAGGTTTGACTGCGGGTGTGCGGAAATTGACAAATTTGCGTATGTGCGGCCGGCGGATCCCTACCTGATTTATTTGTGTCCCGGGTTCTGGGGTGCACGTCTGGACGGTCGTGATTCCCGTGCCGGAACATTGCTGCATGAACTAACGCATTTCCCTCAGGTACGCGGAACTCGAGATTACGCCTATGGAGCAGTGAATGCGGCATTGCTGGCGCAGACAGATCCCTCACTGTCGGTGTTGAATGCAGACAGCTATGAATTTTTTGCGGAAAATTCACCACGTTTTGCGATAACGCCGGTCTCGATTATCGAACAGAAATATATTGATATGGTGATTAATCAGCAGTACTCGGGCAGTGTGAGGGCAGGAGAAAACGCTTATTTCAGGGTCGAGCAGGCCGGGGCAATTGAATTGACTTCAGTTGGCGGAGATGCTGATCTATATGTCCATTTAAGTAGTGCGTATGGTGGTGCTGTTTGTGGCTCAATTAGTACGGGTCAGGGTGATCGTTGCGTTCTGGATGCCATACCGGATGCTTATATACAGGTTTTAGGGTTCAGCGACACAGATTTTTTGCTTGAGGCAACGCCACCAGTTCGGGTGACAGTGCAGGGAGGCAATGGGGGGGCGGACAGCGGAGCTGGTTCTGTCAGTGTGTGGACGTTGTTGTTAGCCACTATATGGGTTCTGTGGCACTGGGTTCCGGTTTTTGCCCGCAGGATGTCTGCTCGTGCCAATAGAAATAAATAGCTGGCCCTTTCCTGGCTTGCGTGGATGTGTTGCAGCAATCTTTGCCGGAATGTTATTGTCCTGTACCGCTGAGCCTATGAAACACGAATCCAGTGGTGGAGTAGTTGCGGTTTATGGTTTGAAGGTAGAGCTCTCACCGTTGAAAAGCCGATTGAAACTGGATGAACCAATGGAATTATTGTTTTCACTTAAAAATCAGACTTCGGAACCAGCGCAGATTCTGCCGTGGGGAACTCCGCTGGAAGATATCCTCTCTGCAGATATATTTACCGTTATACATAGTGGCAAAGAGTTGAGCTACACCGGCCGGATGGTAAAACGAGCTAAGCCGCAGCAGTCGGACTACCTGTCGATTGCTGCAGGTGAGACGGTGCAGCAGACCGTACAGCTTTCCGAAGCATATGATGTTAGCGAAATCGGTACCTACCGTGTGAAATTTGTGCCGCTCACAGGTATACAAGCTTACCAGCTTGATGAACAGCAATTGCTTCTTCCATCTGAGCCTGTTGTGTTTGATCGTACAGCCGGGGAATGAAGCCGGCGGTTTCCGCAGGAACTACCAGATTGCGAGTGCGCTGTAAATCAGGTGCCGGTCCAGTTGGGTGGTCTCTTCGCGAGGAATGCTTCCAACCCTTCTTTGAAATCATTGCTGCCGTAACAGCGTGTAATGAGATCGTCGCTATTAAGGCTGGAGCTGGAATTTCGCAACCTTCGCAGGCCCTCTTTGGTAGATTGCAAGGTGAGTGGCGCATGCAGTTTCATTTGCTCTGCGAGCTCTCTTGCGCGAGCGAGCGGATCTTCAACTACTTCGGAAACCAATGCTATTGCGGAAGCTTCGTCAGCTTTTATAAGGCGCGATGTGAAAATAATTTCCCGTGTACGGGCTTCTCCCAGCAGGCTCGCAATGCGAGATAAGCTATTGAGAGACAGACAGTTGCCGAGTGTGCGGGCAATTGGAAAGCCGTACTTCAGATCGGGAGAGGCGATTCGCAAATCGCAGCAGGCGGCGATAGCGGCACCACCACCGGTGCAGGCGCCACGAATAGCTGCAACAGTGGGAACCGGAATCGATTCCAGTGCACTGAGTACCTGATCGATACGATGCTCATAGGCAATGGCGTCGGCGTCATCGGTGAATTCACGAAAGCGGGAGATATCTGTACCAGCCGCAAATGCTTTGTCACCGGCCCCATTGATAATAAGCGCGCTTATACCACGGTGGTCCCTTGCTAGATTGGTGCTGATTATCAGGAGCTGGTCGTACATTTCGAACGTTAGAGCATTACGTGCCTTCGGGCGATTGAACGTAATAGTTGCGATTCCATCGCGGGTCTCATACAAGAGTTCATCGGTGGCGTTTGTGGACATGCAACTTACCTGTTACCAAAGCTGGATTGAAAAAATCATGGTAACACAAGTGATGGGTTCAACGGTTATGACCCAGGATATAGTGGCTGATGCGAAATAGATTTTTCGCCCGGGTTAAAGGTGCTGATTCAACAGTCTTGCGAATTTTTTTATCTTGAGTAGCCGCCGGCGTGGCCGGCTGTGAGGGGGAGGGCTGAGTGTTCGCTGGCGTGTCGGTTTTTTTAGGCCAACACACTTTCCTGGCAGAAATAGTTTATTTTTTCGGGATGCAGAAATATTATTTCCATGATCTCCGAGATATATACTCTGGTGTTGCATAGAATTTCGTGTCCAGGAGCTTATGACGCTGTATAAAAGGCACTGTACGGAGCTTTTACTGGATTGAGCCTAGTCGCCTAAGTGATATTCAGGAAAAACGAGTACAGCGCCTTAGATGCTGCTATAGAAGCAGCGCAGCGGTTGTGGGCCGGAATTTTATGCAAAACCAGGGTATATATTATTCAATCGTGTCGGGCTCTTACAGCCCGACACTGCTGCTGTTTTTAACTCAGATACAGGCTATCGAGTACCGAGATAAAGGCGTTGTTTAGAGAGCTGCCGTTATTCACGCCGTCATCATTGATATCTGCATTGAAAAGATCCTGAGCAACATTGTCAATGGTGTTTCCCTCTGAATGGGTAACACCATCCAGAGAGTTATCATTATCAATGGTGTAAGCCAGAACCGAACCATCCCATTGCCCATCCATTAGTGGATCGTGGCCGTACAGTCTAAGCACCCCTTGCTGGAATTGATCCAGGCCGGTTCTTTCCTGTAACTTGCCTATGTCATTGGTGATGTCCGTTGCGCCCTGGGAAAAGTTAATTGCCCGGTCAGCGTAGCGAGCTGACAGATCCTCACCGGTTCGGCTGCCATGTAAATCAAAAAATGCCTGATCCAGCAGATAGCCTGTGTCGCCGCCAAATAATTCCTGTTCCTGCGCTCTGAGGTTCTGCACCAGTGCAACTTCGGCTTTATTGTCCCAGCCCGAGCCGGTTCCATCCGGCCCGAGAACTGTTGTATAGATTCCACCGTCCTGCTTGCCAGCGGAGATCATCTGCCTGCCCCAGAGATGCAGTATGCCTCTATCGGTAGCATTGAGGCCCATGTCGGTTCTCTGTTCCGCCGTGAGTGTTGAGAAATCGATGTCCCGATCGTCTGGTCCCCCGGTGCCCTGTACGGGATCACCACCGGAATTGTAGTCCTGACCCCCGTTCTGGCCTAGAAACGGACATCCTCCGCCACTGGATTGTGTGCCTTGGCTGGCTGCGCCACTGCTTTCGGGTGTATAGCTTTGTCCCTGTTGCGGAGCTGTAGCCTGACTCCCACCATAGCCGCTGCCGTAACCGCCGCCTTGTCCGCTTCCCGTGTAGTTTGTAGCGCCGTTACCGGAATAGTTTCCGCTGGTTTGATTGCCGAAAGACTGGCCGAGCAGGCCTTGGTGATTACCGGGCAGTAGCTGATTGCCAAACCCTTGTTGATTGCCAGAGTGCTGCTGACCGTAGCCAGCGAAGTTGTTACCGCCAAATTGGTTGTTTTGACCAAAAATTGAATTTTGGCCTCCGTTTTCAATACCACCACCCTGACCTCCAAATGCCGACCCGAAGCCCTGGCTGCCTATCGGTGATCCCGACCCGGAGGCGCCGTTTGCTGAGCCGAATGAGTTCTGCATTGCCATGGTAAAGACTTCGATCAGCATGTTGACGATCATCTCCATGGGGTTTGAGTTGCCATGGTTCATAAACGGTGTGAGTACAGACTGGTTGTCAAATGGATTTACCTGAAACATGCCCGATGCTGATGTATCGCATCTTTCAAATGGCGAGTTTTGCTTGCCACCATTGAGAGTGTCTCTGACTAGAGATTGCAGGTTGTTGAGTTGCCCATTGCCGTTTATGTTGTTACTGTGCATTGAGAGATACCTTTATGACTGGTGTTCGGTGTCAGTAGATTGTTCTGGATTAAATTGTGGGGCAGTGTCTTGTTCTAGCGGTTGAGCACTTGCTGATACCGATCTATTCACTAGCGAGGTGGTAAAACAGGCTTTCCGGAATATAACTCCAAGTAAAAGTCCCGAAGTATATCGGGACTTTATCGCGCTCGTTGGATGTTCCTGGGTAGCCTAATTAGCCTTTATAACCGCCACCCTGAGCTGGCGGTGGAACCGGATTAACGGGTTGGTCTACATAGCCGCCGCCCTGGCCTGGTTTGGTGTATGCCGAATCGTAGTGATCGGAGTCATTGTTGTCGTAGTGGTTGTCAGAGTTGTAATTATCGTTTGTGCCATAGCTATTGTCATAGCCTGGAACTGTGCCATAACCGCCACCCAAACTGTTTCCGAATCCACCGCCGAAGCTTCCGCCGTAGCCACTATCATGGCCGTTGCTATAGCTGCCCCCGGAACCATTGTAGCCTCCACTGTTGGAATAGCCGCCGCCATTGTTATAGCTACCACCATTGCTGAAACTATTGCCGTAGCCACCGCCACCGCCGTAGCCACCGCCATTGCCGTAGCCACCGCCATTGCTGTAGCCGCCACCGACATCACCACTTCCGTAACTACCTCCGTTGGTACTGCCATAGCCACCTCCGGAATTAGAATTGAAGCCGTCGTAGGATCCGCAGGTATCGCCCCCCATGGTATAGGAACCAGAGTTACTGGCGTAGCCGCCGCCTGAGCTGCCACCAGCGTAGTTACTTCCGCCGCCGGTATATCCACCGTTGGTATCAGGAGCGGCATAGCTGTTGCCGCCGCCGTATCCTCCGCCATTAGCGGGAGGCTGTGTGTAGCCGCCTCCATATCCACCGTTGGTCGCTGGTGATTGTGAGTAACCAGCTGTATGACCCGCGTTGCCGGCATTGCCGGCGTTGCCCGCATTGCCGGCGTTGCCGGCGTTGCCGGCGTTGCCGGCGTTGCCTGCATTGCCTGCATTGCCTGCATTGCCTGCATTGCCTGCATTGCCTGCATTGCCTGCATTACCAGCATTGTTGCCAGCTGTGTTGAAAGTGGCTTTGTAGGCTTCGAACTGTTCTTTAGTTTCGATGCTGCTGCCCAGATCGCCAGCGCCTATGGCTTCAATGGCCCGGTCATACTTGTCCTGGTTCTGTACAGATTGCTTGCCATTGGCATCTTTGCCATCTGCGCCATAGATCTGCCCGAGCTCAAGTGAACCACGTTTAATTGCGAAGGCTGCAGCGCCAATGGTTTCTACATCTGTAGTGCCGACTCCACCTTTGACAAGATCTTCATTTCCTGTTTGCTTTAACAGGTTTGCCAGGGCGTTATTGTTGTAGTTTCCGCCAGAATTCTTGAACCGTGATGCTACCAGAGAAAAGGTGGCTGCTTCGCGGTGGTTGGGGTTGCCGGAATTCATGTCGGACCAAACCTGAGATGCCATATGCTGCATTTGAGAGGCATCCTCTATACGCCCACCTGCGTAGAATTCTGCGGCATAACCTTCGACAATAGATGTTCTAGCACTGTACTCGGTGCGTTGCCCATCGACCGTAATAGTGTTGTTGTCAACATTTCCGTTCTGATCAACGGCATCAATATAGTTCTGGAAACTGGCGGTATCTCCCATGCTGTAGCCATGAGGGATGATACTGAAATTTATCGGGCGCTCCGCGTTGTGTCCGACTTTGTTACCGTCACCAGCATTACCGGCGTTACCGGCGTTACCGGCGTTACCGGCATTACCGGCGTTACCGGCGTTACCGGCGTTACCGGCATTACCGGCATTACCGGCATTACCGGCATTACCGGCATTACCGGCATTACCGGCATTACCGGCATTACCGGCATTACCGGCATTACCGGCATTACCGGCGTTACCGGCGTTACCGGCATTACCTGCGTTCCCGGCGTAACCCATACTACCCGTGTGCCCGCCATAAACACCCTGGTTTCCGGTTCCACAATAGCCGCCGCCGTTTCCGCTACTCTCTCCGCCGCCCCCGGCCATCAGGCCTTGCAAAAGCTGCATTAGAATATTAATCAGCATGCCCATCTGATTATTTCCGTATACCATATTGCTTTGCTGTTGACCGTTTCCAGCCGGTTTCGTGGCGTGCATTTGCGTTGCTTGTGAATGACCTTGCCCGTTTATTTGTGTCATGGTGATGAACGTTCCTGTTTAGTGTTTTAATTGTAAGACTAGAGACAGATTCACGAGAATCAAGCTGCTCTATTGATGTTATCCGGATGAAAGAAATTGCCTGCTTGGTTTATATAACCTTCACTGTCATTGGCTGAATCAATGTGTATAAATGATCGGTGCAATTCACCTGCTTCAATCATGCGGTTAGAGAAAATCAGCGCATTCAATAGAACTTTTCTGGCCTCGTGTGCATTGACTTTCGCGTGAATCGGGCCATCTTGAAGTATGGTGATGGCACGGTTATAGTGTCCGTTGCATATTTCTATAGATGCAAGGCCTATGGGGCCTATGGCATCATCAGGGAGTTGCCTGGAAATTATCTCGAATATGGATCCGGATTCACCGAACATACCTGCAGCTAATTTCGAGAACCCGAGGGAGGTAAGAAAAGCGAGATCTTTGCTGTCCAATTTATTGCCCTGTGTTGGAATGGTCGATCCAAAATCCGGTGTGCAGTGATAGCGGGCGTATAAGCCAGCGAGATCAGACTGCTTCTGTGGTCGTACATCGGCAGTTAGCCTGCTAACTTTATCGTTGCTGTCGCGGGCCGCTACAGCTGCGCTGGAAAAATTGAGTGATTTGCAGTCTGAGATCAAATATATGAAGAATTGATATAGGCTGATTCAGTGAGGGGAATGGGTGCAGAATTCCGCTAGTGGAATGACACTTATTGATCGGTAATTAAGCCGCTTTCACGATGTCTGTGCCGAAATTGAGTCTGAGGCCCAATGCGTCGAACGCTCCCCACTTCTGCTCTTCTCGAGCGGATACCGTAACGACCAGTTGGCGGGCATCGATTGCTCTCTTCAAGCCCGGTAGTCTGTTTAAGGTGTAGTCGTGAGTTCCTGTTAGCTTGAATACCTCAAGATCCGGTACCGTAATAAATGCGTTTTTAGCATTAATATGTAGGTGTTTCTGGCCATTCTTTTGTGCCATACCACAGGCTCTGATGATCAAATCCCATACGGCACGCGTTTGGTTCCGGTTGTGTAGCGAGAGGGTCAGTGTGTCGCCTTCGCTTTGTAGTGATTGATTGAACTGCATTTCACGGCGTTCGTAAAATGTTTGGTGGATACGATTGTTTATGCGCTGGTAGTCGTGATAAACGCGGCCCGGTTGATCGTTCGAATCGTACACACCGTAGGGATGTGGCAAGTTAGGGTCATAAGCTTGATCGTGTATGCCATCTGTGCCGAAGTATTTAAGTCGGGTAAATTCCAGGTAGTCTTCGAATGTTTCCCGAAGAAGTCGCATGCCATACTTTGCCGGGTTGCGATTTACCAGAGATCCGGGTTCGGTTGCCAGTGGGGTGACAGCCAGTTCGCCGAGACCGTCGCCATAGGTGTTTAGCAGATGTGCTATCCATTGCTCAGTATTGTCAACATCCTGTCGGGTTTCTCCAGCTAAACCAATTATGCCGTAGATGCCCGCATCCATGTGGCGGTAGGAGGCAATTTGAGCAATAGTGGCTTCAAAATCCCGATCTGAACGATAGGGTTTTATCATGCGTTTTTCTGCGAGTCTCTGGCGATGCGGTTCAGAGTACGCTTGTGCATCGAGTGACACAAAAGCGCTCTGAAATGTACTTGCGATGCGATCGACAAATTCAGCGTCGGGTAAAGTCCAGCAATAGAAATAGGTGTGGTACTGCTGTTGTGGTAACTGTTCAAAAATCTCGGCGTAGTAGCTGGCCTTTTCGGGGTTTCCTACAGGATCAAAATCAAACAGGAATGCACCGTCGGACCACGGAGCCAATACTTCCATATCGTGCAAGACCTGTTCGACGGGTCGATACATGTAGCCTTTGCGTCCAAACAGTTTTTTATGTCCCAGTGCGCTTCCGGCGCAATACAGGCAGGTTAGCTTGCAACCTTTCCCCGTCCAGATAAACGGCGCGTCGTAGCCGATTGCCCGTAGCATTGTTTCATCGGCAATTTCTGTGAGGTCGTGGTAGAGCCGGAGATCTTCGCCGGATTGTTGAACATAGGTGGTTGGGTATTCTGTTAGGTTTTTAAACACCATATTGCACGACGGTGTGCCTTTGGCCAGTTCGAGTAGAGGCAGTTCACCGTCGCCGCGAATGACCACGTCAAATTCGGTCTTTTGCACCAGGTGACGGGCAAAATAAGTAGCAGTTTGTCCACCTGCCACCAACGTAACGGAGGGCGCGCGGCGCCGTATCAGTCTGGCGAGTTCAACGGCACCAAACAGTGTGTCCCACCACTTGCAACTGATTGCGATGATTGTCGGCTGGTGCTCCGCCAGCAACCTTTCTAGCCGATCAATCCAGTAAGGCCCCATTAATGGTTCCGTTCTTACGCTCACGCCATTGCGTCTAAGGTAACTTGCAAGCCCCAGAGTGGCGTTATTGAACAGAGTTGATCGACCGTCTGCTCGTCGCGGTGGATTCAGGATGAGAACTTGGGTCATGTTGCGGAAGCCGTTATTTACCGATGTAGGCTCACAAACCGTGCCACGGTGGTCGTCCGGGTAGTGTGGTGTTGTGACGCAGGTGGTTTCCCGGGTAGTTGAGTCAGCCGGAATTGGCCTATGATTCAGTTTGCTGATGAATCGGGTTTTGAAAAGTAATGCTTAGCTATTTTGTCCCTGATCTTGAATCTGAATTCGCAACACGCGAGCGCTGCCACATAGTGGAGCTATTAAATACGCCTGAGTTTGCAGAACTATCTGTGGCACGGTGCCGTGTAGCTCCCGGAATTACTACGGAATTGCACTCGTTGAAAGATACTGATGAAGTATATGTCGTGTTAAACGGGAGTGGCCTGATGGCTGATGGTTCGCACCCAGGGAGACTTATAAAGGCGATGGACTGCGTTCACATTCCGGCGAATCATCCGCAGAAAGTTACTAACACAGGTAGCACTGATTTGATTTTCCTGGCGATTTGCAGCGGACGATTTAAACCTGATTGTTACGTCCCCCATGAACAACCGGAAGTTGCTGAACCGGCCGATGGGGCTACTTGAGTGCGGTATAACTGAATGTGTAGTTAAGAGCCGGCTCAACCCGTTTGAGTTGAGCCGGGTAATTCATAGCGTGTTTATGCGCGTATGTTACGTGCAACGGTTTGCAGAGCTTGCAGTGCTGCTTGCAGAGCCCCGGATTGAGCGCTCATTTGCGCACTCTGCATTCCAACTCGTTGCTGCTGGTCCAGCAGTTGCTGCGATTGGCCGAAAATATTGCCTGCCTGTCCTAAGATACCGTTCATGTACAAACCCTCAAGTTAAATTTTGCACCACTCACGCAATTACCTACGCTGTGGAGCGATAGATCTGGTGGCATGCAGAATTCATCATTCAGTTCAAGAGAACTTTCTCGATCTGAGCATCGATAGAGGGCTTACCTTCCGGCCTCTTCAAGGTGATGCTAATATTTTGAATCCAGGCACGCTACCTGATTGAAAAATCTCAGTTCTTTAAATTACCGAGATCGCACAACAACAATAACAGGCGGGTATCCCGGATGCTGTGACTAGTTTCAAGGTTAAGGCAGGCCGGGTCGCGGGACAATCTTGTGAGCAACCTGACTGCGTTGGGTTATACTATCTTTAGAACCGACACAGGAACAGCTTGATCATATGTCCACCACCATAGAAGTTGACGAAAATCTATTAGCAGATGCCATGAAGGCAACTGGCGCGTCGACTGAAAAAGAAACAGTCGAGCTGGGGCTTGCATTATTGATCAAGCTCAGGAAAGCCCGAGAGGGATCACAGGAGCCAAAAGGTTCCTGACTGGAACAATCAGCTGACATGTACTGCCTCTATACAAAGCCCGTGGTGGTAATCGAGTAGGAGCTGTCGATTTTTAGCCCTGGTACAATCGGTAGTGTGGGCAGTGGCGGGCACAAGCGAACTACCACTTTACAATCAGTTTCTGAAGTCCATGAAAATGGTAGCTGTCCTGATATATAGGTTCTTCCGCCAGTTGAATCCCGGGTAGCCGCTCAAAAAGCGTGGTGAGTGCTATACGCATTTCGAGTTTCGCCAGTGCAGCCCCGACACAAAAGTGAATGCCGGCACCGAGTGTTGTATAGCCTGCATCTACGCGCCCTGGATCAAACTGGTCAGCGTTGTCGAAGTGCGATGGATCACGGTTGGCGGCACCTAGAAGAAGTGCTATTTCGTCTCCTCTGGCAATTGTTACCTCTGGATGTAACTCGATATCTTCCTGTGCATAGCGAGTAAACATGTGTAATGGTGCGTCGTAGCGCATTGCTTCGTTGATAGTGGCTTCCCCTGCAGAGACATCTTTAAAGTAGCTTTGCGGTGGTGTTGACTGACGCAGAAGGGTATGGACTGTATTGCCTATCTGATGCACGGTTGCTTCGTGCCCGGCATTTAACAGCAAGATCGCGGTCGAAATAATTTGCTCATCGCTGAGTGCTTCAGGTGGTTCCTGTAGTGCAATTAGATGAGATAACAGATCGTTGGCCGGGCACAGCCTTCGTTCTTCGAGCAGCTCACGTAATAATTCAATGAAGTGTTTGGCCGCTGTATCTGCTGCGTGTTCTTCTTCGATAGTCTGTGTCATCGTATACATTCGAACGATAGCGTTTGACCAGGCGCGCAGATCGTCGCAGTGCTGATCCGGTACGCCGAGTAATCGCGCAATGATAGTCACTGGTATAGGCGTCGCATAGGCGGTCAGCAGATCCACTTCGCCAAGGTGCTCGAATTCGTCGATGCAACGGTTTGCCAGATTCCGGATTTCACTTTCCATAGAAAGGACACTGCGGCTGACGAATGCTCGATTAACGCTCTTGCGCAGCCTGGTGTGATCAGGTGGCTCTTGTTGTAGCAGCGAATAACGCTCTGAGTCTTCAAAATTCCTGAGATGATCTGGTAAGGCCTCTTTTTCCATGCCCTGAGGTGGCAGGCGTGAAAAACGCCGGTCTTTAAGCGCTGTGGTTACCGTATCAAACCCGGTGAGGCACCAGAAGCCGTAATCTTCCCAGAAGACCGGCCCGCTGATCGCATGCAGTCGGGAATACAGGGCGTAGGGGTTGTTATAGAAAGCCGGATCTTTCGGATTTTGCGAGAAGCTTCGCTTGCTGGTTTGTGTCATCATTTGCAAGCGTGCTGTTGCGGCTGGGCAGCGGGAATCATAGGTGGTTCTTCGTGGTAAAGGTTGTCGACAAGCGTCGCTTGCCGGTTGTCGGGTAGTCTGGTGATTTGCCAGGACTGCAAGCGAGGCGTGTTACCGGCAAAGGTCATACTCAGGGTTTTTGCCGAGCAGTTACAATGTCTTACATTCCTTGCGTTGTAAACCGGTCTCGGTCACCATAGCTTTTTTGTCACTGGGCGCGTGGCCCTGTGAGTTTGCTCGTCATTTGGAGATCATTTATGAGTCTGGTTGGAACGTTAGCGAAAGTTGCCATGGGTGCGATGGTGGCAAAAGGTGTAAGTGGCGCACTGAAAGGTGGTGGAGCAGGTGGCGGAGGCCTCGGCGGATTGCTGGGCAGTATGCTCGGTGGTCAGGGCGGAGGTGGTGGCCTCGGCGATTTGCTGGGCGGTCAACAGCAGCGTGGTGGCGGAGGCGGTCTTGGTGGGCTGTTGGGTGGCCTCGCTGGCGGTCAGCAGTCAGGTGGCGGTCTGGGTGGAGCGCTGGGGCAGATTCTGGGTGGCCAGCAAGGTGGTCAAGCCGGGCAGCAGGGCGGTGGTCTGGGCGGACTGCTTGAATCCCTTGGTGGCGGAGCAGCCGGTGGCGGCAGTGGTGGCCTCGGTGATTTACTGAATTCAGCGTTGGCTGGAAACGAACCCCCTCCCTCTCCGACGGCGGAGAAGCAGGCAGAAGTGTGTCTGCGTGCCATGCTGATGGCTGCCAGAGCCGACGGTGAGATCGACGCGGCCGAGCAGGAAAAAATTACCGGGCAACTAGGTGATATCTCTCAGGAAGAAGCCGATTTTATTCGTAATGAAATGACCAACCCGCCGGATTTCAACAGTTTTGTGGCAGGTATTCCGCAAGGCATGGAGCAACAGGTGTACCTGATGTCACTGCTGGCGATTGATCTTGACTCCCAGGCCGAGGCTCAGTACCTGGACAAGCTGGCAAAAAGCACCAACATCGATAACGCTACCAGCAATGCAATTCACCAGAAACTGGGTGTTCCAACGCTGTACAGTTAAGCCGCGTTAAGTTTGGGAAAACGTTGTGTGAATCGGCGGTACGTTACATTGGGTACCGCCGATATTTGCTGAGGTTCGCTGGCGATATCCGGGAATTATAGCCCGGCTTGTTTTTGAAATGCTTCATCCCTCAACGATACCTCTTTGCCGGCATACTCTGCAGCTTCGCTGGTGCAAAGCCAGGCGATAGCGCGTGCCGGTAATTCGGGCTCGATGTGATCTGAATAATCCATCTGGCTTACCGGGTTTATGCCTGAGGCTTTGATTAACACCTGCATTTCCGTCGCGACAGTGCCAGGACTTATGCCAATAACCCGGATCCCACTGGCTGCAGCTTCCTTGTCGGCACAGCGGGTTAACATTGCTGCTGCAGCCTTTGATGCACAATAGTGACTCCAGCCTTCAAGAGGGCTGTACGCTGCACCGGATCCAACATTTATAATCACGCCACTCTGCTGTGTCATCATGGCTGGCAGGGCTGCTCGCATACCAAAATAAACCCCTTTGAAGTTTATGTCTGCTGCGTGTGCCCATGTGTCCGGGTTGGAGGTTGCCAGGTGGCCGATCGGCTCGATCACTCCAGCGTTGTTGATTAGTATATCCAGTCGGCCAAATGAAGACTCACAGTGCGATATCAGCGCTTGTACGTCCTTGTAGTTGCTCACATCGCACGTTACCGCCTCTGCCTGGCCGCCGTTATCACGCAAAATTTCAGCGTTGTGGCGGATGGTCGATTCAGAACGTGCCGCCAGCACAACATTTACACCGAGATTGGACAATGTTGCCGCTGTAGCTGCCCCGATACCGCGACTGGCGCCAGTGATGATGGCCGCTTTACCTGAGAGTTCGTGCATTGCTTAATCCGGTTAGATAAAGTGTGGTTAGTGTACTGTAACCCTAAAAGTGTACCAATGAGAGTTTGCCTTTTGGCTTGTGATTTTGACACCGATTGTGAACAGTGTAAGGATGCCCGATCGCATCAATAACAAAATCGGGGTGAGGAAATGTCGACAGTCGTACCGCCGGAAGATCCGGAATCAGATCCGCGTGTCAAAGCTGTGTTTGATGATATTCGCGCGGTACGAGGCAATGATTTTGTGAACAACGTCTGGCGATATCTGGCTTTTGATCCGCGGTTGCTCGAAGAGGTCTGGACCAGTGTGCGCGATGTGATGGCCAAGCCGACATTGATCGATTTTAAAACCAAGGAAATGATCTATGTCGCCGTCTCTATTGCCAACTCCTGCCATTATTGCGTTCATTCGCATACTGCCGCGGCTAAAGCACGTGGCATGACAGATGCTGAGCACGCGGAGTTATTGCAGATTGTTTCAACGGCGGCCCGCACAAATCATTTACTTAACGGAATACAGCCGCCCCTCGACGATGCTTTCAATGCATCGCCGGAATAAACAGGTTTTACTGTAACTTCAAACTCCACTTTAATGAGTCGGTCAAATATAAGTTTCCGGTGACTTCCGGAGTTGCTTAATATCATCGCAAGGCGATAGTTGGCTGTTATAATCTCAGCGGTTTAATTTTGCTACGGGCTTATGGATTCATCGTTAAAGCAGCTGCTGGTGCAACCGCGTAACTGGGTGCCGGCGATCGGTTTGTCAATATTGTGGCTGCTGAATCTGTTGCCTTATGCACTGAAGATCCGCGCTGGCATGTTAATCGGCAGGCTATTATATCCGCTGGCACGGCGGCGCAGGCATATCGCGGCGGTCAATATTAGATTGTGTTTTCCCGCATTAAATGCGGCGCAGCAGCAGCAGCTGTTGAAAGCAACCTTCCGTAACTTTGGCGCTGGTCTTATAGAGACCGCGATGGGGTGGTGGTCTGAGAAAGATTCTGTCTACCCCATGGTGGAGTTTCATGGCCGTGAACATCTGGATGCCGCAATTGCCAAAGGCAAAGGGGTTATTCTGGTCGGGGCGCATTTTTCCAGCCTGGATCTTGCAGCAAAAATGATGAGCCGGTACTTCGATGTTCATGCGGTTTATCGGCGGCAAAAAAATCCATTGATGAACTATGCATTGCGTCGTGGTCGGATGTCGGCGTTGAAATCACTGATAGATAATCGGGATACCCGCCGTATCGTTCGTACTATACGCGCCGGGAACCTGCTGTGGTTCGCTCCTGATCATGATATGGGTGAGAAGATGTCTGTCTATGCGCCGTTCTTCGAGCAGCAGGCCGCTACTGTTACGATAACCGCCAAATATGTGCGACTTACCGGCGCGCCCGTGGTGTTCTGTGCAACTCACAGAAATGAAAAAAATAATGGCTATGTGGTTCGTATGAGCCCGATAGATGCAGACTTTGCAAGCGGTGATGACGTAAGTCTCGCCACAATAATAAATAGAGCTATTACCGATCATATATTGATAGATCCAGCTCAATATTACTGGTTTCACCGAAAGTTCAAGACGCAGCCCGGCAAGCCAAAAGCTGCACTGTATGAGGTCCAGGCCTGACTATATGTCGCTTGAGTGCCATTGTTTGAGTACCAGAGTTAAATGCGGGGGTTTTGTCTGAACTGAACGGTAGCCCTATCGATGCAACTGGTTATATTTTGACTATCCTTTTTCTATTTCGAGACCTGATGTGAAAATTGACGCAATTTCCTGTGGCATGAATCCCCCGGAAGATATTAATGTCATTATAGAAGTTCCCATTGGTGGTGAACCGATCAAGTACGAGCTGGACAAGGCATCCGGTGCCCTGGTGGTTGATCGCTTTCTATATACGCCCATGCGCTACCCCGGCAACTACGGCTTTGTACCGCATACCTTGTCGGACGATGGTGATCCCATTGATGTGTTAATTTGCAACACACGCCCGATAGTTCCGGGTGCGGTAATGAACTGCCGACCGGTAGGTGTGCTGGTTATGGAGGACGATGGTGGACAGGATGAAAAAATAGTAGCGGTACCGGCAACGAGTATTTCCCGTCGGTATGAGGGTATTTCCAATTACACCGATCTGCCGGAGATTACGCAGAATCAGATAGAGCACTTTTTTGAGCATTATAAAGATCTTGAGCCGGGCAAGTGGGTGAAGATTGATGGGTGGCGTGAAAGTGAGGTCGCAAAAACGATGATCCAGGAAGCTATTGAGCGTGCACGCTAACTGACAAATTTTCGCGTCAATTTATTTTGTATTCAATGCGAAATATAGTGTTAATAAAAAGATACAGAATCCATTTTTTTGTGTGAAAAATACATCGGTTTGCAGCTAAATATTGGTAATCGGCTTGTAATGTTGCGGTAGAATACGGGGGTGCTGGGAGACGCTCGGTAGAGAATTTTCACACTGGGAACGTTTGAATATTGTTCTTGTGGCCTGTTATCCGTCTGACTAATATTTCCACCGCTATCGCCGCGATGTAACAGGCGAAGAGATTGCATTTTGAAACAACCTATACATCGCATGATCTGCACATTGAGTGTGCTAATAGCTATTTCAGCTGTCGCTTTGACATCGGTTCATGCAGAAACCATTGATAGCCGTCCGGTTGTGTATCTCACGTTTGACGATGGTCCTTCGGCAGATAACGTAACGGACGCAGTACTTGAAATTCTTGCAAAGCACGATGCGAAAGCGACGTTTTTTGTGACCGGTCAAAGAACCAGAAGCAGCCCGGAAAAAATCCAGAAAATATTGTATGGCGGGCATTCTCTGGGTAATCATACGGATGACCACGCGCGCTTGACAGAGGTGTCTAGTGACCGGGTATTTTACGAATTGAATACGGCGAACGTAGCTGTTCTGAATGCAGGAGGTCCTCCACTAACTTGCTTCAGGCCTCCCTTTGGACTGACGGATTCAATAGTGAATTCGATCGCTGAAGATTTAGGCCTGGTGTCGGTTAAATGGACCATTGAAACCCGGGACTGGGACTCTGGAAGTGATGTGATTTCTATTCGAAAGCAGCTGGATGGGATTAAGGATGGATCTATTGTGTTAATGCATGATGGTCCGATAAAACGTAGTAGAACGCTGCAGGCATTGGATTACTGGATGGATGATAATAGTCATCGATATCAGTTCCGAACTCTGCCACAGTGTAATACTTACGGTGAGTTGACAATTGCCTCTGTTGTGGAAGAGGCGCCAAAACAAAAAACTATTGATGAACTACTTGAAAAGCTTCGTGGCTACCGATTTTCCCTTGATCAGATTGTCGGTCAATCTACTGACCAACTGACAGCTAGACTTAGTTCGGAAATAGTAAGCCAATAGATCTGCAGTCACTGCTGCAGATCGGTGCAGTGAGAACATACAGGCCGGTGAAAGGCCGGTGAAAGGCTAGTGAAATTTCTCGTCTCATCAGCAGCGTTTAATTGTTCTAAATTGCAGCACCTGTTGTTTGGGAAATCGAATGTACGCAGTAGCCGTTTTTCAATGCAAACCCCATTTCAACTGAGTCCAGTGTTTGTATACAACTGTCGAAGCCGTTGCTGATGTACGAGTGCACTTGCAGCGACTGTTGCCTGAGGTGATTTGCTAACAAAAGGAAGCTGCATTACCGGAGTTGTAAGAATAAAGAGCTGGTGAATATCGATCACCACGACAAGTGTTCCGGTCACATAAGATTATCAGAACTTCAGATTATCAGAACTTCTCGCTGAAATTATCCAGCGTTGCCTCACGGCAATTCAAGCTGGTGAAGTGGTGTGGAAGACATATACTCAACGGGTTGGCGATCAGGGCTGGTCACGTGATGACGACATTCGGATGTCGCCTGTAGAGAAAAATATGAAACTGAATATCGACGAGAATGTAAAAGATGTGCTGAGTGAGAATTCCTCTGTTCACCTGGGGAAGCTTCTGGGTCAGCCGGTTGACTCTACCAGACCACTGGTGGAAAAGGCGATCGATATTGTGATCGATCGCTTTACAACAACAGCGGGGGAGTCTGCGGGCCGTGAAGTTCTGTATGAAGCAGTGCGCTATTGCGATGATACCGTGCTTGATGACCGGTCGTTTTCCTCTGATGACGAATCCCCTGATGACCTTCGAAAAGTAGGACTGGACTGCCTTGGCGCGGCAGTAGGACTATCAAATAAGGCTGGTATGGTTGATCAGCTCGCCACGGAAGCCAGCGTCTCCGTGGAGCATGCTGAGAGTGTGCTCGGGAATGTGACACCGGTTATTCTGAGTGCGCTGAGAAAGCAGATTAGCATCGGTGCGGTGCTCGATAACCCGGACGGTATCGGTCAGATGTTCCTGGGTGATGGATTGCCGGAAGGTGTCACTGTGCCACGCAGCGTGACGTCAGCATCCGGTTTTGCCACGGGCGTAAGTGCGGATAATAATCGGGATATGACCTGGCTGGTACGCTACGCTTTGCCCATGCTGCTGATAGGTGCGCTTGTTATCGGTGGTGTCAGAGATTGCGGCGGGCGCGCGGCCAGAGAGGTATCAATCCACATGGCTATTGCAGAGGAAAGTGCACTTGAGAAATCGCGGCGGGATTTCAGGGCCGCTCAATCCCTGGTGGTCAGTCTGCAGGAGCTATTGCAAATTTCAAAGGAGGAATCTGCAAGGCTGGATGTCCGCATCGATTCTCTGGCGACGGAGCTTGATGCCACTCGAACCGATCTCGCTAGCACCAGAGTAAAGCTGGACATGGCTCGAGAAGAACTCTCTGGTGCCATTGCAGAGCGTGATGATGTAATTGAAAAAAACAACCGACTGGCGGCATTACTTGAAAGCTTGCAGCAGGAGCAAGCTGGAGGGAGGTAGAGGTAGTTCCAGTCCATGAGCACTCGATGGCACTGCCGTTTGCAGTGCCATCGAGTTGCGTGTTGCTACTTGGGCAGTGAGCCTTCTATACCCTTTACGTACCAGTCCATAGAAACCAGAGTCGGGAAGTCTGCCAGATGCTTGCCATCGCCCGCGCAATCTTCAGCCAGTTCACCGTCCTGCTTGTAAATGGGGCACGGGAAAGAGTGACGTTCGCCGGAACGCAGGCTTTCTTCCAGTGCTTTTGCTTCAGCAATTAATTCGTCAGAAGCGTTGCCGTAAGAGGCCATTTCTACCATGCCGACACCATTGCCCTGACCATCTTTCGACAGTCCCCACCAGGTGTCTGTTTGAGCCCAGCTCCCGTCGATTACTGCCGCGACGCGATCGACGTAGTAGCTGTCCCAGTTATCGACAATCGACACCAGATGACTGGTTTCACCGAAGCGAGACATATTTGATGCCTGGCCGAATGCGTAGACTCCCGGGGTTTTCTCGGCAATGCTCATTGCCGCCGGGCTATCGGTATGCTGCACGATAATATCCGCCCCGGCGTCGATAAAGGCCTGCGCGGCTTCGGCTTCTTTTGCTGGATCGAACCATGTGAAGACCCACTTAACGTCGATGGTTGCCTCGGGGTTGTGCTTTGCCATCTCGAGCTGGAACGCATTGATACCGCGTACCACTTCTGGAATCGGGAACGAGGCGATGTAACCGATCTTGTTGGTTTTAGTCATCTTCGCTGCCATCAGCCCCTGAATAACCCGGGCTTCATAGAAACGTGCGGAAAAAGTGGAAACGTTGTCTGATTCGCGCTTAAAGCCAGTGGCGTGTTCGAATTTTACATCAGGATATTGCTTGGCAACCTGATTGGTCGCGTCCATGAAGCCAAACGAAGTGGTGAAGATGATGTCGTGTCCGGTTTCCGCCAGCTGTGTTATCTGCTTTACGGCTTCTGCACCTTCCGGTACGTTTTCGATGTAGGTTGTTTCGACCTTGTCGTCGAATTCGTTTTCTATAGCCTGGCGGCCGATATCGTGCCGGTAAGTCCAGCCGAGATCACCTATCGGGCCAACATAGATAAAGCCCACTTTGGTTTTGTCTGCGTGTGCAAGCCCGCCGAACAGGACGGTTGCAAGGGCGGTTACTAGAAGTTTTTTCATGGTATCGCGATTCTCGGGTTCATCCTGTGTGTCAGGATGGTGGATTAAATGGTTTGCCCAGTGAAGCGGGCGCATTCTGACGTATCATTCGCGGGTTGCGGGAGATCAGCACCAGAACAATTATGGTGAACAGGTAGGGTGCGGCAGTAAGGAGCGTTTTCCACTCGAGCTGCCATGCGGGAAAGAGGTTGTCGAGTCTGAGTTCTGAAGCCCAGAGCAAGCCGAAAATATAAGCACCGCAAAGGACACGAAGTGGCCTCCAGGTACCAAATAAAATTAACGCCAATGCCAGCCATCCTTTGCCGACAGTAACCCCTTCTTTCCAGTCGACGTGCACCAGTACGATAAACGCACCTGCCAGCCCAGCCATGGCTCCGCCGAACAGTATGCAATAAAATCGAATACGTGCAACCCGGTAGCCGAGCGCATAGGCACTGTTATGGTTTTCACCCACCGCACGAATGACCAGCCCCAATCGTGTGCGTTGCAGCACATACCAGATGGCCGGAACGGCACACAGACTGAACCATACCAGAGCGTCCTGGCCGAATACTTCCGGGTGATCTGCAACCTGCACTGATGTGTAGTTCACACCGAAAAAGTTGCTGCCGAGCGAGTTACTTAGTCCGGCGCCGAGAATACTCAGGCCAAGCCCTACCGCAACATGATTGGCTCTTAAACCCTGGGTGAGGAGACCGAATACAGCGGCCAGCAACGCGCCCGCTGTGGCGGCAGCAAGCAGCGCAATTAAGTAGTCGCCAAAGGTGAAGACGCGTTCCTCCTTCTGGCAAAAGCCTGGAATCAACTCTTCCAGGCAGGTGATGGTTTGCAGATTATAGGCAGCAATATAGCCGAACAACGCGCCGATCAGCATCATGCCTTCTACACCCAGGTTGAGTACGCCGGATTTCTCAACGACCAGTTCGCCCAGTGCCGCGAGCAGCAGTGGTGTGGCAAGCAGGATAGCCGCTGTCAGAAGCTTGAAAAAAAATACAGAATCGGCATTCATGAGGAAGCCTGCGAATCGCGTGATTTATTGTGGCGGAAAGGAGCGCTGAATTTTAGCCTGTATTGATCCAGTGTTGCAGTACCTAGAAACGCAAACAGAGCAGCAACTTCGATCAGATCGGCGACTGAATCATCAACGCGCAGTGCTGCCTGAATATAGGAGGCGCCCACATTGACATAGGAAATCAAAAAAGCGGCGAACAGAATGCCTACCGGGTTGAGCCTGCCCAGAAACGCAATCACGATAGCGGCAAAGCCGAAGTTCTCAAGGTAATTTTCGGCCTGTATCAATTTGCCGGTTTCTGCAGTCATATAGACCGCGCCAGCAAGCCCTGCCAGTGCGCCTGATATAGCGAAAGACATCCATACCGTATTGTTTGGCGAAAAGCCGGCAAATCGTTCCGCTCGCGGTGTGTGCTGCGCCACTCGCAGGCGATAGCCCAGCAAAGTAAACATCAGGATCACCGCCAGAATTGCAAATGCAACAAACAAAACAATCAGGCCAGTGTGCAACTCGGTACCCGATATCAACGTCGATGGTCTGATGCTCTCCGGGAGGGGGTAGGTCTCGGCCTGTCCTGCTTTCGGATCACCTTTCCACGGGCCGATACAGAGGTAGGTTAATATATGTCCGCCAATGTATACCAGCATTAGTGAGGTTAATAACTCATTGGTATTGCAGGTTACCTTCAGCGCTGCGGGAATCAGCGCCCACAAACAACCGCCTATCACGCCGGCCAGTAGTATAAAGGGCAGCGCCCACATAGATTCCGGGCTGCCGAGTAGCAGGTAGCCGGTATAGGCTCCAATTGAGCCCAGTGCAAACTGACCTTCAGCTCCGATATTCCAGACGTTTGCCCGAAACCCGACAGAAAGCCCTATGGCAATCACCGCAAGATATGCAGCTTGCTGAAATACCAGCCCGAACTGTACTTCCATGCGCCGGCCCTGCCACGGGAAAGTGAGCATTTGCCACAGCGCTTGCGCCGGCCGCTCGCTCATGATCATCAGGATCGCAATAGAAACCAGGGAGGTGAGGATCAGTGCTATACCGATGGAGCGCAAGCTGGTCCATCCGGTAACATCCGTTCTTCGTTCGAGGCTGATCATGCGGGTTCCTCACTGCCGGTCATGGCAAGTCCCAGTGCTTCCACGGTCCATTCGCTAACGGGTCTTGCGTGGCCGAGCTCACCGTGATGCAGCACCGCCAGCCGATCAGATATTTCCAGCAGCTCGTCGAGATCCTGACTGATCACCAGAATGGCCGAGCCTTCTGATGCCAGTGAGAGCAACGCTTCGCGGATGCGCACAGCCGATAATGCGTCGACGCCCCAGGTTGGCTGGTTAACAATGAGCAGTGTTGGCTTTTTCAGTATTTCCCGACCGACAACAAATTTTTGCAGGTTGCCGCCCGACAGGTTTTGCGCTGCGCGTTTAAAGCCCGGGTGTCGAACCTCGAACATGTCTGCAATTTGCTCAACATCGTGCAATAGGCGCTGTCGATTAACGATGCCGTTTTGAACAATATCCGGGTTGGTTACGTTCGTTAACAGGGTGTTGTCTATCAGGCTCATGTGCGGCACTGCGGCGTGTCCGAGACGTTCTTCGGGAATGAACATGGCCTGCAGAGCTCTTCTGTCGTTGGGCCCTAGTGTGCCAACGGCTGTCTCATTAATGGTGATGGTGCTGTCGGAATCCGAAGTTTGCTCGCCGCTTAGCGCAGCGAATAAAAGTTCCTGGCCATTGCCCGCTACACCGGCCACACCAAACACCTCACCTGCGAGCAGCGATAAGGAGTCTATTTGCAATGGCTGTGCGTCTGCGGTTAGCTGTAGATTTTGAATTCGCAGTCGCTCAACGCCTGTTTCTCTTGGCGTTGAAACCGCTTTGATTTCACGGCTACCGAGCATGAGTTCCGCAATTTCCTCCGGGCTTGTGGTTCGTGGATCGCAGCTGCCAACAACTCTACCGGCGCGCAGTATCGTTGCCGCGTCACATAGATCGCGGACTTCCTTGAGTTTATGGCTGATAAACACAATTCCGTGACCTTCGCTGGCGAGTTTGCGCACCGTGGTAAATAGTTGATCTGCCTCTTGCGGTGTCAGTACCGAAGTGGGCTCATCGAGAATCAAGAGTTCCGGTGTCTGCAATAACGCTCGTAATATTTCTATGCGCTGGCGCTCACCGGCTGATAATTCGAATACCGGACGCCGGGGTTCAACCGCCAGACCGAATTTTTCCGCAAGATCGAGAATTTGCCTTTCAAGGACTGGCCCTTGTACCGCGCCATCAATACTGAACGCAATATTTTCCGCTACAGATAATCCTTCGAATAGCGCAAAGTGCTGGTGAACCATGCCGATGCCTATCGCACGAGCCCTTTTGGGACTGGCGATTTCAATTGCTTCGCCTTTCCAGTAAATCTCGCCGGTGTCAGGCTGCTGCAGGCCGCAGATAATTTTCATCAGGGTTGACTTGCCAGCACCATTTTCGCCCAGCAAAGCGTGGATTTGCCCCGGTGCGACGCTGAGATTGATGTCGCTATTGGCGATCACCCTGCCGAATGATTTACTAATTCGGCGGGTTTCGATCAAGGCGGTTTCAGAGGGTTGTGTCATAGGCGGAGCGTCTGTCTGGCAGGCATGTTGTAGGAAACCAGGCTGGCTTTTTTATGATCTGGCAAGCTTATCGCGTAGAGATTTTTTCCACAGTGCATCTTAATTTTTCGTGACTACTGCATACTGCAATTTGCGACAGAGAGAATATGCTGTGTAAGCATCAAAGATTAAATTTAATTGCCATTTTAATGTTGTTAGCTACGACAGGTTGACCCGCTAGCTACAGGCATCAACGCTGTGCCTGGCAGCTCGAGCATAATTACCTCTAACGAGTACAGCATTAGTCTTAAGGCGATTATACAAAAATTGGCATCGCATCTCCTGACTGGCTGCGACATAAACTGAAATTTTCATCTTATGCTTGAATTATGTAGTGGAGCGTCCATACTGGTGGGATTTGCTGCAATAATCAAAGAACCCCGATTTGGTCGTGTTTTAGACTTGCGCTGAAAAGCCAATAGTTCGAATGCCCCGGAGCGCAAAGGATTTTCCGCGCTGGCTGAAAGTTTCTCTTCCGGATAGGTTCATACCTCAAGGCGAGTCGGCGGAAATTCAAGACTGGCATTATCGCGCAGTTAATCTGGCACTTGAAGTCGCGCACCGTAAAACTGACCATACCCGCCAAAATCAACCTTGGATCAACATCAATGAAAATGAGCACCGAAGAGGCCTTTGTAAAAGTACTGCAACGGCACGGAATTGAACAGGCTTTTGGAATTATCGGCTCAGCGTTTATGCCTATTTCCGATCTGTTCCCAAAAGCAGGGATCACGTTCTGGGATGTGGCACATGAAACAAACGGTGGTTTGATCTGTGATGGTTACACACGCTCAACCGGCAAAATGGGAATGGCAATCGCACAGAACGGACCTGGGGTAACAGGCTTTGTTACCGCAATAAAAACAGCGTACTGGAACCATACACCGATGCTGCTGGTTACCCCGCAGGCTGCAAACAAAACAATCGGACAGGGCGGGTTTCAGGAAGTAGAGCAAATGGCTATGTTCTCTGAAATGGTGTGTTATCAGGAAGAAGTACGTGATCCAACCAGAATCGCCGAAGTACTTAACCGGGTGATACTCAAAGCATGGCGCGGATGCGCGCCGGCACAGATCAACGTACCGCGTGATTTCTGGACTCAGGTGATCGATATCGAACTGCCCCAGGTTGTCGAGCTCGAACGACCGGCCGGTGGCAGCAATGCCATCGCTAAAGCTGCCGAACTGCTGTCCAATGCTAAATTCCCGGTCATTTTATCCGGTGCCGGAGTGGTCATCGGTGATGCCATCAATGACTGCGCCGCTCTGGCAGAGCGGTTGACCGCGCCGGTTTGCTGCGGATACCAGCACAACGACAGCTTCCCGGGCTCGCACCCGATGGCAGCCGGCCCGTTGGGCTATAACGGCAGCAAGGCAGCAATGGAACTGATATCGAAAGCCGATGTTGTTCTGGCCTTGGGCACACGTCTGAATCCGTTTTCTACGTTGCCCGGTTATGGCATAGACTACTGGCCGCAAGATGCGCAGATAATTCAGGTGGATCTGAATGCTGATCGCATTGGTCTGACCAAAAAAGTAACCGTAGGTATATGCGGTGATGCGAAGATGGTTGCCCAATCGCTGCTGTCACAGCTCTCTGCAACAGCAGGTGATGCAGATCGCGACAGCAGAGCAGAACTGATTCGAACAACAAAGTCCGGCTGGTTGCAAGTGCTTTCCAGTATGGATCATGAAGACGATGATCCGGGCACCAGCTGGAACGCAGACAGTCGCAGCCGTGATCCGGATCGCATGTCGCCTAGAATGGCTTGGCGTGCTATTCAGATGGGGCTGCCGGATGAGGCAATTATTTCCAGCGATATCGGTAACAATTGCGCCATAGGTAACGCCTACCCGACATTCGAAAAAGGTCGCAAGTATCTGGCACCGGGTTTATTCGGTCCTTGTGGTTATGGTTTTCCGTCTATTGTCGGCGCGAAAATCGGTTGCCCCGATACACCGGTAGTCGGTTTTGCCGGTGATGGTGCATTCGGTATTTCCATGAACGAAATGTCGTCCGTTGGCCGTGATGAATGGCCGGCAATTACCATGGTTATTTTCCGCAATTATCAATGGGGAGCGGAGAAGCGCAACACCACACTATGGTATGACAACAACTTCGTCGGCACCGAGCTAGACGCAGGCTTAAGCTATGCAAAGGTTGCTGAAGGTTGCGGCCTGAAAGGTGTAACCGTCCGCACTATGGATGAACTAACCGATACGCTAAGTGCAGCGTGCAAAGCTCAGGCAGATGGTGTAACAACATTTATAGAGGTTATCCTGAATCAAGAGCTGGGCGAGCCCTTCCGACGCGATGCAATGAAAAAGCCGGTCCCGGTTGCTGGAATAGATCCCGCTGATATGCGTCCGCAAGCTGGAATAAGCTAGGCAGCGGTGTGATTAACAGGTAGATATAAAAACCCCGTTTTTGCGGGGTTTTTTTTGATTGCCGAAAATAGTGCAGATCGTATAGATTACCGGATCTGCAATGAGAGAGCCCGGTAAAATATGTCGTAACCTCACGATCTCATTTTCAGCCCCTCTGGATCAAAGGGTGGCTGCAGCTCAATTTTTGCCGGGCATCGCACGCCGAGTATTTCTATTTCGAACGGGATATCTTCACTAACAAGCCCGGTTGGTATATAGGCTTGCGCTAGTGATAATTGTACCGAGTGCCCGTAGCCGCCGGATGTAACCCAGCCCACGACCCGCCAGTCGCCGTCAATCTGTGGAGTAGGTGTGGTGATTTCTGTTCCCCTTTTATCAAACCGGGGTGCGCCGAAGCCGTGTGGCTTTTCGATGCTGAGCTGGCCTGTAATATCTCCCATTGATTCAGGTATACGCGCCCAAACAGGTTCATCTCCCATGACATCGGTTCTGGCGGTGGTAATGGAAAAAGCCACGCGGGTAAGTTTCGGACCGCTGGCATACTCCTGCACTGCGGCATCACGGCCGATGAAATGATTTTTCTCAAGCTTTATGAAGCGTTCCATCGATCCTTCAAACGGACCATAGATTGGGCGTAATTCGGCAAACCAGGTCGGGAAGTTTTTCTCCAGCCGCATAGAGAGCAGCGCACGCATACCGAAGTCGATTATATTGTATTGTGCCCCGACAGTTTTTATCGCTAGATAGACCTGTCGTTCGTAGCAAGGCTCCATCCAGATTTCGTAACCGAGATCACCGGTGTAACTGATTCTATTCACCAGGCAGGGGCAGCCTCCTATATCCATGCTTCTATGCTGCATGAAAGGGAAGTGTGAATTCTCGACATTGATATCACACAGCTCTGCGAGCAATTTGCGTGAGTTCGGCCCGGCGATCGATAAGCCGACCAGCGTCTGTCCGTAGCGGTGGATCGCAACCTGATTATCGTCCGGTAAGTGCTGTTCAAACCAGCGCATGTGGTAGATTTGTGCAGCAGACGAGCCCCAGAGATAGAACAGATTATTTTGTGCTTTAGCGATGGTGAAATCACCGATCAGTTTTCCATTGTGATTAAGCATCGGGGTGAGGACCAGGCGGCCGGTTTTAGGCATGGTGTTTGTCATCAGGTGGCTGAGCCAAACTTCAGCCCCTTCGCCACTAATGCGATACTTTGCAAAGTTGGCAATCTCGGTAACCCCGACAGATTGCCGTACACCGTTTACCTCACTGGCAACAGAGTCAAAATCATTAGAGCGGTGGAACGACAATTCATCGCGGGCCGGTGTGCCTTCCGGTGCAAACCATAATGGTGTTTCCAAGCCCCAGGTATCACCCATCACGGCATTGTTATCACGCACCATGATGTCATAGAGCGGTGTGGTTTGTTGCGGGCGTGCGGCCGGTAATTCTTCATTGGGGAATCGTATAGAAAAACGGCGAGAGTAGTTTTCACGAACCTTGGCGTTGGTGTAGCGCAGACTGGTGAAGTCGCCGTAACGTGCTACATCCATAGCAAAGATGTCTGAGCCCGGATCACCGTCTACCATCCAGTTGGCCAGTGTCAGACCGACCCCGCCGCCCTGACTGAAGCCAGCCATAACCGCGCAGGCAGACCAGAAGTTGGTCAGCCCTTGAACGGGTCCGACCAGCGGGTTCCCGTCAGGTGCAAATGTAAACGGCCCGTTGATCGTCTGCTTGATACCCGCTTGCTCGAACGCTGGAAAGTGCTTGAAGCCGATCTCCAGTGATGGCGATATCCGGTCCAGATCCGGTTGCAAAAGCTCGTGGCCGAAATCCCATGAAGTCTCTCGCGGTGACCAGGGTTTGCAGGCTTTTTCGTAGGTGCCAAGCAGCAGGCCGTTGCGTTCCTGGCGAGTGTAGATTTCACCTTTGAAATCGATTACGCCAACCAGCTCCCGGCCGGTGTCCTGATTGAACGCTTCAACGTCGGGCATGGCATCGGTCAGCAGATACATATGTTCCATCGCCAGCACGGGCAGTTCCAGTCCGACCATTCGGCCTATTTCACGTGCCCATAGCCCACCGGCGTTAATAACGTGCTCGCTTTGCACTGTGCCTTTTTCCGTGTGCACGCTCCAGGTGCCGTCTGCAGTCTGGCTGATGTCGGTTACCCGATTGCGTAGCTCAATGCTCGCACCTAGCTTCTGCGCGGCTTTGGCGTAGGCATGCGTGGTGCCCGAAGGGTCCAGATGGCCTTCCACCGGATCCCACAGTGCGCCGACAAAATTTGACTCATCCATTAATGGAAACATCGCCTTGGCTTCAGTCGGGGTGATAATCTCGGTTTCCATGCCCAGAGCGCGGCCGGTCGCATGCACGTAACGCAGGAAGTCCATGCGTTCGTCGGTATCCGCCATCATTACGCCACCGGTCAGATGCAGGCCGCAGGATTGTCCGGAAATCTGTTCCAGTTCTTCGTACAGCGAGACGGTATAGGCTTGCAGTTTTGCGACGTTGGGATCGCCGTTTAATGTGTGGAAACCACCGGCCGCATGCCACGATGATCCGGACGTAAGTTCCGAGCGCTCAATCAGCAGAACATCAGTCCAGCCGGCCCGTGCCAGGTGAAATAACACCGAACACCCAACTACTCCACCACCGATGACCACTGCCCGGGCATGTGTCTGCATTGTTCACTCTCGCCTGTGCTGCATTACAAAGTAATGAAATTTAGCATAGCCACGGTTGATTATGCAGTTCCGGTAGCGTGCTGTTTGGGGCAAAACCCGGCTGTAAAAATCCTGTATGTACCGGGAGGAGTCAGTGTTTCAGAGGCGGTGTTGCAGCGCCACCAGCGGGTTCAGTAGCCGGGTGAAAAATCCGGTGAACTTTACCGGAGCGTCGCACACCGACAAGCACACGCACGGGCGGTCCTCGCTGGCAGTCGGGCAATGCGTTTGTCCCGGCTCTTTGACGAGAAAATCCCCGGGGTGATACTGACCATAGTGATCTGAGAAACTACCCGAAAGCACGACAGTAATCTCGCGTCCGCTGTGATCGTGGTTGGAAACCACACCGCCAGCTAGTAATTGATGCAGGGCGATTTCGCGAGAGGCTTCAAGCCGCAGGAGTTTAGCCACACGGATTCGAGGCCCGAGGTTTTTCCATTTCAGGCCGGGTACCCCGTCAGGCATTAACTTACGGATCGATTGTGGAAACCCGGTAGGAAAAAGAGCGTGGTCTGTTGTTGGTGGTAGATCTGCTCCGTCTGCAGTGTGCGCAGAATGCGGAGCTGGCGGGTTATCAATGTGCAGTAATACGTTGTCTATAACCCGCTGGTCAATCGCCTGCTGTCGGGTTGCCGATCGTTCAGTTACCAGATCAACTAGATGAGGTTCTTCGCTTGCGGCAAATAAATGGGAGCCGATCTTTAACATAGAATGGCATTCATCTTTGCAGCTGACGCAGAATTCCAGATGTGTAGCAATGCAAAGTGCCTGTGATTCAGGCAGGGATCCGGCGGTGTACTCGATCAGAGTTTGTGTATCAGGATGAAAATGTATCATGCGGCCATTATCAACGGTTGCGCCTCTGTGCGGCTGTCGATCATCTGTTCTATCCACGGTATTGCAGCCCGGTTCGTAATTTCTCAATCGCCAGTCTTACTCTCGATTTTACTGTGCTTACCGGCAGGGCGTTCTGGGTGGCGACTTCTGCATAGGTTTTACCTTCCACATAAATTTCCCGCAGTACCATGGCCTGCTCCTGTGGCAGATCGTTGACAGCAAATTGAATAGCCTGCTCGTTGCGGGTTTGATTCAAGGTGGTTGCCGGGTCGGGTTGTTCCTGTAGCGGCCATAGGTCGTCGGCGTTCAGGGGGCTGTCTATGCGTTTCATTTTCCGCAGATAATCAATTCGGCAGTTGCGTGCAATGGCAAAAATCCAGGTGCCGGCGCTCGCCTTGCCAGCGTTAAAAGAGCGTGCCTTCTCCCACACCTTAATCATAACTTCCTGCACTAGCTCGTCAGCCATTTCGCTTGAAGTATAGGCGCTGTTCAGTGCCATACCGTAGGCTTTCACCTTCGGCCCGAAGTGTGTGAATAAACGAGTAAACGCCTGTTTGTCTCTGTGTTCGGCGACACGAGTCAGAACGTCGGTCCAATCGTCATCTGCTGACAGCTGCTGGTCCGGGTTTAAGGCCTTGACCGTCTGGTGATTGATGTCGTTCAAGATCGGGGCACGAACAGAAGTGGTACTCGCGAATTTAGCATGAGTGAGGATTAGGGTTGGTAAATGTTTTGCCGCGGTTCGCGAATATACCATACGGACAATACGCTCACTAAGCGGCGGCGGTTCACGTGAATTGGCATGCTGGTGATATGCAGCCTGTCTGGTTGCAACCGGGGAATGTCGATGGCAATGCGTGCTGTATGTGCGAAAGTAGTGAACCAACAGCGACCTTCGTGCGTAGTTGTTAGTGGCATCGCTTCAACGCCTGGCCATTATACGGTCGGCAATGGGCGGAAAGTGTTAACGCCGAAATTCATTGGTGGCTTGCTCGGTAGCGTTAGTGCCGGTGCGGGTCACGTTGCTGAGCGGAAAACAGGTGGCAGAGTGGCTGCAGACACAGTTGAAAATTTCAAGAGCTTATACCGGGATGCAACAATCCTTACCCCTGATGCGCTCGCTGCGGTGTATTCAAATGAGGTAGTTTTTGTTGATCCGCTGCATAGAATGGAAGGCCTTGATGAACTCGGTCAGTATGTTGATCGTATGTATAAAAACGTCATCAGCTGCGGGTTCGTCTACCTTGATGAAATTGTCGTAGAGAATCGCGCCAGTATAAAATGGGATATGAAGCTGCGTCATAAACGGCTTGCAGGAGGAAGAGAAATTGTAGTCAGAGGGGCAACGCTAGTGCAGTTTGATGATCGAATCTGGCTGCATGAAGATTATTTCGATGTTGGCGCGCTTCTGTATGAAAACGTTCCAGTGCTTGGGCAGTGTGTTAGGTTTCTTAAGAATCGGTTGGGTAAGTGATACTGTGGAAAAAAATCGCTGTAGTCTTTTCGCAGGGCGCATTTAAATGATTTATCGAAAGCGCATCTGCTTGATAGGTGCCGGTTCCGGCATTGGCAGGGCGCTCGCCCTGAAGCTGGCCTCACGAGGCAACCGTGTTGTTATCAGCGGGCGGAATCTGCAGGCGTTGGAGTCGGTGGCGGCGGAAGCCGGAGCGCTCTCTGCCAGTGACTCTGCTACGCAAAAAGATACTGCTAACCAAACTACTGTAGTGCCTGCTGGATTGATACCTGTGCGTTGTGATGTAACTGATGATCAGCAAATATCGGATGTGGTTAGTCGGGTAGCGTCAGAGCTGGGTGGTCTGGACTTATTAATCTATTGTGCCGGGCGTTGCGAGTATATAGATAACGCCCAACTGCAGACGGCGTTGTTCCGTCGGTTATACGATGTCAACGTATTCGGGCTGGTGAATGCAATACAAGCCGCGTTGCCGTTGATGAAAACCAGCAGTGATCGCCCACATATTGTGGGTGTGGCCAGTTTATCTGCAGTGGTGGGATTGCCCAGGGCAGAAGCATATGGTTCTTCAAAGGCCGCCGCGATCTATCTGCTTAATGCGCTGCGGCTTGATCTTGTGGATCAAAATTTCGACGTCACTATAGTGAACCCGGGCTTTGTAGAAACCCCGATGACTAAAAATAATGATTTTCCAATGCCATTTATTATGCAGGGAGAAGAAGCGGCGAATCACATTGTAGCCGGAATCACCAGGAGAAAGAGAACGGTGAATTTTCCGTTGCGCCTATGGATGATGCTCAAGCTCGCCGCAATGTTCCCGTCAATCTGGTTTCGAATAATAGGCCCGCGGCTTGTGCGCAGTGGTGGGAGCTAGAATATCATGATGAGCGGGTGCAAATAGTTCAGTGAAAATTGCTATCATCGGCGCTGGTATATCGGGGTTGACTGCAGCCTATTATCTGAGTAAGTCACTGCAAAACAATAAACTACCGAATTTACTATATATACGGCCGAATTCG
>MDLA01000179.1 GCA_001730015.1 Chromatiales bacterium (ex Bugula neritina AB1) | reverse complement strand
AGAATCATTGAATGTATTTACAGTACAAAATACCCACAGATTCTACGGAACATCCTAAGTATTTATTGCCTGCTGTTACTCACAAGTAGCTGGCCATTCTCCACCCGATTCCCGGGGATTTGCAATTCGCTGCAGCGTGCCTTCTTAACACGCTGATCGGCCTGGTTTTGTGGCGTTTTGTTTCCCGGATACCTAAGGCAATCAGTCTGCAAGCCGATCTGGCATTCTTTGTAGTAGTCAACGTGCTGGCCTTTGTAAGCGCGGTTACCGAATACAGCGGTTTACTGAGTGGGTTCTATTTCGGGATTTTTTATTATGTACTTCCGTTTTGTGTTTCCGTGCTATCAGGTATTATTTATCTGCTGTTTGCGCTGGAGGCAAAGAATGCCGATAGCAATCAGGTTAACGGTTATCGGTTACCATTGTATCTGGGTTTCTTCGGGCTTAGCTTTTTTTCTTTCATCTATATTTTCTCAACTGCCACTGTATTTTTTGCGGCATTTGTACAGTTTACCTGTCTGTGTATACTCATTTCTCATACTGGCTTCGGGCGTGCGTTTGATCTAAGCGGGTGGCGTTTTGCCCCTCGAGCATTTGTAGTGATCCTTTTAGGACTGCCGATTTCCTATACGCTTGTAAAGCACGCCGGTGTCTTCGGTGCGACCGCTGAGTTGGTTGGGAATCTTGTCTCGGCCGTAGTCAACCGTGAACCCTCTGGGCGCACCAGGCTTTCAAAAACAGCGGGTGACGATGAAAGTTCGCTGCAATCAATCACAACAATTTACAATGACTATTGGTTTTTATCTGAAGACGAACGATTAGCTGTTAGCGATGATCAGCTATTTCGGTCTGTAGATGGTGGATCCAGCTGGGAAAAAATCAAAGATCTTTCCTATTATGGCGACGCTATTCACTTTGACAGCGCCGGGAAACGTGGGTGGGTTGGTGAGCGGTATTCCGGAATGGAAATTACCGAGGATGGCGGTGAAACCTGGCGTGAGTTAACCGTAGAATCTGCCTATCGGCAAGCGACCGGAAAACGCTACAAAGAAACCCTGTTGCGGGATAGATCCGAGATGCATCTGGACCCGGAAACTGGTTACGGATCGTTTACAGCCAGATGCCGGTTCTTCTATTCCCGTGATTTTGCAAAAACGTGGAACTCGGCGGTGGTCAACCTTGCCAGCGGTAAAAAAGATTGTTTACTTGACACGCCTTTTGCGATGAACGATACGCGAACCCTGGCTCTTGCGGGAGGCTTGTTCTTTAATAAATTGTACCGATACGATAAAACTGGCGAATATTGGCAGCCACTGTGTGATTACGACGGTGAGCTGGCAACAAATCACTGCGCGACACTTGAAACATTGACCGACCTGGAAAAACAGTTTGTTGCTCCGTTGCACTGGCCGGAGGATTATATTTACGGTGGTACCCGGGCAGCTCCGTCGGTAGAAAATCAGATTACCCGCGTCGGACAGGCGCACATCGGTAATATGCGATACAAACCACAGCAGACAGGAAATATAAGCTGGTTTGTGGGTAGAGGGTTTCTAGCACTCAGTGCTGATGAAGGCCGGCACTGGAAGGTTGAAGTCTACAGCCCCGAAATTACAAAGGTTTTACCAGTGAGTGATAAGGTGTCCTTTGCCTTCGATAAAAAATCCAGGCTCTGGTTGAGTGAGAATGCCGGTATGAGCTGGCAGCAATATTTTTCTGCCAATGAAGAAGCGTCGATTGCCAGTGAAACATCGGCCGACGGGAAATTTATCTGGATATTGTTTCCCCGCAAGCTGGTTCGTATCGGTAGTAAAACGTAGTTGCAAACAGTAGTAAGCAAGTGGGATACACCGCGATATGATGCGCTTGGTCTCAGCAGCGATGGTAAAGCGATCTGGCTATATCGCGAGGGTGGGTTTTCTTCTTTGACAAGCTTTGATGGGGGGGCAACCTGGCATTCATTCGAAGCCACCAGAATGCAGAGTACAGCAGACAACCGATGGCGAGCAGAACCTGTCAGTCAGATGCGTTGCGGTAACCAAGAGCCTGCCTGCCATCTGCTGAGATCAGACGACACCATTTCTAAGATTGTTCTGCAAAACAGTTCGCTACGACTTGCGCAGATAAATGCACTGGAGATCCCGTTACCGGAGAATGAATATTTCACTGATGCAGTATTTACGGTAAGCGATAACGGCGAAAAAGTTGTTGTCGTCAGTTCAGAGGTGCGCCGCGCGAGTGTTTCTACTGATGCCGGTAAAACCTGGGCTGATTATCCTATGGGTGCTGACGGTTACTGGTACAAAATTGTTGTTTCCGGTAATGGCAACAGCCTCGCTGCTGTCGGGGAAGATGTTCTAAGTTTCAGCCATGATTTTGGAATCAGCTGGAAAGCCATTGATCCGGTCGGTTGGGATGAGCAGATTGATTTCTGCTGGAGTAAAGATGCCAATGTCATTTATCTATTTGATGATGAGCATCTGGCGAAAAGTACGGACTGTGGTGAAAGCTGGAGCCAGTATAAGGTAGATCATATGAATCAACCCGTGTGTGGTATTGGCAACGGGTATATATGGACTAAAAATGGTCACTTCGAAATAGCGCCAACAGGTGATTACAATGGAGAATAAAATTCTATTACTGTTGTTGTCATTACTTGCCAGTGTGCCCGTGCACAGTACAAGCCTGCACCGTGAGATAGAACAGCAATGGCACAACAACACCTTGAACGTAGCGCAGCTCACCATGCGCTACACCGATTACTGTTTAAATTCCGAATTTCAATTTGCACGAGGCACGGAGTCGGAAATCTGTACAATCGTTGGTAATGAGTTAGTAGCGAGTTCATTGAAACGCGCGGTGACTCTGGATCAGTACATCGAGTTAACTTCTTGTGGTTCTGATGAACACGATCAAAACAATTATTGTTACTACAGCCCCGAAGAGGTACTTTCGGAAAGCTTGTACGATGCAATTGCAGTGGCTTTGTGCCAGGTCGAGCCCACATCTGTAAAGCGTGATCCCAGGGGAGTGCTACAGAAAAATGGCGTAACTATTTACGATGACGGTTACCCTCAATACAACTGCCGTAATGATGAGTTTGTTTCCGGCGAAAGAGATAGTCGTTTTACTACCAGGCCGAATACACTTGGAATCTGGGAGGCACCAGCTCTTGTGGAATGGTTGTTGGAAAATATTAAAAACGATAATGAGCCTGATTTTCTGGTAAACATAGAGCAGCATGGGCCCCGGCTGATTGACACATACGGTGTGCGTTTGCTTCGTTCTGCCGTTGAATCTGGCAACGATATTTACTTTCGCACATTGCTGGCGTTGGGTGTTGCGGTCAACGATAATGGAGAGTACTCAGATCATCCGTTATCCCTTGCAATTTCAGCAAATAATAACGACGCAGCCTTAGTCTTGTTAGCGGAGGGAGCGAATACGCAACTGCTTACTTCGTACGACAAAAGCTCCCTGACGCAAGCTGTTATCCACAGCTCTGTAGATGTTATCGAGCAGCTCCTGATTAATGGTGCGCGGGCTGACGGACAACTCGAATTCGTCGATAAAACGTTAGCTTCGCCAATGGAGTTTGCTGCTGTACTTGGCCGATATGAAGTAATGACGCTGCTGGTAGAATATGGGGCATCTATAGAATCAACTGATTCCACATCACTCAGGTACGGTTGGCTGAAGGCAGCAGCTCGTGGTGGTGATGAGAAAATATTTGCCGACTTTGTTTCCAGCGGGGCTACACTCCCGAAAAATACCTCTGAGCTATTTGAGGCCATTGTTCGTGGTGGCAGTTTGAAAATTCTGAAAATGGCGGTCGATCTGGGTATCAAAGTAACCAGTGAAAACCGTCGTGACATATTCAGTGCGTTTGTTAACGCGACGAGAGGGTACGGGGGAGGTGAAATCCATTCCTCACCGTACAAGCCCGAAGGAAAATATCAGCGATTATCGCAATTACAGTATTTGTTATCAGATGGGCTGCGGTTTAAGGGCGATGATAATTTAGCGCATGACTTTGTCTCCCGATTGAATTTTCCTTATTATGAACCCACTGATAAATATGGCGCCGAATTAAAAAGCCGTAGTGTTGAGAGGCAGCAGTTAGCGTTAAAATCAATCGAGGTGGCTGTGAAATCAGGTGTTGATATTGACTACCTCGATGAAGATAACCGGACCTTTGTAATAACAGCAGCGATTGCCGATAATCTGCAGGCCGTAGAGTTACTCGTGGAGCTTGGCGCTGATCCGTCGGTTAAGAAAAAAGGCAGAAAAACAGCGAGAGAGATTGTGGGAATAGAACTGGCCAAGCTGTTGGAGCGTTCTCCGGAAGAGAAAGAGAAAATAGCCGCATTTAGAAGAACCTATAAGATTCTGGGTGGGGATATAGAAACCTTGCCGCCTGCTCCGGAGCAGAAAAAGTCGCTGTATCTGGAGTTGCTTAGGTTGTTGGGGTGAGTCTACTTCAGTTTTCTACTGCCATGACTATAAAAGTATTGAACCAGAGAATCGGAAAAATTGCTATTGTTGTGAGTATGGTAAGTTTGTGTTTTACTATTTCGACTGTATACCTTTCAATCGAAATGGGGGGTGTTGCACATGCAGTCTTTGTAGGGTGGTTGTGCGTTGTATTTTTTGCTGTGGGTGCTGGTTTAAGTTGCATATCTATTGTGACAGGTCGAAAAATACCCGGATTTATAGGTGTTGTCATTTCCGCAATTCATCTACCATTTTTCGCTGCATTTCGTCATGTTCTTTAGATTAGTGGCAACCCTTTACCCTGGTATTGCATCAAATTTCGAGTCCAAGAGCTTACGAAGCAGTATAAAAGGTGCTGCATGGAGTTTTTACTGGATTGAGCCTGGTCATTCTAAGTGATATTCAGGAAAAACGAGTACAGCGCCTTAGATGCTGCTATAGAAGCAGCGTGGCAGTTCCGGGCCGGAATTTTATGCAAAACCAGAGTTGATTTTGTTCTTCTTTACCAGGTTTAGTGTAATGGCAATAGATAGCTTCAATCCTACCAGTGTATGGACTCCATTCGGAGCGTTTTCACAGGCGGTGGTGCAGGGTGCGGGGAAAATAGTTCATCTCAAAGGGCAGGTGTCACTTGATATCGATGGAAATGTCGTCGGTGCGGGTGATCTCGGTGCACAGGTAGAGAAAAGTCTTGAAAATATACAGTCTGTGCTTGCTGAATTCGGAGGGCAGATGGAAGATATATACTCATTGGTTCATCATGTAACTGATATAAAAGGCTTTATGGAAACCGGGGCTATCCGCAAACGGTATTTCAAACCCCCATTCCCGGTTACAACTACGGTTGAGGTGTCCCGTTTGTATCATCCCGATTTACTGGTTGAAATCACAAGTTCGGCTGAGATTCCACTTGCTCGATATGTGGAACCGCATCGCAATAGTATCTGACTGATTCAGATGGATTAGCGGGTCAGGTTGTTGACGAGACGCTGCGTCTCGTATAAATTTTGGTTATGTCGAAATCCAAAACCCCGTCAGAGCTGCGTCGTTCGCGACTAAAACACGAGCGCATAGTCAGTGCTGCTGCAGGCATAGCCGGTTCAGTTGGCTATCAGGCAGCCACGATCGAAGGCATAGCTTCAGCAACCGGAGTCGGCAAGCAAACAATTTACCGGTGGTGGCCTTCAAAGGCCGAGCTGTATGTCGAGACATATCGGCATCTGGTAGCGTTTGATGTTACCAACGTGGCTGGAGCAACCTGCTTTGAGCAACTGCACCTTTTTTTATGTGAGCTATTTTGTCGTTATAAATCGACAGCTGCCGGAGTTATTCTAGTCGGGCTAGTTGCTGAATCTGTTCATAACGAGCGAGTGGCTGTTGCGATCGAGCAGGGCCTTTTTCTTGAGAGATCTCATCTACTAACTGATCCGATCGAAGAAGGAATTGCCAATGGTGAAATCGACGGACACATTGATCCAGTGTGGGCAGCTGAGGTAATTATAGCCATAATTTGGAAGCGTTTGATCACATCGCCAGATAAACTCAACCCGGAGTTCTCACGCCGAATTTTAAAATCTGCACTGTGGTCTCATCAGAAATGAACAATACCGTAACATACTCCGGTTATCGTCCCGGAGCATTAGCCAGTGTATTGAAGCTGCACGTAGACTACTACCATACGTACTGGAATTTCGGTCAGCAATTCGAAGTGAAAGTTGCCGGCGAAATGGCTGAATTCCTCGGTAGAATGGATCAAATTAATGATTTATTTTTATCTGTTTATTCTTCTGATGGTCGGTTGCTGGGATCAATAACAATCGATGCTTCTGAAGCTGATGTTGGTGGTGCCCATTTGCGCTGGTTTATTGTTTCGCCACAGTCTGCAGGGCAGGGATTAGGGCGGAAGTTGATAACCAGAGCGATCAATCATTGCGATCAATTGAATTTTTGCAGAGTGTATCTAACTACCTTCAAAGGCCTTGATGCTGCTCGTAGCCTCTATGATAGTTGTGGTTTTGTTCTGGAGGGCGAGAAAAATGTAGATCAATGGAACGGCGGCGTGATAGAACAAAAATTTGTCCGTTTGAATCCTGAATAGACTACCCTGAGCATTACTCATTTAATCAATAGTTGATCATATTTTATTGCAAAATGAGGTCGGAACTAGCCCGCCGCTGTTGAATGTTTTAACCGCCTGGTGCTCCGGCTCATCGCCTATTTCTGCCATTTTTTTATCAAGCCGGGCGGTCAAATCAATCACCACGTTTTGGTATTCCGGATCACCATAGAGATTGAATTATTCCAGCGGGTCTTTATCGCAATCAAATAATTCCCACTCCCTATCTTCACCGCCATGGTTTGTACCTGGCAGATCATAGCCCTCGTTGTACCAGTAGATTAGTTTATAGCGTTGGTTGCGAATACCGTAGTGAGAATATGCGTTGTGATCCGGGTCCCTGTGCATCCAGTAGCGGTGATAAGCGATATCAGGCCAGTCACTGCCTGCCGTGTTGTTGAGCAATGGAAGGAAACTGTCGCCTTGCATATAGGATGGTATGGTGAGTCCTGCCAGCTCCAGGAATGTTGGTGCAAAATCTACATTGCATATCACGTTTTTGTTGATCTGTCCTGCATCCATTATACTGGGATATTTCACCAGAAACGGCATCTGGAATGATTCTTCATACATAAATCGTTTGTCAAACCATCCGTGTTCTCCGAGGAAAAAACCTTGATCAGATGTATAGATAACAACCGTATCATCGGATAAACCGTTCTGATCCAGGTAGTCGAGCAGCTTACCCACACTTTCATCAATTGATGCAATAGTTTGAAGATAACGTTTCAGATAACGTTGATACTTGAAATGGCTCAGTTCTTCGTTATCTTTAAAGGTATATACTTCGCCGGTATCTTTATCGATCAAGCGAATCCCTGAGACATCTTCAGGATTGGGTATTTTGCGGTTAGTACTGCTTCGCATGGTTCTTTCACCGACTTCGGATCCTCCCTCTGGTTGAACCCATCCCAGATCAGCGTATGACATATCGTCCCTGATACGCATTCTGGCTTCCGCAGCCGCCTTTGCACGGTTTTTATAATCGTCGTTGAAGGTCTCGGGAACGGTGATATCCTCCTGGTACATCCCGCGGTTTTTCGGGTGTGGCTCCCATTCTCTATGTGGTGCTTTATGATGGCACATCAGGAAAAACGGTTTTGCTGAATCACGCTTGTCCAGCCATTCCAGGCATTTCCCGGTGATAACATCAGTGGCGTAGCCCGGCACTTCTATCTCTTCACCCATTTCGATCATTATTGGATCAAAATATTCTCCCTGGCCGGGCAGTACTGACCAGAAATCGAATCCGGTCGGCTCGTGTTCTTTACCTTCGCCCAAATGCCATTTTCCTATAATGGCTGTTTGATATCCGCCGGTGCGAAGGTGCTTTGCCACATTGGGTAAGCGATTGTTAATGTGTGTGTCCAGGGTGGACACACAGTTCACGTGATTATAAGTACCGGTGAGAATTGCAGCGCGACTGGGCGTGCAGATTGAGTTAGTTACGTAACAATGATCAAAGCGCATGCCTTCGTCGGCCAGCCGATCCAGGTTCGGGGTTTGATTGATGCCACCTCCATAGCAACTGATCGCCTTCGACGCATGATCGTCTGCCATTATGAACACTATATTGGGTTGCTTACTCATAAAAATATCCTGCGAAAGGAGTGCTTTTAGCAAAGTCTTAAAAGGGGTGTGTGGCTGCAGAAAGGTAATTCACTCTATGGAGATTCAATAGCGGGCCCGACGACGGCACCATAGCCGCGAGACCCGATAGACAGAACCAGATCCTCTGCATTAGCGCTGTGCGAGAGAATCACGCTAGACACATCTGCAAAAATAACAGACCCTTGTTTAATATTTTCATAACTTCCTTCGACGTATCAACCTGGTTAACCGATCTTCAGCGCAAATGGGGGACCGGCGTCAACCCCGATAGCCAGTGCCCATCCATAAACCAACGCTACTGCGGATCGCTCAGGACACGCAATCTTTCACCGACCACATGTAATTATTTAGAATGACTAAACGCCCACATGTGGCAGGCGAAATCTCACACACCTGTGTGACCCTCGCTACGCCCCGATTTATGGACTCAAACTAGCTGGTGCTAACGACTTCTACTCAAAACTTCTAAACTCTCACCGGCACCTTCAAGTGTCAAACGAGCACTCTCAAGTGTCGTGCGTATTCGTGCAATGTGCGCTTCCTCATCACGTACGGGTGTTGCTGCTTCGGCAACAGTAAGAAGACAAACGAATTCGCTGCTCGATGTGGTAACAGCAACTGAGAATCGTCTAATACCCTTGGCGTTACCCAGCATGTCATACTGCATAGCGTGTTTATCGGTCGCCAGAATACGCTCACGTGCGTCGCTCCAGCTCAGGCGATTCCCCTGTACACCCACCTCATAGAAGCTCGATAAATCCCAGCTATTTTCTATGTCGTCTATGTTGCAATGAGCTAATGCGAGCCGGGAAATCGAATCCAGTTCATAGGTGGCGCGGACGTAGCCGGGATGTGCTCTAAGCTTGACCCGCTGCAGTGCATGCTCATTGGTAATGTGCCACAGCAGGCTGTGTCCGCGACGCAGAATGATCTCTGATGTGCTCTCGAGTTCTGCAGAAACAATGGCGCATGCCTGGCGCAACTGGACGGGAGTAATATTTCCAGCACCGATTCGTCGCTCAAAAGTAAAGTTTGGCAACAAACGGCCTTCAGGTGTAGCGTAGATGTAACCGGCTTGCTCCATTTCCGTCAGGAGTCGGTAAACGGTTGATACGGGCAGGCCCACTCTCTCGACAATTTCGGGTTTCGAAAATCCGTTGCCCGGCGCTTCAGACAGACACTCTGCCAGTTTCAAAATAGTGATGAAGCATTTTGCCACAGATATTTCCATATATGGGAATTAAAATTCCCAATAAGGAAAACTTAAAGGAGGGCACGAATGAAATCAAGTTATTTTACAGGGTCAAGGAAACCATTTGTTGGGATATCAGGCGAGCGGCAGTTGGTTTAATGCTGGTGAGTTTCCCTGTAGCATCGCTGCAATTTGAAACTTTGAAAAGATCAGATAAGGACCTGTTATGTCAGTCGTCACCGTGCACTTTGAGTTCGAAAAGGAAACCAAAAACAGCGTGCGTTACAAGGAGATTCCGGAGCAGGGGAAAGCGCCGATCGTTGGATCGCTTTACGTGCAAAAATGGTTTGCAGGTGAGACCAAATCACTAACCATTTCTATTGAAAAAAATGAATAGCCCGTATTATCCAGCCTAAACCTTTTCAATACCGAAAGGTCCAACCACGGGCATAACAACAACGGTAAATTAACTTGCAATACTTGGTCGGCTCATCTAATTTGTCATGACGTGAAGTGGGTTTTGATCAAGAGGCTCTTTAACTTGCCTGTTGTAACATGCCTGTCGCCCCCGAATTCTGTAAACCCGGATTTTAACCGGGAAGTATAACGATTGGAGTCATCTTTTGAATATACAGTTAATAGTGCCAGTGCTCTGTGCCGTGTTGCTGACGGCCTGTGGTGGTAGTTCAACACCGGATGCTGATAATGCTAGCCCGACTGAAAGTAATTCTGATAGCGGCACAGATGGTACATCCGTATCGGATGGTACAGATGGCACCGATGGCACAGACGTATCGGATGGTACAGATGGCACCGATGGCACAGACGTATCGGATAGTACAGATGGCACAGATAGTTCAGCCGCTGTTCCACCCCGGGGCGTTCTGGATACAGCGCAGCCGTTGTTTGTCTGGCCCGCCGTTCCTAACGCAGAGGCCTATAAAATTGTCGTGAAAGATGCCGGCGCCAGCGGGTACGCAAGATCTCTCGATCCGGTAGCTGCTAATTGTCAGACCGGCGAGGGTATGTGCAGTGCAACTACGGCACTGGCTTATTACGATAACAACCTGAGTTGGTATGTCGAGTCGACAGTAAATGGTGTGCCCGGACCGGTCTCAGAAACCGATAGCATTACCACCCCATTGTCAGAAGACATGCAACCAATCTTATCTAATACTATCGCCGACTGTGAAGCCTGGGCCTCCGTTGCCTATGACAAATATGTTGTACTGAACAACGCGTGGAATGCGAAGGCCATGTCTAATGACAGTTGGTCACAGATTATAAACGTTACGGAAAACGCGAATGGCTCAGTCACACCGGCCTGGTCTTATGACTGGCTGGGACAGTTCGATACCAATTCGCAGTTCGGTGAGTTCGAAGTAAAAGCCTATCCGGAAGTTTTGTATGGTCCGAAACTGGGAACCCACGTTTCCGGTAGCAAGGAGGAAACGGGTTTGCCGGAGCAGGTGAAGAATCTGCCGGAGTTTGTGGTCCGCTACGACTTCAGCGAGACACTCGAAGAAGATGCCGAACGCAACGTCGCTTTAGAATCATTCTTTCATGATTCAGATGACATCCGCGGTCCGTGCGACTTTGACGAAAATGGTAATCGTACTGATAACCGCGTGTATGAAATGATGATCTGGGTTAACAACCCGACAATCAGAACCCCCGGTGATCTGGCGCTAACCGGTGTAATGGTAGACAACCAATTGTGGAATGTTTATATCAAGCCACGAAGCAATAAACACTACATCGCGTTTACTGCACAAACGCCAACGACCAGTGGCACACTGAACTGGAAGCGCTTTGTAGACTGGACGCGTGATTGGACTGCAGCTAACGCAGCAGCCCTGGAGATCGATGTGCTCGATCCCGAGTTCTATATGGGAGCGATCGAGATTGGCACTGAGATGTGGTGGGGGGCGGGGTCTTTCACTCTGAATGAGTTTTCGGTTAGCTTCTGAGGCTGGGCTGTATTTGCTGACCGTCGGAGAATTGCTGGCAGAGTGTTTCGGTGCACTCTTGCCGGTCTGAGGTCCTGTAGTCAATCATACGGTAGCGCGAAGAGCTAACTGGTTTGCCAGACTCTGCCTTGGGACTGTATCTTGTCGATGTTGCGTGCAGGAAACACAATAGATGCTGAGTACAGGCACATTATGATTGTTGAAATTGAAGGCTGGAGTGCTATATGCGGCACAGTCTATTCGAAGGGGTTGCCACGCGAGCGGTATGGGCGATCGGCAATAGAGAATATACCTGCATGGCGGCGATTTTTTGTATCTTTTCAGGCGCTGGCAATACCGCACATAAGTTATTCCCCGTGAGCGTCAGTGCCTGAACAGGGATAATAAGGCAAGTGGCGAACTATTAATCTTTAAGTTTAAAATTGCAAAATCTGCCAATACTACATTGGCATTGGGAAACCATCTATGAACTCCGGACTTCTAAAATCACCAATGCTTCGCCAGGGTGATCTGGTTCGGTTGGTATCGCCTGCGAGTTATCCTGAAAAATCCCATGTTGTTGAGCACATAAAAACGATAGAAAGTTGGGGACTTCGGTGCGAAACTGGCCGTCATATCTTAGATAAATACGGTTACATGGCAGGCACTGACTATGACCGTCTTGATGATCAAAATAATGCCTTTAGAGATCCCGATGTAAGAGCGATCTTAACGATCTGATTTGGGTACGGGAATATCATCGACTGATTAGTCATCTAATTGGTTGTTGGCAACTCTGTTGAATCCAGAGGCTATCGACAAATTTAGGCCCTGCACGCGTTATTGTCGACTTGCGCCATGAGGGGTCACAATGGGCTGATTAACTCGCAATTCGAGCGGCTTGGCTATCTCTGAAAACAGGTGCGGTGATTCACCTGAAATTGCAATGGACTCCGCTAATAAAATTAGCACATGGATTCTATGCGAATCAAATCTATGGGAATCGAAAGAGAGTCTTAGTTCTTTAGTTTGCCAAACACAGGGTCATCGTTTTGAGACGTAATGGCTCTTATGTGAGTTACTGCGTTTAGGTTATTGACTATCGCAGCGCTAACTGGACGGCTGTGTTAATGAATTCCCATGAGACTGAATTAAATCCTTTGTTCGAGTTTTTAATCGTTTATTAGAATGGCTGTCCAGTTAGTATGCACTTGCAATTTGTTAGGAATTGAATCAGAGGCTCAACTTTCTCGCGATCCACTCGCAGGCGGTTTGGCCGAAAACTTCGCAATTTCAGAATATCTAAAAGTGCGATGGAACCAGGGCAGGGATGCACGTGTACACTTTTTTCGCGATCGCCACGGTAGTGAAGTAGACCTGCTAATATCAAAGGGAGATAAGCTAGTGCCGATTGTAGTCAATTCTGCAAGTACATTTACTGCCAGCCATATCAAAGGTATTCGCAGATTCCGAACGCTAGCGTGTGATCGTGTTAGCGAGAGTATTTGGTTTTTTAATGGCTGTGACCGTGGTGTAGTTGATGAGGTTGAAATGTTGGGGTTTGATGATGTCGCCGCGCTTGGTTGGTCGTTCGTATTTGGTATGAACATGCGCTCTTCCTGATTGTTAGTTTCTTATTCTAGATCGAGCTAATAACACTGGTGAATCGAACTGTGGGAATTAGGGTGTATGTCCATTTATATCCTTATGTCTGTCTCGATACTATTTGTTGGTGTTCCATTTCTTGATTCGTGCGGTGACGTCGTTCGTACCAGCGAGAGGATGCAGAGCGCCCCTTGCTACATCGGTTAGAAAATTAGTGACTCAATATAGGCGATATAGCTATATTGTCGATTAGTTCGTTGCCCCGTTGTCTCAGTCACTATATCCAGATCTTCAAGGACTTTTACCGCAGCAGTAGCGGTAGGGAAACTGGTATCAAGCAATTTCCGAACTCTCTCAAAGGTGAAGCGAGGCATCATCGGCAGTTGTTCAAAAAGCCGATATATGGCAGTGCCTGCCTTCGATGTCTGCATGAAGTTTCGACGATCTGAAGCAACCAGGCTGACTGGGTCAACTGGTTTCTGGATCATGCCTTTGATGGAATTTACTTCGCGTGTCGCCGGAAAGATCATAACCTCTCCCGATTCACGAGCGATAAAGACGACTTTATCCCCGACCTTGAGATTCAGTGCTTTTCTTACCGGCGGGTATCGTGATCTGCCCATTTGTGGTCATCGTCGCCTGTGACATCGCAGGCTCTTTACGTTAAGTATGTTTCCTTACTATAGCGTCTTACATTTGTGAAATACAAGCATGGAGCTGCGTTAAATGGTGGGAAGGACGGCTTTGCAAAGCTTTTTCCTGGGTTTTTACAGGTACCGTGATTAGAACAGGGGTGGACCATCGGTTTAAGTAATCCCTGGTGTTGCATGAAATTTCGAGATCAGAAGCTGATAGAGCTGTATATAATGCGCAGCACGGAGTTTTTGCTGAGTAGAGCTTAGTTACTCTAAGTGAGATTCAGGAAAAACGAGTTCAGCACCATAGATGCTGCTATAGAAGCAGCGCAGCGGTTCTGAGCCGAAATTTCATGCGACATCAGGGTAATGTTCTTACTTTAAGGAGAAGCTTGAGAGCGCCGTTCCTAGTATCAGTTAGCATGGGTGTCTTCGCCATTTTGTAAATGTAGCACTCAATGCCTTGACCATGCTCCGATTCTCAGTGCCCGCTCGATCAATGAGTGCCTGCCCCCCGAAATTCCCCATATTTAGACAGTTCCTTGATCGGAGATCGAGTCCCACTAGCATAAGCATTGGCGAAAGGGTTAGCCAGTCTACATCTTAACAAATGGTTGGGGGCAACTCCGTTGCACGAATATGTCACTCATGAGTGATGAGGAAGAATGGGGATGAATGGATGCATGTCCCCTGAAATTTCCTTACCCTCTGGTAGCGGGGTGAGATGCGATTGTTCCTCACCCAGACGGCCTTGGCACCTTTTATTCAGCCGTTCAACGATGCCTTCGATAAAACGTCGATAATCGGATTCGCTAGCGAAATCACTATTCCCACGAAGTTTTAATGCCTGTGCAATGCGGCGTTTTAGCGACCCGTGAGGCGCTTCAATGGCGCCGTTCTCGTGGCTTACCCCTCGATTGTTCACTGTCGGCTTCATCGAATAGTGCTCACACAAGCCATGATAACGTTCGGTCAGACTTTGCTGTTGTGCCGCGTTAACGTAGGCCGCAGAAAGACTGTCTGTGCGATGCTCCTTTGGCGTACCGCCCAGCTCACACAGTGCGCTCTGAAGGCCATTGTTGTATCCCACAAAAAACCGAGCTAGAAAACTCACGAAAAATCAAGTTGTGAAAGGCATAATTTCCCACATTAGAACCGACATCGAAATTACGCTGTAAATTATTATAAAGCGGGATTTAGAAACCAAAAAACCGCGAACAATTGTCGCGGTTTTTTGGGAAAAGAGCTTTTGTTACCGGTGCCAGCTAGCGGCTACCGGCAGGAGATCAAAAAGGATCATCGAAAGGCAATGGCAGTGTTGGATTGGGTATCCGTTGTTCACAGCGCTGGTCGATTTCCATCATCCGATCAATGAGCTCTTGTTCATGATGGAGCATCAGTGTTGCGCTGATCGTCTGGCACAGCTCATAGACAGCAAGGATCTGATCAACGGACCATCGATCCATATCCGGTAAGTGTAATTGCCGGTAGGTGTTCATAGTCCGATCTCCTGCAAAGCCGATTGCACCAAATCCGCATTGACAATGCGCTCTTGGGCAATAGCGGTGGCGGTCAAGGCGTAGTGGGCAAGACGATTCACTTTACGCGGCAGTGCCTGTGTGGCTTGGTAAATAGCCTCAATAGCACTGTCATCAAACAGTGGAAGCTCATAGCCTGCCGTACGCAAGCGATGGGTTAAATAGTCCGCAATTTCCTCACGGGTGAGCGCGCCGAGCTGATAACGCATAACGATTCGCTGATCAAGTGATTCATGCACCGACATCTGCAAGCGTCGGCGCAATTCAGTCAGACCAACAAACAGCAGGCAGAGCCGGTTTTGCGAATCCATCTCGTAGTTGGTCAACAGGCGCAAGTCCTCAAGCACGTCGTTGCGCAGATGATGGGCTTCATCGATGATCAGCATCGGCTGTTGCTTGCCTTCGAGTAACAGCCGCGAGACCTCGGCGCGAATGGCTCGAAAGGCACTGGCTCGACTGCGCTCGGTGGGCAACCCGAGATCCCAGGCTACTGATTTATACATATCCATGACATTGCCCGTGCTAAGTGGCACATAGATCACCCGATACAAACCCGGATGCAGACCATCGGTCAGGCGTCGACATAAGGTGGTTTTGCCCGAACCCGGCTCACCGGTAAGCAGGCCAATGCCACGTAATTCCAACAGGTGATTGAGCCGTATCTGGGCCTCGGTCTGTGCATTGGTGGCAAAGACATCGTTAGAAGGCAGGGTGTGATCGAAGGGGAAGTGAGTCATGGCAAAATGTTTCAGGTACATTAGTTACTCTCTCCGCTGTTCTTGTTGCCACCGTTGTCTAACGAGCGCATCGTCAGAGCCGCCCGCGTGTCTGGTGGTGTATTGGTGTCGATCACACCACTGCGCCGATGTCGTTTCACAAAGCAGTTGGCGTACAGATCCACCGGTTTAGCGGTACCGATAAACTTCCCGTCATGTACCACACCCACCGGAGCGTCAGGATTGGCGGGGTTAAAGCGCAAGGTCACCCGCAGCCCAACGAGCGTGGGGTCCACCTCAAACAATTTGCCGTTCAGAGAGACCGTCCGGTCCGTGTTGACCTTGCGAGCGGTTTCGAACAAAAACAACTCATCTAGATCGAGATGTTGATCGGGGTAGCGAACCGCACCAGAGACTTGTGACCAGCGTTCAAGCGGGGTTTGTTGATCCAGTCCCCGGTGCGGACTGTGGTGATACTCTGCTTCGACCCAAGTGGCCAGGCGCCGGTTGATTGCTGCCAGGCTTGCCGTATCCTGATCATTAAGATGCGTGATCAGCTGGGCACGGCAAGTGCGGAAGAACCGTTCTATTTTGCCTTTCCCCTGAGGTTGGTAAGGTCGAGCATGAATCAATGCGACATTAAGCTTGGCGCAGACTAAAGACAGATGGTGCGAGCGGTAGCTTGCGCCGTTATCGACATAGAGTCGCTCGGGTAGCCCCCGGCGCAACAAGGCCTGTTTAAACACCGGCAGAAACGATTGCGTGTTTTCACTAAAGGCAAACTGAGCGTGGGTGATTACGCGAGTGGCATCATCGATAAAGGCGATGAGGTAGGTTTTGCGTTTACGCCGCTGGTGATCGATCACGGCCGGGCCGTGCATTACATCAGACATCCACAGTTGACCGGCATTGGCAAAAGCAAAGCGCCGGCGATCGTTGGGTGCCTCACCGGTCTGAGGGGTCATTAGCCCGAGGCGCTGAAAGAGTCGATGCACCGTGGAGACGGCAACAACCTCGTGTTCATCGATGTGGTTTTCCTTTCGTGCCTGTTCGATGACCCGCCTGACGGGAAGCGTCGGGTTCTCCTCTTTAATTTGCATCAGTTGTTCGGCCAAAGCCGGGCGCAAAGCGCGCGGTTCCCCGGAATCCGCACGGGGTTTGGGTTTAAGCGCATCGAACCCGCCGCGCTGATAGTCGCGGCACCAACCCCGCAACGTGCTCTCGGCCACTCGATTGCGAGTGGAGCCGGGAATGATGTGGTCCTGGTTGGTGAGTCGTTGTATCTCGGCGGCCCGTTCACTCGGGGGGAGTTCATCGGGCAATAGTCGGGCGATCAACGAGTGGCGGAACAAGGCCACACGTTCAATCAGGTTGACTCGGTCGGTATTTATCGTCATTGGGTGCTCCGCAGGTCTGAGCAGCCCCGATGGCTGCCTCAATCAGGAGCATCAACGAGAGCCATCGGCGGGTCACGCCCCATGGTGTGTTGGAAGGCTGGCCGGGAAGATTGCCGGGTAATCGACGGCGGATTAAAGCCAAGTGGTGTGGGGAGAAAAGGCAGGTGAGGAGCGATGCGATCACGCAGCTCCACCAGCACTTGCGGTGTAGCGAGCAGAGCGGCAAAGTCAGTCAAAGTGGGTGAGCAAGTAAAGGCTGTAGGATAAAGCCCTTTAATCGCCCTTAGAGCACCATGCACGGCCCGGATCAAACGAGAGAGGTAGCGAATCGCCCCGGGTAGCTCGATATCGGTACGCAGATGATCGCAGGCGGATTCTAGAGAAGGAGCCAGCTCAAGTGCTCGCACACAAGCCTCACACTGACTGAGTGTGCCGGTGCGATGTGAGGCCAAACAGTCTGGCAGCGCACTGACCGTGCGTCCAGCCTTGGGGCAGTACCAGCGGGCGATACGAGTACCGAGCGGAGCAGTTCTTGGGTAAGTGCCATGACGAGCCCATCCGCAGCCGCCCTTGGGGTGCCATGGGCAAATTGGCAGAGTTGCATGAAGCCATAGCTTACCGGTAACGTAGTGCTCACTGGTAACGCGCGTCGCCAAACGCACTTGCATACCAGTCACGGGTCCGCACGGGTTGATGACGTGGCGGACCCACCTCCTTTTATCAGTAAAAAATAGCTTGCTAGTGTGCAGCAAGATCGCCTGCTTGTGCACATTAACCTGCAACGGTAATGTTGCCGGCGGGATCAAGCTTGGTCAGACTAATCTGTTTTCCAACGCAATCTGTTGTCGATTAATGTCTGTCTATTCCCGTCGCAGTTCACGGTTTAAATAGAGATACAACACTTGGCTGCGTAAACCATCTTCACTCAGCACTTCTCAAACGCGTCACGTCCTCGAACTTGCCGAAATCTGGAGAGCCAGACTGATCGACATTTCGTGGTTTATGCGTTGCATCAACGAACCCATTTCACGACGTGCCAATGCCGAAGACAACTGCACCGGTGCGTTTTGGGAAAGCCGTTACAAGAGTCAAGCGCTCTTGGATGAACATGCCATTTTATCCTGCATGGCATATGTTGATCTAAACCCCGTTCGAGCCAAAATTGCCACGACACCAGAAGAGAGCGAACACACCAGTATCAAGAAACGCATAGCTTCAGCCAAAGTAGGTTGCATTCCTGTGGAACTGCTCCGGTTCCAAGGCGACGAGCACAAGGACAAGCCATCTGGCACTCCATTTTCTCTGGACCCCTACATTCAGCTGGTGGATTGGATAGCCCGAATAATCCGACGCGGAAAAAGCGGCGTCTTAGACGACGTTCTTCCCCCGATCCTGCAGCGCTTAGACATCGGCACAGACACTTGGCTCACTATCACTACTGAGTTCGAGGATCAGTTCAGGCAGTGGGTAGGCACTGAAGCGGCCATTCAAATCACTGCCACCCATGTTGGAAAAACGCGTAGCCGGTCACCGCCAATGCGATTTGGCTGACATTTCCACCAAATCACTGTTGAAAAAATAGCTGCGTCAGCGGGGCCGTAGTCGTGTCTGACATCCTAGAAATTGGCCGCTAGCCAATCCGCCTCTTCACACGCGGTCTCTTAATTTTATATGCCTGTTCGAATTTCATTGATGTGTTAGCACACTTGCGTAAGTGCATTCATATGGTGCGTGTCTGGATTGTTATGCGTTCATATGGTACCTGTCTAGATTGGTATGCGTCTGCATGCCGGATAGTGTGCCTCCGTTCAGTTAACTCACTTTCGGGTCTTTGTCTTTTGCTACGGACGGTGAGCCACCTGCGTCAGAGTAGGCGATTCCAACCATGACTGTCTCATTCTGTCTCATCCTGAGACATTAACGGCGAAGATCGGGCGGCGAAGGTTTTAGCGATTGCTGCTAATGATCTTGCTTGATAGCGTTAGTTCCAGAGTAAATGTTTGATAACGACACTATCGGAGATAGCGAATGACACCTGCACGCGACGAGCAGCATTGGATGTACCGCATGATGGTAACAAGCCGTAAATTTGAAGAGGCTATTGAGGCCATTTATATGGAGGGGAAGACCCCCGCCTTTAATATGGCTGACGGGCCGATTCCGGGTGAGATGCATCTGTCTAACGGCCAGGAGCCGGTTGCTGTCGGTGTCTGTGCTCATCTTAAAGCGGAGGATGTTGTTACCGCAACTCATAGACCGCATCACCAGGCGATTGCCAAGGGTGTCAATCTTGAGCGCATGGCAGCGGAGATCTTTGGAAAGTCAACGGGTCTTTCCGGTGGTCGTGGTGGGCACATGCATATTTTCGATCCCGATGTGAATTTTGCCTGTTCGGGCATCATCGCTCAGGGCATGGGGCCAGCAGTCGGGGCAGCGCTATCTCGCAAGATGCAAAACAAACCCGGTGTCGCGGTTGCTTTTGTTGGAGAGGGGGCTGTCAATCAAGGAGGTTGGCACGAAGCGATGAACCTGGCCGCCTTGTGGAAAGTGCCATTCGTTTGTGTGATTGAAGACAATGCATGGGGGATTTCAGTTGCAAAAGACGCCTCAACAGCAATCTCTAACAACAGCGACAGGGCCGGTGCCTATGGGATTCCGGGAAAGCGAATAGAAGGCAATGATCCCTATGCCATTTATGCGGCGGCAGGAGAGGCCATCGCCCGAGCGCGTGCAGGGGAAGGACCCTCCTTGCTGGAAGTAGATACCTATCGATTGGCAGGGCATTTTATGGGAGATGCAGAGGGCTATCGCCCAGAGGGTGAAAAAGACGGATTGTTTGAGAAGGATCCTATTCCAAAGATGCGAGCGAAGATGCTAGTTGATGGTGTGGCGACCGAAGCTGACTTCGAGAGAATTGAAGGCGAAGCTGCCACCACGGTAGATGCGGCGATCCAGTTTGCGCGCAATAGCGCAATTCCTGCACCTGAAGATGCATTGACAAAAGTGTTTGCAAATTAATTCCCGGAGAAATTCAAATGACGTTACTTAATGAAAGAAAACTAACCATTGCCCGTGCAATGGCTGAGTCCATCCAGGAAGAGATGCAAACTGATCCGTCGGTTTTTGTGATGGGTGAAGACATTGCTGCACTCGGTGGCGTTTACGGCAATACGCGTGGTCTGCTTGATGAGTTCGGATCGGAACGCATTCGTGATACGCCTATATCTGAAACCGCGTTTATTGGTGCTGCTGTTGGTGCAGCTCAAGATGGTATGAGGCCCGTAGTAGAGTTGATGTTTGTCGATTTTTTTGGGGTCTGTTTTGATGCCATCTACAACCTGATGGCGAAGAATACCTATTTTTCCGGAGGCAACGTCAACGTGCCTATGGTTCTGATGACTTCTACCGGTGGTGGTTACTCGGACGCGGGTCAGCATTCGCAATGTCTCTATGGCACGTTTGCGCATTTGCCAGGCATGAAAGTGGTTGCTCCATCAAATGCCTATGACGCTAAGGGGTTGATGACCGCGGCGATACAAGATGACAGCCCTGTCGTGTACATGTTTCATAAACGTCTTCAGGGCATGGGTTGGCTGGGTACTGAAGACGGTGCAACGGTTCATGTCCCCCCCGGTGAACGGTACACCGTGGAAATTGGTAAAGCGAAGGTGGTACGCGAGGGGACTGATGTCACTATTGTCAGTCTAGGGTTGGGGGTTCATCATGGTTTAGCTGCAGCGGGAACGCTGGCAGAGCAAGGTGTTAGCGCAGAGGTGGTAGACCTGGTTAGCCTGGTGCCACTGGACCGTGACACAATTCGTGAGTCTGTGGCCAAAACCGGCCGTCTTATAGTCGTTGACGAAGACTACATGAGCTACGGTGTTTCTGCCGAAGTGATTGCCAGTGTCACCGAGCACGATATCTCGGTGCTGAAATCTGCACCGACACGAATTGCTTACCCGGACGTACCGATCCCATACGCAAGAGAGTTGGAGCAGTTTTGCTTGCCCAATGCAGACAAGATTGTAGCCGCCTGCCATCAGATGAAAGTTGCCTGAGCAGAGGCGTACTGTGACAGCAGGTGCTTTTGGTAGGCAGGATGCCGGGTAATGGTTACCGATAGTGTGCTGATCTCAATTAAATCCAACCTTGTATAACATAATAATCAAACTCCCTGAATTCAGGGGGATACAACAACAGGAGAGTACCCGATGGCAACCGATATCATCATTGCCGCTGATCTTTGGGAGGGGGACGATGAATGTGTCATCACCGCCTGGCTGGCAATCGATGGAGCCAACGTGGCGGAAGGCGCGCTGATTGCTGAAATCATGACCGCGAAAGTCCAATACGAAATTGTGGCACCTGCAACAGGAATCCTGAGCATTGCAAAAGCGCAGGATGATGTCGCTCAAAAGGGCGATGTCATCGGTTCGATTTCATGACGACAGTGATGACATCGGAACCCAGGGTCGTCCCGCTTCGCGGTGCCAGGGCAATGATTGCTGACAAAATGGTTGCCTCTCTGCATACCGCAGCGCAGCTGACCCACCATGCACGAGTTGATTTGACCGCGTTACTCGCGGTCAAATCACAGTACAAAAGTGATGGTATATCGATTTCGGTTGAAGATCTGTTGATGGCGGCGGTTGTGCAAACACTGAAATCTCATCCCGATATCAACGGTACAGTACAGGGGCGAGAGGTTCATCTCGCTGCTGCTATTGATCTATGTGTGGCCATTGCATTACCAGGGAACCTGCTCGCGGCTCCGGCCATTTTTGGTGCCGATGAAATGAATCTACAAGAGCTTCGCGCTGCGCGCCGCGATTTAGCGGAACGAGCGCGGACCAATAAACTGACTGTGCCAGAAATGACCCGTGGCACCTTCACTATCTCCAATCTTGGCCTAAGCCGGGTGGAACAGTTCACGCCAATCATTAACACCCCCCAGATTGCCATTCTGGGTGTTGGTCGACCGATTGAAACGGCGGTGCGCGATGAAGACAGTGTCGCCTGGAAATCTTTTGCTGGTCTGTCTCTGACCTTTGATCACCGAGCAATTGATGGGGCGCCGGCAGCCGATATGCTGACAGGTCTGTGCGAAACCATCGAGGCTTTCGAGCCATGATTGTTGCACCGTTTTCTACTGCAACAGAGGGGATCGAACGCGAAGCCAGTTTGTTTAAGGCAGCCCAGAAAGCCGTGCTGATCTGGCAGGCAAAAGAAAACGCATTGGTTGTCCCAGCAGCGCTGGCACGTCGGCAGGATATGAAAAAACCAATGGCCAATTCTGCCCGCGCGGGATGGCCTGTTGTGACACGTGGAAGCGGTGGAGGTGTTGTACCTCAGGGGCCTTGTACGCTGAATCTCGCAATGGTCGTACCCTTGTCCGGCGCGCTCACTATCCATGATGGCTATCGTCTGATCTGCGATGTTGTTGGCGAATCGCTCACTCGATTCAGGGTGTCTTCAACAACTGGGGCTTGTAAAAATACGTTCTGCGATGGCGATTGGAACGTTCTGGTCGGCGGGCGTAAATTTGCAGGCACGGCCCAAAGATGGCGGAAGACAACACAAGGTCATGTCGCTCTAATCCATGCGGCAATCATGGTGCAAACACCAGACCTTGGTCTGTGGCCTGTAATACAACAACTGCATAAGGTTGCCCAGCCAGAGCACTCGCTTCCTCGGGCTGAGGCTCATGTGGCGATGAATGAGTTTATGCCCGGCACTATCAATTTCTTCAATTTTTCTAATGTCCTAGCTAGAGAGGCGAATAGTCGCCTGTGTCTGCATGAGCGTCAGGAAAGTTCAGCGGCTTGACCGCATTTCACGATCCCAAGGGGGGGGACAATATGTCAATTCGATTCCACCGGCTAGACAAATCTAAAGAGGGTAGCAAAGGCATTAGCCGTCGCATGTTTCTCATGACGACGACATTGGCTGGCATTACAACCAGCTCGATGTTACGCGGTGTGGCCTTTGCACAATCGTCTGCACTGAGTTCTGCGCAAAGCGCCAGTGTTCTGAGGATGGTGCAGGATATCTACCCGCATCCAGATAAATTGAAATTGTCGCACTATGAGGCAATTGTCACATCCGTTACACAGGCAGCAGAAGAAGATACAGCAACCGCCAAGACCTTGACCGATGGCCTGGCTCAACTTGATGCAAAGGCGCAGGCGCTCTATGGCAGCAACTACGCTGAAGTCGAAAATGCGGATAGTCGCGAGGGATTGC
>MDLA01000178.1 GCA_001730015.1 Chromatiales bacterium (ex Bugula neritina AB1) | reverse complement strand
CAACTATTCGCCTCAATCGATCAAAATATCTGACCTAAAACCTCACACCCTCACTACGACCCCAATACTCAGACAGCCACCCAGCCGAAGAGATTTTCTTATCGCCAGCGGTGCCACCGCACTGCTCGCCGGCGGCATCGGCAGTCAAACCGTGCAGGCACAAAACAACCACGGAATCCAGGGTCACGAAGCGCCTGAGATTGAGCTCGATTACTGGATTGATGCGAACGGCGATCCCGGTGATTTTTCGGTACAGCAAGCGCGCGGAAAATGGGTTTTTCTAAAATGCTTTCAAGACTGGTGTCCGGGTTGCCACAGCAGTGGATTTCCAACCCTGCAACAGTTCTCTGAGCGCTTTCACGATCACCCGAAAGTGGCCATAGCAGCGATTCAAACCGTGTTCGAGGGCTTCACCTCAAATACACAGGAAGATGTTCGCAAGCTGCAACTGCGCTATGAATTACCCATTACCATGGGCCACGATCCGGGTGATGAGAAAACTCATGCACGTCCCGTAACCATGCGAGCCTACCGAACCGGCGGCACGCCGTGGTTAATTCTGATTAATCCCGCTGGTGTCGTCGTGTTTAACAATTTTCATGTCGACACGGGAAAGTTAATTGAGTACGTGGCTGAGCAAGTTGGCTAGAAACCATTTTAAGCCGTTTTTCTACAAGCTCCCCAGCATTTTTATCTTCTGGTAGCGGTTATTTAGTGCCCGTCCATAAACCAGCGCTACTGCGGATCCCTCAGGACACGCGATCTTTCACCAACCACATGCAGTTATCTAGAATGACTAAGTGATATTCAGGAAAAACTAGTACAGCGCCTTAGATGCTGCTATGGACGCGGCGCGGTGGATCCGACCGGAATTTCATGCAACACCAGGGTCAGCGCAGGCTGTGATTTGAACACCGCAAACAAACCCTCCTGACTGCCTCGACCTTCGTGATAGGCTGTCGAACTAACCTCCCTGGATGACTTGTTGGTGACAATCGCTCTGCAGAGAGAAGATTCGGATACGCAGCTCTATCTGCCTGGCTCCGGCAGGGATTCCTGCAGAAAAAAATCAGACGGCATAATCAGTATTACCATCCTCCGAGTTGCCCCTCATAATTACTCGCTGACATCATTTCTTTGCATAGCGAATTTCAGGCACCAGCCAGAACAGCGAGGCACCTATAAACGTAAACACTGAGCACAGCGCAAACCCGGTGTTATAGCCGTCTGTCAAATCAAACAATAAGCCCGCACCAAATGCTCCGAATGCAGCACCCAGGCCCTGCCCTAGATTCGAGGCACCGTAGATAGACGCCAAACCTTTGCCGGCAAACGTTTCTGCCATCAATGTGGTGATAATGGGGCCGCGAGCACCAGCGGACAAACCAAAAGTAATGACATAAACAAGTAATAACAACCAGCCCGGATACAACTGCAACAGCGCGAGCGCACCGATGCCGATAAAGCTCAGCATATAGCTGCAACTGGCGACAATATGCCGCGGCCAGTGATCAGCGGCCAGGCCGGTCAGCGCCATACCGGCGAAGCTCAGCATGCCTACAACACCAAAAGCGAGCGCGGCTTCAACTTCGGTGAATCCGCGTTCAATCAGATAGGCAACACTCTGCAGGCTGATACCGAAAATGCCGATGGCGGTTGTAGTAAAGATAAAAAAGAACCCCCAGAAGGCCCGTGTTTTTAACGCTTCGGACAAACTCGGTCCGCCGGCCGACTTTCCACCGGGTGCCATGCGCGGGTTGGCGTGTGCGCCCTGCTCTATCGCCCGCCACGGCAGCAGCAATACCATCACCAGGACCACGGCAAATAACAAACCAGAGGCTTTATAAGCTCCGGTCCAGCCGAAGTTGTCGATGGCAAGCTGTGTCAGTGGCACCATCATGAGAGCGCCGAGCCCCTGCCCTGCATAAGCTACTGAAAGCGCGCTGGCCAGGCGCTTGTCAAACCAGCGGGATACCAGGCTTTGAGTTGGTACAATACCCACCATCGCTGCGCCTATCCCGCCAAACAGCCCAATTGACACATAGAATTGCCACAACTGGTCGAGCGATCCAGCCATTCCATAACCAAACGCAAGCAGCGTCACGCCCAGGGTATAGTTAAAACGCGCGCCGAACCGGTCGAATGCCATACCGGAAAGCAGCGAACCGATACCGAGGCTCACCATGTAAACGGAATACACCGAGGTGACAGTGGCGCGCTCCCAACTGAACTGCTCACTTAGTGGCAATAAAAACACACCGAACGTCTCGCCCATGCCACGGCTGATCGCTGTCATGCAAACGCAAAAGCACAGCACGAGCAAAGCGATCACCACAGGCCGGAGCGGCGTTTTTTCGGAATTTATCAAGAAGTGAGTCTGTAGCAGAGGTTCGTTGCGGGTAACCGACGACGATAGAATTAACAGCAATGCATCGGATACAAAAGTTGGCTGGTAAACACTAAATTAACACAGTTTTCCGGAATGCACCTACCGACTACAACTGCTCTACACGATAGCCCCGTTGCTCCAGCAACATCAGCAGCCCGTCTCTGCCCACCAGATGGCCCGCCCCGACCAGAACAAATTCAATTTCATCGCTCGCAAACAGCTGCATAATCGCCGGCAGCCAGTTGTTATTGCGGGTGACCAGCAGATTTTCATACACGTTCGGGTAGTCGCGTTGCATTACCTCGATCATCTCGGTATCGAGCCGATCCGTATCACCGGTTCGCCACGCAGCAACCAGATCCTCCATGATAGTGCGCAGGTTTTTTGCATCCCGAAGCGTGTGTAAAATCAGGCGATCAGGTTTATCACCTGCCATAGTGGCAATCATAGCCAGTTGCTGCTGCGGGCTTTCCAGCTCAAGCTGAGTTTTATTGTCATCCACTGCCTGAATTGAGAAAAATTGATCGACCCCCTGACTGGATATACCCAGTGCCTGCAATTCAATCATTGAAATCAATAGCGATACCATAGCCGGTTTATAGAGCTCAAACCGCTCAAACGGAATACCGCGCTGACTGAAATGGGCTTCAAGCAGATTGATCGTCCCGGGCTTAAGTTCATCACGGATTGTTCTGCCGTTTTCATACGTGAGGGTCGATAGCATTTCCTGCTGAAACGCCGGCTGACTGATTTTCACGATGTCGGTTTCAAACACCACGATCTCCGATGCCCGGTAGGCTTCATCAAATTCCGCCGGCAACGGGTAGTCGCCTTTACTCAATACATGCAGAGTGCCACCGAGATATATCAGCGTATCGCCTTTGCTTACTTTCCAGACGGAACTATCTGCAAAAGCAAATTGACCTGGTACCAGCCAGATAGCTACTAATGCAGCGGTAGCAATCAGTCTGGACTCTGCAGTAATGGATTTAATGCGCCGTAGTAATGCCGCCACGACGCAGTTAAGCTCACAACGGGCCGAATTTAATTTCATCATTTTATTATTACTCCTCATTTCATAATTCTCCCGAGTTGCCAGGCTGCGGCTATTTAAAAATCAGCACAACTTTCGCAACGGCTCTTCATCTAAAATATCGGCCAGAGCATTTAACAGCGCATCAGCGTTTTCTATAGAAAAGCACAATGGCGGCCTGATTTTCAGAACATTGTCATGCGGGCCATCGGAACCAATCAATATCCGGTAATCACGCAAGCGATTAACAATATAGGCTGCAGCATCTGTAGCCGGTGTGTTGTCTGTTCGATTCAGATCAGCGCCGAGAAACAAACCTGCACCACGAACATCGCCAATCAGTGCATACTGCGCTGCGAGATCTTCCAGCCCTCGCAGAATATGCGAACCAACAACTTCTGCGTTGTCGGCCAGCTGTTCCTGTTCAAGCACATCAAGCACCGCAAGACCGGCTGCACATGCCACGTTAGAGCCTCCGAACGTGGAGAAAAACTCCATGCCGGTGGCAAAGGCATCGGCGATTTCACGACGCGTAACAACCACCCCCAGCGGATGGCCGTTGCCTGCCGGCTTGCCGAGAACGACTATATCCGGCATTGCCCCCTGATAACTGAAACCCCAGTTACACCGCCCCAGCCGCCCGAGGCCGGTCTGTACTTCATCGGCTATATTCAGCGCACCGCTGCTACGCACCGCATCATAAACACCGGCGAGATATCCGTCGGGCGGTATCACCTGACCGGCAACACTCGGGAACGGTTCTGATATAAAACAGGCCAGTTTGCGTCCACGGCGGCTGAGCGAATTGAGTTGCGCTGTTACATCATTAATATAAGCTTGTGCTGCACCTTCGCCCTTATGCCTGCCGCGGTAGGTATCGGGTACATCGATCACATGCACCCAGTCTTTCTGACCGTCACCACCGGTTCGCCCGAATTTATACTGGCTGATATCTATACAGGTTTGTGTGATACCGTGATAGCCACTCTCAGACACCAGTACATCAGTAGCTCCGGTAAACTGCCGCGCCAGCCTCAATGCGATTTCGTTCGCTTCACTGCCGGAACTGACCAGAAAGCAGGTATCAAGCTCAGCGGGAAAGCGTGCCAGCAATGCCTCAGCATAGTCCGGCAAGCCTTTATTTACGTAGCGGGTATTGGTACTAAGGAGACCAACCTGCTTTTTGATTGCCGCAGTTACATGAGGGTGACAATGGCCAACGTGCGGCACATTGTTATAGGCATCCAGGTAACAACGTCCGGCATTATCAAATAAATACTGCTTCCAGCCACGCACCATCTGTACAGGCTGGCTATAGGAAAGCTTCAGGTTAGGCGCGGTAACTTTTTTTCTACGGTGTGTTATCGACTCTGGAGCTTCAGATAAATAGCCAATGGCATCGTCTGGCAGATTAAGCAGCGCAGCCGGGTTCGGAAACATCTGCTGCCACTGATCCAGCTCATCAGGCAGCACCACACCGGGCCAGTCAGCAATGCCGCTGGTGTGTATGCCCAGCTGAAGGTGCAGGTGCGGCGACCAGCCGCCGTTTTCATTTGTATCCCCCAGTTCAGCGAAGCACTCACCAGCCGCAATCGACTGCCCTATGGCAAGAGCGGCAACACACGCCTTGCCGAGGTGCCCGTACAAAGTCTGGAATGTATAGTCAGTACCCGGAACGGTGTGCTCCAGAATCACCATACCACCGTATTCGAGTGCCCCCTGCTGCCACTCAGCCAACACTACCGTACCTGCAAGTGGAGCATGCAAGCGGGTTAGCGCTGGTGCAAAAAGATCAACACCAATATGAACAGTGCGACGATCGCTATGATTATTAGGGCCGTTAATAAATTGCCCGGCCGTATAGATCAGGCGTGGTTCGGCGTAACGGCCTATACCAACGGCATCCCCGGAAAGCGAGTCGCTTACCAGCGCGAACATATCTTGCAGTTTAAATTTGAACGGGTCAGCCGGTACGGATGACTGCGCCGGTGAGAAATCGAATGTTACCGCTGTTGAGAGGTTCTGTTCGATGATACCTGCAAACTTCCCCCGGTTGCCGTGCAGAAACTCCTGCACAGCCGCACCTGCAGAACCCACACTGTGCGGCCTTGTAAGCCGCAGTCTCAACTGAATAGCCGATTCATTATACCGATGGCAATTTTCCAGAAACTGCCACGCCGGCGCTTCAGACACGACCACGTAAGGGTCGTCCGGTTTTTCCAGTTTCATTGCGGCGGAGTTAGTCACACTGACAGCCAAACGCGTCAGCAGCAATGGCCACACTGCATCGGTTTCAGCCGTAGTAAGCGCACGCACAGTTTGATAGCCCGTAAAAAATTCTGTCAGCCGTGCTATCGGGTTGTCACACCCCAATACCAGATATGCGGCAGTAATAGCGATATCGGCCAGTACCGGTCCATACACTGCATCGCCGAAATCTATAATTCCGCCTAGACGGCTAGCACCGTTTTCATCGGTTGAGACCAGAATGTTGTAGTCGTTCAGATCATTGTGAATCGCCTGCTGTGGCAGTGACTTCAGCAAGGGCTGATAGTGCCTTTTGTATACCTTAAAAATCCGCCTGACCAATTCAATACGAGCCGCGTCTTTTATCAAGGGTACATCCGCTTCAAACTGATCAGCGGCTTTGAGATCCCACTTTAATTGGCGATCAAGGCCGCTGTGCTCGAATTCCTGCAGCGCCAGATGCATCTGCGCCAGTGCAACACCTATATCGTGCATTAGCATTTTACCGGTTACTTTGTGCCCGGCAAAGGTTTTTCCCGGTAGCAGACTGATCATCCAGGCCAGGTGTTCTGCATCCGCCACAGTAACGCGCTCTACTTCGTTGCCCTGATTGGATCGAATCACGGTTGGTGTTGGCAGTTCCGAATATTTAGACAAGTGATTCAGCAACGCCACCTGCATATCGACGGTTTCAAGCGGGCAACCGCTGTGCATGACTTTCAAAATACCGGAGACGCTACCGCCTGCCTTGAAGTTGTAGTCGTATTCACCGGGGAGTTTTTCCAGGCAGACTTCACCTGCCCAGTACTTGGCAATTTGATTTGCGTCTTTTTCAATCATCGTAATTCTGCACTGTTATTACTACCAGGCCCTGCTATAAAAATGAAAATCAATTACTGCCTCCCATACAGGTATGTGCTGCGCTATATACCATAAAGGCAAACGCTTTTATGTAATGCCGGATATTTTCTTTGAAACCTGTTCCGCAACCAGCTATTTCCTCCCCTCCAAACCATCTGCCGCAGCATCCCCGCCCGGAATTCGCATCTCAAATACCTGATCAATTACCGCATAGTCGTAGTAACCCATACGAGCAATTGGCTTCACCCACGGGATATCGATTTTCCCCTCTGGCGTTACTACGTCATCACTCACATGGATTCGCACTACTTCGCCGAAAACAACATCGACATTGCCGACATTGCTGTTGCCGGGGAAGCGCTGGGTTGAAAGGTATTTGCATTCAAAATGGCATGGTGATTCTTTTACCCGCGGTGCTGGTGCATCGATGCATGGGGCTTTGCTGACGCCGGCTTTTTCGAATTCATCGACTTCTGCGGCAAACGCCTGGGCGGATAAGTTGACGGCTTCGCGCAGTTCCCAGGTTGCCATATTCCAGACGAACCAGCCCGATTGCTCCGCATTGAGTACGGTGTCTTTACGGCGACCGTCCGGATAACCGTTGGCGGCAAACATCACCAGCGGCGGGTCGAACGTGAGGTTCTGCCATTGACTGTAGGGTGCAAGATTGGCAACGCCGCTTTTCGATACGGACGACAACCAGCCTATCGGTCGCGGTACAGTGCAACTTTTGAATGGGTCAAACGGCAGGGGTCGGGTATCGTGGCGCGGATCGTAGTGCACGTTGGTGTCCTGTCAGGCCATTGGCCGGGGTTTCTATTTTACACGGCCTGCGGTTACCAGACACCGCCATTTCAGCCGACGGAATTTTCGGCTACACCCCGGCTACCGAGAGCTTGCTCATACACCTGGTCAAAGCTCGTGACAGTAAACGGTTGTATGGCTGCCTGGCATTTCCTGTTGAATTCCTGCCTCTCAGATAATATACTGTTTATTAATACAGCTATTGGGTTCACTATGCATGAGACCCCGCTAAAACGGCGCGGCAGAGGCTCTCTGAGTAACGCGACCGGCAGGTTTGAAGCCACTAATCACCTTGATATCGATGACGGCTGGAGTTCCTACACCGAACCTGAAACCCGTATTCAGACTCACTGGCGTCGCGATTGCAATCGCACCATTATTACGCGCAATCAATCACCGGATATCAACTTTGATCGCTCAATCAATCCGTATCGTGGCTGCGAGCACGGCTGCATCTACTGTTTTGCACGGCCGAGCCATACCTACCTCGGCCACTCTGCGGGGCTTGATTTCGAAACCAGGCTGTACGCAAAAACCGAGGCCGCAAGCCTGCTTCGAACTGAACTCGCAAAGCGCTCATACACCTGTGAGCCTATTGCTATCGGTGTCAATACCGACGCCTATCAACCGCTGGAAAAACAGCTGGGCATTACCCGGCAGCTACTTGAAGTATTGCTTGAAGCGCGGCACCCGGTCTATTTAATCACTAAATCTTCGCTAATCGAACGGGATATCGATCTCCTCTCTGAATTGGCAAAGCACAATCTAGTCTCCACCTGCATTACCATCACAACGCTTGACCGCACACTGGCCAGAAAGCTTGAACCCAGAGCAACTACGCCACACCGGCGGCTTGAAACCCTGCGGCGGCTAACCGCGGCTGGTATACCTGTGCGGGTGTCAGTCTCTCCGGTTATACCAGCTCTTAATGAAGAAGAAGTCAGCACCATTGTGGCAACAGCTGCCGAGGCCGGAGCCAGCGCGGCTCACGCTATTGTGCTGCGCCTTCCACACGAGCTGCAGCAGTTGTTTCCGCAGTGGCTGGAGGAACACTATCCGCTGCGTGCGGAACGAGTGCTTAAAGCGATACGGTCATTGAGAGACGACAAACTAAACCATTCAGAATTCGGTGAACGCATGGAGGGCAGCGGTCCACGGGCGGATATCATCCGTCAGCAATTTGAGTTCGCCTGCCGCCGCGCCGGAATTGCCTGCGGGCGCGATCTGGCGCTGGATACCTCGTTGTTCAGACCGCCCTCAAGTGGTGGTCAGATGTCTCTTTTCGGGTAGCGTCAAATCAGCTGCAATTTGATGAAATAAAAAAGCCGCAAATTTTGTGTTACCGCAGCCTGTGCTCGCGAATCACCTGCAGGAAGGCATTCAGCCTGGCCGATACTTCAGTTTCCTGCGGCCAGATTACGGTTGATTTAAACCGGTAAGGCGCGCCATGAACTTTCTGCTCCTGCAAGCGACCTGCAGTAATATCTTCGCTCACCACACAGCGCGGCAGTAGACCAACGCCCATTTTCGCCAGCAGGCAGCGGCGAATCACTTCAACATTAGAAAAACTCTGCCGTGGCGCAAGCCTGAGACCGTGCTGGCGAAAGTGAATCCCGGCGGCTACTCGATAACTGCAACCGGGTTCGGTCGTTATGAGTGCGCGGTCCATTAGCTGCCCCGGTGCCAGGCGGCGCTTTACGACGAGCTCCGGATGCGTCACGTAGATCACCTCTTCTTCCGCAATTTCCTGCTGATTGCAACCCGGCTCTGCCTTGTCGATCACAACAACAGCGGCATCAATGGAACGATCTGCCAATGCCTGGCGGTAATCGAACGGGTCGTGCTGCAGATGCAATTCGATACCCGGTGCCGTTGTCTGCAGCAATTCTATAAGGACCGGCAGGCGATAAATACACATGGAACTGGGTGCATACAGACGTAACTCGCCGGTGGGCTCACTCACCAGCGCTTGCGCCTGTGCGGTGATCTGTTCATTCAATGCAAGCAGGCGCTGAAATTTAGGCAGTAGTTGCCGACCGGCCGAACTCAGCACCAGCCCCCGGCCGGCTGACTCAAACAGGCTGATACCTAAACCGCTGGACAACTCGCGCAGCTGAGCAGATACGCTGGAAGGGGCAAGACACAGGGTTTCAGATGCCTTGTTTACGCTGCCGGTTTCTACAACCGCCAGCAGGCTTTTCACCTGACGCAAGTTTATCATTCGGTTTATCCGCATAAAGCGAACAATATTATTCGCTTTTTTCATACAGACTAGCACTGCAGGATATACAGCTCAAACGGAGACACAACAATGCATCTGTACATCACTTACAAGCGCTACTCTTCCTGGTCGTTGCGTCCGTGGCTGGCAATGAAAGTAACCGGTATTCCCTTCGACGAAACAGTGTTGCCTTTTGCCCACGACAACAGCCTGAATAATTTCGCCCGACAACACAGCATTCCCGCGACGGTGCCGGTTCTGGAATGCTGTGAGCGGATTATCTGGGACAGCCTGGCAATACTGGAATTTCTGGCAGAGCAACACCCGGATAAAAACCTGTGGCCGCGTGACCCTGCATTGCGGGCACTGGCGCGTAGTGCCTGCGCTGAAATGCACAGCGGCTTCGCCGCACTGCGCAGCGAGCACCCGATGAATTGCCACCGCGTTATTGCCATGGAACCCAGCGCCGCCGTGCAGGCTGATCTGAAACGGCTGGCCGACATTTGGCAGCTTTTTGAGCGGGCAGACAAACCCGATGGCGACTTTCTCTGTGGTGAATTCAGCATTGCGGATGCGATGTTTGCGCCCGTGGCGTGGCGCGCTATCGGCTATCAGCTATCGATTTCGCCGCTGTTCAAGCGATGGAGCGATACGATGATGAATCTCGACGCCATGAATCAATGGGTCGCTGACGGCGCTGTTGAAGAATGGCGAGTCGAGGAAACTGAAAATATCGGAGTCTGAGCATCTCCCCCGTGCAGCCGGCGAGCGGCTGCGCGGGCTGGTGAAGTACCGGAGACCTACGTGCGAACTACGAGCGAACTAACTACGTTCGTACCGATGGCGGACAAAACAGGTACAATGCGCTGAGACAACTGACACGCTCGATCACGTAATGAACACACCCTCTGTACAAACCTTAAATCTAACCGATCTGGACTCTCTAGACGACGCACAGCTAAGCGGGCTGCGCTGGAAAGAGCTGCAGTGCTTCAACGGCCGCTTGCTGGAGCTGCACGCCGAGGGGCTACTCGATAACGAGTTTTCCGCCAAACTGCCGCGCAAGCCTATTTTGTGCATCGATAAGATCGAAGTGCTGAACGAAGAACGAATAGAAGCGTCGTTTACGTTTCCGGCAAATGCTTCAGACTGGCCCTACGCCATTGATGAAGCACTTGAAATGCTGTTTCAGGACCAGCTCGATCAACTGGTCGGGTTCTGGGCGGCGCGCAAAATCAACGGGATCGGCCGGGCACTGTCTTCCGGCGCCTGCACTCTGCACCAGTCACTTAATTTCGAACCGGCAAAGCAAGTGCTTTTTGTACTCGAAAAGCGCAAGTGGATGGAAAACAGTTCAACCGGCACCGGTACCGCAGTGTTCAATGCAAAAATACAAGACACCAGCGGCCAATTGCTGCTTGAAACACGCAATGTGATTGTCGGCATCCTGAACCCGCAAGACATACAGGAACTGCGAAAGCAATATGGCGGGCAGCAAGGCGTGAAAGAGCCATCTTCGACCGATAAGCCATCAAACCTTCGAGTACCGGTTTTCGACAATGATCCAGGCTCCATCACTGGCAGTGATGGTGTTTATAATCGCGAAGCAACACAGGTAATAAACCCCGATCTCTGGCCGCTGCGCTATCATTTTCGCGGCGACCCCGTGGTACCGGGCAATTTCGGTACACACGGTATGATTGCCCTGCTCAAGGATTCAGCACGGGATGATTTCGGTTTGAAAAACCCGGTATTCAAGTCACTTTCCCGCAAATCTTTCTCCGGAATGATCTTCGAAGACCCGAAACAGATTCGCTTTAAGCTTATAAATATTTCTCAGAATGATGCCGGCGATGTGGTTGCAGAAGAAGCCGGATTATACCTTGAAGATTCACAAGGCAATGCACTTATAGAAGCACCCATCTATACGTTCAAAAATTTAACAGTGACAGAATCTGTGTAATTACAACCGGCAGTTAATCGGCAGATAGCCGGCAACTTTACCAAACGAATGGCTCCGGCATCGGGGTATTTTAACCCTGGTTTTGCATTAAATTTCGAGCTCAGAAGCTTATAGAGCGGTATAAAAGGCGCTGCACGGAGTTTTTACTGGATTGAGCCTGGTCATTCTAAGTGATATTCAGGAAAAATAAGTACTACGCCATAGATGCTGCTATAGAACCAGTGCAGCGATGCCGAGCCGGAATTTTATGCAACAGCCGGGTTTAACTATAGCTCGTGCCGGTTTGACGCCATGGCCCGTACCTGAGCGCTAAAGCGACAAACAAACCGTAAACTACAACCGCACAGGCGACCAGATAAAGCGCGTATACAACGGGTGTTGCCTGTGACACCCAGAATAGCCCGCTCGCAACAATCAGCAACCGAAAGAAAGCCCCGAGCACCGGAAACTGAAGGGTATTGAGTCCTTGACTGGCGAAGTAACACCCAAGGCCCAGTGCAAACAAAGCATAAGTAGGAGCAACAACTCTGAGGCTCTGGCTGCAGTTGTCGATAACCGTGGCATCACTACCGACCAATCCGCACCACGTTCCCGGGAATAGTGAAAACAGCAAGCCGACACAACCAACGATCACTGTGTTGATTAACACACCGCGCCAGGCAATTGATATCGCGGCACGCCTCTGACCTGCGCCGACATAGGCTCCGACAATCGCTATTATAGAAGCACCAATACCAAAAATCACCGGCACCATAATCAGCTCAAGACGCACCGCCAGCCCGAATCCTGCTAACCAGTCAGTTCCAAAGCGGCCGAACAATAGCGTGGTAACCAGCGCGTAGACTATTGTCATCATTGACTGGCTGGCCGCCAGCAGCCCCTGCTTCAAAATTCCCGTGAGAGTTGCCCAGCGAAATGCACCCGGAAGAAAGCGTATGGGCTGGTTGCGTTGCCCGATAAAATACACTGCCGCCAGCAGCGCGACACAATAAGACGCAATCATGGTATAGGCGGCTGCAGGAATAGCCTCCTCAATGGTACTGCCTTCACCGGGTATGAGCATTGCGGCGAATACAATATAGGATAGCAACATGACGCCGGCGACCAGTGCCGGGCGTTTCATATCGCCATTGCCTCGTAATACCGAGCACAGCATATTCACCAGCCAATAGGCAGGTATGGCCGGAAATACCAGTGCCGCATACCGCTGCGCTGCGTTCGTGACTGATTGGCTATCACTGGCATAGTTATAGAGATAAGGCCCGAGCTGCACAACCAGCAACCACATAACTACGCCGCCGACGAGCGAGATCAATACGGCACAAACCAGGACGGCACTGGCTTCGCGGTGGTCACCGGCCCCCATCGCCCGCGCCGTGCGCCCGCTGATCGCCCCTCCGATCGCCCCGGCGGAAAACATACCTGCCAGAATTATCAACGGAAATACCAGCGCCACCGCTGCCAGCGCATCAGCACCGGCCGATTTTAGAAAAGTCGCTTCAACCAAGGCGGGGCTGGAAAAAAGCAGCGCACCAATGACGCCGGGCACGGCTAGTCTAAACATGGTGCGCCCCAAAGGTGCGCCCACCAGCGGTGATGTTGTTGTCATATTACCTGCTGTACGCTTAATTTGATGAGACTGATCAGTCGCGTTTTGCTATTCGGATTTTCGGGCCCGATCAGGTTCTTTCAGGGATAGTGCGATCACCACCACGCACAATTTTTTTCTCGCGATCAACAAACGGGATATCAACAATTTCCGCCGGGTGGTGCGAACCATCGGGCAATTGCAGCGTCAGGGCGCGACCGATCCAGTCACCCGGCTCATGGAAACGCGCATAGCCGATTCCGAGCCCGAGCGTCGGGGACGGAACACCGGCTGTGATAAAGCCCACTGGTTCGTCCTGGTCGAGAATGACACTGCCCGCTACCGGTGTTTGCGTCTGACAGGTTAAGCCCATGAGCAATGATCGCTGATCTTTGCCAAGCAAAGCGTCGCGGCCGACGAAATCACCTTTATCCATATCTATAAACGGAGCCAGACCGGCTTCGAACGGAGTCATGGTCATATCGATATCTGTGAGGTTGCCCAGTATTCCTGCCTCAATCCGGCGGATCGTCATAACCCGGGTGGAGGAAAACTCCATACCGTGAGGCTCGCCCACGGCAATAAGGTGGTCCCACAGTGCGAGGTGGTCTGTATTCGCACCATCGCAATAGATTTCATAGCCTAACTCACCGGTAAAGCCGGTTCGGGATACATAAAGCTTCTGGCCGCCAATGGTATAGAACCCCGCACCGAAGTAGCGCAGTGTTTCATTGATCGCACCATCAGTGGCAACCGACATGATTTTAAGCGATGCCGGCCCCTGAATCTGCAGTACACGCGATTGCGGGTCGGTGATAGAAATATTGAAGCCGCCACTGTGCGCAATCAGCCAGGTTTCAAACGCACCATCGGCCTGTACGTACCAGAATCGATTGGCACCGAGCCTGAAAATAACGCCATCCATAAACACACCGCCTTGCGGGGTACAGGCAATTGCATAATACCCTCGCCCCGGCTGCATGGTTGCGACTTTGCGGGAAAATACTTTTTCAAGAAAAGGTACGGCATCGGGGCCGCTGATTTCCACCGGTTTTTCCGGCACATCAAACAACAGAGCCTTTTGTCTGAGCGTCCAGTATTTTTCCGTGACATCTTCCCCCAGATAGATTGCCAGATAACGGCCGGCGTAGACGCCGCGAATCATGTGCGGGCTGTCAGTGCGTTCAATAAAAGGCGATTCTTCAAAACGCCGTGCACTTATTCTTACCGTGTTTTCGAGATCGGATGCTTCTTGTAGATTTTTCATGGATTTCCAGTTAGCAATGGTATTGCTGTCTGATGGTTATTGCTTTGAATCAGGGACATTAATACGTGCGACCAACCTGTGTACAGCAGATCAGCTACATGAACTCATTCGTCTATTAATTCAAACGACTCATACTACACCCGGCCCGGCAGTAAGTTACCAATACAGACTGGCCTCCATTCAGGAAGCCAGCCCCAGTGCTGCCTGCCGCTTTTTACTCCAGGCCTGAGTCATCCGGTCTGCGATAATGGCAATGATCGCCATTCCCAGCCCGGCAACCATACCCACACCGAAATCACCGTCGCTCAACCCGATATAGACATTTTGCTCCAGACCTTTGGTGCCGACCAGCGCTGCAATAACCAGCATCGCAATCGCATACATGATTGTCTGATTCAAGCCAAGCATCATGACCGGAAGCGCCAGCGGCAGTTTCACCTGCCAGAGCATCTGCCATTTCGTCGCACCCATCATACGTGCTGCCTCCACGACGGTTGCCGGAAGATTGCGCAACCCGTGTTCCGCGTAACGTATGGCGGGCACAAACGCATAGGCAATAATGGCCAGCAGACCGGTAAACTCGCCTATTTTAAATACCATAACAAACGGAATTAAAATCACAAACAGCGGCATGGTTTGCAGGGTGTCATTGATCGGGCGTACAAACGCGGAGACGCGATCATTGTGGGCCGCCCAGATACCTATAGAAGTGCCTAGAACAAATGAGATAATCGCTGCAATTCCACACAGATAAACCGACAGCATAGCCTCTGCCCAGTTACCTGTAACCACCAGAAAAGCCAGTCCCAGCGCGGTTCCGGTGGCCAGTGCCCGGCCACCAATCTGCCAGCCGATAACCGTATAGATCAGCAGCACGGCCGGCCATGGCATCTGAGTTAAACCAAAATAGAAAAACAAAGCAAACAGCAGCACCATAACAGCGAACGTGGTGTTACCACGCCACAGGATCCACAGCGCGATTAACACAGTACCAATGCTGTATACCACCTTGTGAATCGTTGCGAGTTCAAAGCCCCAGGTAAACGGGCTCACCGCGCCTTGCAGGCCGATCTTTGCCGGAAGCATGACGAAGAAAAACGCCAGCTTTTTGATGCCCTCTATCTGATCGCGAAAATTCACAATGAGGTAGGTTAATCCGTCATTCATTGCTTTTGCAGGGTTTACAATGAGTTCACGCGGCCAGTCGCCAAGCACACTGAACACCTGAGCCAGCGCGAATAACAGCAGTGAACCGGCTGCGGCAATTATCCATAATCGATACCGCTCAAAGGTGCCTGGATTAACCGGATCATAGAGATTGGTGCGCAGGGCCATTCCAGCGGTGATTCGGTCGATCACCATTGCCATCAGTGCGATGACCATCCCCGCCAGCAGGCTCTCACCAAATTGCGCTTTGCGGATAGTCGACAGTACTTCCCAGCCAATGTCTTCGGTACCACCAATTATAGAGGCGATAATCACCATGCTCAGCGAGGCCATGGTCGCCTGATTGACACCGAGCAATATCTGCTTGCGTGCCGAAGGCACCCGCACCTGCCAGAACAACTGACCCGGCGTTGCTCCCGACATCAGGCCGGACTCAACGACTTCTGCTGAAACACCGCGCAATCCGACAATCGTATTTCGAACCATTGGCGGGAAGGAATACAACACACTGGCTATCAGACCGACCACGGTGCCAAAACCGAACAGCATCAATATAGGCAGCAGGTAGGCAAACGCAGGAACCGTTTGTAGAAGATCGAGTGACGGCATGATCAGCCGTTCGGCAGGTTTGGAATAAAACCCCCATACACCGAAGGCAAACCCGGTTAAAATTGCCAGCGGCACGGAGATCGCCACCAGTGAAAGCGTGTTCATACTTTCTTCCCAGTAGCCAAAAACAACCATATACAAGGTAGAGCACAACGTGAACAGCGCTAGTCGCCAGCCTGATGCTGCGTAGGCTACGGTTGTAAATAAAAATACATTAACTACCCATGGCAAGCCATTCAGTACATAGCGTGCGGCGCGCACCGGCCATTCCAGCAACCAGGAAATACCCAGAAAAAACCAGCCCAGATTATCAACGGTCCAGTCCATGATAACGTTGAGTAAACCTGCTACCGGTAAAATAAGTGATTCAGGGTATTTTGCCAGCCAGTCCCACTGCCCCTTCAGCGCGATGCACAATAGCGTAAAGGCAATAACGCCCAGCCACATCCACAGGGTTTGTTTCTTGGTGACGGGTGCAGTCATCTACCCGCTCTCTATTGCTGCCAGACAGCGGCAGGCTCGGTATTACACCCCGACGCGAGTGCCGCTATTACCCCGCGAGCCGTCGCAACACCCAGTACCATACCGTCATCATCTTCAACGACCACCCCTTCCCGGTGTTCAGACAGATACCCTAGAAGCGTATCGATCAGCGCATCGCCGGAAATCCTCCCCAGACCTTCTATTGAAGCACCCGGTGGTTCCACTATATCGGCCGCTCGCAATATGCTTTCCCATGGGACATCACGAGTGAAATCGCTAATGTAATCATCAACCGGGTTTAAGATCAGATCGATCGGGCGCCCGATCTGAACCACAGCGCCATCACGCATAATTGCCATACGATCGGCAAGACGCAGCGCTTCCTGGAAGTCGTGGGTGATGAATACAATCGATTTACTCAACACCGACTGTATGCGTAGAAATTCATCCTGCATTTGCTTTCGTATCAGCGGATCCAGCGCTGAGAAGGGCTCGTCCAGCAGCCAGACATCGGGTTCCACTGCCAGTGATCTTGCAATACCGACCCGCTGCTGCTGACCACCGGATAATTCATTCGGAAAATTATTTTCGCGACCTTCAAGGCCAACGAGCTCGATCACCCGCCGCGCTTGCTGATAGCGTGTTTTTTCATCAGCGCCCTGTAATTTCAACGGGAAAGCAATGTTGTCGATCACATTGAGATGCGGCATCAAACCAAAGCTCTGAAATACCATACCCATCTTGTGGCGGCGAATCTCTATAAGTTCCGCGACAGATTTACTTAGCAGGTTTTCACCATCGAGCAGAATTTCACCGGTAGTCGGTTCAACCAGACGCGAAAGACAACGCACAATAGTTGATTTGCCGGAACCCGAAAGCCCCATGATCACAAAGATCTCACCGGCGTGCACATCAAAGTTTACATCAGCGTTGGCGACTATATGCCCGGCTGATCTGATGGTATCGGCATGTGCCAGGGGGTTATCAACTTTGCCGCTGGCTGCGCTAAAGAACTGCTCAGGTTGCTCGCCATAGATTTTCCAGACATTACGGCACGACAGCTTGATTTCACTGCTGTCTGCGACCTGATTTTTCATCTGGATTTCTCCGGGAGTGGGTGCTGGATTACTCAGTGCTCCGAAATGCTGCGCAACAGGCGGGTGGCGTTTCCACCCGCGTTGCGTTAATTCCAGATTTAAAACAACAGACTGGCTGGTGCTCGTCCATAAAAAGCGCGCAGCGAGGTTGGCACAGGTACGTGAGACTTAGCCTGCCATTTGCAGGCGTTTAGTCATTCATAAGAAACTACACATGTGGTCGGCGAAAGATTACGTGCCTGTGACGACCGCACACTAGCGTTCATTTATAGATGGGCGCCAGTTTACATTACAGCATCAAGCCATGGTTTCCAGCGGTCTTCGTTGTTGGCAATCCAGTCGGCTGCAACATCATCAACATCGCGGCCACTGCTATCGACTTCCAGAATGGCAGCGTTTTCATCTGCGTTAGTCAGCGTAAGCAACTTGAGCATTTCAAAAGCGGCGGGCCACTGCTTCTCAAAGCCACTCCACGCAACCGTATATACTTTCGCTTGCTGAAATCCACAGGCCGTGTCTTTTTCCTGTGTTTCTTCTGCGCACTCACCTTCGATCGGGTTCCACTCAACCCAGTTGAAATCGTTCGCGGCGAAAATCCAGTGAGGCTGCCACATCATCATGATGATCGGATCGTTGGCGGCTACTGCAGATTTAAGCTCAGCAATCATTGCCCCTTCACTGCCACCGGCAATTGCTTCAAACGGCAGATCTATACTGGCAACAACATCACGTGAGCGAGTTCCCCAGTCTGCAGGATAGGTAATGAGCCTGCCTTTCGGGAAAGTCTCCGCTGCAGCGAAAGCCTGAGCGCAATCATACAGTGCGGTATAGCTTGGCAAGCCGGGGCATTTTTCTTCCATATACGGGGGATAAATCCAGCCCTCTTTAGGCTCAAGACCCAGCTCACCTATAACAACAATTTCACCGGACTCTACCGCTTTAGGGTATAGATCACCGACATTATTGCTCCAGACTTCAGTCTGCAGATGTAAATTTCCCTGAGCCAGACCAGCGTGCTGCGGCAACGCGCCGGCACTGACATACTCTATGTTGTAGCCCATTTTTTCGAGCAGGCCGCCGGCCACTTTGGTCGAGAAATGCTGCCCTGTCCAGTCGTTTAGAATAACCTTGATCGGCTCATCCGATTCCGGGATACCGGCTGCCCCGGCTACACCGCCTGTGACAAACATAGCTGCGGCGACTATTGCGGATGCAGTTAATTTTAGTGACATCAATCCTCCTGTGCGGTGGCTGCAGAGCACACCTGTTGTCCAAAGGAATACGAAACTTACCACTAGACAGTTTTTTGAGTCAATGTATAATTTCCTGAACAACACCTGCTGAACCAACCGACCTTGTCCGAAACGATCACTACTCGAAAGCCCACGCGGATACAGCCGACATCCATCCGCGCACTACGGAGAACCGAACTCTCCCGTGCCGCTTTCGAGGCGGTTGTGCAATACGGCTTGCGCAAGACCACCCTCGATAAAGTCGGTGAAATTGCCGGGGTTTCCAAAGGTGTTGTACTGCATCACTTCAAAGACAAAAGCACCCTTCTGGAAGCGGTTTTCCGACAATCGAATACCTTGTTAAGCGACTCGTTTATCGAGTTATGCTCTCACGCTGAAGACCCCTACGAGCGACTGTGGGCTATTGTGGTGGCCAATTTCTCAGGCACTATATTTAACCGGCGGGTTTGCCAGGCATGGGTTGCACTGCTTGGGGAAGTTGCCCACAACGAGCACTGCCAGCGTGTGCAGACAGCATGCAATGCCCGTATTTATAGTAACCTGTGCCATGAACTGAAGCACTTCCTGAACAAGGCAGATACAACCCGGTCGGCGCATCAGTTAAGTTTATTGATCGATGGTATCTGGGTGCGCGGAGGCCTGCAGGCCGAACCGCTGACCAGCGCCGCCGCGATCTCAGATATGGAATACGCCATTCTAAACCTGCTCCCTGCCGATACCGAAAGCACGGCCCGGCACCACGAGGCACGTCGCAAGATGGAGAATGTCGGGAGTATTCTGCTCGGTTCAAAAGCCTATAAAGAAAAGGCTTTTCCGAGCCAGTGATTCACCCGATCGCCTGATCCGTAAAATTCTATCTATGACAAACTATGACTACATCATTGTTGGCGCCGGTTCCGCAGGCTGTGTTCTGGCCAACCGCCTTAGCAGTGACCCGCAACACTCCATACTACTCATAGAAGCCGGGCCGGAGAACAGCGCTCTGTCGCTGAAGATGCCCGCTGCTGTGCTGTCTAATCTCAAGGGCACCAGACATAACTGGGCCTTTCAGGGAGAACCGGAACCTGAACTCAACGGCCGGCAACTACAGCACGATCGGGGCAAGACACTGGGCGGGTCTTCATCGATCAACGGCATGCTCTATATTCGCGGTCACGCACTCGACTTTGAAGGCTGGCGTCAATCCGGTTGCGAGGGCTGGAGCTACGCAGATGTTCTGCCCTATTTCAAGAAAATGGAATCCTACGGGGGCGGCGGCGACGAATATCGCGGCACTGACGGACCGCTTACGGTACCACGCAAGCAGCCTGATGAACCGCTGGCCGTTGCATTTTTAAAAGCCGGAGAAGAAGCCGGTTATCCGGTCACGGACGATATCTCCGGTTTTTGTCAGGAAGGCTTTGGTTCACTCGACAGCACAGTCTATAACGGCGAGCGATTAAGCACGGCACAGGCGTATCTGAAACCGGCTCGCAGCCGCCCGAACCTGACGGTAGTCACTAACGTACAGGTTCAGCGCCTGACACTGGAAGGCAGGCGTGCAACCGGAGTGGTCTACACAGATAAACGCGGTAACGACACCACCGTTCAGGCCGGCAAGGAGGTCATACTGTCAGCTGGCGCAATTGGCAGTCCGCAACTGCTGATGCTGTCGGGCATTGGGCCGGCTGATCATTTACAGGCAATGGGTATTGATGTTGTCAAAGACCTCCCCGGGGTCGGGCAAAATCTGAACGAGCACCCCGATTTTGTACTGAAATTCAAATGCACAAAACCGGTATCGCTATGGCCGAAAACCAGACCTCTGGGAAAACTGCTGGCCGGTGTGCAGTGGTTATTAACACGCAAAGGTATTTGTGCGTCAAATCATTTTGATGTCGTCGGCTGTGTTCGCTCGGCAGCTGGTGTCGAGTACCCCGACCTGCAACTGGTTATATCACCGATTGCGGTCGATGATGAAACCTGGGCACCACTGCAGGAACACGCCTTTCAAATCCACGTGGGGCTGATGCAGGCGCACAGCCGTGGCACCGTAGAGCTTCGCGACGCTAATCCGTCTTCGGCACCGAAAATTCTGGTTAATTATTTAAAGGATAAACGCGACCGCGAGTTAATGCGCACCGGGATCCGGCTGATACGTGAACTGGTTGAGCAACCGGCCTTTGCAGAATTCAAAGGCGATGAAATATACCCGGGTAGCAATATACAAACCGATGAGCAACTGGATCAGTATCTGAATGACGGCATAGCAACTCAATGGCATTTGTCGGGAACAGCAAAAATGGGTTCCAGCACCGACAACGCAGCGGTAGTTGACCCGAATGGACGCGTGCATGGTATAGAAAACCTGCGTGTAGTTGATGCCTCTATTATGCCAACCGTCACCAACGGCAACACCAACTGCCCGACTATTATGATTGCCGAAAAACTCAGCGATTCAATACGAGGCGTAGCGGCCCTGCCCCGTATAGAGGCCGCTTTCTGGACCAACCCCGACTATCAGACTAGCCAACGGTAACGAAATACCAGGCCTTTCCGGTTACTTCCTAACCGCGAATATTGCGAGCGATTGTCTGCAGTGCCTGCAATGCTGCCTGCAGGGCACCTGACTCTGCAGTTTTTTGCGCTGACTGCTGGCCTACCTGCTCCTGCTGCTGAAGCATTTGCTGCGACTGCCCGGTTACTGCCTGCGCTCCGCTTACACCATTCATACCTGCTCCTTAGCTTTAAATTCAACAATACAGCAACCCCGGTTCAGGTTACATCTGTGGGCAGATTCAGCGAACGGAGACGTCAGGTAATCCAGTAATATTTTCACTGGAAGTAAACACGCCTGTCGCCGACTCTGCATGCTATTGAACATAACACTGTTGAATTGACCGGTCGAGCCATACTGACGCGAACAGCACTTTTTTGTACTATTACAGGTTAATTGTCTCAGACTGGAAACACCCGGCCTGCTATACCAATCCTTGTTTGAACCCTCTCTGATCGACGTGCATCATCAGTATAGTTTCTACTTCTTATGTAGCCTGTATTGACCCGAGGCGCTTCTGGCTATTCAGTTAGATTCCGACATTTGCAATGGTGTGCCTGCTGATTCGGGAGATTCGGAATCTGATCCGCTGTTGACTTCATCTTCAAGCACAGTGAACAGATCGGCAGTACGTTCAAAGTGCGTATCAATTGAAGTTGGCGTTCGCAACATGAATACCGGGGATCGATTAGGCTGGCTCACACTAGCCCAGTCAGACCAATTATCATGCTCCTCCACCAGTAGCGGACTTATTTGACTATAGAGCAGAGGCAATGCCGCCAGCAGAGAGGAAAAAACGACTTTCTTCTTTGTTGTTAAACCGGTCGACAGGCAAAGAGTTACGTAGCTGAACATAACCACAAAGCCGGTAATAGTGATCCATTCTATAACTTCGTTCACCCTATCAGAATCCAGGTTGAATTTCAGTATGTCGAGCAGGAAATTCAATACCATAGCACAGCTGAAAAATAGACAGACACACACCCAGTGCGAGGTAATATTCGTTTCTCCACGAAACAGTTTTCCTACGACGCCGGCCAACAGGCTCCAGCCGAATATCATTACGCCTAAACCAACATAGGACATAACAATATTTTCACTGTTCGCTTCTTCGAAACTCATTAGGTATATTGAAAGCAACATCGCCAGACTTGCTGCAACGGTTGACAGTAGAATTCCACCGGCTGAACTAAATCGTCGAATCAGCCTTTGGCCCGAGCTTCGCTTCAGGGCCGGCTTGACGTCAGTCTCAGCATTGAATATCTCAACCGATGTATCTCCCAGCTTTACTTTGCTGCATCCGTGCAGCACCTGAGCGCTCGCAAGTTTTTTCCGGTTTACACGCGTGCCATTTTGCGAGCCCAGATCCCGAATACACAACTGGCTCTGTTCGTTCAGATACAACTGTGCGTGTGCGGGGTCAACGTAATCATCGTCTATAACGATCTGGCTGTTCCAGCCCCGCCCGAGAATCACCGGGTCATTGGCCGCTACCGACAACCTCTGAATCTGCTTTTGTCCGCGCTTTTCGACTACTGCCACCAGATTCATAGTGATCTCTCTACAAAGCGCTTGTTCAACGCCTGAATCTGGTCTGGCTCCAATGCGGAAAGGGACAGGTGGGACTGAAATATCCCGCTTCGGGCATGCTCATGGACAAGCAATAGAGAGTCGTACAGACCAGGGAGCTTTTTATAGGCTCGAATACAAGTGACGATACGGTGGTAGCCACCGCCATCAGATGCAGGCCCTTCTATAAAGTCTTTTTCGCAACGGTAGTTGGTCGAGTACTTATAGGCGGATCTGTTATCTGCGCTCATGCTCCCGCCGATGGATCGTGCGAACTGGCTGGCATTCAGCTTCACTGGCTTCATATCTTTAAATGAAAACCTGATCTGCCCTACATCGAGGTTGTACGCTAGATAGATGTAGTCTCCGGCTTCGCAGGTCTTGCTCACACGCGCTATTGTACGCTCTTCGTTCGACTCATTCGTACCACCCCAGCATTGAATATCAGTGCGGATCTCACCGAACAGCGGGCGTTCGAGGAAATCCTCCTGCGGCCAGTCCATGCCAATCAGTTCCTGAATTCGAGGCCGCTGCCAGTCTTTCAGCTGACGGGCTATCTCCTGCTGAAACGACACGGCGTCCAGCTGACGTGCGCGCTCAAGCAATTGACTCACCTTGGCTGAAGGCACCAGAAAGCTCAGCTGACTGCCGGCTGTAGCGACATTAACACCGATCAGATCTCCGTCACTGTTTAGTGACGGCCCACCACTCATGCCAGCGTTCAAGCTGCCTGAAAATAGAATTCGCTTCTCATAGCTATGCTCCACCAGACCGTTGGTCGGGCCCGGTACCATAACAATACCCCAGTCACCGGGGTTACCGAGTGCGTAGGCGATATCTCCCTTTTCCAGTGATTGATTTGAGATTCTGAAGTAGTCTTCCGAGGGCTCCGGATGCTGCAAAACGGCCAGATCACTGATGATATCGAAATCCACCAGTTCCAGCTGCCCCAGTTCGCCACTGTGAGTCATATATTTAATCTGGAACTCATCCGGCGCATTGATGTAGCGGGAAACGACATGATAGTTGGTCACAATAAGGCCGTCGGCGGTTGCCTGAAATCCAGAGCCTATTGAGGATTTACCACCGGCATCCGGAGATACCACACGAATCTGAAAGATTCGCTCATAATCAGTGGAGAAGTCGATATCGGAATTGCCCAAGGGTGCCGCCAGAGACGATGACACCAGCAGTATCGAGAAAACAAATAACCCGCATAACCTGTTACACAGCATAGGTTGGTACTTCCCTGACTACTATTATTGTTATACAAAAGCTAGCGTCAGGGATTCCAGCAGTTTGAGAAACCGGGTGCAATTTCAGTTAAAAGCTCACAAATCGGTAGAGAACTCAACGATTTTGCAGGTTCAGCACAAGCTCCCCGGATACGGGAATCAAATCAGCGCCGAATTTCTTTAGCGCCCTGGCTTCAGCGGGTTGCGGGCTGGCCGTTGCAACCGGACACCGATTCCGCCAGACACCTTTGCCCGTTGTTCCAGATGGCATTATCCAGCGTGGTGCCTTCAAAGGTAGCCCCGGCAATTCTGGCCTTGGTGAGGAACACACCATTCATGTTTGCCTTGTTGAAGTTAGCACCCTCAAGATCCGCCCCTAGAAAACTGACCGACGATAAATCAGCATTCGAAAAGTCTGCCCCTCCAGCCTTAACAAATTTTAAATCTGCGCCCTGAAGATTAGCGCCGCTTAAATCTGCACCGCTCAGGTCTGCGTGCTGCTTGTTGCACCCCTGCCAGTCGACACCGGGCGCTGCCGGGGAATTGCAATCAGCACGGGCTGTCTGCAAGCCGACAACACTGAATAAGCACAGAACTGCGATACGCTTGCCAGTTAATTTATAGCTCATGATGAATTCCTGTTTATATACCGATCGACAGCGGCAGTTCTATGGAGACATAGTCGCATAGACACTACCGATCAGTACTTGCGTCAGCTGATAATCGGGATACAGTGCCAGCATTTTTGCAATAGCAACTTCTGGTGATTCAGCCGTACCGGTTATTTCAACAAAGTGGTTAATGTACTGAACCGCCTTTTCTATCAGAGTGGTATCGCCATTGGGTCCATGCCCGGGATATATCGTTTTTACAGTACCAAACGCATACAGTTTTTCTATTGCAGCCAGCCAGTTTTCGATACGATCCTCTGCCAGCCAGAGATGGAAACCGTTACTAACCAGATCACCGGTAAAAAGTGCTTCCAGCGATGGAATATAGAGAACCGTATTTTCAACGCTCTCAAGGCCACTCCAGCTTGCATAGACAATCCTGCTTGCGTTAAGTTCAAGCTCTCCGTAGCCAACGGGGTTAACAGCGAGCGTGCTAACCGATTGCTTCCATGCAGCCGGGACTTCGGCATTTTTAGACCATTGCTTCAGGCTACCGGCAATCGCCTCGGCGGTTTTCTCACCAGCTAGAATAGTTAACTCCGGATATTCTTTGCCGAAATGCTCCAGACCATAGTAGTGATCCGGATGCGAGTGGGTAATCAGGATTCGCTCAAGCTCAATACCTCGCTCGGCCAGAAACCGCGAAGCCCCTTTAGCATCGGAGGTGTTGAACTGCGCATCGACCATCAAGGCTTTGCCGTCACTGATAATGAAGTGCGAATTGCTGTGAAAACCTGCCAGAGAACCTGCAAATGACTGCACTTGCAGCGCGCTGGCGCATGCTGCCTTAGTCCCGAGAGAGGCGGCCAGTAACACCACAGCAAGCAGATTCGCGGCGACCTGTGGGGTACCTCGCCCACAATCGTCCGGAAAGTAGCTCATACGCAGTGGGTTACAGGCAACGCGCGAGTTCCGCAATGTGCTCCGGCCCGATTCCGCAGCAGCCGCCAATAATCGTCGCCCCGCTTCGCCGCCACTCTGCGGCCATTGCAGCATAGTGCTCTGGCGACACTTCAGCCCGCAGTTCTGCAACATTGCTATTAGCCTCTGCGTCAGCGCCACGCGGAGTAAAGGTGTTACCGTAACCTCCTAATTGCAGATTGACGCCAAGCTGGTCCCGCAACGACCCGGTAACGGCGAGCGCTTGCCCGACTACCTCCGGCAGGCAGCAATTAAACAGCAGCGCTTCTGCGTTGACCTCAAGCGCGAAATCTATCGCCGCCTGCAGCGACTCACCTGATCTCAGGCACGGCTCTGCAAGCTCTGGTTCATCTTTCAGGGTAAACGCCAGCCACAGCGGTTTATCACCGTGCGAAACGGCAGTGGCGACTGCTCGCGCTTCTGCAATGCTAACCATAGTCTCGGCCTGCCAGATATCGACGTACGGCTCCAGCGCACTGACTATGAGCGGATACGCCTTCGCAGCAACCGAGGCGTTGTAGAGATCCGGACGATACGAGCCACTCAGCGGCGGCAGACTGCCACCGACCCATACCTTTTCGCTGGTGACAGTGGCGCTATTGCCTGGGCTTGTGCTTGGGCTTGTGCTTTCAGAGGCTCCGGCGTCGGCAGCATCGCGAGCGAGCCTGCCAGCCAGTGCGGTCAGTGACTCGCCGTCCTGCTCAAAGCGTTCCGTGCCGATATGATAAGGCACGACGGCGTAATTGTTGGTTGTAATGACCTGTGCACCGGCTTCGATAAAGCTCCGGTGCACTTTAAACACCTGTTCCGGTGCTTCCATCAACGCCAGCGCTGACCACTCGGGTTGCCGAAAAGGTGCACCGATTCGTTTGAGCTCGCGACCCACACCGCCATCAAGAATCAGCGGCTTACTCAACGGATTCAAGCTGCGCCGTGACTCGAGTGACTTTGTCCCCGTTGTTCAGTCGCTCGAAGTTCAGCGACAGCCCGGTTTCGTTCAACGACCTTTTATACACGTGCATTTCATAACCGCCACCTGCCACAATGTACAACGCCGATACCGTTAATGTATCGTCTTCGAGGCCTGCCCAGACATAGGGATCGGCATCTTCCCCGACCGGGTCATAAGGTACCGCCTGTCCGAACACATCGGTTCTCATGGCAGATGCAAATATGTTCGGGCGCGCTGAGGGATAAAAATCAATCGATAAATCCGTCAGTTTATTCTTGCCGCCCGCGCGGAAAATCTCTGTTGTCCACTCGACGGTGAAACCTTTATCTTTCCAAGGCTTGATCACCACGGTTAATTCTCGCTCTGACAGCTCACCAGTGACAACAGATTCGGCATTACCCTTGAAGGTACCGTAAAACTCTGACCACGCTGAATCGCTGGTTGCTTCATCGGCCGACTTGCAACTAACCAGCAGCAGGCACAAACCGGCAAGCATATAACACCTGAATTTGTTGTTACGCATGACCCTGTTTCCTTTAAATTTAAGTATTACTACTTCCCTGACCGCGAAAATCGCAAAAGTACTCACTGATACCAGCGATCAAATTTATTACAAAAGCGTTGCTCGCCCCGGGGTGGCATTAACCCCCTTTAACTATATCCTTTTTGCCTGCACTGGAGCGATGATCTTCCCATCAAACTCTCGCCCGCTGACGATGCTCTTCTGCAGTTATAATGCTGCGATTGGTTTGATTCAAGCAAAAAGCTGAACCAATAGTCCGGCACCGCCTGCCAACGCGAATCGAGATATTCCATTCCGCCGTCGCTGGCGAAGGCAGTAGCTAGTGCCCGTCCATAAACCGGGGCATAGCGAGGATCATTCAGGTGCGTGAGATTTCGCCTACCACATGTGGGCGTTTAGTCATTCTAAATAACTACATGTGGTCCGGTGAAAGATCGCGTGCTTGAACGGTCCGCAGTAGCGCTGGTTTATGGATGGGCACTAGCTATCGCACTGCTGTGTTATGGCAGCAAGCATACCCTGTTGCAGCATAACCTCCAGATGCCGGATGACTGCAGTTCGCCACACGGTATCTGCAACCAGCTGCTCCGGCATAAAATCAGTTAAGGCAGACAAAGCCTGATACACGCCACAGGCTGTGTTTTCATGCGCACGCAGCGCACTGACGATTTCCTTTTCACGCGGATCACGTAAATTGTGCGGTTCGCCGTTGTCGTTCACTCCACGGCAATAGGCCATCCACGCAGCCACGGCGAATGCGAATGCCTCAATCGACTGATTGTGCTGAATTGCATGGAGAGCCGGTTCAAAAATGCGCTGTGGCAGTTTTTCGGTACCATCCATCGCTATCTGATACGTCCGGTGTGCAATTGCGCGATTGCTGAAACGCTGCACCAGTGACGCGGCGTAGTCGTCAAAGTTAACCGCATCGAGCCTCGGCAATGTTCGCGCCGCTGCCATCATGTGCGCGCGCACCAGCACGACAAATTCAGCCGACTGCATTACGTCGCGAACGGTTGCAAAGCCTGCGACATACCCGGCATAGGCTATCAGCGAGTGAGCACCGTTAAGCATGCGGAGCTTCATCATCTCGTATGGCGCTACGTTATCTACAAACTGCGCACCCCCTGCTTCCCAACGTGGACGACCGCCCGGGAAGCGATCTTCTATCACCCACTGGCTGAATGGCTCCGTCTCCACCGTACCTTCGTCTCTTGCACCGAGCACGGTTTCGACTTCAGTGATCAGTTCGTCGGTACTGGCGGGGGTAATTCTGTCTACCATGGTGCCGGGAAAAGATACCTGCATTTCGATGTAGGCTGCCAGAGGTTCGTCGATACGCCGCGCAAAGTCGATCACACCCGATCGGACAAACTTTCCGTTTTCAGGCAGGTTATCGCAACACAATACGGTAAAAGGCTCGATACCCTCCTTGCGCCTGAGCTTCAGCGCATGAACCAGAATACCGATGACACCACAGGCTTGTCCGGCGTGCGCCAGATCTTCACTGATGGCGCTGTGTGTGGTATCCACCTGCAAGCTCCGCCGATCAATGCCATAGGCTTTTTCAGTGACCGTTAGGCTGACTATTTTTGTGCTCGCCGCCGTCAGCTGTTGCATCATGCGATTGAACTGCTGCACCCGTACCGGTTCAGTCGCAGTGGTTCTCAGCGCAATTACCTGATCGATACAGGCAACAATTCGGCAGCGGGTATCCGGGTCATCACGAATCAGCACGGAGTAAAGGCCCTGCTGATTATTCAGCGCTTGCGCAACCGTTGAGTTTTGAAGACTGACTGCAGCTATTCGCCAGTCGCCCCCAAACCGGCTAATCGCCTCATCGGTGTATACCGCCTGATGCGCCCGATGAAACGCGCCAATACCCAGGTGCACAATGCCTACGCCATAATCAGCCGGGTTATAGTCCGGCACGGCAACGTGTGCCGGCAAGCGGGAACTGCGATTCAGCCGTTGCTTCACCGCACTGCGCCCGTGCTTTTCAGATTTCTAGACACGAACACGGTAGAAATTTTCGCAGCTGCCGCCGAACAGAGATTGCTGTTCCGACTCACTGAGCCTGGCGGCCCAGTTATTAACCACACTATACATACTGCGATAATCTGTGGCGCAGGTGCATACCGGCCAATCTGATCCGTACATGCAACGCTCGGCACCAAAAGCATTAAATACCTCGTCGAGATAGCGATTATAATCCGGCGCTTGCCAATTACTCCACACTGCTTCAGTGACCATACCCGACAACTTGCAATAAACATTGGGTCTTCTGGCGATCTCGACAATTCCCTTCTGCCACGGTATCCAGTCTGACCCATCAGGCACCGGCTTGGCAATATGGTCCACTACAAACATCTGCTGAGGAAAACGGTCAACCAGGTTGATTGCCGCTGGCAGATGTACGGTTTTCAGCAGAAGATCGTAACTCCAGCCATGTTTTTCCAGCAGCCCGACGCCACGGGCATGTGCAGTTGAATCGGCAAAATTTATATCGGGGTGATCGTGTACCAGCATGCGAAACCCCTTTAGTAAAGGCTCTTCGGTGTATGCCTCTAAAACCTTTTCAACGTCGAGCTCACACAGATCGACCCAACCGACCACCCCATGCACAAAAGCGCTCTGCTTTGCCTGATCCAGCAGAAAATCAGTCTCGACCTGGAGCTCTCTCGCCTGCACCGCTATTGAGCCATCGATACCGACGCTCTCAAGCAACGGAGCCAGATCATCCGGCAGGAAATTGAATTTCAACGCAGCGAAATCTGCGCTCATCCAGGAGAAATCATCCGGGTTCGCGGTGTAGTTCCAAAAATGCTGATGACTATCCAGCCTCATCGTTTTGCTCCTGGCAGCAACTGCTGATAAGTAGAACACGCTACAGAAAGAAAATCGACCGGCTCTTTGCAGCGTTTGTTGTAACTAGTTTCCGTCGATGAACCGGGGCGTAGCGAGGGTCACTCAGGCGTGCCCTGAGGGATCCGCAGTAGCGCTGGTTTATGGACGGGCACTAATTATACGGCCTTAATGACCAGGGATCCTGATAGTAATAGTCCGCCAGTTGATATTCAGGGGCCAGGAACACTATTTGAAGCCCCTACATGAGGCATTTCATCTTACCCTGTGATCGAAACAGACACGCCGGGGCAGGTCCCGGGTTTTAACATCATCCGCTTTTTGCTTAGAATACGGCATCACTCACGATCAAAAACGTAATGCCCCTGAAACCAGCAAAGGCTGATTCAAATGGATGATTCACAGTACGGTAAAGAAGATACACGTGGCAACTGGGTTCCTGATGCACGTATCAGCTACGGGCCGTTTTTCAGCTGGCCACCACAGGCAAAAGCGCTGTTCAAATGGTTTTTCGGCTACCCCGGTTATTTCCTGCCCTGGAATGCGCTATACGCCGTACTGGCCATTTTGATCTGGCAATTTTTAACCCCGTCACTCGAGTCATTTACCGCCAGTACAGCCTACTGGATCGGTGTAATACTCGCACGAAATGTGATTCTCGCCCTGTTGGTGTACGGTGGCTGGCATCTATGGTTTTATGTATGGCAGAAGCAGGGAACGGCTTTCAAGTACAATAGAAAGTGGCCAAAAAAGCAATCATCGGCCTTTTTGTTTAACAACCAGACTGCTGACAACATGTTCTGGACGCTAGTCAGCGGTGTTCCAATCTGGACGGCCTACGAAGTATTGCTGCTGTGGGCTTACGCCAGCGGCCACGCGACAATGCTGAATTTTTCAGACCACACACTCACATTTGTATTGTTGTTTTTTCTGGTACCGTTTATACATGAAGTCGGCTTCTATTTTGCCCACAGAAGCTTGCACTGGCCGCCACTGTACCGGGTGGCTCATAAGCTGCACCACCGGAATACCAACCCCGGACCGTGGTCCGGACTATCTATGCACCCGATAGAACACATTATCTATTTCTCGACGATATTATTGTTCATTTTCATTCCCTCACACCCGATCCACATGATCAATCTAGCATCCCGCCTGGGATTGGCGCCGGCGCAGGGGCATACCGGATTTGATCGCGCAGTCATCGGCGATAAAAACACCATGGATATCTCCTATTATGCGCACTACCTGCACCACAAATATTTCGAGGTCAACTACGCCGATGGCATGGTGCCGCTCGATAAATGGTTTGGCTCGTTCCACGATGGCTCGCCTGAATCCCATGCGGCAATGCGGTCTCGCATTGCGCACCGCAACACCGGCGAAAGCTAGCTTCTAAAAAACTATTCGCCCTTAAAAACTGGGGTCTTTTTGTGCAGAAAAGACTCCAGCCCGTGCGGACCGTCGTGTGTTTGCATCATGCCGGAGATTCCTTGTGTCTCTCTCTCCAGTTGCTGCTCCAACGGGCTGTCATAAGCGCTTAGCAGCAGTTTTTTCAGGCCACCATAGGATTTTGTCGGGCCGGCTGCAAATGTACTGGCAAGTTTGTTTGCCTCTGCCAGGAGTTCGTCCGGCGCAACAACGAGATTCACAATACCCCACTCCATCGCTTCTGTTGCGGTGAGTAGCCGGTTGGTCAGTAGTAGTTCTTTAGCCCGCATTAAACCAACATGCTTGGCTAGAAAGTAGGTTGATGAGCCGTCCGGGGTTAAGCCTGAAGCCGTATAGGCGGAAATGAACTTCGCTTTTTCAGAGGCAAGGACATAATCACCCGATAGCGCCATCGAAAACCCGCCACCGGCGGCAGTACCGTTAATTGCCATCACCACGGGTGCGTTCATGTGGTTAAACCGCGTGACCGCTCCGTGTAGTTTTGTTGCCATTTTAATCAGGTGCGCCGGTTTATCATCACCCTGAGAATGCATATCGTTGAGATCGCCACCGGCACAAAACATTTTTCCAGTGCCGGTCCAGATCACCGCTCGCACTTCAGGATCACAGCTGCATAACACCGATACTTCCAGCAGTTCATCTGCCATACGCATATCAAGTGCGTTGGCATCGTCGGGTCTATTCAACGTGATGGTGGCGATGTTACCGGCGACTTCAAATTTTAAGGTTTCAAAGTTCATAACGCGCTGCTCCGACGGCGTGAGTCTGGTTTTAGATCAGCGTTATAGTACCATCACTTTTAGCTCTGGCGATGAGCGGAGAAATTCAATGTCTCAACCCGTAATTACTCTTCACAGCAGCAAATACCCGGCAGCTAAAACTTTTGACTGAAGATGTACTGCACGTGCGTTTTTTTTCCATCTTTAACGGACTTGAACGTGATAGCGATTGGTCCGGCGGGGCTCTGCCACAAGCTGCTGTATTCAAGGCCATGCAGCTCCCACTCAATCTCCCCGCCGACACCATCAATTGCATACCACATTTTTGTGGTTTTCCCCTCGCCAAACAACTTTTGCAACAAGGTAATCGATGTGCCAGGTGCGGAATCGGTTACAGCGAGATCAGTCTGAAATATCACCGTCTTGCCGGGCTCGACAAATCTGGGGGTTGGATCCATCCAGTTTAATTTGCCGGCTCTATTCATAGAGAGCACCGATCTTCGTTCTCCCGGTGCTATTTTATCGTGGCCTTTTGACCACGCTTTTTTATTGATCCTGTCACCACGAACCGACCAGTTAGTTACCAGTAATCCGGTGTTTGTCCGGTTGTCGACGTAGATCTTCGTCTGCGCCTGAACTTTCCCTGCAAGTAACCCGAAACATAGTAGTACGGCTATGAACCTGAAATTCAGTACAGGCATAAACTTATCAGCTCGTAGTAGGCAGGCTACCACACCCAGGAGCTTGACTGAGAATGAAGGTCGTAGCGAGGGCGTGAGGTTTTGAGTCAGATATTTTGATCATTAGAGGCGAATAGTTGTTCTTCTTTAACGAAAATGATCGGAATAGCTGGCCAAAAGATCACGTCCGCAGTAGATCCTCATTCTCGGACAAACCCCTAATAATCGTCGTCGTCATCTTCATCGAAATCGTACTCGAGTTCCTGCTCTAAATTCACCAGTACCTGGCCGTTTTCGGCCTTTACTTCGTACAGCAACATGCATTTTTCTGCTGGCCCTTTCGGCTCTCCCGTGCGCATGTCCCACTGCCAGAGATGCTTGGTGCAGGTAAGCTGGCCATTAGCGCAAATACCCGACTCAATCAGTGGCTCTTCCATATGCGGGCAGACGGGCGGATAGGCACGGAAGCCATCGCCAACATTGGCTACCAGGATAGAGACTCCGTCTACATCGAAGAGCTTAATTGAATGCTCGCCGACTTCATCGGTCGAGCATACCGTTTTCCAGGACATGGTTTAATTCCAGAGATGAATAGGTGGTTGAGAGGTTAAATCTGCTGATAGTGATTATTCTACTGCTAAATCGGGTAATGCGTCCCTTTGTCCAGACGTCTTGTATCTATTTTTACTTCACGTTTAACAAACCTGGCGCCGTTCTCTGTGAGTCTCAGGGTGTCATGGTAACGACCGACGAGAAACACCCGCGATTCACCCGCATCCACATGGCAGTTAATGCCATCAAGCATAGTCTGGTAAACGAGCACCGAAGAAACCGCCTTAGCAGTCGTGCCGTCGTCACCTATATCAACGGTATAAACCGAGCAATGTCTTTTCAGTGGCGAATGATCCGAGTTATGTTTCGGCAACATATTCATCATTGTTAACATGTCCGACCGGTTACCGCTCAGGTAGGTCATGTCGTTGTTAATTTCCGGGCTGAAAGCGGTTATTGCGTAGTGGAAATCTTCATCACACAGATCAAGCCATTTCTCCCACTCCATATCGTCTTTGTGCAAACATGCTTTGTAAATTGAATCACGAACAGCGCCGGCTGCATCAGTAGTAGACATCTTTGTTCTCCAGGATCATTCCACCCGGCAGATCTTTACCTGCCGTTGTTGTTTTATACACCCGCGGGCATGTGCCGTTCAGACACATGCCCGGGATTAAGGCTGGCCGATTATATGGCCTGCAATTTCAGGTCAGGTGGCCGCAGCAACCGCAGCCTTTTTGATGTTGTCGCCTTCCAGAAACGGCTGATCCGGGTCAGCTGGCAGACGATCCATCCACCGGCCCCACTCTTCATAGAAATGCCGCATGCCGTTTTCATCGTGGATGGTTTCATTCTCATGGCGACCATGCAGAATCTGGCGACGTTCCGCCCGCGGATGCATACTGGCACCCTGGCCTGTTACTGCGAGCAAATCTTCATGAAGGTTGCGACCGAACGGGCCCCAGATAGAATTGTGGTGCTCAATTCGAGACTGGCGGGTTGCCTCGTCGTCACTCTTTAGGCCCAGACCACGGAATTCGATCATTACCTTATCGGGTCCCAGTGGAGTCATCAGATCACAGCGCAGCGAAGACCCACGGAGATTGAAGTTAACTCCGGGAAACATGTCGATCATATACCAGTGGTTTGGAGGCAGATGCGGAAAGGATATAGCCGCCCGCGAATCAAAGCCTTCGTAGTTGTCATAGTTCACCTCAAAACTCCCGACATTTATATGGCCATTATCAAAGCCCATATTCTTGCGCGCAAAGTAGCTGTCGTTAAAGCCGGTGATGCGATTGTGGTAGTGGAGGTAATCGTGGTAGAACTCGCAGTTGGTGTCATGCCAGAGTTTGTAGTTACACGGTATGATTGCCTTGTGGTAGTGAAAAACCTCTAATGGTTCTTCATCAAGTGATGGCTTCAGGCATTCAAGAGACCCGGCCGACCACTGCTCTACCGTTTCAAACGGAGTGTTGTCGTCGAGGCAAACCCAGACAAAACCGCCGAAGTACACTTCGCATTTCAACTCACGTAATCCGACCTGCTGTTTTTTCAGGCGATCCTGATAGCCTTCTTCCTGCCGTGAAATATAGACACAGCGGCCTTTCATATCGAACTGCCATGCGTGGAACATGCAGGTCATGTGACGCGGATTCCCGGAAGGCGAACCTTCCAGAAAGCTGCCTGACGGGCGGCGCTCGATCATGTTGCCGCGATGCGGACAAACATTCAGAAAGGCCCTGACTTTCATGTCTTTGCCACGGGTCATTACGATGGGCTCACGGGCGATAGTAACCGTGCGGAAATCGTAGGCGTTCGGCATTTCCGATTCATGGCAAACCGGAATCCATGCCTTTTTGAAGATTTTATCCAGCTCTTCTTCGAAGATATCTTCGTCCGAATAGATTCTGCTGTCTACGTACTCGTCTTGTGTAAACGGTGGCGGCTTGGTCCACTCTTCATGATTTCTGCTGCGGGCCATTTCAGGTCTCCTGTCTTAATGTAAATTAAGGCTTATGTTACACACCATAAAGCTCAGGGTGCGTCTTTGAGTTATGGTGGATATCCGCGAATGACTGATCGACTGCGCAGGTGGTCTTTTGGCCAGCTAGTGCGATCGATTTTGTTGAATATAAATACCTATTCGCCTAAATCGATCACAATAGCCGACTCAAAATCTCACATACTCGCTACGACCCTCATTCCCGGACAGCCACTTAGGCTTTCGATTCCCAATTTACCATTTTGGCAAATTTCTTCAATTCATCTTCGGGCATATAAACAGTGTGCTCAGGCCCGGGATAAGTCTGCGCCCGGACATCTTCCATGTAACGCTTGTAGACATCTTCGATGATCGGGATTAAATCGGTATATACCTTTGAATGACGTGGCAGGTGCTCTTCATACAGGTGGAATAAATCAGACCCGATGATATGCACACCATGCGCCTTGTTGCCTGCACCCAGACTGATTACCGGAACCGGCAGGGTTTCAGTCAGGTACTCGCAAACCTCTTCACTGGTGACTTCGCACATTATTGAAAAGCAGCCTGCGTCGACCATTGCGTGAGCATCGTCAATTAGTTCCTTAGCACGATCAGCGTTTTTACCCTGAGCAAAAAAACCACCCAGCTGAGGCATGCGCATCGGGGTGATTCCAATATGCCCCTGAACCGGGATACCGGCTTTAACAATCGCTTCAATATGTTTGGCGTGGTGCTGATTGCCTTCGCATTTCATCACTTCGGCATTTGCCTGGGCAACAAACTTACCGGCGTTCTCAACGGCCTGTTCGGCTGACACATGAAAACTCCAGTAAGGCATATCAACCATACGTAAACCGTACTGGCTGCCACGGTCGATTGCCATCGCCATCATCATGACTTCTTCAAATGTTACTGATACCGTGCTCTTGTGACCAAACAGCACCATACCGCCAGTATCCGAGACACACAGGATATCAACGCCGAGTCGATCCGCTATAACAGCATTTCGGTAGTCGTACACGGCAAGCTGTACAATCTGCTCTTTTTCGCGCATTTTTCGCTGTAGTTCGCGAATGGTAATTTTCTTGCGCTTTTTCGGGGCTTCTGCCACTGAACGCTCCTCCAGTCATATCAGTTATAAGTGAAATTGCTTCTCTACAGACCCCGGTAACGGTGACTTTCGATCAGCAAAGCAGACTTAGGAACTTACGGTTACGCCAGAATCGGGTCAAAATGATTGTGATGATCGGTTGATAGATAGAATCTATTACAGCGGGAATTTGATAGTTTCATTCAATAAACATCACCGGCTTCATTTTTGTTGCCTACACAACTTAATACAATAGAACCGAATTCGCTTTACTCGCGATAATCTACGTGTAATGTATACCGCAGACCAGTGGCTCTGTGTTCAAAACGCCATTGTCGTAACCATAAACCGGAGGATAAATCCCGCATGTTTCTGCGCCAGTTTCACTATGTTGTCGCACTCGAGCATGAGTGCCACTTCGGTCGCGCAGCCAAGCGTTGCAATGTCTCTCAGCCTACCTTATCCAGTGGGATCAAACAGCTGGAAGAAGAGCTCGGTATACCGATTATTCTGCGACACCAGAAGTTTCAGGGATTCACCGAGGAAGGTGCCCGCGTAGTTGAATGGTCGAAACGCTTACTGGCCGACCGCGCCGCCATGGTCGAGGAAGTCGCGATTATGCGCGACACCATGCATGGCCATCTGCGAATCGGCGCCATGCCAATGAGTTCACCGTTGTTACCGATTATAAGCCGTCTCTTCATTGCACGCCATCCGATGGTACAGCTCGACATTCAATTTCTCGGGTTCGATCAGATGATCCTCGGTCTGAAAAATTTTGAACTCGACGTAGGAATCACCTACCTTGACGACCAGCAACCTCTGGACGACTACGAAACACTACCACTCTATGAAAAAAGCCTGAGCCTGCTTCTTCCGGATAACGACTGGCTAAGTGGCAGAGAAACCGCCACTTGGGAGGAAGCAGCACAGTTACCACTCTGCCTGCTGTCACCTTCCATGCACGAACGACAAATTATGGATGAAGCGTTTAATCAGGCTGGCTGCAGCCCACGCCCACAACTGGAATCCAACTCAATTCTACAACTTGCTTTTCATGTTATGAGCGGCGACATCGCTACCGTTGTGCCTCAGCACTTCAGCCGCACTAACAACGTTTTCCACGGCACGCGCGAAATACTATTGGAAGACCCGGTAGTCAATCAGCAAATCGGCCTGGTGTGGGCAAAAGGCACACCTATTCAGCCTATGGCAAAGGCTACCGTCATGCTGATGAAAGAGGCTGCAAGCTCGGGCAAGCTGAAGGAGAATTTCAGTCAGTAAACCGGCTCATTCTATGTAGAGGCGGCTTGTACCCGTTCAATTTTAAGATCAACACTGACCGGTCTGCGGATATCATCGAGCACCGGACAATGACGGTTAACTGCCTGGCGCAGGCGTTCTATGTCGTCATCCGATGCCTCACTTTCAATGGCAATTGTGCCGTAGATTTCAGAAAAACCAGCCGGAGTTTCTTCGTCAAGTGAAAAAAACCCTTTGGCATCAGATACACCGGTTACCTTCACCGCAATAGATTCCAGTGGTATTTCCATCGCGTCAGCGTAAAGCCGGTAGGTTACTTCGTGGCAGGCAGCCAGTGCAGCCAGCACATACTCACTCGGGCGGGGTCCTCGATCGGTGCTATCCATATTGGCCGGTTGATCAACAATCACTTCAAAGTCTCGTACTTTCACGTGACTGCGAAAGGCTTCAACCAACTGGCTTTGCGCTGAAACCTCGACCCGCGTTTTTTCCGGCTTATTGCGAAGAATTTCCTGCTTGTGTTCAAAAACCTTTTTGAAGTTTGTCATTTCGCTCTCTTGCAAAACTGTTAACGCGCCACTCTCACAGTAGCTTATAGAATGAGCATCAGGGATATGCCGTGTGAACGGCAAATCCAGCTAATCTGAACGCCGGCCCGGTTCACCGGATCCCCGGTCTATGTTGCCGGAACACCAAGACCGAACAACCCGACACAGACAAACAAAATGATACTGATGCCCATAAATGCATAGGCGGCACGATTCATTAGCCGGACTTGTGACTCTGTTGCCCAGCCCTGCAATCGACCCGACGATGCCAGTATGGAAAATACCCCTCCGATGACAGCCAGTGCTATTACAGTAGAGCGATCAAATAGCCAGTCAGGCATAACGCGTAATCCGGAATATTTTATCCTTCGCGCTTTGAGTAGGCTTCCAGAAAATCGGCCGCCGCCTTACTGCCACCAGAAAATGACTTCATCGCTTCTTCATGCAGCTGAGTCATCACTTCTTTTTTGATCTCATTGGCGCGAGCACTATTGACCACATCTTCGATCTTACGCGGACGCGGAATATCGATGTCTATCACCGAACGTGTGCTGGTAGGAAGGTTGGTCATAATCAGCAAACGGTCAGCAAGAAATATAGCTTCGTCTATATCGGTCGTAACAAAAAAATTGGTGTTGCGATCTTCTTCATAGAGACCTGCGTAGTACTCCCACATAAGCTCTTTAGACATGTTATCCAATCCCCGGAACGGCTCATCCAGAATCATGACTTCGGGTTTGTTAATCATCGCACGCGCCAGTTCAGCACGCCGTTGCATGCCACCGGAAAGCTGCTGGGGATATTTGTCTCGAAACGCTTCGAGACCTACTTTGCTCAATAGAAACTCGGCCAGCTCGCCTGATTCTTTTGTGTCTTCACCGCGAGCCCGAGGCCCGTACATAATGTTGTCGTAGGTTGTCATCCAGGGAAACAGGGCTGACTCCTGAAACAATACCAGGCGATCCTTGCCAGGCCCGACTATCGGCTCACCGTTCATCGTTACGCTACCGGAGTCTGTCGTTTCAAAGCCGGCTATCAATTGTATTAATGTACTCTTGCCGCAGCCTGACGGCCCGATCATTACGGTCAGCTTGTTGCTTTCAATGGTAAAGGAGCAATCTTTTACCACCTCCTTCGCAAAAGGACCGGCACCATAGGATTTATAGATATTGCTGGCAACAATCTCACTGGCATCCTGAGTTCTGCCGGTAACAGACGCAGGCTCATCTTTTGATAATGTACTCATAAACTTTTACCGTGTCTTTAGCCAGGGAGTGAACAAACCACCGAGTTGTCGCAGAAGTTCGCTACTGAAATATCCTGCGATACCAATGCTGATCATGCCGACGATAATCTGCTCGTAGGATCCGCCGACATATGAACTCCAGATAAAAAAGCCCAGCCCTCCACCTGCACCACCGCCTGAGCTTCCGCCACCTGATATCATCTCGGCTGCCACCACAACCTCCCAGGTGATTCCCATACCGACAGCTGAACCCACGACAATAGATGGCAGCGTGGCCGGCAACACAATTCTGCGGAAGATGTCCCATTGTGACGCACCCATAGACTGAGCTGCCTGCAAAAATTGCTTGTTTATGGACCTCGCACCCCCCAGCACATTTATAACTATGGTGTAGAAAGCGCCGAGGAAGGTGACGAACGCAATAGACAATTCCTGTGTCGGCCAGAAAATAATGGACGCAGGTACCCAGGCCAACGGGGGAATCGGGCGCAATATTTCAAACGTCGGGAAGTACATACCATAAAACGTTTTGTTGACCGCCATGAACAAACCCAGCGGTATGCCGATAATCATCGCAGCCAGGAATCCGCCGAATACTCGCAGAAAACTCATATACCAGCTCTGCCAGTAACTCGGATCGCCAATAAGCCCGCCCCAGCTGATAAAGACATCTGAGGGTGGCGGCACCAGCCCCAGAAACGGAAAGCGATAACCGAACAACTGCTCAGACCGGGCCCCTACTTCCCAGATAATCATAAAAATTATAATTGCGGTGATGCCACGCAGCGTCGTCCGGCTAAACAGCTTTTTGCTAAAATTTTTCGTTGCCATAGTGTCGTATCAGCCTTCTTTTTCGCCGGCATCGAAAGCCTTCTGCGCTTCTTCGTGAACCACACCTTTCGCCTCATTCATGATCTCGCGGAATCTTGGCGATGTCAGTACGCTGTAGTCACGCGGATGAGGTATATCAACCTCTACTATTTTTTTCGGCTTGCACGGTCGAGAGGACATGATCACCAGCCTGTGCCCTAAAAATATAGCCTCCTCCAGATCGTGGGTGATAAAGAAAATAGTTACTTTATTGCGATAGTATATTTCCAGCAATGCTTCGTGCATAACCGACTTGGTTAGCGAGTCGAGCGCCCGGTAAGGCTCATCGAACAGCAACACTTTCGGGTCATTCATCAGTGCCCGGACAATCTCCACGCGGCGGCGCAAACCGGAAGACACCTCTCCCGGGAAATTGTTCTCGGTACCGCTGAGGCCTGCATCGGCCATCATGGCGCGAGCTTTGTCGTAGATCTCTTCCTTACTCTGCTTACCCGCCATCAACGGTCCAAAGGCAATGTTATCGAGGTTGGTTTTCCACGGGAACAGAGCGCCATTCTGAAACACCACAATCCGATCAGAACCGGGTTCCGCCTGCGGACGTTCCGGGCCGCATAATAATTCACCATCAAGATGTATCGAGCCGGAGGTGACATCGTGAAAGCCGGCAATTGCATTGAGCAGTGTGGTCTTGCCGCAACCCGAAGGACCGACAATCATGCAGATTTCGCCCGCCGGAATATCAATAGAGCAGTGGTCCACGGCCATAACCGCAGCGCCATCCGGATCATAGATTTTTACAACATCATCGATACGGATTGCACCTCTGGATACCGTATCAGTGGTCTGTTGATTCATTACCGCGCTCATTAGTTGTCTCCCAGAGCAAGTTCACGAACACGCCATTGCATCAGATAGTCACCCAGCAAACGTACCAGTGCACTGGTCGAGTAGCCGACAATACCCAGCGTGATCATGCCGATAATAATTTTCGGGTACTCGATCATCATATAAGAAGTGTTTATCACGTAACCCAGCCCGTACTGGCCGGAAACCATCTCGCCGGCAACCAGTGAAAACCAGGCGACGCCAATGGATATCTGCAGGCCGGTAAAGATATATGGCATGGCACCGGGTACCACCACGTGCCTGAACGTCTGCCATTTATTAGCCCCGAGACAACGGGCGGCTCGACTATAGGATTCGTCTATTGATTCAACACCGAGCATGGTATTGAGTGTGGTTGCAAAAAACGACGCCAGGAAAGTCAGGAAAACCACAGGGGTTTCCGAACCGGCAAACATAATAATTGCCAGCGGTACCCACGCAAGTACCGGAATAGGCCGCAGCACTTCAAACAAAGGGAAAATATATTCTCGAAAGGTTTTTGACCAGCCTAGAAACAACCCGAGTGGCACACCGAGCCCCGTTGCCAGGAAAAAGGCGAAAGCAATCCGTCGAAGGCTTATGCCGATATGCTTGTAATACTCAGGGGTATAAACAGATAAACCGTAGTATGGATCTTTGCTGAACCATTCGGTAAAAACTTCGGTCAGGCCAGGCATGTCCTCAAATCGAGGCAGTTTCCACACTTCGACCGCGAAATACCAGAAACTTAGTACAGCCGCAAAACCGATCACCATTAGATAAGGTCTGGGGCTCTTCAACCAGCTTGAAATTCTGAACATTGTCAGCGCAAGCGAGGTAATTTCCGTGCTCTGCGGGCTGGCTGTTGAATCCGTAGAGTTAGGCATTTTTCAGTATTCTCAATTCAGTATCTTGGGTAGTCGCATTCAGGTGCCACAGCACGGCAGCAACGCACACAGCTGCATCTGAGGACATTATCGGAGGTTATTAATACACGTGTATGTTGGAAAGAAGAGAATCCCGTCTCTCGCCAAAGATACTCTTTGGCGAGAGACAGTTGGATCTACTGCAGGTCAGTTTACAACTGCTTTTATTCTTTAGGGCCAGTATAAGCTGAGTTTGGCTGAGCCTTGATTTCTCCGACTGGAGCCTCTAGTCCGCGCTCTGCCAGAATGTCGTTGGTGAATTCAGTCATGATGGCATTTTTACGCAGGGTATCGACCTTGATCGTCTTGATCGAATGCAGAAATACAGTCGCCTTGTCTATCAATGCCTGAGCCTTGGGTGTAATGGCAAAAGCCATTTCATTGCGCACTGGAGTTCCACCCTGCTCAATCGGGGTGCTGCCAGTCATTGCTTTCCACAGAACTTCCTGCGAAAAACCAGTCGTTTGCTCTTCTGCCATTTCGACAACAGCCATCGCATTGGCAGGATCAGCCATGAACAACTGCGCGTCTAGCTCAGCATTCAACCAGGCCGTTACGACATCGGGGCGCTGGTCAATTAAATCACCGCGCATATCGATGAAGCCGCCATCGTTCTCATCAACTGAAGCACCCGATGCCACTTTACGCGCCAGACCTTCATGGACCAGACGAGATGCAGTTGGCTCCCAGATTGCTGCCGCATCAAGCTTGCCGGCTCTAAAACCACTGGTGATAACTTCAATATTCTGATTCAGGTAGCTCGCAGGCTTGATGCCTTTCTTCTCAAATACCGCCAGGGCAAACCGGTCAGTACACGCACCTTTTGGTACGGCAACAACTTTTCCGTCCATCCACTGAATGGCTTCGTCAGCGCTGGCAAATTCAGGAGCGTCGTTCTTAACCAGCATATTATTGCACTGGTCGAAAGCCAGACCGGCGGTGGCCACTATACGGATATCTGCCACTCTGTCTTTTGTAGTAGCAACAATCGCTGGCATATCACCCATATAACCGATGTGCTGTTTACCGGCCAGCATGGCGTTAACAATAATGCCGCCTTGCAAACCAATCTGAAACTCAACCGTAGAACCCTCAGGCAGGTATTTTTCATAGAGTTTCAAGCCCTTCATGACTACACCGGACCAGGCTTCAGTATAATAGGGCTGGTAACCTACTACCAGGTTAATGGGATCACCGATCTCGCCATAATCGAGCTCTGCAGCAGTCGCAGATGAAGTAAAGCCTGCAGCGACGCCCAAGGCAGCAACAACTGCCAGAGCTGCTCGCTTTTGAATGCCTTTAAATTTTCTTAACATATTGATTCCTCCAATCATTATTACGGTTTTACCGCAACGGTTACCAAAAATTAAATCGTTTATATACAGCGTATAACTGGTTACTACACTACCTGAAAAAATACCGATTCATTGCGAAGTTCCATTTTCATCACGGCTCGCTATGCTATCGACTGACACTACGCTATAACCGCACGTCGTTATAACCGCACGTCAAACTATATTACTGCTGTCATGATAAATGTCTAGTGTTCTCACAACACCACTGCGCATCTCTAGCATTGCCTGATTGCCCCTGCAGGTGTCGTTAATTGTTCCACAGATTTTCAATCGAGGTTTAATCATAAGACGAAATTACTGTCCAATATACTGAACACAAAGCCATACTGTAAACATAAGAATTACAATTAAAATAGCGGTACGGATCAGCCCTTTGAACCCGCTGGTACCTCCGGTATCCGAGCCTGGATTATGATTCGCCTGATACTGAATAAACCGGTTTTTGATTACTCAGCCCTCGGTACAAAACTGCCTTCCGGCGTAAATGAGTAGCGTAGTAGCATGAATTGTTTCCTCCCGTTGCGCAGCAAGCTACTCAAACAAATAAATGTTGATTGCTGGCATAACATTACACCGTGCAACCAGTGTATCGGTATAGCGATCAAGTGAAGAGCTTCGCTTGATATCGACTATGATACGTCACCAAACGATTGTACAATCATTCGATTCAATGGCTTAATAGATCAAATCTATCAAAATCAATATTTGATAGGTAATTGATTGGGTATTCACCACGCACTGTGTTAGGTTGTCTTTAACACCGTAACCGTCAATCAAGCTTTCAGTACGTGAAAATTACCATTACCCGAAAGGAAACAACTGGCTCCTTTGAATCGAACACTGAGGAACCACTGCTGTTTGCAGGACTGAGGCAGGGTGCGGGGCTTGAATACGAATGCGCTACCGGCACCTGTGGCACTTGTCGCGCGAAACTGGTGTCGGGCGAGCTGGACCAGGGGTGGGCGGAAGCCCCCGGGCGCTTATTGATTAAAGTCAAACGCGGTGAGTTTTTGATGTGCCAGGCCCGCGCGCTCAGTGATTGCGATATCCGCGTTCCCGGCAAGCAGGCACTCTTCAGCGGCGGCAAAGGTCTGCCCGATCATTTTAGCGGCACCTTACACAGTATTACAGCACTCACCGCTGATGTTCTTAAGTTCAAAGTACAACTACAAAACCCGATGACTTTTCAACCAGGTCAATTTGTGGTTTTGCAGTCACCACACGTCAACGCTTATCGCGCCTACTCAATGACTAACTCGGATGAGGCCACCAGCGAACTGGATTTCGTTATAAAAAAACTACCCGATGGCGGGTTTTCCAGCTGGATTTTCGAGCAGACAGAGGCAGTTTCCGCAGTTAAGGTATTCGGTCCGCTCGGCAAAGCCGTCTTTGAACCGGCACTGAAGAAAGATATATTATGTATCGCCGGGGGTTCAGGAATCGCTGGCATGCTGTCTATTTTATCCGCCGGATGCCGGGACAACTACTTTGCTGACCACAAAGCACACGTCTTTTTCGGCGTACGAACCGAGGCTGATATATTTTTCAAAGAGGAACTATCAGAAATTGCCCGGCAGTTCCCGGACACTATTAAAGTTACTATTGCGCTTTCCGAGCAGCATGGTCCGGTTCATCTACCAGGGTTAGCTGATAATTTTGTTATAACCGATGGCTTTGTTCACCTGGCAGCCAGAGAAACCGAACTCAGCAAAGAAAACACCATGGCTTATATCGCCGGGCCGCCACCCATGGTTGATGGCGCGCTAAAAGATCTGATCGGGCAAGCCGGATACGCTCCGGATCAAATCCGCTTTGATAAATTCGGCTAACCGGCAAATCTCAAAGCGTACTATTTACCGATGACCAGCTTCCCGTTACTGCTGTCAGCCTCACGAACTCCCCGCTTATCGAACAACACACTTATACGCTTACCTCTAACATTCGAACAAGACACTTATACCAGAGTTGCATTATGACGAGCATTTTTAACAAGCCATTCACCCGTCAGGAGGCCATTCCGGAGGCAGGCATTGAGCGCGCTGTAGAAATTATGCGTTCCGGAAAACTTCACCGCTACAATACCGACGAAGGCGAAACGGCTGAGTCCGCTTTGCTGGAACAGGACTTTGCAAATTATCTGGGTGTGCCATTTTGTCTGGCGTGTGCATCGGGTGGATATGCACTACATATAGCGCTCAAGGCTGCGGGCCTTAAGCCCGGTGAAAAAGTACTGACCAACGCCTTCACGCTGGCTCCGGTTCCGGGTGCAATAAATAATGCCGGCGGAGTTCCGGTTCTGGTAGAAATAGATTCAAACTACTGTGTTGATCTAACTCACCTGCAACAACTCATGGAAGAAACCGATTGCCGGTTTTTCATGGTTTCCCATATGCGCGGCCACCTGGCTGACATGGAGGCTATTGCCGAACTGTGCAGCAAACACAAGGTAATACTGATCGAGGATTGCGCGCACACTATGGGAGCGAGCTGGAACGGTAAAAAATCCGGTACGTTTGGCGATGTCAGTTGCTTCAGCACCCAGACCTACAAGCACATCAATAGCGGCGAAGGCGGACTACTCACTACAAACGATGAAAAAATAATGGCCCGCGCCATTATGCACTCCGGCTCATACATGTTGTACCAGCGGCACGGCACGGCTCCTGAAGAAGAGACTTTCAAGGACATCCGACTCGACACACCCAACTACAGCGGGCGTATGGACAACCTGCGAGCAGCCATTCTGCGATCCCAGCTACCATTGCTCGCCGAAAACTGCTTGCGCTGGAACGAACTCTATGACGCCGCAGCCACAGCACTCGCCGCCACGCCCGGAATAGATATTCCCCGGAGACCGGCTGAGGAAACTTATGTAGGCAGCTCTATACAATTCCGGCCAAGGGACCTCACCAGCCCGGAACAGATATCCTCATTCATCTCCGCATGCGCCGCACGCGGGGTGGAATTGAAATGGTTCGGCAGTGAAGACCCGCAAGGATTCACCAGTCGCTACGACAGCTGGCGGTATCTGGGTGACGCGCCTGTTTTGCAGCAAACCCTGGATATATTATCAAACACCCTCGACATGCGTATACCACTGACTTTTCACCTACAGGATATGGCACTGGTGACCAGCATCATCGCCGATGAACTGGGCAAAGCCAGCACCCGCAAAACAGCGTGAACCCCGGCCAAAACAGAGCCTATAGAAATATCTGCCGTTCAGGCGTTACTGTGGTGACTACTCACTGCAATAAATACCCTGTCGCCTGAACGACAGTGGTTTTGTAAAATTACTGCCGGACTGCCGCGCGTGGGTATGACCTGCCAGCACTGCCGCCTGAATAGTTCCGGGAGACAGGCAATCACCAATTCGAAAAACACTACTCAGTTTCTTTTCTACTGCAGCCTGATGATAGAGCTTATCATCAGGCAGTCGCGCCCCGACCAGCACCAGAGTTTCATAGTCCAGGGGAATTGTTTTCCCGGTAAGCGTAGAGTTAAACTCGCCGCCGTCACCGAGGCCTGCATTTACCTCTATAACAATCCCCAGAGAGTTGAATCGATCGATAATTCTACCCTGCTCCAGAGTGAAATCGGTCCAGCTTGAAACGCTTGCCAGCGGAGTTACGTAGGTAACCCGGTGCCCGAGTGCAACCAGTTTCTCGGCGATAACACTGGCCATGTAGAAATGATCATCGTCATAGACCACACAGTGAATAGAATCATCCGGGAGCGCTGTCCCGCTCATTATGTTATCCGGAGTTATAACAGCTCGACTGCCCAGGTCGACAGGCTGAAACCGGGTAGACCCGACACCATCGTCGCGCCAGCTCGAACCGGTAGCGATTACAGTGGAATCGGCATCGAACTCGACCAGATCCTCCAACGTTAACCGACTCGACAGATACAGCTCCGCATTGTTGTGCTGCCTGATCATCTGCAATCTGTAGTCTCTAACACGCACCCATGACTGCAAACCCGGCAGCGCAGATTCCCTGCTGACCCTGCCACCTGCCTGCTCTGCAGCATCAGCGAGCGTTACCTTGTGACCGGTCATGAGCAGCGTTCGCGCACACTCCAGACCCGCCGGTCCAGCGCCGACAATCAAATAGTTTTTCACGTCGGTAGCGGCTGGAACTGATTCAGGATGCCACCCACGACGCCATTCCTCGCCGATTGTCGGGTTTTGCGTGCACCGCAAGGGCACACCGTAACCGTCCATGCTGACGCATATATTGCAGCCAATGCATTCGCGTATTTCGTCAAGGTGACCCTGTTTTATTTTCGATGGTAAAAACGGATCAGCTATTGATGGCCTGGCACAGCCGATTAAATCGAGGCGCCCCTGCGTTACCAGCGAGACCATAAAATCCGCAGAGGTGAATCGACCAACGCCGACCACAGGCTTGCTTGTTACTGTTTTTACAAAGTCGGTAAATTCCAGCTGAAACCCTTCTTCACTGAAGCGCGACGTGGCGCTGTCCTGAGACCAGCCGGAAATATTTACATCCCATAGATCGGGGAGTTCAGCCAGAATCTCCACCACCTCACGGCCTTCATCTTTGTGCGAAAGGCCGAGTCGCTGGCCGGGTTCCGCCACACTGAATCTCAATGCAACAGCCTGTCGCCCCGCCGCAACCTCGAGGGTATCTTCAAGTACTTCACGCAACAATCGCATACGGTTTTTCAAAGCCCCGCCATACGCATCCGATCGCTGATTGGTTCGTCTCGACAAAAAATGGCTCAAAAGGGAAAGGTCGTGAGCCGCATAGACATAAAGTATATCGAAACCGGCCTCAATAGCCCGGCGTGCGGCGCCTTTATGAGCGTGACGGAATTCGGCGATATCCGCGAGGCTCATTTCACTTGCCTGTATCGGAACTTCCGGTCGCAGAATCGGCAGGTGACTCGGACCACGGACCGGCAGACCCGTCGTGTAGTTTCTAGCCCGCATACCGCCGTGTGCAAGTTCTATAGCTGCGAGTGAACCGTGCGCCTTGATCGCCTCAACCTGTTTTGCATGAGCAGTTATATCGCGCTCGTCCCAGATTCGATCCATCGGGTGACTGGCCAGATCACTGTCTGCTGCGATCTCTGTCATCTGCGAGGCAACCACACCCCAGCCGCCTTCAGCTTTCATCGCCCGCAAGGCAATAGCGCCGTCGGGCTGCGACCAGCCATGACCCGTGGCATGAGGCACCGCATAGAATCGGTTTGGCGCGGTGACAGGCCCTATTTTTACCGATTCAAATAACACATCGTGACGACTCACGACTGTGCAGCAAGCGGTTTTATTGTGCCGTCAGCAACCCAGTTATCGAAAATTTCCAGCGCTTTTTCTGCAAAGGCCTGATCATTGATGTGGCAATTGAGTTCACTGAATTCAATTGGATCATTCATAACCTGTCGCATCTCATCGCAGAATTCTGCAAATGCTTCAGGGTCATATGCTACATCACCAGGTCTATCCCACTCTTCTATACCTTCATTAGTCAGAATGACATGCACTGGAGCTGTTGCGGTTTTCAAACGTTTAGCGGCTTCACGCGCTGTTTCGCGTCGTTCCTCAGCGTTTAGCCCTGACGATTTAATTAGTCGATTATGTGCGTGGAAGGGGCGATCCTGATAACGCTCGGGTATTTCCTGCCAACCGGCAAAATCGATCAGATCAAGGCAACCCGGTGCAACAATTTGCGGTATACCGGCGCGACCGGCATTCAGCATGCGATCTTCCCCGCCATTCACTACCGACCCGGCCAGCAGGTTTCCAAGCTCCGGCAATGCAAAATCCATGACGCAGACAAAACCCCCATTCGCCGCAATACTTTCATAAGCCATGCCGCCCATACCGGTAGCGTGAAAAATGGCAACCTCATAACCCCGTTGCTCCAGAGCCGGTTTCAGCAGTTTCATATATTTTAAACACGAAGATCCCAGTGAAGTCATACCAACGGTGGGCTTGTCACCCACCGGAGCTTCCACCGCCTGCGCCGCCCCCAACACCGCGCCAGCCGCCTGTGAAAGCGAGGCTTTGCATACCGAGTTCAAGCCGTACAGCCCGCCAGCCCATAGAATCATTTGAATATCGGCGGATAATCGATCAGGCGGGATCAGCGACGAAAAAGAAACCGTCGAGACAACATACTTCGGCACACCCAAAGGCAAGGCCTGACATACATCCAGCGCACAGTCAGTGCCCATAGTCCCACCCAGAAACACAATGCCATCAAACTTGCCATCGGCGTGAAGCTGCTTTGCCAGAGCACACGCACCAGCAGCCATAATCTGCATAGCCGAATTTTCATCACCGCTATCGATCGCCTGCTGAATAGAACTGCCACCGGCCTCGGCAACCTGGTGTTTAGACAGGTCAGTGGGAGTTTGTGGATCCCCTAAAACCGAGATATCCATAGTCAGAACACCACCCCCCAGTGCGCCTATACGCTCAGCCATATACTGGAGCTCGTCATTCTTGGTATCGTAAGTACCCACAATCAGAATTGTTTTATTAGTCATGGTTATTTTCGCTGTTCCAGCCGCGCCGGTTTTCCCTTAGTATCATATTGACTACAAACATAAGGAAAACTGTTGTGACTTGATTATTCAGTCGTTCATTCGGAAGCGGGTAACATCTATTCATGCAATCGATAACTATGTTTAAATTGAGCACTGACGCGCAGACCACCACCCGATGCTACCGTTTGCACTCAATGTTGACAGAAAGCTCCGGATTGATCAAAACTGCGCCGCTTCAACGTTATCCTGGCTTCGACTAAACAATCTCAATTCCGAGTAACGGTTGCACAGACGGGCATATTACAGGGTAAATTCACGATTCACCGGTTATTATCCCAGACACCAACCATGAACCCTTTTCCAACAGTAAAACACCAGCGACCGCATCATTCGCATATCTGCCCGATAAAACCGGCACAACGCTCGTGACAACAGAACTCGCAAGCAAAGCACTGAAACACTGGGGTATAAACGCTGAAACTATTACCCTGCTGGCACAGCGTGAAAACTTTGTTTATAAAGCGACCGCCAGATCCGGCGAACACTACGCTCTTAGAATACATCGCGCAGGCTACCAGTCCGCCATTGCTATTCAGTCGGAACTTCAATGGATGGGCTACCTGAAGTCACAAGAGATAAATGTACCCCTACCCTGTCAAACAGCAGCAGCTGAGACGCTTATAGAGATAGAAGGCCATTATATCGACTTGTTATCGTGGCTTGACGGGCGTCAATTCGGCGTATCCACGGAACCACTGCAACTCGACAATCGACAAGCCGCTTTCTTCAAGGTCGGCCGGACAATGGCTCAGCTGCACAACGTATCAGACCAATGGACAATACCCGGAAATTTCAAACGCAACGCATGGAACATTGAAGGCTTACTGGGCGAGAACCCGCTGTGGGATCGATTCTGGGACAACCCCGCGCTATCCGCTAACCAACGTGAACTTTTTATCACCACACGCACACGCGCACGCAAACTGCTTGAAGAAAACCTGTTTGACTACGGATTAATTCATGCAGACATGGTTCGTGAGAACATTCTGATCAGCGGAAACAGCCTCCAGCTTATAGATTTCGACGACAGCGGCTTCGGCTACCGCTTGTTTGATGTTGCCACCGCACTTTTCAGAAATCTGAAAGAGCCTGATATAGATGATCTGCAAAACGCCCTGATTGACGGCTACCGTAGTCTCCGCCCACTCGACACGGCCTGGCTGCCGCTATTTATGGTCTTGCGGTCTTTAACCTACATAGGCTGGATTATTAACCGCATAGATGAGCCCGGAGCGGTCGAGCGACAGCAGCGGTATATTGCTGAAGCCACACCATTGGCTGAGTGTTTTTTGCGGAATGAGTTAAACTCCTAATGCGCCAAAGTAACCAAGACTGAACAGAAGTAATGGTGTCAGAATAAATCCAGAGCTAATAAAAAACTGACCAGCTATGCCTGCAAATTAACGAAAGCGCTTGAATCGAAAAAAACTACATTACTCTCCTTCACCCTGCCTGCTTCGAAAACTAAACCTCGGAATCAACAATATCCAAATTTTCGGGTCAATCCGGGTTTCGCAACGCTGATTATACTGGTTTTTTGTACAAACTCCGTCGAGACGAGACCTCAGCATAACAGCATGGTAAACCCTCATCCTACAAGCTTGTCCTGTCAAGGCTCGCGAGTAGCGACCCGCAAAGCGGGCCTGGCCTTTACAGGTCATGCTTGGAGGATATCCTGAACCAGGTTGTTGGGCTGCGGTCTTGGCTCAGCAGTCGTCAGAGAGTACTGAATAATCTCAAGATTTTTGTGCTACAGCTCATTTTGAAGGGTTTGAGTAGCCATAGATTCCCTATACTCTTGGAGTTGACACACTTCTCAAATATCGGACAACGAATCTATGGCTGGCCACAACGCTATCGCAAAGTTACTCAAATTTAAAGAACTAAAAATCCGCGACCTGGAATTTAAACGCGATAATGTGCTGTTGATCCATGTCAAGCCCTACAAAAACGGATGTCGGTGCAATATTTGCGGTCGGCGATCCAAAATCGTCAGAATCCGACCTGAAAAGCG
>MDLA01000177.1 GCA_001730015.1 Chromatiales bacterium (ex Bugula neritina AB1) | reverse complement strand
AGCGCTTCTAGCCGCACAACCGGGTTGGGCAAATCATGACCAGTCTAATCTAGCCGTTGCGTGGCAGGCAGCCGAGCAAGCGGGACTGGACGTATCCCTGGCCCGGAAACAAATTGAAAACCCGGCCATTTTGTCAGTCCTGGAGCAAGATACCGCGGATGTGGTGACAGCTGGTGTCAATAGAACCCCAACATTTTTCGTAAATGGCCTGCCGTTAATCAATTTCGGTGCGAATGAGTTGAAAGAGATGGTAAGAGAACATGTTGAGGCATCGAAACGTAAGGCAAACAGCTAAGTTAAGGGGGATTGCTTGGCTTAGTGGCTCGGACTTGTACTGTGTGGGTACATAAGCGCGGTCATCGAGGTGCGGACACAGGTAAGCGATACCGTCGCGCTTTGAAATTGTTTTGCAGATGAGTCACCAGGCGCCAGCCTGTCGAATGGACCAACTTAAGAGGTTTCTCCCCGCACCTATCGCATTTCTACTGGGAACTGTCCTGGTCCTGGCGCTGCCGCCATTCTCCGTGCCATGGGTTCTGCCCATTGTGTTCGGAGGCTTGTTCCATCTCACAGCGCGCCGACCCACCTTCCACGCCTTTGTGACAGGCTGGATCTTTGGGCTGGGCTTTTTCCTGTTCGGCATTTCCTGGATCGCTGAAAGCTTCTTCATTGAGGCGGAACGATTCGGGTGGATGGCCGGCCCCGCGGTTGCCGGGTTGTCAGCATTGCTCGCATGCTTTCCGGCGCTGGCTATCGCTCTTTTCGCCCTCACCAGAATGACGGAACTGTCGGGCGTACTTGTCTTCTCAGCCTTTTGGTCGAGCGCGGAGTGGTTACGTGGCACGATTCTGATCGGCTTCCCCTGGAACCTGATTGGATACGCGTGGGCAGATTACGATATTCCGAGGCAGGCAGCCGCTTCGGTCGGCAGCTACGGTCTCAGTCTTATCACGGTTCTGTTGGCTACATTGCCGATAGTGATTTTATCCCGTCAACAGCACTACAAGATCGTGAGCATCATCCTCTTCGCAGTACTCATCGCCTTGATATGGCTAGGTGGTAAGCATCGACTGGCACTGCCGATTGAGAGCTCGGGAACCACCGTCCGAATCGTACAGGGCAATATCCCGCAACAGCAAAAATGGGATCCCGAGTTTCGGGAAAGTAATATAGCGCGCTATATGGAATTGTCCGCCCTGCCTGGGCGTTACGATATTCTCCTCTGGCCGGAAAGCGCGTTTCCCGGATATTTAGAAGAGGAACCAGACGGGCTGCAGCAAATCGCGGCCCTCTTACCAGATACCGCTGTGCTACTCACTGGCGTCCAAACCCGCAAGATTGGCCTGCAAGGCGAGATCTACCATAATTCCATCCTCGCGATTGACGCTGAGGGCAGTGTATTCGCACACTACGCCAAACATCACCTGGTTCCCTTCGGAGAATACGTTCCGTGGTGGAGTCCTCTTCAGGTCGAGCAATTAACGGGTGGGTCAGGTTACTTCACACCGGGACCTGGTCCATTAACAATCCAATTACCAGGCTCGCGTAAAGTCGGTATGTCAATTTGTTATGAGGCGATTTTTCCAGGCAAAATTGTGTCAGATCATGATCGCCCGGACTGGATTTTTAACGCGACTAACGATGCCTGGTTTGGAACATCATTAGGGCCACGTCAGCACTTCGCGTCAGCACGAATGCGCGCAGTGGAGGAAGGTCTACCGTTGATCCGTGCGGCCAATACAGGAATATCCGCGGTGATAGATAGTAGCGGGAACATTGTCGCTCGCATAGGCCTGGAAGCAACAGAGGCTCTGGACATAGATTTACCGATGGCCAGGCCTCCAACACCGTTTTCCAAATTCGGTCAATTGTATTTCGTGCTGATGTTGGTTGGGTGCCTGCTTGCAGCAGCCCTGCTGCACTACCGCAGAAAAAACAGAAATTAAACCCATGTAATCGTTTGGCTGTTTGATGCCAACCCTCTGCTACCAGTCAACGGGTAGCGGGTTAGTAGAGGTTAGACTCCAGTGTGATACCAGTTGAAGCTATGGCACTTGACTCTGCACTAACGTATGTAGCGTGATTTTTCTCCAGTATTGCGATGGCATGCTTGTCGTGATTGTAAATATCCTCACGAAAATGGGTTACGCCAGAATCGTCAAACCACGCTTCAGGGATCAGGGATCAGAGACGGAGCCACCCACTGGCGCATTATGGCCGCTGGCTATGATCTGGTGGTAAAGCTCATTAGCCTCATGGCTGCTGAGGCCACATTTTACGGCAATATGTTTCGATCATTTAACCTGATCAGTATGGAAAGGTGTTTGATAGATATACTTTTAACCTGTTGTTTTATATGTTATTTACATTTTCATCGACAGGCATATCTGCGTTGACCAGACGATATTAAGAACTTATCCTAAGTGGCTTGTGTTTCTTAGAGAAAGTCCGTTGGCGCTTCACAAAAATAGTAGCAGCACTCAAGTGCTTATCGACTACAAGGACATCTCTAGCCTTGTAGTAAAACCTACATCAGTGAAGCGTCCAGATCGTGGTGCACAGGTAAGCGACGGCAATCGAGACGGCCGAGGAGACGTTAACCCTGGCCAAGCGGGCAATGGCAGGATTCGTAAAGTGCTTGCGCTTTGCGGCATCGCTGCATTGGGTACGCTACTGTTTGATACTGTCATCTATAAGTCTCAGGTTCCCACACTTCAGCCATTGGCGATGAGCGCAATTAAACCTGCAGCTCCAAACACAGAAAATGCCGCGCTTGAGCAAACCATTGAATCAACACAACCACCCGAGCCTGAATTTGTATTCAATCGAGATGCGTCGGTCACTGCCGACCCGGTAGACTCTGGCAAGGGAGTCCCGTTCGTTGAAGTGCCCGAAATCGACTCACTTATAGATCTTTCAGATGTGCCGGTGGCTGCATTCACCAATCCCGCACCTCTGACAGCGGCAAGACCCGAGCACGCCAACGACTACCGACGGGAACCTTCGCAGATACTGGTAAAGATTGAAAAAGGCGACAGCTTGTTCGGCGTGCTAACCAAACACGGCCTTGACCAACACGAGATTGCCAACCTGACCAACAAGCCGCTGGTGGGTAAATACCTGACCAACTTGCGCCCGGGGGACGAGATCGAACTCGACTTTGATGGCAGTCATAGGCTAACCGGACTCACCCGGGAGATTAATCTTGAAAAGACGCTCTACATCACAAGAGCCGCCGACAATCAATTCAATACAGAACTAGGGGAGCAACCACTCGAAAAACAGATACAGGTAGTGGAGTTCAAGCTGGATTCTTCTCTTTCTGTTGATGGTGCAGCAGCCGGTTTATCAGAGTCAATGATCATGGAGCTGTACTCGATCTTTCAATGGACCGTCGACTTCAACCGGGAAGTACGCATCGGTGATCAGGTGACTGTGCTACACGAGAGCTTCATCAAAAACGGTAAAAAAGTGAAAAACGGCAACATACTGGCCGCTGAGTATCGCGCCAGTGATACGACCTACAGTGCCTACCGCCATGTTCGCAACGGGCAGAGAACCTACTTTGACGCAGACGGACAGAGCCTTAAAAAACAGTTCCTACGCAATCCGATCAAAGCGCGCATTACATCGCGCTTTAACCCGGCACGTAAACACCCGATTCTGAATACCACCAGACCACACAAAGGCGTCGACTACGGTGCGCCTACAGGTACAAGTATCAGTGCTGCAGGTGACGGGCGAGTCGTATTTATGGGCACCAAAGGCAGCTATGGTAAAGCAGTTGAAATTCAACATAGTGATCGCTACACCACGCTGTATGCCCACCTGAGTCGCTTCCCAAAAAAACTCAAAAAAGGTTCGCGGGTATCACAGGGCCAGATAATCGGCTACGTGGGTCAGACGGGTACAGCCACCGGACCTAACCTCCATTATGAATTCAGGGTGGATGGTCTTCACTACGACCCTCAAAAGGCAAAGCTACCGGGCTCCAGTCCACTTGAGAAAAGCGAACTCATCGTCTTTAAACAAAACATAGAGCCACTTAGAGCGCAGCTGGCCAGCCTGCGGGCCGACTCCGAGACTCTGGCCATGCGCTAGCAGCACAGCAGTGTCGACCTGTACCAAAGCCCACTTTGTGTGGGCTTTATTATATCCAGCAACGACCAATCGCCAAAAGTACGCTCAAGCTGCCTATTTGCTAAACAAAAACAGGCCCTGCCACATGGGCTAACCGTGTACGGCGTGATGATACTCATTGGCGTTGGTAGCGGTGCAACCGACCCGCTGCAACCGCTGTACCCATTAATGCAGAAAATCTCCAGTAGTGCTGGAACAGTAAGCCATCCTGTATTTCAGCCCGTTGTGTCGAGCAAGGAGCTTGATTCAATTATTACCTCAAGCGCTACTTTGGGCAAACCCGTGTTGCTTGATTTCTATGCTGACTGGTGTGTGAGCTGTAAAGAAATGGAAAAGTACACCTTTTCAGACCCCTTGGTTGCCGAGCTGATGTCTCAATTCACATTAGTGCAGGCCGACGTCACTAAAAACACCTTAGATGATAAAGCGTTGTTGGAACGGTTCGGCTTGTTCGGACCGCCAGCGATATTGTTTTTTCAACCCGATGGTAATGAATCGTCTGAATATCGTGTTATGGGATTCATGAAAGCCAATAATTTTGCGTCAGTGTTAGAACAGGTCTACCGCCAGCCTGAACCCACTCCGTCGCTTACTGTTAACGCCGGAGCGAGGCCGCAGTTATTTGCCGCAGAATATTAGCGTGTAATGCCAGCGGGCATACCGCCCGCTGACTGATGTGCTACCTCATTCAGAAGTCGATCGGATCATCGAACGGCAGCCGGATCTGATCCGATTGCTGGTCCGCCTCCAACTGCATCATTACTTGTATATCATCGGCGTATTGCTCGACTACAGCCTCTCTGAGTTGATCGATAAATTCGATCACCGTCATCGCTTCCTGCATGTTGCAGTACAGATGTAATTTCACTACTTTCATACCCATTTGTTCAGCCCTGTTTTTTACTTCGGCTCGTGCCGGTGCGTTTCGTTTTCGTCGCGCTGATCGCGGCGTTTTCCTGCGCCTCCTTCATCCGGTAGGATTCCCCGTCAATGGTGACGATTTGAGAGTGATGGATCAGTCGATCGACCAGGGACACGACACAGGCGGCATTGGGGAAGACTTCATTCCATTCAGAGAATGGACGGTTGGTGGTGACAATGGTGCTCTTTTGTTCGTAACGTCGGTTGATGATTTCGAATAACAGATCGGCGTGCCGGTTGGCATAGGACAGATAACCAATCTCATCAATCACGAGCACCTGCGGGTGCGCATAGTATTTCAGCCGACGTTGCAACGAGAGATTGCCATCCTGTGCATTGAGAGTGTTGAGCATTTCCGAGGCACCGGTAAACAACACGCTGTGCCCCTTGAGTACCGCCTGGTGCGCGAGGTTTTTTGCAATGGTGCTTTTGCCAACACCGTTTGAGCCCAGCAGCACAACGTTGCTGTGTTCATCGACAAAGTCCAGCTGCAACAATTGGGTGATCTGTTCCCGATCGATCTGCTTTGGCCATGCCCAGTCGAACTTGCCCATCGGTTTGAAGGTGCCCAGGTGAGCGTTTCTCAACCGTCGCTCAAGCCCTCGACGGCTGCGCTCCTGTTCTTCCCATTCGATCAGGGGTTTTACCCAGCTACTGTGTGGATCAAGCTCATTCCAGTGAGCAAGTAGGCCGTAGAGTTTAAGATCGGTGGCGCGCTTTGCCAAAGCGTCTGTGATGATGTCAGTCATGTTGGATATCCGTGGGGTCGATGGTGGTGGCAGCAGAGGTGTCTTTCACCCTTGCGTCATACAGTTGGTCATAACGGCGCAGACTGGGTGCTTTGACCGGCGGGTGATCGAGTGCCTTGTCCGGCAGTGGGATCGCCAGTGGCGCCGGACGGCGGCGTTGTTCGCGTTGTTGCTCAAGCGTCTGTAGCACGCCCTGGGTGTGATAACACGATTGGGCCATGGTGTTTTGCAGCGCCAGCTGCAACTGCTCTGCACCGTATTGGTCTAGCCAGGTATTCAGATCGCGTACACTGCGGGTCAGACTTTGACCGCGTTCAACGGCAATCTGCAGGAAGCGTTCACTGTCGGGCACTTGCCGATATAGTCGTTGCTGCGGACGGTGCTGACGACTTTGATCTTTGTGTTGTCTGAGTGCTTCGATGTGCTGCGGGTCTTCGATCTGTTCGCCCTTACCGTAGTGACGGCGATGCGTGGCCAGCAGCTGTCGATCATCGTAGATTCGAACTTCATCGGGACTTGCTCGTACACTCAATGTACGTTGCACGTACTCATGCGGCACCGAGTAGTCGTTCAGGTCGTAGCGCAGGTAGGGTGTTTTACCGATATGTGCGACGATGGCATCGTCGCTATCGAAGGCAGCTTGAGGAGTCCGCAGTGCTTCGCGCTCCTGCTCAAAAGCGTCGCCTACGGTGATATCCGGATCACTCTGACAACGTCGTTTTGTGGCCACTTCAGTACCCCAGTGACGGGCCTGTTCGTTAATATCGTGCAGATCACGGAAAGTGCGCCCGGCATAAAAGTTATCGCGAACGTAGCGAATGGCTCTTTCCACCCGACCTTTTTCATTGCCACGGCGTATACCAACCGGACGCGGTTCAAATCGATAGTGTGCGGCAAGCGCTAGTAACTGCGGGTTAAAATCAATTGCGTTGCCCTGGCGTTGTAGCACCGCTGACTTGAGGTTGTCATACAAAACGACTTTCGGAATGCCCAAGGCAGCAAAGGCCTGTACGTGGCCGTCGAGGAAGCTTGGCATCTGTGCGTTGAGATAGAACTGCAGATGAATCATGCGTGAGTGACTCAGCACCATGACAAAAGCCATTAACGGACGTTTGGCACGCCCGATCTGCCAGTGACCGAAGTGCCCCCAGTCCATCTGTGCCTGTTCACCGGGAAAGCTTGCCAGTCGCAGATAGGCTTCAGGCGTTTTACGCGGACGGAGCTGTGCAACCCACTGCCTGAAGTGACTTGGACCACCGGGGTAACCTCGCGCTTGCACCATCTGGTATAACCGCGCTGCGGTGAGCGTGGGAAATTGTTCGAGCGTGGCTTTGATAAACGGTAAGTACGGATCGATGATCGAACTGCCTCTGGCACGTTCGACTTTGGGCATGCCAGCCTGGCTGATTATGCGCTCAACGCTTGAGTGGTGAATGCCCAATTGAACGGCGATGGTGCCGACACGCCATTTCTCGACAAAGTGGTAGCGCAGAATGTCGGCACGTTGTTGGTCACTGATTCTCATACAGTGTGTGCTCCTGTGAGGTAAGTCTGCGCACAGCGTGATTAGCCGGAGGGGGAGAAGAGAAAATCACGGCGTAAAAACCGATCCACCTTCACCGAACACCAGTGACAGCACCTGTGCAACGAAGACGTGATGGTGACAGTGGAATGAGGATCACAGATCGCACGGTCAACGACACGCTTGAGCAAGCACAACATCGAGGCGGAGGATTCTGAACACTGGTGCGTTACTAATTGTGTTTTATGTGCGCTGGTACACTCGCGCTGACGTTCGCGGAATCGGCGCTGGCGAGCCGCATTGTTCATGCGGCCATTGTGGCTTTCGCGGTAGCGTTTGTTGCTGTCTTGGCGGTTGCGCTGGCGGTTCAGTTCGGCGCATCGGCCAGTGCAATAGCGATGACCACGATCACAGGCAGAACAAATGATGCACTGCTCACCGCAGCGGGCACAGTTGAATAGTCGGGCACTGAGAGAAATGGCGATTTATTGGCATGAGTCACAACCTGCAATATCGCAAAAGCACTTACGCTTCAGGCCGATCCGGCCGATAAGCCTTTTAATCATGCACTGCATGGTTGTTGGATGGATGCGGTGCCATCGGGTTCCTAAATCTTCAGGCACCGCATCGATTTTCTGCCTGTCCTATGAATGATTGGTCGATAAAACGTTATCGACCAAACAGCCCGTACTTCGATATCCGAAAGAAGTACCTGCCTCGTGGTACCGACAAATGTATACGACTACTGACATGACAGGAATTTCCCTGGTGCAGCCCCCCCATCAATATCAAATTAAATTGCTGCGGCAATTATCCGCGCTTTGAGACTGGCGCTTACACTTACACTCTCTAAAGGGTCATAATCATGTTACTGAAACAAAAACGATTACTCATATCGATTTTCTACCTCGTCGGTTTTTTCTCCGCTCCGGTATTTTCTTCAGACACAGATATTGATGCAATATTTGATGCTCTGAAGACACGCGTAGATGGGATTGAAAGAAGTCAGATAGTGCCCTCGCCCGTGGAGGGCCTCTATACCGTCACGATCGGATTTGATGTTTATATCGGCAAACGGGGAATACCTTCTCAACTGCGATGTCGTTGAACTCGCGACTGGCTCTAAAATCGGCGGCACCGGATTAGATGCAAAACGAAAACGAATTATAGAGACCGTATCTGAAGACGATATGGTGATATATCCGGCTATTGCCGATAAAAAAACCATAGTCAGTATTTTTACTGACCCCACCTGCCCGTACTGCCGTAAATTGCATGAGCAGATACCCCAACTGTCGGATGCTGGAATCGAGGTTCGGTACTTGGCGTTTCCACGCGCAGGTGGTCGATGGTAGAGCGATTTTTTTCGAAGTATTAATTCTCACGTTGGAGCTCATCACTACGCATGAGCCCTTTGCGCTCATGAAGGCGAAGCCTGTTGGTATGATCAGCCAGCGCCATCCTTATAGCGAAACAGGAGGTGCGCGCTCTCTACCGCTCCCTGTTTAAGAAACGGTGAATTGCCCCATCATGCCAGCATCTTCATGTTCCAGTATGTGGCAGTGATACATGAATGGTGTTGTTGAATCCGCTTTCTTTCGAAACCTGACTAAGAACTCCGCCTCTCCCTGAACAAGGAACACATCTTTAAGACCCGTTTGATCGAATGCCACTTTTTGGCGATTCTGGCTAACTATTTGAAACGATGTTCCATGAATATGGAACGGGTGTGCCATGTTGTTACTAGACACTTTCCATAACTCAGTTTCATTGAGTTTGATTTGCGAATCTATGCGACTCATATCCATAGGTTTGCCATTGATAGACATAGAATTCTGACTACCCATCATGCCACCCATACTCATTTCCATACTGAATGAGCGTTCGCGCACCGGTTCGCCCCAATCTGGTTCTGATGGAGCACTAGCTATGTTTACAGGGATTGCTTGTACTTTCGCAGCTTTTGCTTGATTAACTTCGAAGGACATTATTTCGAAACGACCGTCCTCATCGATTGTTGTCGGACCGCCAAAATCAGCGCCCATCATACGAGACATCATGCCTCCCATCATATTTCCACTCGCCATCGGGTCATTAAAATCTTGACCCGATAACAGTCTGGCTGACTTGCCATCCGAGAAATCAACGAGCACTTCTGCACGCTCAGCTGGAGCCAGAACCAGAGAATTCATCGTCGCGGGTCGAGCAAGTAAGCCACCATCTGTTCCGATTTGATGAAAGCTGCGTCCATCCTCAAACGCAAACGTGTAAATCCTGGCATTCGACGCATTCAGGATTCTAAATCGAACCACACCTTGGGGCACGCCAGCCTTAGGTCTGATAACTCCATTCACGAGAATTTGACCCCCACGCAATCCGTGCATTAACGTCGGACCACGTGATACGTAAACTAATTGTGCATCATCATCGAACGCGCGATCCTGAACGATCAATGGAATGTCGTCGACGCCATAGCTGTTGGGCAAACCCGAAATTGCTGCATCGGGATCCTCTATAATCATCAAGCCAGCCAGACCTGCATAGACTTGCGGGCCTGTCAGGCGGTGTACATGCGAGTGATACCACAAGGTACTGGCAGGTTGGTCAATGTTCA
>MDLA01000176.1 GCA_001730015.1 Chromatiales bacterium (ex Bugula neritina AB1) | reverse complement strand
TTCCAGCATAAACACTTGTGTTTTGTCTATCACGCTAAGCTGCCGTAAGGACACATCTGATCCGCGATAGATTATGGATAGCGGTGATGTAAGTGAGTAGTCCCAATTATTGGGGAACGGCCTGCCTTATAATTAACCGAATGTGTAATAATACCCGGAAGTTGAGTTAATTAGGAAGTATGGTGTGAAAAGGTGAAGTTGACTTTTACATGTCCACTGTAGATATAGATAAATTTTAAAAAGGGATTTTGTTATGACCTCAGTTGTTGATTTGGCGAAGTTATCGGACGGTGTATACACTGATCAGCCGAAAATCGGGCAATGGCTACGGGTTGGTATACCGTTTCAAGTCAAAGGAAGCGGGTTCAAAAGCGCGCTTTACCAGCACATGGAATCCAATGAATATGTGCTCGCCATTGCTGGAACAGAATTATCAGATTCCGATGATCTAAAATCCGATGTTCAGATTGCAATGGGCAATGTACCAAATCAGCATCGGGTAGCCAGAAGTGCGTATCATTCAGTTGGTGCCGTTGTTGGTGATTTTGCGTCTGTTTATGTCACGGGTCATTCACTTGGTGGTGGTCTGGCCTCAATGTTGGGGAAAGAGCATGGCGAACCGTGCGTAACGTTCAATGCGCCAGGAATGGCCAGATCGTTTGCTAAACTTGAGGCGCTGGAGCCAGGCGTTTCCGCGGTAAAAGACGAGGACAGAAAAGTGCTGCATATACGGGCAGTTTTTGATGTTGTCAGCGTTGGAACAGGCCGGCACTTGGGGGCGAAAGGTTCTGTGAAAAGTGTGTACACGGCACCATTAGGGAAAAAGGAAGTTGCAGCTGGTATGGCGGCCTCGATGGTTATGGGTCCTTTCGGGGGTTCAGCTGTTACTTCTGGTATGGTTAGCTTGAAAGCCCATGGCATCACACGGTTGATTCCAGTACTGGAGCGAAAACCTGATTACACTAAAGATCTGGCGTGGGTATGAGGCGCCGTTTATCGGCTATAGGCTCTATTTGTGTGATGGTCATTGCCACTGCCTGCTACGCTTCGCCTAAGTCATCGAGCGAGTTCTCCTCGGGTAAAAATGTAAACATGCAGGCTTCGAGTATGGTCAATAGTGAATTTCTCCCGGGGTTTATCTACTCCAGCGAACTTTCCGCACTTTTCGGTTTGGATCCAGCTTTGGCTGTCTCGATGGAAGAACCGTTATTAGGGGCTGTCCTTGAGATTGTAAGGGGCGGCGCGCGTGGAGGGCATGTTTGCAAGTTGCATTTGTTTCTTGAAGAAGGTGCAGATATCAGACTGCCATCGGAAACCCGAATGAAATCGGCGAGTGCCGCTTCAAATCAGCTACCCTTCTCATTAATCGAGAAGCCGGGTCGGGAGCTTAAGCGGCATTTAGGTTCACAAGTCAGGCAGTTGGCCAACCTGGCCACTGTGCGGTTTGGAGTCGGTCGATTGGAAATCGGTAGTGTAGGATCGGATGATAAGTCGGGGTCCTATGTATCGCTACCACTGGACTCATACGATAAGTCGCTTTTTCCGGGGGTGTCATCTGTGGTTATCCCGATAAATTGTGCGATAGCAGCAGACGATACTTTCGATTCGGTATCGGTCTTCTTTGAAAAAAGCTCTTCACCACAGGACATGATAATAAATCAATACGTTAACCCGGAAAAAATGACAGTAATTCATGTACCACGGTTGGTATTTGATGGAATGCGGGCCGATATGAATACAGCGCTTGAGATGGATGAGCAAGCTGTTCGCGCTAATTCAGGTCCGAGTTATCGGATTATTTCAGTGCAATAGTGTTAATCGAGCATTCATAACTGTATTAACCAGAAAATATAGTGAAGCGTAAGGGATAAGGGCTATGCGCTTTGCACTCACTCAAAGCTCATAATATTCACCTAGCCCGCCAGATTTTTCCGATGGCACTATAGTGCTGGGTTGGAATACTTTTACGATATTCTCCTCGATGAGATCGCAAATGCGCTGTTGCTTGTATCGATTCATGGAAATATTGCCTACCAACGAATCGTTCACCATGTGAAAGGTCTGTGCGTCGTATCGAGCGATTAACAAGTCGAAATCAGCACCACAAGTCGGTAAGCCATCATTCCGTTGGCGAGCGCCGATACTGCATAATCAAGCTGGGGCTGGTCGCTGAAGTAGAGTTAAATCCGTCGCGATCCTGCGTTAGTTGATTGCCGTTAAGTTGTTTTGTCAATTATGATTCTGAGATCAAGCAGGTAAAACAACAACGGTTGAGCGACTTACAAGTCCCTGAAGATCACCCTAAGGCGGGTTGTCAGTGTTGCAGAAATCCATTTATCATTGTGTGTACCATACATATTTGGAGAATCGCGGTACGTGATATCATTGCGCGAACGGCAAAGGGGGCGAAGTCTCAAGTCAATCACGGAATAGGTGCTTGACCGGTTGATTTTGCGTGCAACCCGTAACCCGGCAATCAGCAGCTAACATTTAAAAAGGATTAGATACGGATATGGGAAATTTTTCTTTTTTTCGAAGTAGAAAAGCAAACCTTTCATTAATCACGACAGTAATCGCTGCCGTGTTGATCCTGCCTGCGACGGGGTATGGATACAACAGAAATGATGCGCTTAAAATTATTAAATCCCTAACGCCCACATGGGAAGCGCCAAAGGTCGAGTCATGGATAAACGATTTTCGCGGAAACCCTGACGGGGGAATTTATGTCAATGAACCGGTCGTTTTCAAAGCAGAGTCAACTGATCCCGGTTATTTTCTATTTCTTTTCGTCGATGCTAAAGGGGAAGTGGCATTATTTAAGCCAGGGGCTAAAAACCCGGATATTTCCAGTCAATTTGACGGGCTCACGCAGGCACAACCGTTAGGCGAGCAGTTTCTATATACAATTGCAACTGCACGGGAGATATCGTCTGAGGAATTAGGGATGAATGCTAACGCAGCCTATAAAGTGGTGGGTGCATCCACAAACGCTGTAGAAGAACTGGCTGATAAGTTAACTACAATTGCCGCTGTCAATCCGATGGCCATTTCCGGGAAGTATAGTTATTTTGTAGACGGAGACACCAAGCTATCCGTTCGGGGCATGAATGTCGGGGTGAAGCGGGAAATCGCTCAGGTCCGACCACCAGTTGTAAAGCAGCCGGTTGAGGTTACAGTCGAGCGCATGCCGACTGCAGAGGAAACGGTATCAGTTGCATCAAACGAAGAGGCTATTGGTGCATCTACAGGTATGGTTAGAACGAGTGCGGTACCACGGTCTTCGAGCCAGGTTAGTAGTGATGGAATAAGCCTGGATATCAAGTTCAAGATTAATGATTCTTCGTTAACCGATGCAGGCAGGCGTGAGCTAGATGTGTTAGGAAATACGATGGTCGGATTGCAAAGTTCTGATACCTTACCTGTTATTGTTCTTGTAGGTCACACAGATAGCTCGGGTGAAGAAGACTATAATATGCAGCTTTCTGATCGACGTGCAAATGCGGCTAAAGATTATCTAACCAGTACATTCGGTTTGCCTGAGAATTCAATTTTTGCTGAGGGAATGGGGGAAAGTCTGCCAGTTAAAGATAACTCCACTGCTGCTGGACGCGCTCAAAACAGGCGTGTTGTCTTGAAAGTGCAGCAGTAGTTAATTTATTTCACTTTTTGTGACACCAGGTATTTTTGAAATGAGGGGGATGAGTTCCCCTTTTTTCAGGATCGAATGTTTTTAGAAAATGGGGCAGTTCAGGTTCGAACGTAGCCGCTTATAGAGTATTGCGTCCTTGATATAATATCTAAGACAAAAAAACGATTGCATACTTACATTGGCTGACTGAAGTGTTGTTCCCGGTTTCAGGTGATTAAACACGATGTCATCCACCCATACCTTTGAAATTCTGGCAGAGTGCTTTCGAAATGAAGGTGCTGGGGTTTGCTTTGCTTTGTTGGGTGATGCCAATATGAATTGGGCATCGGCGCTGGCAGACAGAGGGTGTGAATTTTTTTATGTGCGCGATGAGCACTGTGCAGTCGCTGCTGCGATGGCCTGGGCGCGCAGTGCGGGTGATGTAGGTGTTGCTACCGTTACGTGTGGCCCCGGGGTTACGCAAATTCTTACGGCATTGCCGGCTGCTGTCAGGGCGAACATACCATTGGTGATATTTGCCGGTGAAGCGCCTCTGGGCAAACCGTGGTACAACCAGAAGATTAACCAGCGACCGTTTATTGAAGCGTGTGGCGCCCGCTATGACTCGTTACATCATGTGGCTTCGATGCCGTTGCAGATTCGCGATGCTTTTCTATATGCTCGCAGTAACAACCAACCTGTGGTTCTCGGCGTTCCGTTCGATTTACAGGAGCTTCCCTGGGATCAGGAATTTACTGCTCCGCAGCGCTCAAGCAAATTACTACCTGTAAAATCCCGGCTGTATCCGGATCAGCGTTACCTGGATATGGCGGTTCGGATGATCACTTCTGCAAAGCGCATTGTTCTGATTGGCGGTCGAGGGGTTATAGAGTCCGCAGCCAGCGCTAAATGCGTAGCACTTGCAGACCAGACGGGGGCGCTGCTTGCAACCACATTGCCGGCTAGAGGCGTTTTCCATGATCATTCGTTTTGCATCGGTATAGCTGGCGGATTTGCAAGTGACACCGCAAGACGTTGCCTGCAACAAGCTGATCTCATCATTGCCGTTGGCTGTCGATTAGCGCAGCACACCTCTGACAGTGGCAAGTTGTTCGATTCAAGTGCTGTACTGCATATAGATACCGTGCCCAGGAGTGTCAGCCAGGGCAGGGTTGCTGCTGAACACCATTTGCAGTGCGATGCCCGAGCGGGAATCGATGCGATACTGGCTCACCTGCCTGCATGCCCGGTTTCTCAATCCGGCGCTGGCGAGTGGCGATCTGATGTATTGGCTGATGAAATTAAAAATGCACCTGCTGATGCAGCACGTTTTGATATCGAAGACGGGCTGCACGATCCGCGTGATGTAGTCAGTGCGCTTGATTCGGCAGTTCCCAAGGACTGGTTTACGGTGAATTCCTCAGGGCATTGCTCCTGGTTTACTGCGCAAATGAAAGGGCGACCGGCGGACCGTTTCCTTACGATCAGGGAATTCGGCGCTATTGGTAACGGAATCGCTTTTGCCATGGGTGTGGCTGCTGCGAACAGGGAGCAAACTGTTGTATTGTTCGATGGCGATGGTAGCCTCCTGATGCATATACAGGAACTTGAAACCATTCGACGACATAACCTTAATATTATTATCTGTGTCTTTAATGACGGGGCATATGGTTCGGAAATACATAAGTTACGAGTAGAAGGTTTGCGTGAGGATGGTACCGTATTCGGTCGCCCGGATTTTGCACAAATTGCGCTCGGGTTTGGTATAAGTGGTACTTGTGTGGATAAACTTGAAGATCTTGATTCGTTGGTTGCTCTTTATAAAACCCGGCGAGGCGCGGCGATTTGGGATTTTCACGTTTCAGACAAAGTGGTGTCCCCGGTAATTCGGCGGTCGCATCATATCAAGTAGAAACCGACAGGAAAACACCAGGCTATGAAGGTAGCAGTACTAGATGACTACGCAAATGTATCCCAAAGCATCACTGACTGGTCGCGGCTGCAAAACGCAGATATAACCGTTTATAACGATACTTTGCCCGATGAGCAAAATGTGGTTGAGCGCCTGGGCTCATTCGATGTGGTGTGCCTCATGCGTGAAAGAACCCCTTTTCCTGCAAGCGTGATTAACGCTCTCCCTAATCTTAAATTGATCGTGACTACGGGCCCGCGTAATCTGTCGATTGATCTGGCTGCCGCGAGTGCCAGGAATATACCTGTGTGTGGTACTGAGTCGCGTAAGACGACAACCTCCGAACTCGCTGTATTGCTGATGTTGAGCCTGTCGCGCAACCTCATACCGGAAGCAACCGCAATGAAAACCCGTGGCTGGCAGACCGGCCTCGGTCGTGACGTGCATGGTTTGTCTCTGGGTTTAATCGGTCTTGGAAAAATCGGTGCGCAGATGGCTTTGCTGGGTAAGGCCTTCGGCATGGAGGCACATGCGTGGTCACCAAACCTTAAGGCTGCACAATGCGATGAGTTGGAAGTCGCCTTTCAACGCTCCCTGCCAGAGCTGATGGCGGTATCTGATGTGGTATCCGTGCATATGGTGCTCTCTGAGCGCACTCGGGGGCTGGTCGACCAGGCCGCGTTTGAAGCCATGCGCGAAAAGGCGATTTTTATTAATACCTCCCGTGGACCAATTGCAGATGAAGCTGCTTTACTTGACGGGTTACATAACGGGCGTCCCTGGAAGGCGGGGCTGGATGTCTATGGTGAAGAGCCGTTACCGCTCGATCATCCACTACGGTGCGAGCCATTAATAGAATCAGGTCGGTTGCTGTTGTCTCCGCATCTGGGCTACGTGACCGAACAGGCGTGGCAGGTGTTTTACTCGCAGACGGTAGATGCGATCGAAGCCTGGCAGCAGGGCAGCCCGATTCGGGTACTTAACCCTGGCCTTGAATAAAAGACTGGCCGGAACCGTTGCGCTGCATCTATAGCAGCATTTAAGGCGCTGTGCTCGTTTTTCCTGAATATCACATAAATATCCAGGCTCAATTTAGTAAAAACTCCGTGCGGCGCCTTTTATACAGCCCAATAGGCTTCCGGGCTCGAAATATTATGCAGCACCAGGAGTAACTGATTACCCTGCAGGGCGGGGTTTACCGGGCTGGTTGATTTTCCGGGTTTTGTTGCTGAGCGTCGCGGATCAGTGCGGCCAGTCGAAAGAATACATGCATCATTTTGCTGTAAGGCATTAGTAAAAATAAGCTCAGTACTGTGCCCAAATGGATGGCTAGCAGTATTGGTACCCATACTGTGTCGGTTGCAAAATAGAGAGCGAGTCCGGTAGCGCCGGTGGACCCCAGTAACAGGGTATAGGCCATTTCGCCACCGAGGACGGATGTCGCGCCGAGCGATTCAGTTGCAGAGCGTTTTAACCAGGCCAGACCAAAGCACCCGAGGGTTAGTAAAATGCCGCCGGGTATGCCGAGTAGTTTTGGAATCGACCAGGCGCCATAGGGTGCTTGAAGATCGAGCAGGTAGTGCATCACGGTAGCAGCTGATGTTGATGCAAAGCAGAGCAGGAATCCATACATTGAAGCCTGATGAAGCCATCGGCGCTTATTGGAAAACCGGTCACCGTTTTCGAAGTTACAGCCCTGACCCTGTCCGCCAGATAGATTTTTCAGGGTGGCCGCGTTGTTCAGCGCATGTCGGATGTGCCGCATCTTAAGCGACCCGGCGTTAATTTCGCGCCAGTAATCCTTGAGGCCCATGTAGATTATAATTAGTGGTGCAATAAAAGCAGGACCGAATAGCGCCACCATTATTGAATGAGACAACACACTATAGAATCCATTTCCTGCTTCCGGCTTAAATGCGGTAATCAGTGCGAACAGCAGAGCGATAGCTGTTACCAGTGCGAATACTATTGCTACACCATTGTGATGAAATTTATCCGCAAGCCAGCGCGGATAGCTGTACTGCTGCCAGCTTTTCACACGGACATCGGCAAGTGCACGAGGCAGGTTGATCCTGAATTCATGGGGCTCGACATACTGGCATGCGTGATAGCAGCCCTGGCAGTTGTGACACAAATTAGCGAGTTGTATGAGGTCGGAATCGATAATACTGCGCTGTCGATTAACAGCGGGAAAAACGGCGCAATAGCCTTCGCAGTAGCGGCAGGCATTGCATATTTCCACCTGGCGTTTTGCTTCGGTAATGTGTTGTTGCAAGCCAGTTGATTTATCGTTTGAATTCATGGTGTGATTTCTACGGACCTAGATGTAACGTGCAGCCTGAATACCGGCTTTGCGACCGAACACGGTACCGATTGTCATTCCGAACCCTGCCAGATAGCCTTGGCCCAGAATATTGCCGGCCATTATTTCCCCGGCAGCCCAGATGTTTCGGAATGGACCGGTGTCACCACTGACCCGGGCAGTCTCGTCGACTTTCAAGCCAAGGTAAGTGAATGTCACGCCGGGGCGTAACGGGTAACCATAATAGGGGGGCTTATTTATAGGGCGGGCCCAATTGGTTTTTTCAATATCAAGCCCTTTTGTTGCAAGGCCGTCGAGCTCGGTTGCATGAAATTCACCTTGACGGCAGCTTGTATTGAATTTTTCTATGGTAGATTGCAGTGCGTTGGTATTCAGGTTTAGCTGATGGGCGAGTTCTTCAAGCGAGTTGGCTTCAATTGGAGAATAAACGGAAGGCATAAACAGATTTATAGATTTGGAGTCAATGATAGAATACGCAATCTGCTTATCCTGAGCGGCAACCAGTCGACCCCAGATTGCATAGCGTTTAGGCCAGACGTCCTCGCCTTCGTCGTAGAATCGTTCTGCTTTGTTGTTCACCACAACCGAGAATGGCACGCAGTCGAGGCGGGTGACTATGCCTCCGTCGAACTTTGGTGCGCGGCCATCTATGGCAACGGCATGACATTGGGTTGGGTCGCCAATGCTTGTAGCGCCCTGGGCGAGCATGTTTTTTAGTACCATACCGCGGTTATATGCTGTGCCGCGTATAAGGAAGTTTCGGGCGGCTGGCCCCCAGGCGCGTGCCAGCCAGTCAGTATCGGCCTGAAAACCGCCAGACGCCAGAATCACAGACTTGCCTTCTACCCGATGGTCGTTTCCGGCACAGTGCACGGTGACTGATCGAAACTCGCTGTTATCTATATTTAATTGCGTAACCTGTGCCTCGTAAACTACCGTGACGTCCAGATCTTCCAGTGTATTGTAATACGCGTTAACGAGTGCCTTGCCACCGCCGAGGAAAAAAGCGTTGGTTCGGCTCAGGGATAATGTGCCGGACAACGATGGCTGGAAGCGAATGCCGTGTTTTTCCATCCACGGCAGGCATGATTCAGATGCGTTGATGGTCATTCGAGCCAGTGATTCATCGGTGTTGCCGGCAGTTACCCGAAGCAAGTCGTCGAAGTACTCGTCAGTATCGTAGTTGCCGGTGAGTCTGGAAAGCGGTCCCTTGTGCATGCAGCGGAAGTTCCGTGTATGACGGGAATTGCCACCGCGGTAAACCCTGGGTGCGCTTTCCAGCAGCACCACAGTGGCTCCGGCTTCAGCAGCTTCTATTGCTGCGCAAAGTGCGGCGTTGCCACCTCCGACAATTACCACATCCCATCGGCGTTTTTCTACTCTGGAAATACACGAGATCATGGGGGTACTATTCCAGCCCCATCTGCTGGCGGCCGAGTTCGCTTAGATCTTCAGGTCTGGCGCGCCCGGTGAAGTTGATTTCGTAGTCTTCGGCTGCAAAGTCAGGAGCGCTTGCTCCGGTTTTAAAACTTTCTGCCTGTCTGAGTGCGTAGGTTCTGTTTTTACTGCAGGCCGGGCTCGCACCAATATAGATAACACTGGCGTATTCGTTTCCAGTGTGCTCCTTACCTACAGCATGCACAACATCAGGATGCCACCAGACCGTGTCGCCGGGAGCCACGGTTTGTATCGGGATAATGCCGGGTGTTAGATCAGGGTGCCACGTTTCACTTACGCCAAGCGCGCGTCCGGGTCTGGCGAGACACAATTCGGTATCGGGCAGGTCATTTTGCAGCGCGCGTAACAGCACGTAAGAAATAGCCTTTGCAATGGGGAGCAGTTCTAATGTGCCATCTCCCGGCCCCTGTTCAGTCAGAGCGGTCCAGCCTTGAAAGGTTCGGAACATCGAGCTGACCGCAGGGGAGCTGTATTCCCTTGTCTGCGTTCGATAGGCTGCGTTCCAGGGATCAAATTGATCGAACCGCCCGGTAAAAACAGACGCATAAATCTTCTGGAACGCCGGGTCTACCCAGCGTTCGTACGAACCGGCATCCATGTGTGGAGAGAGCCCCAGGGTTGTGTCTCCCGGTGCGCGCCTGCGGGTACGATCGGCATAGGCGTAGTCGGTATCCGGATCGAATTCCGGCCCTGCCGGAGCGGAAGTATTCCACAGTCGATTGAGGAAGCGTTTGGTCACTGCCATCGATTCAGCCTGTCGGGCCATTACCTGCGGGCGCGACCAGTACACGCCGTAGATCTGTGGCTTTGCGTCTTTCAAATCACCGAAATAGTTGTCCAGACCGGCTTTTTCTTTTGCCCGCTCAAGGTAGTTGTTGGAATAGAGATAGTCACCCAGTTCGGCATTCCAGTCTTTTGCCGTTGTTTCGCTGAAAACGCCGCGAATGATCACACAGCCGCGTTCGCGAATGGCAGCGATATCTGACCGGGATACCCCTTGATTTTTGACTGCTGTAAATGATATCTCAGGTACTACGGCGATGTTCTTTGACTGTAAATCGGTGACTTTATCAACCGCTTTGCGCATCGCATCGCGGACAGTTGCAAAGTTCGCACTGACGTTCGAATCTGCAGAAAGGTGACGTTTTGCCTCTGCGACAAAAGGGCCGATATCAAAAGTTTCATCTGCCATATTTAGTAGTTCATCCAGCTATTAATTACAGGGTTCAGAGCCAATGAGCAGTTTTACAGCCAGGCAGAGCTGGTTGAGAATGGTCGTAGTTTATATTATCTGGCCATTTTCAAGAGCTGTAACACAGCCGTGGGACCGTTGTTCTTAGGCTTCCTCTTAGGCTTCCTTCGGTCGCAGCTGTCTGCGCTCACAGACTGTGTTGTACTTTATCAATGTAGAACAACTATGTCTTAAAAAATTAGCCCTGTTGTGAGCGCTGACAGTTTCGCTGAATCTGTCATTATAAGCTGGTTGAGCCTGTTGTGATTCCGTGTGAATATGGTCGCAGGGTTGATCGAGAGATATAGTGTTACTCTGCCAGTTTTTCTCTGCTAATAAACGGACACTACATCGTATCCTGGCTGAGGTTCGGGTTCGTCCAGTTCGCGTGCGTAGCGATGACCGGCATAAACGGCTGCAGCGATGATCGATGGTGCTTCGGCGTCACCTATTCGTGCCACGGTAGCAGGTGCACTGGATGGCGAACTTTCAATTACGCTTTGTACCTCGTGATAGAGCGTGTCAACCGGGGTACGGGATGTAACCAGCACCAGATTACTCGCAGTGACTGCTTGTTGCCGATCGGAATAAACACAACCCAGAATGGCGTTTTCGCCATCATAGCCGTCGAGACCATGGTTCAGAATAATGCTGATATCCAGCTCAATCAGGCGTCGATGTGTTCTTATCTGCTCTGCGTTGTTAACACCCCAGGCGGATACTTTGCTATCTGGCGTAATATAGATAACCCGATTACCGTTAGAATGAAGCAACTCGGCAATAACCCCACCCAGATAGAATCCGTCGTCGTCATAGACAATAGTAGTGCCCTGTGGCAGTCTGCCCTGCATGATATCGTCGGGAGTAAAGATGCATTCTGCCGGGGGGCTAACGCTTAGCGCCGTAGTGCGGTAACGTCCGCAGGCATCTGTGCGCCAGATAGCGCCGGTTGCAATCACCACGTGATCCGCGCCAACTTCCAGAATATTGGCCAGCGATAGTTTACTGTGCAGGTAGGTGTCAACATTGGCCATCTGCAATAGCTGGTGGGTGCGGTAGTCTCGTACCCGTGCCCACTCTGACAGACCCGGGAGTTTGCACTCTGCACTAACACGGCCGCCGAATTCGCCTTTCGCTTCGGCCAGTGTTACCTGGTATCCGCGCTGGCCCAGTGCGCGAGCAGCTTCTAGTCCGGCCGGTCCTGCGCCAACCACCAAAACGTGGCTCGACGAACCTTTTGTTGGAATATATTCAGGGTGCCAGCCCCTGCGCCATTCTTCTCCCATTGTCGGGTTTTGAGTGCAACGCAGTGGATAGTGCTTGCTGTCACCGGTGTAGCATATATTGCATCCGATACACTCGCGTATATCATCAACCCGCCCTTCATCTATTTTGTTTGGTAGAAACGGATCAGCTATCGACGGACGTGCCGCGCCGATCAGATCGACAACTCCCCGGCGGATCTGGCTTACCATTGTCTCTGGTGAAGTAAACCGCCCCACGGTAACAACGGGTTTCGTGGTTTTCGCTTTGACGCCTTCAAGATATGGCTCCAGTGCCCCTTCCTTAACAAAGCGGGAGACGCCCATTTCCAGCGAGTAATCAGAGATATTGATATCCCATAGATCCGGAAGCTCAGCCAGTGCTTCGAATATTTCCATTCGATCTGCATGTACCGGTGTGCCATCTGCACCACCGCCTTCATCAACCGAAAACCGAACGGCGACGGCGCAGGTATTTCCAACGGCTTCTTTAGTTTCTTCAATGAGTTCGCGAATAAGTCGCATTCGGTTTTCCTGTGAACCACCGTATTCATCTGTACGCGTATTGATTGCGGGATTGAGAAAATTGTCGAGCAGGTAGTGATGAGTTGCGTAAACGTAGACGATATCGAATCCTGCTGTACGGGCGCGAAGAGCTGCATCTCGATGCCAGCGCCTGAGTGCTTTTATATCGGACTTGCTCATGGCGCGAGACTGGAATGGATCACCGTTCCAGTTAGGCAGGCTAGTGACGTCCATGGGAACTTCGCGGGTCATTAGATTTGCCGAACGACTGCCGCTTGCCCAGAGCTCCACACCGGCCAGTGCGCCGTGTGCGTGTACCTTATCTGTCATTAAACGGTGAGAATTGATATCACCCTGGTTCCAGAGTGTGTGGGACGGGTAGGGTGTATCATCGAAGCTCGGGTGAATAGAGCAATACTCCGTGCATACAACGCCCCACCCACCTTCTGCTTTGCTGGCCCGAACGTCGGCTACCATGTTCGGGCGTAAGCGGCCCATTCCGGTGCAATGGGGTACCTGATAGAAGCGGTTTTTCGTAGTAACAGGCCCTATTTGCAATGGCTCAAATAATGGGTCGTATCTCGGGTCACGCACCATGGGTGCTTACTCCTTAATTTAACGGACAAGTTCGTGAACAGGTGTACCTCAGTGTGATTCAGCGGTTCAGGCACGGCGCCGGAAGCGATGGATGGCCGTATAGAAAGCAATTAGTAGTCAGCCGGACTATTAAATTTAAGTTCTGTCGGTTAAAGCTCAGCGATTACTTGTCAAATATCTGCTCGACTTCGCCTTCATCGTCGGTGCTTTTCGATGAATCATGAGCCATTCTGGATGAACTGACAATTCGGGTTGCATCAATGCTTGCCCAAATCGGTGTAGCAGCCATCAGGCCGGTAAAAATCGCCCCACCGCGCAGTATCCAGGCTAAAGCACCCACTGTGGCACTGAATGAAATGCCCAGAAGAGTATCCTCAGCTAACCGATAACGAGATTGAGATTGCTCGCCGAGGTTTTCTAAGTCACCGTCAAGCTGCGCCAGTCCATTGAGAAAACCCTGGTTGGTGATTGTATCACGTAGCGTTTTTGTCTTCACTTCGAGTAACAGATCTATAGTTGCCAGACTGACGACCTGCAAGCCGTCTGCTGTAAGTGAGAAAACCGAAACAGTTCGATGCTGTTGTATCGGCATTGGTTCAGTTGAGCTCAATGCATCCGTTTGTGTGGTTTTCGATTCGGCGGACTGAACAATAGCCAGGGTATCCAGTATAGACGATGAGGATTCGGCGTTAGCCGGCTCTGTAAACTCAAACGGGGTTTCGCCAAGTCCATTTGCACGCTCATCAACTGATTCCTGTTTTTCTACTTCCTCTTTTTGCCTCCTCAGCAGAATCTATGGGTCGAGGGAGGCTCAGGCAGGTTGCCAAGT
>MDLA01000175.1 GCA_001730015.1 Chromatiales bacterium (ex Bugula neritina AB1) | reverse complement strand
GTCTGCTATGCCAGTTCTCAGGGTCTGCGGTACCCCTACGGCCTGCACATTTCTTTGTGTACGCTTCACCTATCTTGTTCGGGCTCCGAACAACACATCACTGCATCATTCTCCCTCCGCCATAGGCGCAACACTCAATACGGGTGGCTGGTTAGGCCTTTCCCGACAGGGACTTTCACCCTGCAAGATGCATCAAGATTAAACTTGACGCACTAACGCCAAGCGCAGCCGCAGTGTATGCGACGTTCAAATTGCCATAAAATGCGAGCCTGCGAGCATGGCAATTTGGACGCCGCGTACACTGTCGGTTCTGCTGCTTTTTGTTATGTGCTTTTTCTTTTCTTCTCCACGTAATCTCTTGCGGTTTCTTCCATAGCGATTTTTGCAACCTCCTTTTTCACGACAGTTTTTCCGACTGGTGCCAATGCCGCTCCAGCGAGTTTTAAGTGTTGCAGACCGAAAGGAATACCAAGAATCGTGATAAAGCATATAAGCGCTGAAACTAAGTGGCCAATAGCCAGCCAAAGTCCCGCCAATACAAACCAGATTACGTTGCCCAAAGACCCTAAAAAACCAGTGCCTATGTCCTTACTGCCTGTGAGATCCTTCCTGGAAATTGCCTCTTTACCAAATGGGAAGAATGAGAATTTCCCTAAAACAAAACAAGCTCTTCCCCACGGTATTCCAACAATTGTTATAAACGCTAGAACACCGAAGATAAACCATGCCAGCCCCATTAGAGCGCCGCCCAGAATAAACCACAAAAAATTACCAATAGCTTTCATATTTCTATTTCTCACTCCTTCTTGTTAAAATACTTGCCTTTCGTAAGTATACTTCTGCATTGAATAGTCGTTAGGATATTCGCGCACAGCCTGCGTCTTTACCGCTTGATTCTCGACACTTTTCATAAACTCTTTAGCAGCAAACTGTTGATCATAAGTGTACTTTTGCATGGAAAAATCGTTGGGGTATTCTCGTAATGAGATAGCTTTTACCTCTTCGTCTTCCACAAAGGCCATGTATCTCTTAGCTGCTAGCTGCTGATCATACACATATTTTTGCATACTAAAGTCATTGGGGTATTCATAGATCGCAATTTTCTTCACATTAGAGTCGACCACAGTCTGCAAATACTTGTACGCTGAGAATTGTTGCTTAAAAATATACTCCTGCATGTTCTTATCATTTGGGTACTCCACCTTCGCAATATCCCAAATTCTTGACTCTATCTCATCACCATAGGCACCCATAGTGGTGACTAGGAGTGCCACTATCGCAATTATCATGAATTTCAATTTCAACTCCTTAACTCGATTTTGGAATTTCTCACCTAACTTTTAAAGCGTTTAAACGGTCATGCGCAGCATTCCGAATAAACGCCTGTTGGACTGAGCCGCCTACCTAGTGGCACTAATCTATATAGAATTTGTATCAATTAGAGGTGGAAACGCTGGTGGAGTGCGTGTGAAAAAATGCAGTGCGATAATCGTTTCGCTCAACTTTGCTATGCATTAGATGACTTCCAAACCCGAATTCATCACCAATAGTACCTGAAAATATCGAATTATGGCAGTATCGGCAATAGGGGGTCGCAACACGCCATCTGATGTATTGTATAATACGTACTTATCCACCCTTCCGGGTGGCTATCTATTCGGTTCGTTAAAACCTGGTGGGGGTCGGCGGCTCGGGTCCTATGCTACGTACAATCACCATGCGCCCCTTAAGGCATTTACCACAAGTATATGTAGTACCGGATCTTACTCTGGGGCATGGACTTTTCTTTTCCTGCTTCACTGGTTTTTCAGGTTGATTCAACCACTGCCTGATTCGCTCGATCTTGTCTCGTCGGATTAATTTTGACAAGAGACCGTAGTGGCGGACACGCATCATCCCTTTAGGCAATACATGCAATAGAAATCGCCGGATAAATTCATCGGCCTCCAGTGTCAATGACTGTCGCTTTCCACCACACCTATAGCAAAAACACGGACAGGCATCATAAATTGTTCGCGATGACACGCGCGGCGCGATTCTCGATAATCTGCCACCGATTATCCAACGACTTGACATCTCGCCGGAGCACTGGCCTGAACTCACCACGAATTTTGAAGATCGGTTCAAAGGGATTGTCGGCTCCATTCAATCACTGAAGTCAACGTGCGTTAATTTCGGATTGACAAAAAAGGCCAATCTCGCCAATAGTAGATTACTCTTTGGCTGACAGCATAGCCTGGTGCATTTAAAATAGGAACTGTCACTGACGTGGCACGGAATTCTATGCTTCTCTCACACTCCATTGAACAAGACACAATATATATTCTTGATTAGCAGCGCTTTCTACGCCTCCATCTAGCAGTCTGCAGCGGTATTTTTTTCGTATTTCCGAAAATTCTGAACAAGCCATGATACCGCTTACTTTTTTACAACGCCTGTCCTTGTTATCTCTCTTTCCACAAATCCCGACAATTGACTACGCTGCTTTCTTTTTACCGGTGCCCGTACCGGTAAATATCGTTAGCTTCATGAATGGACTAGCCATTGTCGGGATAACCTAAATAGCGTAGGCTGTAAGCTATTTAGCAAACGTCAATTTGATCACCTTCGACATATGTCTGAAGTCTTTGTCTGCGGTAAGCAAAGACAGCTCATATCGTATACTTAGCTGAGCAATTAGAGCGTCAATCGTCCCAACCTGCACGCCCATGCGACGGCTTTTATTGCGAATTTCTGCTGCCTGTATATGGTCAGATGTTTTAGGTACCAGCATCGGAATCGCGGTGAACCGTTCGACTATTGCATAGGCGGCCTTTGCGCCTGTGAACCCCTGCAGAAGCTCTTGCAATATAGCCCCTGAACTATAGATTTCTTCACCTGAATCCAGTTTTTTAATCAGTATTTTCAGCTCACTGAAATTGGGCCGTTCATCGCGCCTCATAGCTAGCGACCATACGCTAGTATCTACTAGTATTGCCGCTATCGTGAACGATCTTTCTTGTAGTCATAGTCAGAATCCCATTCAAGCTCCCCAAATAATTCCTTTACCCGGGTACGCTCACGTTTTGCTATGAATTCAACCAGGGGTTGCGTCACCGCCGCCCTTTTAGATTTCTCACCGCTCACCTGCATCGCCTTGTCCAGCAATTCCGGATCGATAGATATATTAGTAGCCATGTGCCAATGCTCATACATAGATTCACCCATGTCAAGAATTTACAGATCGATGTAGATCCTGCTGCATATTTTTATATCCAGCCCCATGTATGACGACAGCAAAGAGTCATGGGGGTCAGAGTCATCGGTGTCAAGGCCTAGCATAGTATATTAAGCTGACTATTTTGTGGGAAATGTAAGACCGGAAATAGTCGAATACGAAGGTTTACTATCAGTGGATCTATGTCGTGGCAGGAAATAGAACTACCAGGCAGATCAGTGCTATTGGTGGTTTCTGGAACAGTCGCACAGTCGAGTTACAAAGACGGTAAGTCGATTTGGCGATCGTGTGGGAACGATCGGGAATTGTTAGGTAAATTTAATATACTTAGTCGGGACTCGACCCCTTATGTTTTCTTTTTTTTAGAAGCAATAATGCACATGATGCCTATAAAAAGCTTGCTGTAAGCTGTCAGGTTCATTGCTTTGTTAGATGGATTTGTAAGTACTTCGTAAGCTTTCGGCCAGAAGACGACATTCGCTGTGTCAGCATTTGCCGAAAACCTAATCGCGTGCTGCGAACTCTAATTCAACTCAATGCCACCTAGTCCTAAGCGAGCATGAACGAATCAAAAAAAACACTCAGCTCATGATATGCGGTTAGCGGCAGTACATTTGCCACATGCTGATCAGGCCGGACAATAATCATGCAGCCGCTGTCGCGGTCAATGCCCCGCTGCTCATAGATATCTTCAACCTGTTGCGGGAAAAACACTTTCTCATAATCTCGAAGGCCGTATTTCCCCTTGGCCGGCCATAACAGTGAGCCCAGATCCTCCAGTGACAGGTTTTCCTGCTGAAACACGGCATAGGTATCAATAACCGAGTCGATGTCGTTGCCTTCAGGTGTATATCTTCTCAGCGGCGATGACGCAGTGTGCTCCAGGAATTTGAGCGACTGATATACATTCGAAGACGGCCTGGTTGGGTCTTGCTCGTTACCAAAAACAAATATACGCCAGCGACCGTCGGCTTTAACCAGGTGCCCAAGAGGCACCGGGCAGCCATCTGCTAACCTTACCGCCTTCGCCGAATGAAACCGCTGACCTATTCTGAAGCCAGTCGCCAAGTGCTGATTCTCAAACCCCGTGCATATAAACGACGGATCGTACTCAATAGAGGTACCGGCAATGAAACCATTCTGCCTGGCGATGAACCTTTCGATATCAGCCGTAGTCGTGTTGGTCGAGCTCTCCGCACTGTTCGCGGACGGACGCGTTGCTACCAACGTGGACATCTATCTGTCAGCATCAATCATCATTTGAGCAACCTTGCGCCGCTCTGACGCATAAGTGTGTAGCAGCATCGGGTGAGCTTTACGTTGGAGCACTGCGGCGAGCTTCCAACCTAGATTGAACGTGTCAGGTAAGGAAGTATTCAATCCCCAGCCGCCTTTGGGGCTGTGCGTATGACCCGCATCGCCCGCTATGAAAGCGCGCGGCGTCAACGCATCTGGATTCCCCGATAGCGTGTCGTCGAAGCGCTCTGCAACACGCTGCCCCACTTCGTAAATTGACAACCACGCAACCTCCTTAACATCAAGGGTGTACGGGTTCATGATTAATCTTGCCTTGGAAATGATGTCTTCGACGCCAAGATCCAGGTTTGATGCACGCTGATTTTTTTCCAGTAGGTCGAGTTCTACATAGAGCCTGACCAGATATCCTCCCTCGCGAGGGACAATCATCACTGCGCCATTGTCCTTGGACTGAATAAAGCTCTTTACTCTAATGTCGGGAAAATCTGTGACGAGGAGAACATCCATCACGCCCCAGGATTTGTTCGCTGAATCACCCTCCATAGCGATCGATAATTCCTTACGAACAGCGCTTCTGCCCCGTCGCAGCCAACAACAAAGCGCGCCCTCAGCGTCTCAACTTTGCCTGCCTGTTTCTCATCGTTTCGCTCAAAGGAAGCCTTGATTGGATAGGCGCTCAAGTCATTGTAGAGCGAATGATCGACGTTTAACGCCACAAGCCGACGACTATAGTGCGGAACGAGATGGGTAACCGAGTTCTCCATACCCTTAAGCAGCAGATCGTGCAATCTCGACTGATTGACAACGCCGTGGATAAACTCGGAAAGCGCCAATCTGGCGCCATCAACCTTGTGCGTGCGTTTAATGTATTGAGGATGCTCAATATCCGGTTCCCAAAATGCGTTTTTGTGGAGTTGGTAGGTCTCTTTGGCCAGAATTTCGCTGCAGTTAAAAGCCTCCATGATCTCTTGCGTGCGACAGGAGATGCCATCTGCCTGACCAAACAACTTCGGACCAGGCTTTAGGTCGACGATACAGGTTTCAATATCGACAAATTCGGCTAGCTGCCTAGCCATGGTCAGGCCTGCGGGGCCACAACCAACAATAAGAACATCCACCTCTTTTGGCAGATTCTCAATAGGTGGCGGTTCAGCAGGAACACGAGCTGCATCCGAGATCTCAAGATTGCCCGGCTTGAAGCCATTAAGATGGCACTGCATTCATAAATCCTCATGCCCCAAGCGGGATCACTTTTGTTCCGTATGGCGCTGTAAACGTCGTATATCGTCCGAATCTTTCAGACACATCACCGGCTGAATTAAGAGACACTTCAGCTCATCAGGGCGAGTGATTCCACTCGTCTGTTTTCATGTATCTTGCGACACGTGGCCGAATATTCAGGGATGGAATCTTTGAATGCTAGCCATCATACAACCTGAAACATCGAGATCGGCGAATGGCTTCAATGGGTCGAAAGTCGCCACTGCATTTGAGTTCAGTTTCCATCTAACGCCCCATTCTGCCGCACTGAATGTGGTGGCCGTTTGCGTGATAGAATGGAGGGACGACATTCACGCAAACGGACACCGCGTGTGGTGTCGGTAGTAATGGCTTGTTAAGGCTTGATGAGCTTGTCGTATGCAGCATGACTTCCCACCCAGAACCAAACCATATCACCATCCGATTCAACTGCAAGAGCACGATTTTGTAGACCAACCCTTACGGACCAATATGGTCCAACCTTCTTAAAATGTAGAGATGGGTGCTTGGGATTTGCTTTTAAAAGCTGGTAGTTCTTGTCCGCGAGATCTTGGATTCGTGCCGGCAATGCACGATACGATTTCCAAAACGAGTCACTGGCAAAATGGTTCACAACTTTCTTGTTTTCTGAGCTTTGTGATCCTGGAGCGCTTGGATTGCTATTTCATCTAGTTTTCCGCTCTGAGCATCCCTTTCGATCTGCTCGTCCCACTTGTCTGAGTCAAATTTTTCATACCATGCCCTAAACTGACGTAGCTGGTCAGGAGATAGCTGCTGAATTTCTTTTTCTATTTCTTCGACTTTTCTGGCCATTCTTCCGTCCTCTCGGATGTACTTAACACTATTATATCTGATCTGGAATGCGTTGACAGACCCTATACCCTGGCACGGCAATTCCTTTCCTTTTTTGCCTTAACGCTAAGCACAGCCGCAGTTTATGTGGTGGCCGAATTGCCACAAAATGCGAGCCTGCTAGCATGGCAATTCGGACGCCGCGTACACTGTCGGTTCTGCTGCTTTTTGTTAGATTATCCTTTACATACCTGATGCACCGAACCCCCAAAGCAGTGTCCCTGCAATTGCCAGAAAAAACTCAGCCACATGATACTGCCTTCTGTTGAACGTATTGTCAGTTCTTGAGACCATTCCAACATGTTTTTCATTCATAACCGCGTCCATGTCCTCAAATGTGGCTTCTTTAAACTGACCACCTTTTCCTTGCCACATTTTACCCACTGCGTGTTTTTTTAGAAATGCAGTAGTAGCATTATCTTTTTCCTTGGTTTGACTATTAAGGTGTTGCTGGCTTCTCCGAAAACCTTCGTTGAATCTATTCCAGGCCGCTATGGACAATGCCAATGCGACTAGAAAACAACCAGCTTGATCGAGCCTATTGGTGACCAAGTAAACTAAAAAAGAAACAACACTGCAAGCTAGAACAATAACTAACTCCTTACCATAGATGATCTCTTTGAGGAAATATAATCGATCCCTGGCAGATGCCTTAACGAACTCGCAGAATTTACATTTCATGTCGCTTTACTCCAAAGATAGACAGACTAGACTACAAACCTGTGTACAAACCCTTTTAATCTAACAGTACACTAGCACGCTGCGCTGAAAGCAACCAAAAACACGCTGCAGGCCTCATACCATTAGATACGCTGCGCTACTAACAAGAGAAAGCCTGTAAAAACTACAATTCCTGACCACAACCCTCTTATTTTCTCCACCCAATTCGAAACCTGATTCCCAAGTAACCCATTTAGCATTCATTTCATCACCTCCCAACGCAGTAAACTCAGACCCCGAATTTAACTCAGATATACCTTATGTAAAAAAAACTTGAAAATGAACCTCATGCCAGAAATTGTATATACATACATCATATAGATCTTTACCATGAGACACAGTAGTTAAGTTAATGGTGAAGTATGACGCACAGATACGAAGACACCTTCGATTCATCACTCTAAAACCCAGGCACAACCATTCAGAATAGTACCCCCACCTTCCAGGGCGGTGCAAGTGGTTGGCACGTATACAAAAAATCGCCATGCAACCTGAAAATCAAAGAGTCAACGCATCGCTGGTTACGCGCTGCACATAAAGTCTTTTACAGACTGCCTCCCCTACGTCAAGATAGTTGCACGACATTCAAGCTCTTTTACTGCGGACAAAGGTGCTTTCCTCGAACACTGTCGGAAAAATCGGACTCGGGGCGCATTTAATCCGTTTAGTGGTAATGCTCATAGTGTTTCTGCCCTGAGGCCCTCACCCAGCTTAACAAAAACTAGCTTCATGTTAAAAATGCTCCCTCCATAATTTTGATTTTAGCTCGGAACAACCAGCGCTTTGTTATTTACCGGGCTCCAGGCTAATCTATTCGAACCTGGAGTACCAAATTAGATAAACAGCCCCAACTTCTGCAAAACTGTTGGTACATTACACACTTAATATCGTTTCGCTCTACTTTATGGGTCACAAATTCTCCCCGAGCCTCTCCCGAACACCATCAAACGCACCAGCTTCCGCGTTCCAATGTGCAAAGTGACCGCCCTCTTCTAAACTTTCGGCCACAACCGGATCTAACAATTCAGCCACAGCCTCTTTATCTGCCATGTGGTGCAGCACCTCTGACACCATATCCAGCAATGCGCAGTCGGCTTCAACCCCGTACTCATTGCAGAATAATTTCAATCGGCGACTGCCGTCTGCCAGATCAGCCTGGGCTTTGCTCACCAGGTCTTGCGCTCGAAAAGCCAGTGGCACTGTCCAGTAGGCGGCGTAGGCAATATCTCGAAGCTTGGGGCCGGGGCCTGCGAGATCGAAGTCAATTATTGAGATTGCATCGTTGGGTTGGAAAACCATGTTATAAGGTGCAAAATCATTGTGGCATATGATTTCATGTCGGGTGTTATCGGGGTAGGAATAGGCCCACTCCAGCCCACTGAAATCAAAGTTGGCCGCAGCATTGTGATAGTCACGAAGCAAGCGGGCTATTTTCAGTAGCAGACCGGTGTTAGAATAGAAATTATCCGGTTGGCGAGAACTCCCTTCTATAAAAGACAGCACTTCGCGGTTGCTCTCATCGGTGCCGAGAAAGCGAGGTGAACTACCGAAGCTTTGGGCTTCAAGGTGTTGCAGTAAACAGTGTACCGAGTGACTATGAGGTTTCTGTGGCCGTAGAACGGTGCTTCCAAGCCGGACTATTCCCTGAGTGGTATTACCACCGGATAGCGGAATTTCCTTCGTCATAAGCCAAGCAAACTACCATCTACAACAATCCAGTCACTCACCAAAGTGCTTGTACAAATAGAATCGCTCTGCGCCTTCCTTGTAACCCTTAAGGCTACCCATAACGGAATACCCCAGTTTTTTGTAAAACTCAGGCGCCTGGAAGCTGAAGGTATCTACTTGCGACCCGACACACCCTCTGTTTTCAGCTTCTTGCTCTGCTGATTGAACCAATACTTTGCCGAGGTCTTGCCTGCGCTCTCTTTGCTCTACCCATAGATATTCTATATGCAGCCAGCCCCAGTATATCTTTGCCGTTAAACCACCGACGATGCAGTCATCGCGATCACGGAAATAGCAGGAAATTTTCTGGAGATCGTCACTTTCCATATGCTCGCTATTGTACAGCCTTGTTTCATTGATAATGTAGTCGTCAATTGAAGGCGATGGCGTATCGGTTACTTCGATTCTGAAACTTTCGTCATCTTCGTATTCATCATTGTATTCGTCTTCGTCATCATCTTCGTAGGGATCAACGCTAATACCGCCATTAACCCCTATTGCGCTTAGATCAATGCCTTGCTCTTGCAACAGCCGCTCAAAGACCGGGGTCAATCGGCCAAGGTTGCCTTCAATGGTATCTCTGATTGTATCTACAGTTACCTGGGTACCACGTTCAATTTCTATGTTCAGTTTATCGCCGACGGCTTTGTTGCCGATGCTGGTCATTCTCAGGGTTTCCGGTATTAACCAGACTTCAAACCAGCCTTGCTTTTTATCGACTGTTGCGAGAGTCAGGCTTGCGCCATTAACGGCTATATAGCCTTTTGGGAATATATATCGCATCCAGGTTTTATCGACCGCTATGCGCATTCGGAAGTTGTCTTGCAGATGCTCTATTTCGCTGATGGTTGCTGTGAAGTCGATATGGCCGGATAACGGATGCCCGCCAATCTCTGCGCCGTCTTTCGCTGCCCGCTCTGCATTGACGTTTGCGCCTTGCTCATAGCTATCCAGCGTTGTCACTGACAGGCTCTGCAGAATGACATCGAAACTGGCGCGGGTGTCGGATAAATTTTCTGTGACTGTCAGGCATACGCCGTCGATGGCTACGCTGGCGCCGATTTCAAGATCCTGACAAAACCCTTGCGGAAATTCAATTTCCAAGGTGCGGATTCCGTTTTTGTCGGATAGCTGATCAATTGTGGCTACACCTTGTATAATTCCGGTGAACACGGTTGGCTCCTGATCTGTCGGGTTACGGGCTTGTGGTCCGGCTCATCATACAATAGCTCAAGGCGAAATATTTATTTACAAATGCTGGATTTCCAAACCATCCAGCACTGGGGCATGAGCGTTATCTATGGTTCGATCGACAAGGATGCGCTTCGGCTCACCCGGCAACAACGTAAAGCCGTTGCTGGAATAGATTTCCCGACCGCCCAGATTCAGCGTGACAAAAAAGGCGGGTTTGTCTGTGGTCAGCTCGAAGCTACGCTGCTGCCCTTCACCGCTAATGGTTTTTATGCTCACCGTTGGCTCAGGCAACTGATAACTCTTGTATGGCGCTGGCCAGAATTCATTTTCACCTAACACCTGACCCTGCGCGTCACACCACTCCCAGAGCAAAAAGCAGCCTTCGGGTATGTCTTCGGGGGTTATTGTTGCGATTTCGGTTACGGCATTTTCCATCGCGTTGACGGAAAAATCCCAACAGCCCTTTTCTTCACCGTCAACACTGAGCGCTCGCATTTCAACTGTTAGCGGCTGCGCGGTTGCTTGATCGTTTACCGCTTTGAGCAGCAGCTTGCCTTCGGTACCGAAGCGCGAATGCCCCGGCACCATAGCGACCAGCAACGGTTTATAAAATCGTTTTGCTGCGTAGTGCAAGAGTTTCCAGCCGCCGCCGTACTCAAGCGATGCCCACGATGCCACAGGCCAGGTATCGTTTAACTGCCAGTACAAGGTACCCATGCAGTGTGGCTGCAACAGGCGCCAGTACTCTACTGCGGTACGAATGGCCATTGCCTGCTGGCACTGCGATAAAAACAGCATGCGGTCGAAGCTGTCGGGAAATTCAAAATAGCGCACCAGAGTTTCAACGATTCGCGCATTGCCGCCGTCATTGCGCTGGTGCACTTCCATCACCGGTGAAGATACATTACGGTCTGCTTCATCGGTGAAGGTTTTGACTAGCGGTAAAGACGGAAAAGACTGGAAGCCGAACTCTGAGCAGAAACGCGGGTGAATTTCCTGATACGCGGAGAAGGGGCTGGCTTCATGCCATACGTCCCAGAAGTGCATATCGCCGGCGGCATCGTTTTTCCATCCGTCACCGTAATCGAGCTTGCCGACGGATGGTGAGCTTGGCCAGAAGGCGGTATCGGGTAGTTCGGTTTCTACGGTTTCTTCAAGGGCGTGATTCATCCGGACATAATTGGCCAGATAGCGATCGCGATTATTACGGGTGATCTCCCACCACTTCAGGGCACCAACAATTTCGTTATCGCCACACCACAATACCACACTGGCGTAAACCGACAAGCGTCGCACCTGCTGCTTCGCTTCAGTACGCACAAGCGCCAGCCACTGGGGATCAGCTGCCGGATAATGATTGCAGGAGAACATGAAGTCCTGCCAGATCATTATACCCAGTTCATCGCACAGCTCGTAAAACCAGCTGGCTTCATACTGGCCGCCTCCCCATACTCTAAGCATATTCATATTGGCATCTACGGCAGAATGCAGTAGTTCACGGGTTGCCTCTGGTGTGCCGCGCTGTGGCAAGGCATCGGCCGGAATCCAGTTTGCACCGCGCATGAAAACCGGGCAGTTGTTGATATCGATTCGGAATCCGGCTCCTGCATTATCCGGGGTCTGCACAATCGCTGCCTTGCGCAGGCCGATGAGCTGCTCAAAGGATTGATCGCCTATTTCTAGCGACAGCAGGTGGCGAGTCTGAGCGCCACTGCCAGCGGGCCACCACAGTTCGGCATCCGCAACCGTAACACGCAATTGCACAGTAGCAATGCCTGCTACCAGAGCCTGGGAGCACGACGCTTCTGCTCCACACAATGTTATAGTGCAATTGACCTCTGTAGCGCTGGCAACACAAATATAGACAGTCGCGATAACGGCGACATCACGCCCTTCAAAATGCTGCTCCAGCTTAACCTCGTCTATACGATGGCTTTGAAAGTGCTGCAAACTAATTTCACCATAGACGCCGCTTGGCATCAGGCAGATATTCCAGTCCCAGCCGGCATGGCAAGGGGTTTTGCGCAGCAGGTTTGAATGTGGCAGGCGGCAGTTTGAACTGTGCGGCAGCTCGAACGGAAATTCTGCGGCTTTTTCGGCGGCCACTTTCACGGCGGAATGAAAATAGATTCGAATGGTATTGCGGCCAGTTTGCAGATGCGAACCGACATCAAACGCGTAGCGCACAAACTGGCTCTGCAGCGAGCCGACCCGATTATTGTTGATGAATACATCAACAATGCAATCGACCTGATCGAGTATCAATATACTGTTCATTGCAAGCGCGGCTGAAGTTACTTCGAACTCGCGTTCGATCTCCCACGCGCTCTGGTTTACCCAATCCACCGAAAATTCGTTATCGCGATAGTAGGGCTCTTCGATGCTGCCGGCTGCCAGCAGTGCCGAGTGAATATCTCCGGGAATGGCGAAGGCTATCGATTGTTCGCTGCCTGGTTGCCGCAGGCGCCAGTTTGTGTCTAGATTTTGAATCATGGAATCAACCTGCGGTTACGCTAGGGGGTGAAATAGCTTGCGGCTCATAAGTGAAGTGCGAAAAATCAGCAGGCTGCGCACGACCGGAGGTGTCAAACGCGATCATTCCAATAAAGGCCCCGGTGAACGATGCGTGCTCTCCGCGACCTCCTTCATCTGACAACACCGATGCATCCAGCGCTGGTCCAATAGGCCGCCAGTCGCCGTCTGTTTTCCAGGCAAACTCCAGTACCGACCCGGTTACGGTGCATTGAAGGGATACGGCACCGCTGCCCGGAACGGGAATTTGCCCGGAAGGAAAACTCAGAGCGGTGTCTGGGTAATCTCCATTACAGCTCATTACGGAGACAACCCGGCCCAGCGCTTCATCGTGAGTGATCTGCAGGTAGTGGAACTTGTGGCGGTTGTAATACGCCGTGAGGCCGGCGCTTTGCTGAAAAGACACTGGCTGGAATTCAACCGTGGTAGTTGCACTATAACAATGGTGCTGCTGTCGGCGGGCGAGCAGTGACTGCTCGAACCAGCTGCCGATCGATTCACGCCCGTATAGACGCAAAAAACCCTGGCGCTCGGTGAGTGAAAACAGCCGCTCCGGATACGGGGTGCGCAGCCATTGAAAGTCTATAGGCAGTTCGGCTATATTGAATTCTGTATGCCGAGGTGCGGTGTCTTCCGACATCGGTGTACCAGATGCGGGTAGCTCTGCTGGTGATTCTACAACCAGGTGCGCTTGCTGCGAACCGTGCGATGTGCGCAGCCATCCATCATCGCCCCATATACAACGCTCGATGCCGGTTTCGCGCCCAAGCGGTGATCGCTGCAGGCCCGGCAGAGGCCGCGAACACAAAAAGGTATGGTAGGCCTCACCCTGCTCTGTTTCGACATACATGCCGTGACCAGTGCGCTGCAACTGTCCGCGGTTGTTCGGAGTTGCAGTAAGCAGGTATTTATCCGGATGTAACTCAAATGGCCCCGTAACCGTACGGCCGCGGGCATGCGTGACAGCATGCTCATAGCCGGTTCCGCCTTCGGCTACAATAAGGTAATAATAGCCCGCCCGCTTAAACACATGCGGCGCTTCTGCCAGCCCTTTTTCTGTACCGCTAAAGACCAGTTCCGGTTCACCGATCAACTGCTGCCGGCTATGCGAGTACTCCTGACACACTATGCCGCCAAAGGGGCTGTGCAACGGGGATTGCCCGAGCGAAGCAGCACGGTGATTCCAGACCAGATTGTAAAACCACTTGCGGCCATCGTCGTCATGAAACAGGGAGGGATCAAAACCACTGGAATTTATATAGACGGGATCGGACCATTGACCGGTGACGCTGTCTGCGGTCACCAGATAATTATGGGCATCCTTGAAATTGCCATCGAAACGTTTGACGTCGGTATAGATTAGCCAGAATTTATTATCGGCATAACTTAGGCAGGGCGCCCACACTCCGCAGGAATCAGGATTGCCGCGCATGTCGAGCTGCGAGGCACGATTCAGCGGTCGGGCAATCAGTGTCCAGTCTGCCAGATTCCTTGAATGATAAATCTGCACACCGGGATACCACTCGAAGGTGGAGGTGGCGATATAATAGTCTTTCCCTGCCCGACAGATAGACGGGTCAGGGTTAAAGCCAGTGAGGATCGGGTTATTTATCATAGACCGTTTTCCATCCGCCACCGCGTGCAGTGGTAATTCAATACGAAGGCATTTACGCCATTAGAGTTTTCGCTGCTGTATCGTCCAGTGCCTCCGGCTTGCTACAGCTGGTAGACAGCTCGATAAACTGGCGGCTCTCTGCCGATTCCAGTATCGATGTCATTACCTCTATCACATGCAGCGACAGCTCACCGCTACAGCGATGCGGACGGCCTTCGTCAATAGCAGCGACCATGTCTGCCAATCCAATGCCGCGATAATTGGCGATCATTTCCCCGTTCATGTCTTCAAAGTTTGCACTGCCCAACACTTGCAATGGCTCTATGATTGATTCCGTTTCTCCATCATTGATGCGAACTGAATGACCAAAGCGATTGGGGTCGGGTACGAACAGTGTGCTTTTGGTACCGTAGAGTTCCATGTTGTTGTGCTCGTGCGCCCAGACATCCCAGCTTACCGTAAACGATACCTGCGCCCCCTGATCAAACTGCAGTATAGAACGTACTGAGGTATCAACGTTTACGTCGATCACCGAACCCGGGTTTGGTTCACTGGTAACGGTACGGCTGGCAAACGGTTTACCTGCCATTGCCACAACACTCTTAACCGGCCCCAAAAACTGCACAAGATTGCTGATGTAATAGGCACCCATGTCCAGCACCGGGCCGCCGCCCGGCTGGAAGAAGAAGGTTGGATCAGGGTGCCAGTTTTCCATACCGTGCGACTGAAAATAGCAACTGCCGCCGATGATATCGCCAACGACGCCTGAATCTATACACTGCCTCGCGGCCTGATGGGAGCCACCCAGAAAAGTGTCTGGCGCTGACCCGACGCGCAAGCCTTTTTCAGCTGCTATCTGCAATAACGCCTGACCATCGGACACCGACAGCACGAAGGGTTTCTCGGAATAGACATGCTTGCCAGCACGCAAGGCGCTTGATGAGACTTCAAAGTGAGCGTTCGGCACGGTGAGGTTAAGCACCAGGCCAATCGACGGATCGGCCAGTAATTCATCGATGCTCATTGCCTGGCAGCCAAACTCTGCGGCTTGTTTGGCCGCGGCCTGCGGGTTGAGATCGGCGCAGGCTGTTATTTTAAAGCTCGCAAAAACGGGCGCTAGCTGCAGGTAAGCGGTAGAAATATTGCCACAACCGATAATACCTACATTCATAGTGGCCATTGTTATGCCCAACCTTGCACGGTAGCTATAGAACGCTGTGCAAAACGTGTTAAGTCGGAGGGGTTATCGTGCTCGACAACATAGTGTTCTACATCAATCGACTTTAATTCTGGGAGTATCTGTTGCCAGTCAAGCACGCCATGCCCGACATCTGCCCATCCATCTTCATCCAGGCAGTCGCCCTCCTCTGCCAGATCTTTCAAATGCACAGCACTGATACGATCACTATAGGTTCGCAGCCAGGAAGCCGGGCTCTCTGACGCCCGCTGTATCCAGCCCAGATCAATTTCCCATTGCATCTGAGTGGCAGTGTCGAGCAGGATTCGGATAGGCAAGGCGCCATCTTCTGTTGCCGTAAATTCAAAGTCGTGGTTATGCCAGGCGAATGGCAAACCTGCCGCGTTGATCAGTTTCGCGTATCCGGCCAGCTCCTCGGCCAGTGCTTTCCAGCCTGCGGTATCCGCCGGTCTTTGCTCTGGCATCAGATAGGGACAGACAATTTGCTTTATGCCCAGTCGCTCAGCCAGCTCAAGGGAGTGAGACAAATTATTCTTAAGCTCATCAATGCCGATATGTATCGATGTGCATTGAAGGTTGTTAGTCTTCAACCCGGCCTCAAAGGTATTTAGATCGGTGACGTTATCGCGATAAGCTTCAACATACCGATAGCCACTTGCCGATATAATTTCGAGCGCCTCGGACAGTGGAGTATTTCGCGCACTGAATAATTGAAACGAAAGGTTTTCCATGGGTATCGTGGTCTTCAGTTTAAGTGTTTGGTTAGTCTGTATTTATCATGCAATGAAACATTCACCACATTAAAATTCTGATTATATCTGCGTTACGAACCAGCTCGAACAAGCAGAAACGACTAAATTCGCGTTCCGTCGGCAATAGAAAACAAAGACGCGCGCGATGCGCTGAACCCGACAGGTAATTGTTGCTTCTGCTCTATAACGGCTTCAGAGTCAACACGCAGAGTAAAGCTGCCGCCAGCAAGATTACTCCAGACAACGGTATCGGCACCCATCGGCTCTACGAGTTCTATATCGAGTGTGGTTTGTATGGACTGTGACGCCACGCCGTCGCCAATGACTATATGCTCCGGACGAATACCAAACTCTACCGGCGTTCCTTGTTGCGGCCGTTGCGAAAATTCATAGCCCTGCAGGGTGAAGGTTAGATCGCCGCTGCTGAACAGCCATTGATCACCGCTTTGAACCAGTTTCCCCTGCATGAAATTCATACTGGGTGAACCGATAAAGCCGGCTACAAAACGATTATCGGGCTTGTTATAGATGCCAAGCGGCGTATCCAGCTGCTGAATTAATCCGTCTTTCATAATAGCGATTCGATCAGCGAGTGTCAGCGCTTCGATTTGATCGTGGGTTACGTAGATCATGGTGTTTCCAAGGCGCTGGTGTAATCGCTTCAGTTCCACTCGAAGGTCTGTGCGCAGTTTGGCGTCAAGGTTAGACAGCGGTTCGTCAAACAGAAATACATCGACATCACGCACCAGTGCCCGCCCGATGGCAACCCGCTGGCGCTGCCCTCCGGATAAGGCACCGGGTTTGCGTTTCAGCAATGCGCCAATCTGTAGAATTTCCGCAGCACGATCGACGCGCTGGCGTATTTCGGCTTTCGGCAGTCCGGCTACGCGCAGGCCAAACGACAGATTTTTTTCTACCGTCATCTGTGGATAGAGCGCATAGGATTGAAAGACCATGCCAATACCACGGTCTTTCGGCTCTTCCCAGGTCACATTCCGGTTATTGATTATTACCTGACCGGCAGATACATCGAGCAGCCCGGCTATACAGTTCAGCAGAGTGGATTTACCACACCCGGAGGGTCCAAGAAGCACCAGAAATTCACCTTCGGCTACTTCAAGATTGAGCGACTTCAGCACCTCGATACTGCCGAAATTCAGCGATAAATCGTTAACGACAACGCTACTCATCCTTTTACCGCTCCTGCGGCTATGCCGCGCACAAACAGCTTGCCAGATATAAAATAAACGATTAAAGGCAGAGCTCCGGTGAGCAATGTTGCTGCCATATTGACATTGTATTCCTTAACACCCTGACTGGAATTAACAATATTGTTCAACTGAACCGTCATGGGGAAGTTGCGGGTACCCGCGTAAATTACACCAAACAGAAAATCGTTCCAGATACCGGTGACCTGAAGAATGATTGCCACAACAAATATGGGTAATGACATCGGCAACATAATTTGCACAAAGATGCGCCAGAAACCGGCGCCATCAACCCGAGCCGCCTTGAAGAGCTCAGCCGGCACACTGGCAAAATAATTTCTAAAAAGCAGCGTCAGGATTGGCATGCCGAATATAGTATGCACCAGTATTACGCCACCCAGTGTCGAAAACAGACCGAGCTCTCGCAGAATTATAACCAGTGGATAGATTAATACCTGATACGGAATAAAAGCCCCGAAGATAAGAATAGTAAAAAATACTTCTGAGCCTTTGAACTTCCAGAAAGACAAGGCATAGCCATTAATCGATGCGATGATGATCGATATCACAACGCTCGGCACGAGGATCAGCACACTGTTACTAAACCCGACTTTCAGCCCTTCGCAGTAAAGCCCGGTGCATGCGCTATCCCAGGCTTTTATCCACGGCGCAAACGTTACCTCGACTGGTGGAGCAAAAATATTACCGAGACGTATTTCGGGCATACCTTTAAGCGAGGTAACCACCATGACATAGAGCGGCAGTAACCAGTACAGGGCCGCAACTATTAAAAAGCCATACAGCATGATGTTGTTTGGCGTGAGCATACGCCTGGGTCTGGCGCCGTGCGGGCCGGGCTCAAGCATGGGAGCTTTCCTTTTTCTGACTGAACTCCAGATACGCCCACGGAATCAGGATGATCAGTACGGTCGCCAGCATAACGGTGGAGGCAGCTAACGCCTGCCCTAAATTGGCACGGCCGAACATGTAGTCGTACACATATTTAGCTGGCATTTCTGATGAAATTCCCGGCCCGCCGCCGGTCAGCGCCACCACAAGATCATATACCTTGACAATACCCGATGCGATAATGACCAGCGTGGTTATAAAGACCGGCCTCATCATCGGGATAACGATAAATAAATAAGTGCGCCAGGCGGGTATGCCATCGACGCGCGCGGCTTTCCAGATATCCTGATCGATACTTCGTAACCCTGCCAGCATAAGCGCCATTACAAAGCCTGTGCCCTGCCATAAACCGGCAATAACCAGCGCATAGACAGAGTATTCGCGACTGGCCAGCAGATTGAATTCAAACGTGGTGAAGCCTAAATCTCTGATTACCTGCTGAATACCGAAATCGGGGTTTAGAACCCACTGCCAGACCAGCCCTGTAACAATGAAACTGAGAGCAAACGGATAAAGGAAGATTGTTCGAAACGTGTTTTCGAAGCGTATTTTCTGATCCATTGCCACCGCCAGAAGAAACCCGACGCCGAGGGAAAAGACAAGCGCACAGATTCCATAAACGGCGATATTTTCCATCGATTCCATCCAACGGGAGGAATCAAACAGTCGGTCATATTGCTTTAAGCCAACAAAACGTTCACGCGGCAGAGACTTAGATGATGTGAACGAGTACACCACTGACCACGCAGAGCAACCGACAAAAATAAACAATGCCGTTGCAATCATCGGCGTTGCAGCAAGCTTTGCGGTCAGGTTGCGAAGCAGCGGATGACGACGCCCGCGGGAGGAGGTTTTTGGGGTATTCAAGAGATAGCAGGCAACTTGATCCGTGTGGTTTGCAAACACGCAGCGCCTTACAGTTCTATAAACAGCCTCTGCAAGGCCGGGTGGCACTACCCTGTTCTATAGAATAGTGCCGCCCTTGAGTGTTACGCTAACGGAACGTCGCTTCAGTCGGCTTCTTCAATAATGGTGGCCCATGCATCGTGAGCATCGGCTGCAGCCATACTCGGGTCATTCCAGAATTCAACCAGCAGATCTTCCAACTGACCGGTAGTGTCTGCTGACAGCAGCTGTACGCCGGCTGACACGATATTGTCTGGATTATCCAGAATGGCCAGGCCTTTTTTCATGCAGCCGTTGGCGGCTGACAGATCAACATCTGCACGAACCGGCAATGAACCTTTCGCGAGGTTAAAGCCGACCTGTACTGCCTTGCTCATCATCATTGAGGCCATGCGTTTCTGCGCAGCGGTGACTTCTTCGTCGTCAACGACGGGGAAATAGAAAGCATCGCCTCCGGTGTCGAGCGCGGGTGCTATACCCAGGCCAGGCAAGCAATCATACTCGGTGCCTGCTGTCTGACCGGCTACCTGGAACTCACCTTGCGCCCAGTCGCCCATGATCTGTGCACCGGCTTTGCCTGTGATCACCTGATTGGTGGCATCGTTCCAGTTTTGAATGCTGTTCTCGGGATCATCCAGTTCGCGTGCATCGGAAAATGCCTGCCAGATTTCAGCCATCTTCTCGCCACGCAGGGCATCACTGTTACGATCGACCATTGTCTGGCGATAGAGATCTATACCGCCGAGCCCCATCTGTATGACACCGAACATGCCATTGGTCTGCCACGGCTGATTACCAACCGCCAGCGGAGTAATACCTGCTTCGCGTAATTTGGGCGCACTGGCGACGAAGTCGTGCCATGTTTCAGGAGCATCTATACCGGCTTTTTTATAGGCATCGAGGCTTGTCCACATCCACTGAAAGCTGTGAATATTGACCGGCACACAATAGATTTTCCCATCGAGTGTGCAGCTTTCTATAAGAGATGACGGCCGCACCAGATCTTTCCAGCCTTCTTTTTCGGCAAGCTCGGTCAGATCAAGCATGAGGCCTTCTTCAACTAACTCCTCAGCCTGACGACCGTGATTGAGCTGAGTTGCGCCCATGGGCTTGCCACCCAGAATTCGACTGATAATGATCGGACGGGCAACACCACCGGAGCCTGCAATGGCGCCATCGACCCAGTTATCACCGCCGGCATTAAATGCCTCTGCAAACACCTTTACCGCAGCGGCTTCACCACCCGAGGTCCACCAGTGGGTTACTTCAATATCGGTCGCGGTTGCCGAACCCGCTATAGAAAAAGAAATCGCTGCAGCCAGCGCGGTCAGGGTATTTTTAATCTTCATCGGTTGTTGTCTCCTCCGGAAAACTGTAACGTTACAGGTAATGATATTTAACCACTGTGATCAAGGCGGCGCAAGCACAGAATTTATCTGTGAGCCACACTGCGGCTGCTATACACCAAGTAACCATGGCGAGTAAAAGAGACCCCAGCACTGCGAACACCCGGAATTCCGGAGCTGCCCGCCCCACCCTGAAAACCATTGCCTCAATCACCGAGCTCGGCACCACCACTGTATCCAGAGCACTGAAAGATGCTCCGGATATAGGCAAAAAAACCAAGCAACGGGTACGTGAGGTTGCACAGCAGATTGGCTATATTCCGAACCGGGCCGGTGTTGGCCTGCGCACCGGAAAAACCAATGTGATCAGCCTGGTGCTGAGCCTGGACGAAGAAATAATGGGGCTGACCTCGCATATGGTCCGGGGCGTATCAGAAGCGCTGAGCTCTACACCGTATCACCTGACGATAACGCCATACACCGAGGATCAAAGCCCGCTTGATGCCATTCGCTATATTGTTGAGCATCGCACGGCGGACGGAATAATAATGTCTCGAACGGAGCCCCACGATGAACGCGTCGGCTATTTGCATTCGCAACGCATTCCGTTTGCAACCCATGGCAGAACACTCATGGACATTGACCACCCGTTTCACGACTTCGACAACAAGCAATTCGCAGCTGATGCAACCAGACAATTGCTCGAACGAAATCGCTCACGCATCGCTTTGCTGGCACCACCGGACAGCGTTACCTTCTACCACCACGCATTTGACGGCTATAAAAACGAATTGCGAGCACATAGCCTTGAGCCCTGGCCATCTCTGCCATGCACAATTGACCACAAACTGGACTTTATAGAAAATCAGATAAAACATGTGTTTCAACAGAAACACCGGCCCGATGGCATTATCTCGATGAGTGGTGGCTCAACAATCGCCCTGACATGCGGCATAGAAGCCGCCGGCCTGGTAGTTGGTCGGGATGTCGATATCGTCTCCAAACAGAACATGAATATTCTGTCGCGTTTTCGGCCTGAAATTGTAACCATTGATGAAGACATCCACCAGGCAGGGCGCGAGCTGGCAAAGGCCGTAATTGGCTCGATCAGGCAAACACCGCACAGCGAACTGCAGACAATTGCCTACCCTTCAATTGGCATCTAGCGATCGCTAACCTGAAAAGCTGCGTATTTCTTCACAGAGCTTTTGCACAGTGACCGATAACGCCGCCACCAGCGGAACGTAACCATCGCCAATCTGCTTTTCTCTGTATTCAAACAAATACGTTTCACTGGCTGATCGGGCACCCTGCGGGATCATTGTCCAGACGCCGCCGAAAACAGCATTACCTTTTTCGTCGCCCTGGAATTTATCAACGTTAAGCCTGATAAGCTGCCTGCCATCGCCCTGGCCGGCATTGGTCAGCACACAGCGCTCGAGGCGGCGTTTTATTGCGATTTTCGGCAATTCTGCCCACTGGTGATAGTTTGCAGAGTATATTTTCCCATCGGAGTCCGTGATAACTATACCGGGCTGCGACAGGTAAGCCGCCATACTGACTCTTTCAATGCGTAATCCGGCGTTGGCAACTTCTACGCTGCCTTGCGGAGGCTCTTCGCCGCTTGCCTGCGACTGCAGCGTATAGAACTGTACCTGCGGCACTTCTACGGTAGCGCAAGCTGAGACCGCAACCGCCATAAGAATCGATATAAATCCTCTGATGAATCTTGCTGGTGCGCTCGCCAGCTGACAAAGGGTATTCATTGATTAGCCCCGCTATACACCACTGAACCTCGCGGAATTTTGTCTGCGGGCCTGGGGCTTGAAAATATAAGCTGGTTTGGTTTTTCTTTGAGCGAGTTGGCCAGTCCGTCAACCGTATTCAACGTGGTACGCAGCTGCAACAGGGAGTCATGAAGTGAGCCATACATGGAAGAGTCAGCAGAGAATTCTGCCAGTGTTGCATCTGCCTGCTGCAATGTCTGTTGAGTCACGCGCATTGTTTTCTGCACCTGAGCGACTAATTCATCTATAGGTGTTTCATTCAGCTGATCCAGTGTCTGACCCACTTTATCGGTTAACAGATCAAAGCCGCTGGCCTGGGACGGAATGAGATAACGACTCCCCAGCTGCGTCAGCTCCTCCTCGCCCACACCCGCCAGCGGCTCAAAGGATACATACAGGGCACCGGTAATCAGATTACCCTGTCGCAGTGTGGCCCGCATTCCGTTACGCACTGCCTCGGCTATACCTCTTAACGCTCGATCTATATTTTCCCGGGTATCGTCCCCGATGAGTCGAGCTGGCTCAATGCGCATTTCTATAGGTACCGGAGCCGCCTTGTCCGGAGATTGGTCCTGTTGTCGTGATTCGTTTAGAAAATCAAAGCCGAATTTTGTCACATTGCCTATTTGCAGACCCCTGAATTCTACTGGCGCTCCCACCAATGTCGCCAACGCCGCGGTTGAAATTAATATAGGCACCACTTAAAAGAGTACCGAGTCCGGAAATTCCGGTCGCACCAATTCGCGGCCTCACCACCCAGAATCGGGTATCTTCACGCAACAGAGGCAGCACCCCGCGTTGCATGCGAGCCCGCACCACCACGCCGTCGAGTGATCCATTCAGCTCAACTTCCGTTACCTCGCCAACATCTATACTGAGATGCCGGATTTTAGTTTTGCCAGCAACAATACCTTCAGCGCTAAGAAACCGCAGCACCACTTCAGAACCCAGCTGCTGATACTCGGTATAAACAAACCACGCCCCCACCAGTGCGGCAAACAACGGTATCAGCCACACCGCCGAGATACGCTTACGTCGTGACACTATGGCATTATTATTATGATTGGCCATCTTGCGCTTTCACTCTGTCCCAGATTAACCGCTCGTCGAACGCATTTGCCGCGAGCATTGTTGTCACCACCATGGCTGCAAAAGAGACAATTGCCAGCCCCGGGTAGATCTGTAGTACACCTGATAACTGCACTAGCCCGACCAGTATCGCGACGACAAACACATCGACCATCGACCACGGGCCGACCCAGTGAGCCAGATGGAACAACCGACTATTCCGATGTGCAGTATCCAGGTCTATTGCTTTATCACTCCACACCAGCCAGAACAACGCGGACAGTTTTCCAATTGGTACCGTTACACTGGCGAAAAAAATTAATACCGCGATCGGATATGAACCGTGATCCCAGAGCGTCAGCACACCACCGACAATCGTGTTTTCCTGGGAATCGCCGAGTGTTTCTGTTCTCATTATCGGGAGTAAATGAGCGGGCAGCATCAACAGGCTCGCCGTCGAAGTGAGCGCTAGTGTGCGTTGCCGACTATAGGGCTTGCGCACTTTCAATACGGTGGTACAGCGACTGCAGTGATCTGTACCCAGTGGCTCCAGACGCTGGCACACATGGCATGACTGAAGCCCTGCATCCCAGGCTTTTTTGGCGCTGCTTGTCATAGATGAACACCTGCTTCATCATGATAATGGCGATGCGGATCTACCCAGTGCCACAACGGTGGCCGATCAAAATGCCACAGTGAAATTATCACCAGCAGGGCAAACAGCATATAGGCCCAGAAGCCGATACCCAGGTCCACATCAGCCAGACTGATAATTTTGGTGAGACTGGCAAGTACACCGATGACAAATACCTCAACCATACTCCAGTGCGTCAGATGATGACTCCAGCGCAGTGCGGGCACTGTATAGGAGGGAACTTCCAAATCAAAATGGTAAGGAATCAGCACTGATATATTCACCAGCATCATTACCGCTGGAATGACCAGCGTGAACAATAACAGCGCTACAGCAATGATCGGGCGACCATTGGTAAACATGGTTTCAGGCAAGTTTATCAGCGATATCCGGTGCTCCAGACCACCCGAGCCCAGCGACAGAAAAGGGTAGGCGTACGACAACGCCAGCATGATAAGCGATGCCAGCGCGCAAGCCAGCGACAAGCCTGACCCACCGTACGAACGCACTGCAACGACAGCTCCGCAACCGGGACACATCGCTTGCTCACCAGCCTTCAATTCCGGCGTTTGAACCAGCATATCGCAGTGCTGACAAGCAATTTGGGTGGTATCGGCCTCACCACGCTCAGCATCACTTTCAGTGGAAATTTCACGCCTCACCGAATGCATGCGCAAGCCGATGACAAAAATGTTAACGACAATTCAAATACAGCTGGCTGTGCAATCATAAGTCGGCTACTCGACAGGGAAAATTGAATTCAGACCCAATTCGGATCCATCACGACAATTCCGCTCAGTGAGGTGAGGAATCAGGACACGCCCTGACTGACACCAAAACTTTAGAAACCGATTCTGTCGTTTAATTCAGTTTGGTTTTCCTGCGTTCAATCATTTATTATTTTTGTTAGTGAAAGCGCTTTGTGTAGCCTTTTTCCAGTCAGCTACCCTCGATGACCGGGTGTTTTACCTTTGCACTTTGCCGTTGCGCCAGCTTAACAGCGGGCTTCAATGCCCCTGTTGGCGAATTCTCAACAAGTGCGACAGTATCTATGTATATAGGCCGGAAATATCGAGATGTCGAATGATTGGCGCAAACTAGTTGAAGGGCACTTTGATCAAACGCCCCTGCGGGAGCTCGCCATTTGGCGCGCAACTGCTTTAAAGCTCTTGATAAGGGCCAAGTAAAATAAACTATGGCCATTGTCTGCGAGCTTCGCCTTGCTACACACCAAATGACGAACTCTCATTCGCACATTTTGTACGCTTCACCACATTAGTATCGTTAGAAACCCGCTGCCGCAACCGGGCATACCTGTAAAGGAAACGGTTCTACGCGGGATTTTCCTCAGATCTAACAACTGCAAACGGCGCCAGAGTGCGCTAGAGTGCGCCGTGCAGGTAAATTCAAGACGGCCCCTGGAGCGCTGTGGTACGAATTTATACCGATAGTAAACCCTGGTGTTGCCTCGGCAGCATTACCAATATTGTTACTTATTAAGAATCGGGTAAGCTTCGGTATATATCCAATCGTTGTCTTTAGCCGGTATATGGCAGCTCAGACAATCTGCTTTATAGTCCGCAGCCGCGTTTGCACCCTGGCTATCAGGCTTGAACAATGCCCAGCCCCAGCCATCACCCCAGACGCCATTATCAGCAAAACGGCCCTTTGAGTCTTTTATCATCACAAACCATTGCTTCAGGCCTTCTGTCGAATGGCTAACGCCCTGACCGGTTGTGTAACTACCCGACTCATGGGCTCTCAGCTCTTTGACAACAGTTGCACCGTCGGGGAATTTACCCGTTTCGCGGAACGCTTCTACTGTTGCCCGCTCGGTATAGACATCATGAAATCCGCTGGCTCCGCCGTCAGGAACAAACCAGGAACCCATGTGAGTCATAGAAAGACGAAAATCTTCAGGAAAACTGATATCTCCGCTTTCACTGACATAGGGTGAAAAGGCTTCATCAGCACTGATTGGAAGCGCCGCAAGACTGCACATTGCCACTAAGGCGCAGGAACGAACCGGATTTAATATTTTATTAAGTTTCATAATAATCTCTGATGTCGAGTGACGACAGTTTGTTTTTGAAATAAACAATTGCCGGTGGCATTTGCTATCGGCCCAGCGCTGAATCTGCATGCGTCAACTCGCATGCAGACCATCAATCAAGCATTAACCCGGAATATCACCGGTAATGTATCAACCGCCTTTGGCAGCACGCAGGACAGGGTAGAATTGCGTGAAGACAAAATCGTCAGCGGCACTGGCAGCGTGACAAGCGTTACAAGCTTCTGCAGGGAATGCTGACGCAGTTTTTTCATAGGGCTGAGCCTTATGACCAAAAGAAAAGTACGCCCAGCCACCAGGCATATCTGCAAAACGTGTGGTGTCTTTAACAGTCAGCTCGAGGCCCTGGAACTCACCTTGCTGATATCCGCGACCTGATACTTCAGTACTTGCACCAACGTCATCGTTGTTGTTCTGGTATACCAGTGCCAGCTCCTTTGCAATCTGAGTACCTTCAGGCCAGTTACCAGTTTTCTCGTAAGCGGCAAATGCACTGGGCTCAACATAGACGTTGTGGAATTCAGGGAACGGTGCAGTACCGCCATTTAGCGCATTAGGAGTCAGTGGCGAGCCAACGAAGACCCATTTTCTCCAATCGGTAGGTGCATTAACGCTGCCATCGTCATTGAATGAAGCTGCAACAATTTTGTTACTGTCCTGCGCCTGGACAGAGTAGGTACAGCCCGCGGTAATCGCGGCACTAAGACTAGCCAATAAAATGAGGTGTCTTGCTTTCATGTATTATTATTCCCATTCGAAAGTGTAGAGTTTAAAAAGTGTTGACGAGACACAGGTCGTTCATTTACAACCAAAATGCGGTCGCCTACGGAGCTTGTAATATATCAGCACATGAGCGAAGTAAAAATAAGAAGTCGCTATCGAGACATAGCCACTATTTATGTAAAAGTCTTATGTGAAAGTCTACTCTTCGCGCTCTGTTACCTGATCTCTGCTACTTGTTAACTTCTTCAGAATACCCGATTAAAAAACCAAGGTGACGCCAGCTCATTTGAACCTAACAGGATTGGCGCTTCCCCGTGTATATAACATAGCAACAAATCATAATGATCAAAAATAGAGTGTTGTTGGGTAGCCATAGCGATTGCTTATGAATAATTCGCCTGGCCACTTAAGCAGAAATCCGCTGTTACACGGCGTAACTGCGGACAATGCCGCCTGGCAACATCAGTTTCGCGTGAAATCGCAAGGCCCAACGCTTTACAACATCGACCACGGACGCGATGCTGGAGTAACATTGTGATCGATGAATCCGCCCCTTAACCTGATCACCACGCTGATTCCCTGCTCTGTTTGCCTTTCCCCTCCAGCTTTTACCTTCACCACAAATTTCAAAACAATTGCTGCCCGGAAGGATTATGATACCGGCTCCAACACGCCTGCCCGAGCAACGCTCTATGGGCGATTCACGTCGCAGCCACGGTGTTGATCTGCACCTTCAGCGATCCCAGCAATCGCCTGCAATATCAATGTTGAGGGATAAGTAAAATGGCTCCCGTACTACCAGAACAAATTGAAACCGATAGATTGATACTAAGAAAACCACAACTGGAAGATGCAGCGGAGATTTACTCTGGCTTCGCTTCTGTTGCTGAGGCAACAAAATACATGTCATGGCCTCGACACACGTCAATAAAGGTTACCGAAGAGGTAGTCAGTGGCTGGCTAAAGCAATGGCAAGGGCCCACCGGCGGCGCACTCTTAATAACCGACGCCGCTACCGGCAGCATTCTCGGCAGCACGGGTATCGATCTGGAGAACCCGCTGGTCGGCAGCACATGATATATTCTGAACAAAAACAGCTGGGGCAAGGGCTACGCAACAGAGGCTCTAGCCTGTATTGTTCATCTAGCGCAGCAGCTCAACCTGCAGAGGCTAGAGGCAACCTGCCACTGGAAACACCGCAAATCTGCAAGCGTTCTTGAAAAAGGCGGCTTCCGGTTGGAGGGCTGGCTGAAGAACCATGGAGTGGTTCCCAATATCTCATCGACGCAGGCCATGGATTCACTAATGTATGCCTGGACACCAGCTCTACAATAGCGGCAGTACATAACGCAACATCACCGCAGCCATTCATCGAATCACACACCCACTCAATCACCGATCGGTTTCGGCCCGGTATCGCTGGACAGAGACACCAGTGAGGTTCTTATTCTGCGTAAATACTCTTTGACTTTCTCCGGGCGTTTGCGCGCAGCACCCGCAGCCAGCACATCCAGAATGGCAATAAACACCAGGCGCGATGCTGAAGGTTTATAGATATCCTGATCTTCCGGCACATCAATTTCGATGGTGATATCGGCACTGGCTGCAAGCTCGGTCTGCGCACGAGTCAGGCAAATAGTTTTTGCCCCGTACTGCCTGGCGATGCGAACACTATCAAGCAACTCTGCTGCCTGACCACTTGCAGATATCGCAAATACCACGTCGCCATCAGAAAGCGTTGAGGCAACCATTCGCTGCAGGTAACCGTCGGCATGTGCCTCAGCGGGTATCCCCAGGCGAAAAAAACGGTTAGCGCCCTCGCGCGCCACATTTGCAGACCCCCCGCCGACGCCTATAAAGGCAATTCGCCTGCAGTCGGCCAATACATCAATCGCCCGCTGAATGGCATCGCTGTCGAGTTGGGATCTGGCTAGATTCAGGGTATCGATCAAAGCCCCGAATACTTGCGTCACCAGTTGATGAGACTCTGGCTTATCGCGGCTTCCGCCCCCCAGATACTGCAGGCTGACGGCGACACTCTGGGCCAGGGTAATTTTAAAATCACGAAACCCTTCGCAGCCAAGCGTTACACAGAAGCGGTTTACCGTGGCGACTGAAACATTGGCGGCCTCTGCGATATCGATCTGCGAGAGCCAGGAGATCTCTTCCAGATTTGACAATATGTAGTCTGCGACCAACTGCTCGCGCTTACTGAACACACCTTCAAGCTGCCGAATTGCCGAAATAATATCGATGGGGCGATTCATCAATCTATAAGGGTCGGTAGGCGGTAACATCCATCTCTAACTTTGCATCAACCATTAACGAAGACTGAACCGTTGATCGAGCGGGTGGCGCTGCCGCAAAGTATTTTTCAAACACTGCATTGAAGCTGGTGAAATCCCGCGGATCATCGAGCCAGATACCAACCTTTACCACATCGGCCAGGGTGCAGTCGGCCAGTGCCAGCACATCGATAATATTTTTCATCACCTGCTCTGTTTGCTCGACGATTCCACCAACAATAATTTCACCATCGCGAGCCGGCACCTGACCGGAGACAAATACAAAATCGCCAGCGCGAACCGCTTTGGCAAAAGGTCGGGGTGTTCCGCCGGCTGCAACATCGGCATCATCAAACCGGGTAATCTGCTTATCTTCAGTCATTGTTACTCGCTTTCTTCATTTGTAAGTATCTTACATTATAGGTTTACAGTTTGCCGGCTGCAAAATATTCTCCTTGATGTACTTTTATCAGAGTGTTAGTTTCTTACATTAGTGCTTCAACTATGCGACCACAACTAACCAGGCAACGGAGAACCATGAACATGAAGCGAATCAACCGTTGGCGTTCAGCCCTTGCGGCAAGCGCTGTGTTTTTTCTGACAGGCACGGCACACGGGCAAGGGATGCTGCGCTACGCCACCGTGGGCGAGCCACCCAGCCTTGATCAGCACGTCGTCACTTCAGATCTCGCATCGACGATCGCTCATCATATGTTTGAGGGCCTTTACACTTTTAACGCCGCGAATGCACCGGTCAATCTGCTTGCCTCTGGAGACAGCATTTCTGACGACGGCAAAACAATTACCATCAGCTTGCGTGAAGATGTCACTTTCCACAACGGCCAGCCCATGACCTCCGCTGACGTGGTCGCTTCACTGCAACGCTGGGGCGAGTTCGGATCACGTGGCGGCCTGTTGTTCGACAACGTTGACAGCGTTGAGGCCAGCGGTGATTTCAAAATTGTTATCAAGCTCAGCCAGCCATTCGGTCCGTGGAAAAACCTGATGGCGTTCATCAATGGCGGGCCGGCAATTTACCCGGCGTCGGTGATGGATGGCGCAACAAAAGAACCGATCTCACCAGAAAACTATATTGGCACCGGCCCTTATAAATTCAGCGAGTGGCAGCCGAACCGGCATGTCGAACTGGTGCGCTTTGACGAGTACAGCTCTCCGGATGGCGCAGCCGACGGCTATGGTGGTATGCGCAAGGCAGAGATGGATACCCTGCGTTTCATGCCTGTGCCCGATGTGGGAACACGGGTAGCCGGACTGCAGGCCGGAGACTACGACTACGCCGAGAGCATTCCCGGTGACCTGTACGCCGGACTCAAAGCCGACTCTAACGTAAATACCATTTTAAATGGCGGCCCGATCTTCGGTCTGGTGTTCATGAATTCCAAAGAAGGCCCGCTGAAAACCAATTTCGCACTTCGCCGCGCGATTCAAACCGCGATCAATAAAACACCGGCATTGCAGGTCGCTATCGGACCGGAAGGACTGTGGCGCGCCAACGGTTCGTTTTTACCTGAAGGCAACGTCTGGTACACCGATTCAGGCGCTGATAATTTCAGTAAGGGTGATGCGGAAGCGGCTAAGAAGATGGCGGCTGAAGCAGGTTATACCGGCGATCCTATAAAATTTATGGTCTCAACCAACTATCCGTTTCACTATGACACAGCCATCGTCTACACCAAGCAACTCGCACAAGCGGGTTTCAACGTCGATCTGCAGGTGTACGACTGGGCAACGTTAATAGAAAAACGCGCACAACCTGATCAATGGGACCTCTTCTTCACTCATCACGGGTTCGTTCCCGACCCTATTCTGATCTCGGTAATGAACGACAACTATCCGGGCTGGTGGACAACCGAAGAAAAATCGGCACTCAAATCAAAGTTTACCTCCAGCTCCGATCCCGCAGAACGGCAAGCTATCTGGGCAGACATTCAGGGGCTGATCTATGAACAGGTACCCACCATGAAAACCGGCGATGTATACACATATAACATAGCGTCTCCTGCATTGAACGGTCTGGGTGAAGCCACACTTATCTGGCCGCACTTCTGGAATGTAAGCAAATAGCAGTAAAACCGATAATTCCTCCAGTAATTCCTCTCCCGCAACGGGAGAGGTTTTTTCAAGTTTTTTAGAACCTATGCTCGGCTACACCGTTAAACGGCTTTTCACGCTGATACCGACGCTACTGGTTGCATCGGTTCTTATTTTTCTATTTATCCATCTCATCCCGGGAGACCCCGCCGCCATTCTCCTTGGCGATAGTGCCACGCCAGAGGAAATTGCGGCTTTATCTGCACAGATGGGATTCGACGAACCTCTGTGGAAGCAGTACCTGTTGTGGGCTGGAAATGTGCTGCACGGTGATTTCGGCAACTCTATATTTTTCAAAACACCGGTTCTTGATGTCATAGCCGACGGCGCTGAAACGTCTCTGTTGCTAGCCATTATGACGATGTTCTGGATTATATTGTTCGGCATACCTATTGGTATATTATCAGCCAGTTTCCAGGGCAGCTGGGTCGATCAATTAGCATCCGGCGGGGCGATGTTATTTGCCTCTATCCCCACCTTTTGGCTTGGCCTGTATTTAATTCTGTTATTTTCAGTCGGACTGGGCTGGTTTCCGAGCGCAGGCTTCCCGTCGATCAGTGACGACGGCGGCCTTGGCAATCTGCGCTATCTTATTCTGCCCAGCCTGACCCTGGCCGCCCCCAATGCGGCTCTTATTATTCGACTGGTCAGGGCATCCATGCTCGATGTATCGCGCGAAGATCATGTGCGCACGGCACGCTCCAAGGGGCTGCATCCTGCGCGGGTTTCAATCAAGCACGTGTTTCGCAATGCCTTGATTGCTGTCGCTGCGGCATTCGGCTTCACGTTCGCAGCACTCGTTTCCGAAGCCGTGGTAACCGAAACCGTCTTTTCTCTACCGGGTATTGGCCGACTTGTTGTTCAGTCGATCTTACGACGCGATTATCCGGTTATTCAGGGCGTGATTCTACTTATTGTGGTGCTCTACCTTGTTATCAATCTGCTGGTAGATCTGGCTTACGCGCGCCTTGACCCCAGGGTGTCGCTCCAGTGAATTCCATTGCCTCGATGAAGGCCGTTTTTCGTGGCAGAAAGCTCGCCACTGCAGGTGCTATCTGGCTGTGTATCGTCGCCCTTGCTGCAGTTGGGGCGCAATTTATAGCACCATTTGACCCACTAGAGATTGATCCGGTGGCGCGTTTAAGCGAACCGGGATTGCCGTATCTGTTCGGCACTGACCACTTTGGCAGAGACACATTTTCACGTGCTGTCTATGGCGCCCGTATGGCGCTGATTATCGGTATAGGAAGTGTGCTGGTTGCACTGACCTGCGGCGGATTAATCGGTTTGCTTTCGGCTTACTTTTCAACGCTCGGGCATTTCCTGATGCGAATCGTCGATGTGCTGATGGCATTCCCGGCGCTGTTGCTGGCTTTGGTACTAATGACATTGCTGGAGCGCAGTGTAGTCAATACGGTACTGGTTATTGGTATTGTCTACGCCACAACAACTGCGCGAATTTTTTTCGGTATGACGCTCAAACTTAAAAATGAAGTTTTTATTGACGCCGCGCGCTGCTCCGGCGCTGGCCACTGCTCTATTCTTTTCCGGCACATTCTGCCTAACTTGTGGTCGCCGCTTTTAGTTCAGGCAAGTTTTATCTTCGCCTTTGCACAGCTTCAGGCTGCCGCTCTTGATTTTCTTGGTCTGGGCCTGCCACCGGAAGTTGCAAGCTGGGGAAACATGCTGGCCGAGGAAAAAATCTATATTACCCGTGCGCCGTGGCTGCTGATGTTTCCGGGGGCGCTGATCATATTGTCTGTTTTTTCCATGAACCTGGTCGGAGACGCCATGCGCGACAGCATCGACCCACGGTTCAAAAACGACATAGCAGGTATATAACGTGGCCCTGCTCGAACTCGATAACCTCAGCATAGCTATCGCTCAAAACAATACACTCGTACCAGTTGTACACGATTGCAGTTTCGCTTTAGAAGCGCACGACACTCTGGGTATTGTCGGCGAATCAGGCTGTGGTAAAAGCCTCACTGCACTTTCTATTATGGGCTTACTGGAGGGCTCGCAGGTTCGGATTACCGCCGGCTCGATACACTTCGACGGCGTAAATCTGCTGGAGCTCGATACCCGCCAGAGACGCGCAATTATGGGCGACCGAATGGCCATGATTTTTCAGGAGCCAATGACAAGCCTGAACCCGGTCTACCGGATTGGCGAGCAGATAACAGAAACACTGCAACAGCATCGCAGGTTATCCCGGAAGAACGCCAGACACCGGGCACTGGAACTATTGGATCTGGTACAGATTCCCGAACCACATAAACGCATCAATAGTTTTCCACATCAATTGTCCGGCGGCCAGCGTCAGCGGGTTATGATCGCCATAGCTATGGCCTGTGACCCGGCACTATTGATTGCCGATGAACCAACCACCGCACTGGATGTGACCGTGCAAAAAGAAGTTCTGGACCTGATGCTCGATCTACAGCGCAGAACCGGAACCGCGATCATCCTTATTTCGCACGATCTGGGGGTGATTGCGCGGAACTGCAATGAAGTAGCTGTTATGTACCGGGGCAAGATCATTGAAAAAGCACCGACGGATAAATTGTTTTCCAACATGACTCACCCCTATACCCGCGGTCTGCTGGCGTCGATTCCATCGGTGGACCAAGACCGGGACTGGTTGGAAGCGATTCCCGGCAGAGTACCTCTAATCGATGAAAAAATAACAGGCTGCGCCTTCCACCCCCGCTGCGCATTCACCGAAAAACCGTGCACTCAAACAGCCCCCCGATTGATCGACATTCGAAAACACCATGCAGTACGTTGCCACTTTGCCGGTGAATTTTAACTATGCATGATAAACCCTTACTGCAGGTAAACGGCCTTCGTACCTATTTTCGCGCTAAGTCACCGGGACTATTCAGTACGAGTACAGTAACAAGAGCTGTTGACAATATTTCTTTTCATATAAATGAAGGCGAAGTACTAAGCCTGGTCGGTGAATCGGGTTGCGGGAAAACCACGGTCGGTCGCACTCTCACAAAGCTTGAAGCCGCCAGCAGTGGTGAAGCGCTGTACCGTGGAGAAAATATACTGCCGATGAGCCAGAATCGTTTCAGACCTCTGCGCCGCGAAATTCAGATGATATTCCAGGATCCGTTTGCCTCTCTTAACCCACGCCTCACAATAGAGCAGACACTGGCTGAACCACTGTTTATCCATAAACTTGCACACAACCGCACTGCTGCCAATCTTCGAATTGCGGAAATTCTGGAACGAGTTGGCATGGATTCCTCGGTAATGAAACGCCACCCGCACGAATTTTCCGGGGGCCAGAGACAACGGATCGGGATCGCCAGGGTGATGATCGTCAAACCACAACTCATCATAGCGGATGAACCGGTATCGGCTCTGGATGTCTCTATACAGGCGCAAGTTCTAAACCTGATGAAGGAGTTACAGCAGGACCTCCATATTTCCATGCTATTCATCAGCCATGATCTCGGCGTCGTCAGACATATATCTGATCGGGTCGCGGTAATGTACGAGGGAAAAATTGTTGAAACTGCAGGCAAGCGCGATCTCTTTTCCGCGCCGCAGCACCCCTACACCAGAAAACTCCTGGACGCTATCCCGAGAATACCCTCTTTTAAAAAGGCCTCGTAATATGGCAACCCAAAAGCGCGTATTCGTCGGTTCTATAGCCACCGAAACCAATACGTTTTCACCGCTTCGAACCGATCTACAGGATTTCAAAGACAGCTTCTACAAAGGTCCAGGGGAACATCCACCTACTCCCACGCTGTGCAGCGCGGTGTTTCCGGTAGCAAGAGAAGTAGCGCAACAGAACCATTGGACACTTATAGAAGGCACCGCATGCTGGGCTGAGCCCGGCGGCGTCGTTAATCAACACACCTGGGACTTTCTTAGAAAGCAGCTCCTGCAGGAATTACAAGCGGCGATGCCGGTCGACATTGTGCTTCTGGGTTTGCATGGCGCTATGGTTTCGCAGGACTGCAATGATTGCGAGGGCGAATTACTTGAAGCTATCCGTGCGCTGACTGCCCCCGGCACCCTGATTGGCGTTACCTTTGACCCGCACAGTCACCTGACTGAAAAACGCACTGGCAATGCAGACGTTATCACCGTATTCAAGGAATTCCCCCATACCGATTTCGTGGAAACCGCTGAAGATATGGTGCGCCTAATTCAAGCAACCAGCATTAAATCCATAACCCCCTGCATATCAACTTTCGACTGCAAAATGATCGAAGTACTGCCAACGAGCCGTGAGCCTATGCGCAGCTTCGTTGACAAAATAAAATCGATTGAAGGCACGGGAAATGTGTTGTCGATATCGGTTATTCACGGATTTATGGCGGGTGATGTTGCCGAACTGGGCTGTCGCATTATTGTAATTACCAACAATACTCCCGACTACGGTGCACAACTGGCCCGGCAGCTGGGCATGGAACTATATTCGTTTCGCGGCACAACTAAACCCAAACTGCTAACACCAATTGCTGCACTGGACTCTGCTCAACAAACCAGCGACAAACGTGACACCAATACAAAAACCGGCCCGGTAGTGATTGCCGATGTCTGGGACAACCCGGGCGGCGGCGTGGCTGGAGATTCCACCATTATTCTCAACGAAATGTTACAGCGGGGAATCACCGATGCTGCATTTGCTACCCTGTGGGATCCAATTGCCGTGCGCACCTGTATTTCAGCAGGTGCAGGGGCAACGCTTTCTCTGAGGTTTGGCGGCAAAATGTCAGCCAACGGCGGGCAACCCATAGATGCTGAAGTAGTCGTCAGGAATACGGTCAGGGATGCTACACAGAATTTCTGCGGTAGCATTGTTCCCATTGGCGACAGCGTCTGGATCGATGTTGACGGAATCAGTGTTATTCTCAATTCCGTACGTTCACAGGTTTTCGACCCGAGCGTTTTCTACAACATGGGTATAGATCCTACAGAAAAGAACTTGCTGATAGTAAAATCCACCAACCATTTCTACGCCGCGTTTTCAGAAATTGCCTCAACCATTCTATATGCAGAAGTCGACGGCCCCTACCCTAATAATCCGCTCAGCACACCGTATAAAAATCTAACCCGCCCGATATGGCCCCGAGCGCTCAACCCGCACGATGAAAGCCTGTAACCCGCGTCTGGATTCAACCCGGATCAGGTGGCGGAACCTACTTTTCATTCGATGGTGAGTTCAATAATCTACTGCATGGCCGGAAAGACATAGATACTTCCGGATAAAAAATAACGGTTATTAAAAAAGCCGCACTTCAATGGTGTAGTCTGACGCCTCATAAGCGCGTACTTCAACGAACGTGTGGTTCTGTTTCAGCTCACACTGATCTTCGACATTGCTGGTGCTGGATTCACATAGCAGGCTAGCCGCATCTGCTGACGGATAGGTGTAGAGATCGACATCACCAGCGCTGGAAGTGACCACCACTGTACCGGAGCGATCTGGAAAATTCTGAACGCTATAGAGATGCATACCCCCTTCCGGCAGCCTGGCAGAGCGCGGTGCATTGAATTTCAATGGTTCAAATTTGCCAATGGGCAGTATTCTGCCGTCGCCTGAAAATGCCAGATTATCGCTATTGGTTGCAAAATACTCGTAGTTATCAGCGTTGATCACGGCTTTACCGGGTTTATTTATGGCCAGTTGCCTACTGAGCTTTGTTCCATAGACAAGATCATGGGCACCGGAGATATCAGCAAAATGGGTTAGCTCATGGATAATTGTTCCAATATGAGAAAAGTCCCGACCACTCAGGGATAAATTCCAGAACAACGAACAGATTCGAATAGTATATGGCTCTGCCACCCGTGCTCGCGCATAATAGCGATCAGTACAGGCACAATCAAAGTGTATTGTATTTGTGCGTAACACCGTATTTATTCTGGTAAAGACTTCCGCTACCTTGTCAAATCGATCCGGTCGAAAATCACCGAACCATCGGGAATAGCGAGGTGATCGGGCACGATACGGTGCCGGGAGAGCAGCAAATTGTTTTTCGATTAATTCAACCGTGACTTGCGCTGCATCGACTGCAGTTTGAAGCGTTTGCCGCTGATCTATAGTACAGCCACTGAACTGCGCCTGTGCGGCATGCACCGGAGTAACGAACGTTATTACCGCCACTACCGTAATATAGAACCCTGCAAATACTACACGGCTTATAAATTGATTCACTCTACTTGCAAGTCAGGGAACATGGCGCGCAACGCTTCGGGAGTCGCTTCGCTTACACCCCGCTCGGTAATCAAGCCGCTAACAAGTTTCCGGGGCGTCACATCAAATGCCGGGTTACCGACAGTGCAGCCTGCCGGCGACACCTGAACTTTACCAATGGAGCCGTTGTCCTGTAACCCCTGAACATGGGTGACCTCCGATGCCGGTCGTTCTTCAATGGGAATACCTGAAAGCCCGTCCTGCACTGTCCAGTCTATAGTCGATGAAGGCAGCGCTACATAAAACGGCACGTTGTTATCGAATGCTGCAAGTGCTTTCAGGTAGGTTCCGATCTTGTTGCAGACATCGCCGCCGGCACTGGTTCGGTCACTGCCCAGCAGCACCATATCTACCTGACCATGCTGCATCAAATGACCACCGGCATTATCTGTGATGTAGCTGTGAGGTATGCCATGCCCATCGAGTTCCCACGCTGTTAGCGCACCCTGATTACGCGGGCGGGTTTCATCGACCCAGATATGCAACTCAATTCCTGCGTCTGCTGCATGAAACATCGGGCTGGTTGCCGTGCCGAAATCCACCGTAGCGAGCCAGCCCGCATTGCAGTGGGTTAGAATTCGTACCGGCTCTTTGGCAGGCTTGTTTGCGGCAAGCGCTCTAATGAGTTCCAGACCATGCAAACCGATCTGCCGGTTGCGTTCTATATCTTCGTCGGAAATTTCATGCGCTAATTCAAGCGCGGCAGCAGCGCGCCCGGCAACCGGCACTGACTCCAGCACCTGACGACAACGGTCCAGTGCCCAGCGCAGGTTGATGGCTGTCGGGCGGGTGCTGTGCAGTGCACTCCAGCAACTATCTAAAGATGAATCGCTGGAATCATCGCGCATGGCCATAGCCACACCATAGGCGGCAGTTGCACCGATCAGGGGAGCGCCACGTACCCACATATCGGTAATGGCGGTGGCGAAATCAAGTTGCGACTTCAATGTGGCTATTCTGAAATCATGTGGCAGCCAGCGCTGATCAATAATTTTCACCGATGCATCGCTGGTGTCATACCAGATAGATCTATAATGCCTGCCATCAACCTTCATCACAGCGCCCCTGATTGCTGTTACTACAAACTGTTTTTAAATACACTATTTGCCTGAATATAAAACTGGAAGATAGTTTCTTCAGCTGAAAAAAGCATCCATCCGATCGAAGCCGATCGCATCATTGGAAAAGGTAAACGTACCATCCCCGGCCATTTCTTCCGCCGCTCTGACGAAAGTACCAAATGAGGCCCTGGCCAAAGCAGAGCCGACACTGATTCGCCGAACCCCGGCAGCATGCAGCTCCTTCATCCCGAACAATGCACCGGGCATCCCCATGACTACGTTGACCGGGTTGTTCAGTGCTTCGCAGACAATCCGTATGGACTCAAGATCCCGCAACCCCGGAGCATACAGAACATCGGCACCCGCCGTCTCGAATGCGCTGAGCCGTTTGATAGTATCGTCAAGATCATTTCTGCCCCACAGGAAGTTCTCGCAACGGGCAGTAAAGACAAAATCGTACGGCAACGACCGACAAGCAGCAACCGCCGCCTCTATTCGTTCGAGCGCCAGACTGAATTCGTAGATCGGATCGTCCCGGCGCCCTGTGTGGTCTTCGATAGAGCACCCGGCAAGTCCGGTTTCTGCAGCCTCAAGAACACATTGAGCCACGCCGTCGGGCGTATCATCGAAGCCATTTTCAAGATCGGCGGATACCGGCAGGTCAGTCGCATTGACTATTAACCGACAGTGCTCCAGCGTTTGCGCCCTGGTAGCCGTGCCCTCGGGTATGCCCATTGAAAATGACATACCGGCGCTGGTTGTCGCGAGCGCTTTATAGCCCATTGATGCAAGAATCTTCGAGGTTCCAACATCCCACGGATTGGGAATCACAAAACCTTCTTGCTGATTGTGCAGATTCCGGAAAATTTCACCTTTGCCGGAGCTACTGTCACCGGAAGTAGTGGTCATTGCAGGGTTCCTGTGTTGATGCCAGTGGATCGATTACTCAACCCGGAACGTACAATTTACACGTTACCGCCGTTAATGTGTTCGCAAATCCCAATCTGTTTGCCTGCTCCAGGCGGCAACTTTCATGGCACCGGTACTATTCGGGGGCACGTTCTCAGGGCACTAACTGGTAAACGCAGGCTATGGAATGCCGGCCTTGCAGCGCAAGGGCATTACTCTGGCGCACGCCGCCGCAGATAACGGGCAAACCGCGGCTTGCCTGACAAGGTTCGACCCTGGTAGCGATAAGTCACTATCGACCCCAGCGGAGGCGGAGATCGTCTTTCAGCATCACTTAGCCCGGAGCCAAGCTTAAAACGGTTTCCTTGATTATCAACAACCAGCAATGACCCGGTCATTCCCCGGTATTTGCCCTTACCAGCGCCGTAACCCGTTACCGTAGCTTCTGCATCCTGATAGGGTTTCAGCTTGAGCATGCCGGGGTGCCGTCCGGCACGGTACATCGCACTGCCGTGCTGAAGTATCAACCCCTCACCGCCGGCATCCACTATTTTGTGCATCCATTGCGTTAACTGCTCGTGGTTACTGTAGCGCTTCTGCACTACTTGCTGTACCCATTCTGAACTCACTGACGCCAACACGGTTGCCAGCACAGCCTGGCGCTGTTCGAAGTTTCCAGTAGCAGCCGGGGCATCAAATACCAGAAAGCGTACGGAACGCCAGGCGACATCATCAGGGATCGTGTCGCGGATGGTCTGCATCAGCTGCTGAAACTGCCCGCGGCCGATCCACAGCTCGCCATCAAGGATTTGTTCGGGTAGATCTCTGGTGAACCATTCGGGAGCTTGATATACCGCACCGCTGCGGGTCAGAAAGCGGCTGCCGTCCCACCAGGCGCGCGCGCCATCGAATTTTTCACTGATCCAGTAACGGGAGTGGTTTATCGACTCAGTGTATTGCTGCGCCAGTGACAGCGGTGGCGCTGATTCAGCCAGCGCTTCTTGAACAATTGCCGGGGAAGCAAGGCAAAAACACAGCAGACAGACAAGGGAATCCGGATACTTCATACAACATCAACTTCGTGCTACGACGCCTTGCAGCTTCGCCAAACACGCTAGTCGCAGCTGAGAAGCAGTTCTCAAACCATGAAAACTTCAGACGTAAAAACAATACCGCAAACAATGAATTCACTGATGGTGGTAAGTGTGTGTTACCAACAACCCTGCAACGAAAGCTAATTTCGTTGTATAATGATCGGCCGCGTGGCGATGCACCAGATCGGTGTGCCCCTGCAGACTTGAAGATTTCAGTTGCAAGTCCACAAGACCTGCACTGCTTAATCCGGCTACTAATAAAGTTGCTATAGTATAGTGAATTTTACAATACCCTCGTGAATTCATTAGAAATATGAACACCATCGCAACTGCGAAGATATAGCACAGTTTGAGTATCCAGTCGCCCGGACTGACTGTGGTACCCTGAATGAAACACAGCTATATCCGTGCGTTATGCATGGTCTGAAAAACAACTAAAAGGCCCGCATCCGTCGCCACCCTGTCGAACGCATGGAAAGCAGGCCCGCTTCACTAGGGCAAAGAGTATGTCGAAAAATTTCCCCGCCTCTCAGGGACTTTACGATCCCGCAAACGAAAAAGACAGCTGTGGTATAGGCTTTGTTTGCGATATAAAAGGCAGAGCCAGCAATAAAATACTTCGTGATGCGCAACGAATGAACTGCTGCATGGAACACCGCGGTGGCGTTGGCTATGAAACCAACACCGGCGACGGTGCAGGCATATTAACCGCCCTGCCGCATCGCTTACTTGAAACTGCTGTTCGTGCATCTTTCGATACTGAATTGCCACAACGCGGTCACTATGGTGCCGGTGTTGTTTTTATGCCACTCGACGAAGCCGAGCAAGCACGCTGTATGTCTATTGTTGCAGAGGAAATCGCAGCGGAAGGTCAGCAGCTGATTGGCTGGCGTGATTTACCAACTGCACCCGATGCCGCGGATATCGGTGTTGCGGCCCGCGCTGCAATGCCCGCGTTTATGCAACTTATTATTGCTGCCGGCACCGATAACAACAGCTCATTTGATCAGGACAGCTTTGAACGAAAACTGTATCTGATCCGAAAGCGAGCTACCAATAGATTACGTGGAGACAACGCAATAGCTGCAAGCAGCACTTTCTATGTTTGCTCTTTATCTTCACGAATTATAGTGTTCAAAGGCATGCTGACCCCTGAACAGCTGTTTCCGTTTTATATAGATTTACAGCGTGATGAATTCGAAACGCATCTGGCGATGGTTCACTCGCGCTTCAGCACCAACACTTTCCCTTCCTGGGAGCGGGCTCAGCCGAATCGTTTTATGAGCCACAACGGGGAAATAAATACTCTACTCGGCAATATAAATTCAATGAATTCGCGTGAGGGTATAGCTGTCAGCCGCCAGTTCGGCGACGACATAAAAAAACTCTACCCGGTAGTTGCGCCTGATTGCTCAGATTCAGGCACATTCGATAACGTTCTTGAATTTCTCTTAATGAACGGCCGAAAGCTGCATGAAGCCATGATGCTGATGATCCCTGAAGCCTGGCAGCATCACGCCACCATGACTGCTGTTAAGCGCGACTTCTATGAGTACAACTCCTGCCTCATGGAACCGTGGGATGGCCCTGCCTCAATCGCATTTACCGACGGAAACTTTATCGGGGCAGTACTTGATCGTAACGGTTTGCGTCCTTCACGGTACTATATAACCTCAGACGACAAATGCATTATGGCCTCTGAAGTCGGTGTTGTTGATGTTGACCCCTCGACCATTATAGAAAAAGGCAGATTGCAGCCCGGCCGAATGTTTCTGATTGATTTCGAAAAGGGCCGCATGATACCGGACCAGGAAGTCAAAGAAGAAGTAGCCAGCCGGCTGCCCTACGGCGAGTGGCTGAAAAACCAGCGTATAGAGCTTTCTGAACTGCCTTCGCATGAACACCAGCAACTCAATACTGAAACCCTGACAGAACGCATGCAGGCGTTCGGCTATACCACAGAAACGCTGCAGTTCATGTTGCAGCCGATGGTAACCGAGCTCCGTGACCCGGTCGGCTCAATGGGCAACGATGCCGCACTTGCTGTGATGTCGGAAAAACCACGCATGCTGTACGACTACTTCAAGCAGCGCTTTGCCCAGGTAACTAATCCGGCTATAGATGCAATTCGCGAAGAAGTCATCATGGCTCTGAGGTGTTATATAGGGCCCGAAGGCAATATACTGGAAACAAAAGAGCAGCACGCTCACCGTCTGAATATTCCGCACCCTATCCTGAGCAATCAGGAACTCGCCGCACTGTGCAACCTCGACTACCGGGGCTGGCGTTCTTCGGTTATCGATATCACCTTCCCTGCAGGTTCCGGCAAAGCCGGTTTAGCAGAAGCCCTGGAACGAATTAATGAACAGGCGCGGCAGGCAATCGAAGACGGCAAAAGCCTGATTGTACTTTCAGATCGAGGTATTAACGCCACACGTGTGCCGATCAGTGCGTTGCTGGCGGTGGGTTCAGTACATCACTATCTTAACGCCCAGCATCAGCGCACACGTATAGGTCTGGTGATAGAAACCGGTGAAGCGCGCGAGGTTCACCACCATTGCCTGCTGATCGGCTTCGGCGTAGATGCGATAAACCCCTACCTTGCCTATGAGGCATTGTGGAACGCACGCGCGCAAAAACGTCTCGACAATATAGATCATATAAAATCCGATGAAGATATCGTCAGCGCCTACCGTAAGGCATGCGGTAAGGGCATTCTCAAGGTTATGGGGAAAATGGGGATCTCGACCCTGCAATCGTACAAGGGAGCGCAGATCTTCGAGATTGTCGGGCTGGCTCAGGAAGTCGTCGATCTGGCATTTGTCGGTACCGCTAGCCGGGTTAAAGGAATCGACCTTGAAGTGATTGCTGAAGAAATGCAGCGCCGCCACCGCAAAGCCTACCCGGCGCAGAAATTCACTACCGTTTCCCCGCTGCCCAACCCCGGTGATTTTCACTGGCGCCGGCATGGTGAAACGCACATGTGGGATCCGGCTTCCGTCGCCAACCTGCAGGTTGCTGCCCGCACCAACAGCGAAGACGCCTACTGGAAATTTGCAGAGCACACAAACCAGATGAGCACCCGCAATGCCACGCTGCGCGGCTTGCTTAAATTCAATAAATCAGTCAATGGCGGCCCTGTCCCTCTTGACGAGGTAGAACCGGCTACAGAAATCGTCAAACGATTTGCCACCGGCGCTATGAGTTTTGGAAGCATCAGCGCAGAAGCCCATGAAACGCTGGCTGTCGCGATGAATCGTATCGGCGGAAAATCGAATACCGGCGAAGGCGGTGAAGACGCCAAACGCTTTATTCCAATGGTTAACGGCGATTCAAAACGCTCTGCGATCAAGCAGGTTGCGAGCGGGCGCTTCGGTGTCACTATCAACTACCTGTCTAACGCCGATGAACTGCAGATCAAGATCATTCAGGGAGCCAAACCTGGTGAGGGCGGCGAGTTACCCGGAGCCAAGGTTGATGACTACATCGCCCAGCTACGCCACTCTACACCCGGTGTCGGCTTAATCAGCCCGCCGCCGCATCACGATATCTATTCCATCGAAGATATGGCGCAGCTGATCCACGATTTGAAAAACGCCAATCCGCAAGCCCGTATCAGTGTAAAACTCGGCTCAGAAGTTGGTGTCGGCACCGTGGCCGCCGGGGTGACGAAAGCACTGGCCGATCACCTGGTGATTGCCGGTGATTCCGGTGGTACCGGCGCCTCCCCGCTTACTTCTATAAAGCACGCCGGCGTGCCGTGGGAGCTGGGGATCGCTGAAACTCACCAGACTCTGGTGCTGAACAATCTGCGATCTCGAGTGGTGCTGCAAACAGACGGGCAGATAAAAACCGGGCGCGACGTTGCTATCGCTGCTCTGCTCGGTGCCGAGGAAATCGGGCTGGCAACCGCGCCATTGATTGCACTGGGCTGCATCATGATGCGCAAGTGTCACCTGAACACCTGCCCCGTTGGCATTGCCACGCAAGATAAAGAATTACGAAAAAAATTCACAGGTCAGCCGGAGCATGTAGTCAACTATGTTTTCATGGTCGCCAAAGAATTGCGGATTATCATGGCGGAGCTAGGCTTTCGAAACTTCAACGAGATGGTCGGCCGTGTTGATGCCCTGATCGTGGACGATGCCTTGCGACACTGGAAATCCAAAGGGCTTGATCTATCCCCGCTACTGACAAAAGCCGAAGAACCGAAAGATTTTCTCGGCAGCTACCAGGTTCACACCCAGGATCACCGACTGGACATCGCGCTCGACAATCAGTTAATCGAACTGGCTGAGCCCGCGCTGAAATCCGGTAAAAAGGTCTACCATGAACTTCCGGTGATCAATACAAACCGGGTGGTTGGCGGCATGCTGTCGAACCGCGTCATTCGCGAAGTCGGCCCGCAAATGCTCGCCGATGAGACTATTCACTTCAAATTCAATGGCAGTGCAGGACAAAGTTTCGGCGCGTGGCTGGCCAAGGGCATATTGCTGGAAGTCGAAGGCGATGCTAACGATTTCATCGGCAAGGGCTTATCCGGCGGTCGGATTGTTATCTACCCGAACAAGAAAAGCCCGTTCAAAGCGGAAGATAACGTTATCGCCGGCAATGTTATTCTCTACGGCGCAACCAGCGGAGAATGCTACCTGCGCGGTATTGTTGCCGAACGCTTCTGCGTACGAAACAGCGGTGCCAGCGCAGTGGTCGAGGGCGTCGGGGATCACGGCTGCGAATACATGACCGGCGGTCGCGCCGTTATTCTGGGCAGGACTGGCCGCAATTTCGCCTCCGGCATGAGCGGTGGTATTGCCTATGTGTGGGACGAAGACGGTACTTTTTCAGAGCGCTGTAACCAGGATATGGTCGATCTCGATCCACTGGTCGACGACAAAGACATTGATGAAGTAAAATTGCTGATTGAAAATCATCTTGCCTACACGGGATCAAATATCGCAAGCAGGATTATTTCAACCTGGGAGAGTCAGATCAGCCGCTTTGTTAAGGTCATGCCAAAAGATTATAAGCGTGTGTTAGAGCTTTCAAAATCCGGAGCAAGCGCGGCAGACAAGGAAGCCGTGGTCGCCTGAAATCAGACACCACCAGGTTAATACCAAGACTGGAATATAATAAGATTGAGAAAAAACCAAAATGGGTAAACACACCGGATTTATAGAAATCACGCGAGAAGCGGCGCCTTACAGAGCGCCTCTTGAGCGAAAGCTCGACTACCTTGAGATCTATACCGACCACGACGAATCCCGGCTGCAGTCGCAGGGTTCACGCTGCATGGACTGTGGTGTTCCCTTTTGCCAGTCTGACGACGGCTGTCCGGTACACAATCTGATTCCGGAATGGAACGATCTGGTGTATCGCGATCAATGGCGGGAAGCACTGGACCGGCTACATAAAACCAATAACTTTCCCGAGTTCACCGGGCGGGTTTGTCCCGCACCGTGTGAGGGTGCCTGCGTACTGGGCATTGCGGATCCCGCTGTCACAATAAAAAATATAGAGATGGCAATCATAGATCGCGGCTTTGCGGAAGGCTGGGTAGTTCCATCACAACCGGCGACGCGTACTGGTAAAACGATCGCTATTATCGGCTCTGGTCCGGCAGGGCTCGCAGCCGCCGCTCAATTGAATAAAGCCGGTCACACGGTCACTGTCTACGAGCGTGCTGACCGAATTGGCGGCTTGCTGATGTACGGCATACCCAACATGAAACTCGACAAAGATCGCGTGGTAAACCGCCGTGTAGAAATGCTTCGCACCGAAGGCGTCGAATTTAAGGTAAACAAAAACATCGCTGACGGCAGCAATGGCAGCATTGATGTAAAGACCCTCGAAGCAACCCACGATGCAGTCCTCTTTTGCACCGGCGCTACCGTGCCGCGCGATCTGAAAGACACCCCAGGTCGCGAACTGTCCGGCGTTCACTTTGCAATGGATTTTTTAACCGGAAACACCCGAAGCCTGCTCGACTCCAATCACTCTGACGGAAAATATATTTCCGCAAAAGACAAAGACGTCATTGTGATTGGTGGCGGTGATACCGGCACTGACTGCATAGCGACATCACTGCGTCACGGATGCAAAAGCCTGGTTAACTTTGAACTGTTTCCACAGGCACCTGCAACACGCGCCGACGACAACCCCTGGCCAACCTGGCCAAAAATCTACCGAACCGACTACGGGCACGAAGAATCAGCAGCCACCTTCGGTAAAGATCCGCGCGCCTATCAGATCTCGACACTGGAATTCATCGGCGAGAACGGCAAACTTACCGGTGTAAAAACTGTGGAAGTGGACTTCATAAATGGAAAATTTGAAAACCGCGCTGGCACGGAGCACGAGTGGCCTGCAGATATAGTGCTGCTATCAATGGGTTTTCTGGGGCCTGAGCACGAATGCTCCGACCCACTGAATCTCGCCTATGATGGCCGCTCAAACTACAAAGCCGAATACGGCGACTACCGCACGTCAGTAGACAATATCTACGCCGCCGGCGACTGCCGCCGGGGACAATCTCTGGTGGTGTGGGCTATCAATGAAGGGCGCGAGGCAGCCAGGGAAATTGATCGTGCACTAATGGGCAATACGCAACTGCCATAGAAAGAACCCGTTGCCCGCTATAAATATCGCGGGCAATGGAATCAGTCACTGACGCAGAGAAATTATTCCAGCACAGACTATGAGTGCCATGCCGAGAACAGAGATTGCATCGGGCACATCTGCAAAGAACATAACACCCCAAAGTACCGCAAATCCGACGTAGGCAAAATCGAAGGTGCCTATCATCGAGGCTGGACCATTCTGATAGGCGATAGCCGCACCCACACTACCGATTAATATTGCCGTCGCAAGCAAGCACATAGAGAGCCACACTGACGGCCCCATTGCTACCCACGGTGCGAGCAAAAAACCGTGCCTTGACTCATCCGGAACCATCGAGATAATAATGGCCGCGACACTTCCTACAATTACAAATGCAATATTCAGCATAAGAGACAGTACAACCGGGTTCTCTTCACGACATTTGGTCCGGGTTAGTATCATGGCAAAAGCATAGAGTATTGCTGACAGAAGCGGAAAAAGCGCATAACTGTTAAAATCTCCGGCATTTGGTCTGAGAATAAATAGTATTCCGACAAACCCGATAAAAACCGCCAGCCATCCCGAGCGACCAACGGGGTCTCCAACCAACACAGCGGATAACAACGTAATAAAAACGGGCAGCGTATAGTATGTGGCTGCGGCAACTGAAAGCGACAGATTCGGTAAGGAAATATAGTAGCTGACCCACATACCCACCAGAAGCATACTGCGTAGGATGGCCCAACTCAGCGCACCAGACAGATGCAGCAGGGATCGATCCTTTAGCCAAAGGTAAAACACAAGACACGGAATAGCGATCAGCGAGCGAAGCACAAAAAGCTGCCAGATAACAAAATCCCCACTCAGCAGTTTGACCAGTGCATCTCCGAGGGATAGTGCCAGCACTGTAAGTAATATCATGCCAACTGCTAACGGTATATTGTCGGCCCGGCCACTTGATGCCACCCGATTCATTCAGTCAGTCCACACAAGTTAAATCTCCTTGTTCCGGTAATTCAGGCAATTCAGGCAATTCAGGCAACTCCACTCATACCTTCCCTACGATTAAATTGCCTGCTCACCCCATGAGAAACACCATCAACATCACTATCTAACAGACTGATTGTTGAAAATGAACAGATATTAAATTAACCCGACAGTACTTTTCGCTAAGCAAAATTGCGGACCAGCCGACAAAAATGCGGTATTAACTTTCCATAACGGGTGTTTTTCACTCGTGAGTTCGCCACACCCCACCCACGTTGATCGAATGCACACCTATAGAACCACCAGTCGCTACAACTCCTGGTCGTCTCCGATATTCTGGCGAATCACTGGAATCGTTTTCCTCAGTATTATCATCATTGAGGCAATTTTACTTGTGTTCTCATGGCACCGGGAAAGAGACAGGCAACTGAATCGAATTGACGACTCATTCGCTATTATATCGACCATAAGCAATACCCGGCAAATTGTGCCAATACTGGATTCCCTGCTGACACAACCCGGCGGAACCAGTACTCCTGTAATCGGATATGTAATCAAGCGTGGAACCCGAATACAAAGCCAGAGCGGCAGTACTGTCGGGCTCGGTGGCAACGAGATGCCCAGTCAAAACCACCTGAATACAGCAGCCTGGGTATACGATACCCGTGTGATTGCGCCGGATAACCCGGAGTCAGTGGAATTGTGGTTGCGGGTGGATGTCTCGATAGTGAATCAGATACTGGATCAGTACGTGTTAAAATTACTGGGCATGATCCTGATCATCAGCTTATTTGTCACCGCTGTATGCCTGTTGTTTTTGACTCCGCTACTGGTGCGTCCGTTGCAAAGGCTAAACCAGTTACTGCTTTTAACCGGCCAATCCAATAGCCTTGAAAATCAGGAGATCCAGAGCGGTGATCTAACCCGTTCCGATGAGCTTGGCACTGTTTTCCGCTCGTTTGACAATCTTCGCGAGCAACTTGCAAAGGCCGAGAGCGAAAATGTAGAGATAAACGAACGGTTCCGACATTTCGCAAACCTGGGTGCTGATTGCTTCTGGGAAGTCGATAGAGAGCAAAGGCTGACCTATATCGCTGGCGATGTGCTAGAGATGTTCGGCGTAGAGCCTGAACACTTATTGGGTATACCCATTGAGGAAATTCTAAACAGTATACCTACAGACCTGCCTGATCCATCGGTAATTATCAGCTCTTTACGTGAAGATGGCACCTGGGAAGGTGAGCTGTCTAAGTCACTGAACCGCGAACGGAGTATTCGCATTGTCGCCAACGGACTATATAGAAATAGCCATCTGACGGGTGCTCGCGGCACTGTAGTCGATATCACTGCCGCGACGGAAATGGCACGAATACTAACCTATCAGGCAAATCACGATGCATTGACCGGACTGTATAATCGGCGGGAGTTTGATCGTCTTCTAGCAGACGCTCTCGCTGCCTGGCAACAGGAGGGAAAGATATTTTGCATTTGCATGATAGACCTCGACAGGTTCAAACTTGTAAATGACAATTGCGGTCATTCAGCCGGTGATTCACTACTAAAGCAATTGGCTGACTTAATCAGCGCTTCGGTTCACGCAACCGATGCCGTCGCTCGATTCGGTGGCGATGAATTCACGGTTCTAATGCGCGATTGCTCCATAGAAAAAGGTACACGCGCCGCAAACGCAATACGGCTGGCAGTAGAAAAATATCGATTTCCGTGGAACGAAAAAATCTTTGAAATCGGTGCGAGCATAGGAATTGCCGACTCGAGCAGTGCTCCGGATAATGGCAGAGATATCCTGACAGCGGCTGATGCCTGCTGTATCAAAGCGAAAAATATGGGGCGCAACCAGGTGCAGGCTTATAGCCCTACAGATGAATCTGTGGTTCGACACTATGGTGAGATGCACTGGATGGCACGTATCACACAGGCACTGCGCGAGGATATGTTTTTACTCTATCATCAGTTCATTGTGCCAGTGACCGATGACGGCAATGACGACTATCACTTCGAAATACTGTTGCGCATGAAGGGTACAGACGGCTCAATCTACTCGCCAGCGGAGTTCCTTCCCGCGGCCGAGCGCTACAATCTTATTGAAAAAATTGACAAACACGTCTGCGAACTGACGATGCAGTGGATCTCCAATCAAACAGTCGACATCACGGATAAGCTTCTTGTGAACATAAATTTGTCAGCAATCTCTCTATCCGATGACGACTTCCAGAAATATCTGGTTGATCGAATCAGTAAATTACAAGTAGACGCCAGGCACTTGTGTTTTGAGTTAACAGAATCAACAGCCATGAAGAATCGGCAGAAAACGATAGAATTTTTTAAGCAACTACGCTCTCTCGGTTGCTCTATCGCACTGGATGATTTCGGCAGCGGGTTCTCATCGATGGTGCAGCTTCACAGCCTGCCGATTGATTATATTAAAATTGATGGTGGCCTGATCCGCAATCTTCCCGAAAGCGAAATCAACAAAGCACTGGTGAAAAGTGTGTGTGAAGTGGGCGAAATATTGAATGTTAAGACCGTTGCCGAATTCGTCGAGGACGAGCAGACGCTTATAGTTTTAAAAGAACTTGGCGTTGACTATGCCCAGGGTTATCTTTTTTCCAGACCTTCCCAACTACCGGATCTCCTGTTCAATGACCATCAGCAGGCAGCCGCATAAGGACCATTCATCTGCAGCTCAAAGGTATTAAGCCGTACTATTTACGGGATTGACGTAATCCCACCTGATCTTTGATTCCACAGAGAATTTTTTCTTTTGCAAATATCAGTTAGAATTCGACGCGAGAAGAAAATCCACTGCGAAATCCCTTGCCGTGAATAAGTAAGGCCTACACGATATCCTCGCCATCCCATGAATAATTTGGGTTAAATTACACGCATTCTTATTTATAATCAGGTAAAACCAAACGGATGCCGGATTAAATGACACCAGAATACCTTCTAACTTCACTTATTGTTATTTTACTACCGGGAACCGGCGTTATTTATACGGTTGCAGTGGGCCTGGCTCGTGGATTTCGACCCAGTGTGGCGGCTGCTCTGGGTTGTACTTTTGGTATTGTGCCTGCCGCAGTGGCGAGTATTCTGGGCCTGGCAGCGGTATTTCATACCAGCACAATTGCCTTTCTCATTATAAAATACCTCGGTGTGATCTACCTGTTTTATATGGCATGGAGCATTATCAGGGACAAGGGCATAAAGCAGATAGAGGAAGATACTACCGGGAAATCCTACCTTCGAACTGCTATTGACGGCACGTTGCTCAATGTACTCAACCCGAAACTCTCGCTGTTTTTTCTTGCGTTTCTACCCCAGTTTGTTCCAAAGGCACACACAGGCTCTATTGTATTTCTCGCTTATCTTGCATCGTTGTTTATGCTGCTGACCTTCATTGTATTTGTACTCTACGGTGCTTTTGCATCAACGGCTCGAAAATACATCATTGACTCTCCCGCAATAATACTCTGGCTGAAACGGGTATTCGCTGGCGCATTCGGATTTTTAGGACTCAGGCTCACTTTCGCCGAGCAGTAACAGAGTTGTCTTTAGCATCTGGCAATGGCCGGTCATCTTCCTCTAGAATTCGCGCCGCAGCACCATCAAGATCATCGTACTGCCTGCCCTTCAGTGTCCACATAAAAACGGCAAGACCAATCAGACCTAGTCCGAGGGAAATTGGTATCAGAAATATAAAATCATGCACTCTGCTGTCCCTCAGTAACTCTGCTAAAACCCTGTGCAGACCTGTTGAGTGATTTGCATAACCACCGCCCGGATCCGTAATTCAGTCGCTTATAATTTAACAGCAGCGCATTAAACATAACAATCACGGACGACGCTGACATCGCTAAAGCCGCAATAAGCGGCGTAACCAGACCTGCTACGGCAACGGGCAGCGCAACCGCATTATACAACAAGGCAAACACCAGATTCTGCTTTATAGATCGCTCTGCTGATCGCGCCATTGACAGGGCCTGTGGCACAGCAGACAATTTATTTGCGGTGAAAACAAGATCAGCGGAGTTTCTACCGGCATCACTGGCAGTACCCGGCGCCATGGAAACATAAGCTGCCGAAAGAGCCGGGGCATCGTTCAGCCCGTCTCCAACCATTAACACCCGCTTTCCGGCAGCAGCCAGCGTATCAAGCCGCGCTACTTTATCAGCTGGCAACACATCCGCGCTACAGCGGTCTATAGCTAATCGGTCAATACACGAAGCAACTGCGCCAGCGTTATCCCCGGACAGGCACTCTATGGGTAGCCTAGCCGCTTTCAGTTCATCTATGGTGGAATCAGCATCGGCTCGAAGGGAGTCCTCGAACTGAAACTCAGCAAGGAAATTGCCATTCAAGGCGAGTACTGATCGAGACAATTCGTCACCTGTGCTGGTAACGTGCGGAACACCACACAGCGAACTGCTAACAGTATTCTCTGCATGAATGGCCCAGCTGGCTCTGCCCAGACGATAGAGGCAATCACCATCAGACCAGAGCAAGCCCAGCCCGGGATACTCAATTGCCTCTACTCCTGACTGCAAGTCAGCGTCTTCTCTGGCTTCATAAGTCTTCAGCAAAGCCCGAGAAAACGGGTGCAAAGAGAACCTTGCCATTGAAGCGGCAAGTTGAAAATGAGAACTTTCTACAGAGTCTGCGTTTACAAGCCTGACATTCCCGGTTGTTAACGTACCGGTTTTGTCGAAAATTACCGTATCCACTTTAGCTAGGCGCCGTAGCGATGATCCATCTTTAACTAGAATACCCGACTCAAACAAACGGCGAACTACCACAACCTGAACCATAGGGACTGCCAGACCCAATGCACACGGGCAGGTGATAATCAGAACGGCAATAGCAACGGTAATCGACTGATGCACGTTACTCGTCGCGAAATACCAGCCTAGAAAACTGAATAGTGCCGCACTATGCACAACTGGCGCATACCAGCGACTGATGCGATCAGGCCAGTCACGCTGTGTAGAACGCGTGAGTTCTGCCGATTGAATTAATGCGATCATTTTCGCCAGATGCGAATCCGCGGCACGTGCAACAACTTTAGCACGTAACGGAGCTGATACGTTTCGGGTACCGGCTAGCAATTGGTCTCCGGATTGCACCGGCACAGGAATGCTCTCACCGGTGACCATGGTGCTATCGAGTTCCGATACACCACTTACAACAACGCAATCGACCGCAACTATATCTCCAGCGGCAATCAGCAGGCAGTCACCTGCTTCTATATCCGCCAAAGCTCTAAATACAGTGCGGCCACCTTGTTGCTCAATCCAGGCACCCGATGGCTCCAGTCGTGCGATTCCGTCTACGGCTTTACGTACTTTATCGCGCATGAGGTAATCAAGTGTGCGACCAATCAGAAGAAAAAACACCAGCATCACCGGCGCTTCAAAATATACGGCAGCGCCTTCTGTATTCCAAAGTGTGTCGTAACAACTGAGCCCCAGCGCGAGCAAAATGCCGATCGAAATGGGCACATCCATGTTAGTAGCAGCATGGCGAATCGCCCGCCACGCGGAACTAAAAAATACCTGCCCCGAATAGGCCACTGCCGGCAATGCGATTATGGCCGAGATCCAGTGGAACAAATGGTTTGTCGCCAGATCTGCACCAGACCACACAGATACTGACAGCAGCATTATATTTCCTGACGCAAATGCCGCGACAGCCAGCGCCCGGATAAGATACGACAGCTGCTTATCATCACCCTCAGCAGCAGATTCTATCAACTGCGACGGGTAACCCAGAGATGCCAGCCGCTCAGCGACTGCCGGAACCACAGCGCCATCATTCCATTGTACCGTAACACGACGATTGGTTAGATTCACTCGCGCCTGGCTAACCCCTTCCATCGAATGCAATGATTGCTCTATTGATCGCATGCAGCTGCCACAGCGAATACCGGGCACTGAAAATACGCACTGCCGTATATGCGTACTAACGGCAGTACTTGCCAGCACCATTTCTTCCAATTCAGTCGACAACCCTGGCTGTCTATTTATAGCTTCCCGTGCCATCGGTGAATGCGACGCGTTAATCGGGGATTGCCGGTCCGATAACCGGTGTTCCCGGCTTGCCTCGAATAGCCAGATATGCATGCCACGTAGCGTGGCCAAGAACCGGATAGACTATTATCATCCCGACAAACCCTGTGAGTACCGTTAGCGCAAACAACACCATCACGATGAAACCCCAGGCCACCATAACGGGCAGATTGTGAGATACCAGAACTATACTGGCTCCCATTGCCGAAAAAGCATCTGATTTTTCGTTAAGCAGTATCGGAAACGAAAATACACTTATTGCAAACGCAAACGCAGCAAACAAACCACCAACAATTCCACCAACCAGCAGGAGGGCCCAGCCATCGGCTGTGGTGAAAAGTGTGCTTGTTATCTGCGCCAGACCGGGAAACGGATGCATACCAAAAAACAATGCATAAAGCAGTACTGCGACACGCATCCACATGAGTATCAGCAGGCTTAATAAAACACCAACAAACCATATCTGACCTTTCGACTGCGCGTGGACAAAATACATGTCTTTAAGAGTGACTGGATCATTGCGCTGAATCCGCCGGCTCTTTTCATAAAGCCCGATTGCCAGTACCGGCCCGATAACGGTGAAACCAGCCAGAGCGGGAAACATGACATAATCCATTCGCAGCAGATACAAACCGAAAACAATACCGAGTGACAATATAAATACCAGCAATCCATACAGGATACTGGCCTCCATGCGGATCGAACTAAAATCACGCCACCCGGCCTTCAGCCAGTCGAGAGCCACCCAAACCGACAAGCCTCGATTTAAATTCTGTTGTCCGGGTATCGCAGGAACCGGTTTTGGAATAGTAGACATTTAATTTCCCTCTCGCCTGGATGCACTGATTACATGCAGACCAAAGCACATGGCGCACACTAACAAGACGACCTCGCAGCCATGGGACCCGCGCCATCCTTATACTCTTTCAAATGAGGAACACACTCTGGCTGTGATGTGACAGCCAGATATACCATACGACCATTGGCATAGAGAAATATCACTATGGCCACACCAATTGCCACCCATGTTTTATTTAACCGACCTTTGCCCGTACGTGCCGCGAGTGCATCTGACGCTGTTTTCATTGTGCACTGCTCTGATGACTGCCTTGATTCAAAGACAATATATAGAGCGACAACACCTTGCGCTCAGTGACCGATAAGCGTTCATCCCAGGATGGCATAAAGCCTTTTCTCCCATGCCTGACTGTGGCCTGCAATGATTCCAGATCACCGCCGTAAATCCAGAAACCATCGGTGAGCCTGGGGCCGCCTACAAGCGGCTGACCTTCACCGTCAGTACCGTGGCAGCCCGCACAGTACAGACTGAAAATCTGCTCACCTTCTTTCGATTGCGTTGAAGTCGATGTGGTCGCAGGATCGATTGCCGAGAGTGATCGAAGATAGTGTGCCACTGCAAGAATACTCTTGTCATCAAGCAAACCAGCATCCCCGAACGGTGGCATCACAGCAAAGCGTGACTCTGCGTGACCACTATTGATCCCGACTGTCAGCGTTTGATAAACCGATTCAGCTTCAGAACCCCATAGCCAGGCTTCGTCATTCAGGCGTGGAAAATACAATCCTCCCTCACCCTCACTGCCATGACACATCGCGCAGTTGTCTCCAAAAAGTGCCGGGCCGCTCTCAGCAACAACCTGCATAAGTTCCGGCGATTCAATAATTTCCTCAAAGCCGGACTGTTCTATTTGCTCACTCCATTGTGCTTTTTGCTTAGCCGCTACTCGTAATTGACGATCGAGGAAGTCACGCTGATCAAATTCCAGAGTCCCTTTACTGTAGCGGTCTCCCAGCGGCCACGACGGCATCGCTATCCAGTAACCTACTGCAAAAAGAAAGGCCGCTGAAAAGAAACCGATCAGCACCTTTGGCACCGGCGTATTAAGCTCTTTAATGCCGTTCCACTCGTGCCCGGTAGTCATGTGGCCGGAATATTTATCTCGCTCAGCTACGGACATGGTTTATCCTCGCTTTCCAGAATACTTTTTGCCGCAGCATCAAATGACTGACGATTCGACGGCCACAAAGCATAAGCGACAATCACAACAGATAATAGAATCAGATAAAACAGTCCACCGGTTTTGGCAACAAACACTAAGGTGTTATGCAGTGAATCCATCAGCTTTGCTCCTTATCTGTTGTGACAAGAGCTACATCGGTCAAACGCCCCAAAATTTGCAGATATGCCACCAGTGCATCCATTTCGGTAACCCGATCAGGATCACCATCAAAACTGCGCACTGAAGTCGCTTTGCCGTAACGTGCGATCAGGCCTTCGGTATCGCCGGACAGAGGTGTCGCCTGCGCTATGGCATCGCGCACAGCAAGATTTATCATTGGTGCACTATAGGGAACTCCCACCCGCTTCATTGCCTTCAGATGGCCCGCAAGAGATGCTGTATCCAGGGTATTTTTCAACAACCAGCCGTATGCCGGCATAATCGACTCGGGAACGACATCCCGCGGGTTATTCAGATGACGGGTATGCCAGACATCGGAATATTTTTCGCCAACACGTGCAAGGTCGGGCCCCGTACGCTTTGAGCCCCACAACATCGGGTGATCATATTGTGATTCAACTGCTCTGGAAAAAGACCCGTAGCGGTCTACTTCATCGCGAAGGGTTCGGATCATTTGCGAGTGACAAGCGTAACAGCCTTCTCGTATATAGATATTCCGACCGGCCAGTTCCAGTGGGGTATAAACCCGCATTCCCGGCACATCTTCTACTGTATCATCTATAGTAAAAAGCGGTGCTATTTCAACTATACCACCGATAGCGGAGACCAGAATAATCGCAAGAGCCAGGGCGATGGAGTTTCGTTCAGCCTTGTTGTGAATGGTAAAGATCATACTGTCGCCTCCAGTGCGGGGCGAACCACAGTATCAACAGGTGTGTCGCTCCCGGTTTCCTTCTCCATTGGCACATACCACACTGTCATTACAATGTTATAGAATGCCAGCGCTGCGCCGGCAAGAAACAGCGCACCACCCAACGCCCTGGCAACATAATACGGGTGCATTGCTACAAACGAATCAAGAAACGAGTATGTCAGGGTGCCACTCTCGTTATAAGTGCGCCACATCACCCCTTGAGTAATACCGGCATTCCACATGGCCACCAGATAAACAACGGTGCCCGCAAGGGCAAGCCAGAAATGTACTTCCACCAGATATGAAGAATACATACGCGACCGCCGCCAGATCCACGGCACCAGACTATAGAAGGTACCGAAGACGATAAATGCAACCCAGCCAAGCACCCCGGCGTGCACGTGACCTATAGTCCAGTCAGTGTAGTGCGACAATGAATTAACCGGTCGAATTGCCATAAAGGATCCTTCAAACGTCGAGATCCCATAGAACACCGCGGCGACCATCATGAAACGCAATGGCGCGTCATCACGCACTTTGTGCCAGGCGCCGTTTAGAGTCATCAGCGCATTAGCTGCTGACCCCCAGGAAGGAATCAGTAACATTACAGAAAAGGTAACACCTAAGGACTGCACCCATTGTGGCAGCGCTGTGTAATGCAGATGGTGCGAACCCGCCCACATGTACATGAAGGTAATACCCCAGAAACTGATAATAGACATACGGTAGGAGTAAATAGGGCGGTTAGCCCGTTTAGGCAGATAGTAATACAACATGCCGAGAAACCCGGCAGTCAGAAAAAACGCCACGGCGTTGTGACCGTACCACCACTGTGTCATCGCATCCTGAACACCGGAGAACAGCGAATAACTTTTACTACTGGCAAACGACACCGGAACCGCCAGGTTATTCACTATATGGAGTACCGCTACTACGAGTATAAAGGCCATGAAATACCAGTTAGCCACATAGATATGCGGTTCCCGGCGTCGAGCTAAGGTACGCAAATACAGCAGAAAGTAGCTCACCCACACCACAACCAGCCAGATATCGGCATACCATTCAGGCTCGGCATACTCTTTGGACTGGGTGATTCCGATCAGGTATCCGCAGACTGCCACCACACAGAACAGATTAAAGCCTAGCAATACAAACCACGGACTGAGCTGATCAGGCAAGCGCGTGCGGCAGGTACGCTGAACTACATGAAATGATGTTGCGATTAATGCATTGCCACCAAAGCCGAATATTACACCTGTGGTATGCACCGGTCTCAATCGACCCAGACTGGCCCAGGCCGACTCAAACGTAAACTCGGGCCAGGCGAGCAGCATCGCCACCCAGACTCCGGCTATCATCCCGATCATGGCCCACACAAGCGACAGAAGCACTCCAGCTTTTATCGGCGCATCGTAATAGTAGGATAATTGCTCGGGCGTCGGTTCCGATTGACTGTTGCTTGCATAGAATGCGGCCAACACGATAAGAGAAAAAACAACGACAACAGTGCCCTGTGAGGTAAAGCCGCTATCACGCCCGGTAACAACCATCAGAGCGCCAATCGCAGCCACACTTCCTATAAGTCGAAAACCGGCGGTTCGCTCAGGCCGTGTCATTTCCAGTTCCATGACTTTGCTACCCTTCAATAAATTTAGCAATGTTCACCATTAGACGTACACCAAATACTACACCGTTCAGCAAACAGCGTTTAGTGAGTACTATTCATGACTACTGTGACATTAAAATTAAAGAGCGCATTGACTTCGATCAACAACTGGCATTTCAAATTACTGAATTACGGTATTCTATGGGGCGATTATTCCACATGGGACTGCAACCCTAAGCCGGATTACTCATGGGTAGTGAGGATATCGCGTAGAGATTTAATTTCACTGTGGATTTTCTTCTTGAGTCGAATACCTTCTGATATTTGCAAGAGAACAAATTCACTGTGGAATCAAAGATCACGTGAGACTTCGTCAATCCCATGAATATCGCGGGCTAAACCGAGCCGTGATTTCAGAGGGCAGGAATGCACCCTCCGAAAGTCACCTGCCCTATTGCGCTATAGATGCCTGCCGTCGGAGGCGCGCCAGATCTCTTTCAATTTGCAATTTACGGCCAGTATCAGCAACCGCTCTACCCGGGCGATCATTAGTTCTAAGCGCAGCCTGTAAAACCTTCACTGCCTCCGCGATATTACCCGTCTTCTCCAGAAAGCCCGCATAAAAGTAATTCGCATCCAACCCGTCCGGGTTAATGGCCAAGCCTCGCTCTAGGTTGATTCGGGCCTTTTTATTGGAACCAAAAGCGATCGGCCAGGGTGGAACCTGTGTATATAAAGCCCCCAAAGAGGTATAAGCCGCTCCCCTGAGGGCGCTGCTATTTATGTTTATTGCACGTTCAAATAGACTGCGCGCCTGCTTCACCTGCCTGAGCGCTGTTAACCCGCCATTCAAGCCCGCTAACGTCGACTTAATAATCCCGTGCCAAATCAGTGGTTCCGCTCTATCCGGAAAAGCCGCAACAACTGAAGCGGCGGTAACTTCAAGAGCCGTTAACTGCGTATGTCTTACCTTTTTATCAAGCTGCTGAAAATTGGCGACATCCCATCGCTGCTGCAAATCGAGTATTTCCGTTTCCAGATCCGGCTTTATCGAGCTGAACGCTACGGTACTGGCAGTGAAAAAGGCCAGCGCAACGATCAGCGAAGCTGAAATTCTAAATAGGTCTAAATTCATGCTATCTCTCCAGTGGTATTGTGTAACAGGTTTTCACCAATATGCCGATTGGCAATCAGTACATCATCGACAAATATCGGTGCTACTGAGTTAACCAGAGAATAGAACTTCTCCGGGAGTCCAATATTCACCAGTTTTTTGTCCAGCACCATCGCATCAAAGATACGCAGCGCTACCGTTTCCGGCGAATCTTCCTGCACCCGGGTCAGACGATTAAATTCCCCGAGCCTGCCCCCATTCATTGCCGTGCGAACGGCCCGGGGGTTGATATGCGTTACCTTGACACCGGTACCAGCCACCTCGCGCCCAAGCGCCTGACTAAACCCCTGCAACCCTGCCTTTGATGCGCTGTAAGCTGCCATCAGCGGTGACGGTATCGAACCCAGCACGGAACCCACGTTAACTATCTGCCCTGAACGACGATCAGTCATAACCCCTAACGCTGCCTGCGCCAGCAACATAGGGGCTAGCAGGTTAACGTGCAGTATTGTATTTATATCGGACGCAGGCTGGTTTCTATATTCACTCATCGAATTCAGGCCCGCAAGGTTGATCACTATATCGGGAGTATCTTGCCGCACGGCATCACACAGTGTGGCGACCTCACGTGCACAACCGAGGTCGGCCTGTATATAGCGATAAGCATTATTACCATCACCGCACGATCTTCCCACTACCGTGACTTCGGCATCGACTGCCAGCAACAACTGCAGTAACGGTCGACCTATACCCCCCAGACCACCAGTCAGTAATACCGTTTTTCCATCAGCTATCATTTGAGTGCTTCTCCCAGGGTGAAATAAAATTTAATCCGACAGCAAGCCATCTCGCACTATGCTCACGAATTGCTATAACCACAAACCGACTAAAAAATCCGGATGTATTCATGTTGATCTCCAATAGATAAGTTACGAGCTATCTGCCCGCGTACAGGACGCCCGTTGCCAGTCAGCAGGCCATTTTCGAGCGTGAACGGATCGACCCGTCGCCAACGCGAAACTCTCGCGTATTCAGGCAGGGTCTCATTGATACTGGCTATTGTCTCAGTTACCGTATGGGTGCTGGTGTCATTAGCCGCTACTATCAACGCATCCAGCGATGCCTCGCCATCGCCTAGAACAATGGCCTGCCTGATACCTTCCTGATCCAGCAACTTTGATTCAACCCACTCGGGGCTGATATTTCTTCCCCACGAAGTAATAAGCACGTTCTTCTTACGGCCGGTTACCTTTAGAAACCCGTCTGAATCAAAGTGGCCACAATCACCTGTTTTAAGCTGCTGCATTCCCGCCTGACCGAGGTAGCCACTCGCAGACGGGTTATCTATTACAATTTCACCGTGCTCTATAGATACGTTAAGATGCGGTAGAATTTTCCCAACGGTACCTGGCTTATCCTGCTGTGGTGTATTGAGAGCAACCACTGAAGCACACTCAGACAAGCCATACCCTTCATAAACCGGCAATCCCGCTGCACGCGACTGCTGAACAAGTTCTTTACTGACTTTCGCCCCACCTACCGCCAGAAACTGCAGAGAAGGCAAAGCACTTGCTGTCGAACGCGCCAATGACAACTGACCACGCAAAATCTCCGGAACCACAATCGCGCTACTGGCTTTAGAAACTCGAATTGCTTCATGCAAGCGCAACGGATTCATGGCGATTGTTTTACAGTCAGGCAGATGAATTGTGCAACCGGAAATCAAAGCCGGATAAACACCCGCCACGTTTTCCAGTAACACCGACAATGGCAGTACTGATAAATGTTGATTTGTAAATGTTGTTCCCAATACCTCTAGTAAAGACAGAGATACCTGCTCCAGACCCCTGGCTGTCAGACAAACGCCTTTCGGCGCGGCGGTACTACCGGAGGTATAGGTAACCTTGCAGATATCGGGGTTGAATTTAACCGGTTCAGCCCTGATCCGGCTAAACCCCCGCTGATCAATCAATCCATCAATGCCAGCGTCTGTAAAAACATGCGCCACTTGCTGCTCAGTAAAAAAATAGGGAATAGGCACACAGACAACCCCTGCTCTGCGAGCCGCCAGATCCCACAATACCCACTCATTGCCATTAGGCAGCGCCAGACCAAGTACTCGAACCGAGTGCCGCCGCAAGATTGAAGTACGGGTATTAATTTCCGATAACAACCCGGCGTAACTGACATTGCCAGACGGATCCTGCAATGCTGGCCGGTTCGGGCAGTGCCTTGCGTGAGAAATCAGTGCCTTCCATAGCTCACTCATGACACTATATTTCCCATAGGCGATGTACTTATTCTATGCTCACTGCAAGGCCTTTCGCCTGAGCTCGCTATAGAGTGTGATCGCGTGTTCAGATACCGGGTATAACGCGGTACGATAGCGATCTCTATGTTGCGTAGTTGCCGATTATTTGGATTACAACCAGTATTCGACTGTGGATAAGGAGTCGAATACCGATTCGGGCATGCATAATTTTCAGCTATGCCGTGCATTTCGTATTCGGGGAATATATTTTGATCTGATCTGTTCATGGATCCAGTATCGGACCCGTGCCTTAAATAAACCTTAAGACAATGGCAGCCCCGATCAGGGACAGAACAGTTAAGTTTATTCCGTGAGGCAGGTTGAGTTTTTATCGATACAGATAAATTGGTCAATCAGGCATTCACGACTGATTGTGTACTGTGTGTCGGTGGATATTTCCGGTAGCTTGCTATCGGCAAGACAGCGGCGAATCATTCAACGAATGAATTTTTTAACGCAGCAGCTCAGGATGCTTTGCCACGTTTTACGGTTAACGAATAGTCGTTACCAATAAGGGCGGTCGACGCTGGGGTGTGTTAGCACACGGTTTACCTGAAATCAGCCGCCGGGCATGTAGGGTGTTGCAGATCCGGCTAATTGCTGAATTGAGACACTGTCGTCGTCGGGTTGAACCTCACTGCCCGCGAATGCGCTGTCAACAGTTAAGCCGAATACCGCCATAACAAATACAAAAGACAGAAGTTTTTTCCACGCCATCATTTGTCCTTTTTTGCCTATACTAAACTGCCACTGAACCTCAACCAATTGAATTTTAACATATTCTTCAATTATACCGGATAATCACACCGGCTTAAGCGCAAACTGGTTTGCATTCAGCGTTGCTCGTTAACGCTGCACGAAGACACTTTCCCACCGCACAAGCTCGTTTGCCGCCAAACAACCATGCCACTTTACAATCTGTTTATCAAGCGCAATGCGCACGCTCACGGCCGCGTCTGATTTATACACCTTAATGATCCTCGCTACGCCCCGGTTTATGGATGGGCACTAGCAAATGCTCCACACCACCGCAAAAAATTTACACCGCACTGAGCCGGCGATCCAGCGGGCTGGAATATCCCATTAGCATTCACCCATAGATACCACGAAATTGAGCTAGTACATCCGACCCTTACGATCTCTCGCCTATTAAGTGACCGAACCCGGTCGCTCAGATCAGACATCAGCACTACCGGAGCGCAAGTGTTCCGGTAAATGCAAACACTGAATTTCCAACCAAACAATGGTTTCCTAGATCTACAAGGCACTTCATGCATTATAAATGACGGTAGTCGCGTTTAATTGCAATCAATCTGTGCTCGCATTGCACACCGGTTCTGTAGTATAAGTTTAGCTGCGTAATCCCATATAGAATTCCTTCCCTTAGGAGAGCCACATCATGCCGAACAAAATAATGGTCGCGGTTGATGGAAGTGATGGAGCGCAGCGCACTGTCAAAATTGCTGCAGCACACGCAACATTAGCCAACGCAGAGTTAATTCTTACCTACGTAATTGACTGGTCACCCTATAGTTTTCATACACCCGAAGAACTGGAAGACCGGCATAGACGCCGTGAATCGGAAATACAACGGGCAAACGACTCAATGTTATCGCCCCATGTTGACGCACTGCAAGACTCCGGCTTAACTCTGTCCACCGTTGTCAGGCATGGCAAAATTGCAGAAACCCTGGATGAACTTGTAAAGGAGTACAACATCACGCAGGTCTATGTGGGGCGTATTGGTGAATCAAAATTGCGCTCTATGATATTCGGAAGCGTCACCGCCGCACTGGTACAGTCATCAACGGTTCCGGTAACAGTCGTGCCATAGCTCTTGTTTATCACTTTTCAAAATTAACTGCGTTCTGGAATTTTCCCCTACACATCCACGCAGCAAACAGTCTTTATAATCGGTATCTTTATAAACGGTATACAAACAGCCGCAACAATGAGGGAATACGAGTGTTCAGGATAACCAGCTTACTACTATTGGCAGCAGCGCCATTCTCCAACGCACTGGCCGGGATTGACGAAACCATAAACACGGTGACCGCACCTATAGCGTCGCTAGTTGGAAAAATTGTTTTTTTTAAAATACCTGTTTTCGGAGCACAACTGCCGTTAGTTGTCTTATGGCTGGTTGTTGGAGCGGTATTTTTCACTTTCTATATGAAGTTTATTAATATACGTGGCTTTAAACACGCCATTGAATTGGTCAGAGGTGACTACGCTGACCCGAACAGCCGTGGAGAGGTTTCTCACTTCCAGGCACTCGCAACGGCGGTATCCGGAACAGTTGGTATTGGCAACATTGGTGGCGTTGCAGTCGCTGTAACCGTAGGTGGTGCTGGCGCTACCTTCTGGCTGATCGTGGCTGGATTTCTTGGAATGTCGACCAAATTCGTCGAATGCACCCTGGGTGTTAAATACCGGCAGGAATTCGATGATGGCCACGTCTCCGGCGGCCCGATGTATTATTTACGCAAAGGGTTCAGCGATAAAGGAATGGCCGGTTTCGGCAAGTTTGTAGGAACCTTCTATGCCATTGGTATTTTTATCGGTGCTCTTGGCATAGGCAATATGTTCCAGTCGAACCAAGCATACGTTCAGCTCAACACAGTGTCCGGTGGTGCGCTCGATGGCCTGGGATGGCTGGTTGGCCTGATACTCGCCGCCGTGGTGTTTATGGTTATCGTTGGCGGCATAAAATCTATAGCGAGGGTAACCGAAAAAGTGGTGCCTTTTATGGCAATCTTCTACTGTCTGTTTGCCATCATTGTCATCCTGATGAATGCCCACACACTTCCACAGGCTATCTCCAACATATTTACCGGTGCTTTTACCGGAGAAGGCGTAGCGGGTGGTGCTCTGGGCGCGATGATCATCGGCTTTCAGCGAGCTGTCTTTTCCAATGAAGCGGGAATTGGCTCGGCTTCCATCGCACACGCTGCGGTCAAAACAGATGAACCGGTTACGGAGGGAATAGTTTCACTACTGGAGCCGTTCATCGATACAATAATAATTTGCACCATTACTGCACTGGTTATCGGCACGGCACAGGTAGCTGATCCGGCTTTTGCCGGTGATGCGCAGGGCGTCGCGATGACATCTGCAGCCTTCGAGCGTGAATTCTCATGGTTTCCGTTACCACTGGCGATTGCCGCTTTGCTTTTTGCCTTCTCGACCATGATCTCCTGGTCGTACTACGGGCTCAAAGGGTGGACCTACCTCTTCGGTGAAGGCGAATTCGGACAAACTCTATATAAACTGATTTTCTGTGCGTTTGTCGCTCTCGGCTGCATGGTTCAACTTGGCCCTATTCTCGATATATCAGACGCCCTGGTCTTTTTAATCTGCGTGCCTAATATTCTCGGGCTTTACTTCCTTGCGCCGATTGTGAAACGCGAAATGGATTCCTACTTCGCGCGAATTGACAGTGGGGAAATCAAGAAATTCAAGTAGCAGGTACAGGAAATGCGGCGGACAGGCGGGAGCTTGACCGCGTTGTCCGCCGCGCTGAATATCAGTTATCCGCCTGCCCCAAACCTGAAAGTCCGGCAGCTACAATTCAGGCTCCAGTGCCGGTTCGTCCTTGCCAAGCTCCTCCTTTCGTTTGGCAACATATTCCTGCAGCTCTTCGTAAATCGCCGGGTCCAGAGGTGGCGGTTCAAACTCTTCCAGAATGCGTGGCCAGATCTCGGTTGCACGCTGCGTGGCATCTTTAGAACCAGCCTCAACCCAGCTTTCATGATTCTGCCAGTCACTGATAAAAGGCTGATAAAACGCATTTTTATAGCGCGACATTGTATGGTCGCAGCCAAAGAAGTGCCCACCAGGGCCTACCTGCTCCATTGCTTCAAGACCGATTTCTTCAAGATCAATTTTGATTGGCTGCAGAAACTGCGTCATGTGTTGTAGCATTTCGCAGTCAATGATCACTTTCTCAAACGAGGCGACCAATCCGCCTTCGAGCCAGCCCGCCGTGTGGTAGATCAGGTTGCCGTGCCCCATGACGGATCCCCACAGCGCCATTTGCGTTTCATAGGTCGCCTGAGCGTCTACAGAATTCGCGGCATTGCAGGCGCTGGTACGGTGTGGCAGTTTATAGAATCGAGCCAGCTGCCCGCCGGCCAGATTGGCCAGCGAGTTTTCCGGTGTACCGAAGGCCGGCGCACCGGAACGCATATCAACGTTGGAGGTAAAGCCGCCATAGATCGTTGGCGCACCCGGACGGGTTAACTGCAGTAACGCAATTCCAAACAGCGCCTCCGCGTTCTGCTGCACCAGCGCCCCGCCCAGTGTTGCCGGCGTCATGGCTCCCATCAGGGTAAACGGCGTTACCGTAACCGGCTGACCCAGCGCTGCCAGCTGCATTGCCCCGTAGGCCATACTGTCGTCGAGTTTACGCGGCGAATTAATATTGATGTTTGTCATTGCCGACGGACTGGCGACAAGATCCTGCAGCTTAAGACCACGAGCAATAGCACACATTCTGGCAGCATCGAGCGAACGGCCGGCGCCAATGCCAATGGAGAAAAACGGCTTGTCTGACAAAGTAATACTGGCCATCAGTGTATCGAGATGGCGCGTGTTCGCTGGCAGATCTGTGGGGGCGGTAGCCTGATTTCCAAAGAACGTTATGACATTAAAAAACTGCCCGAACCGCACCAGGTTTTCGAAATCGGCAATGTTACCCATGCGCCTGCCATTAATACAGTCGTGCACATTCGGCGGCCCCGAAACCAGACCAAAATTTATAACGTCGCCACCTACCTCCAGAATGTTATCCGGGTTGCGCGGCATTACACTGAATTTCCCGGGTGCTTTGGAAATGCTCTCCATCAGCAGATGCCGATCCATGCGCACCAATCCATCATCGCCAACATCGGCTCCGGCTTTACGCAGCACCTCAAGAGCCATATCACCGAGTACCTCTATACCCTGCTCTTCAAGCAGAGTCATCGACGCTTCATGGATCAGATTAATCTGTTCCTCGTCGAGCGGCTCCACTGGTGCAAACCGGTTGCGAAGCACCTGCCGCTGCAGTTGCGGCAACGCTACCGTGGCGGCTTTAGTCGATGCGCGTTTTCTACGACGACCAGGACGACTCATAAGTGGATTCCTTTTAAACGAATCAATGAAACAGTATCAACAGCATCACGCACTATGGAGTCTGACGCAACCAAGAGCGGGCATCTAATTGCAATCGGGTATCCGGGGCCCGGACTGAATTTCCCTGTTCACGACTTTGACACCGAATCAAGTCGATGTTTAATGCATATAAACCCGGCTTGAAATTTCAACTGACCCGCGACTACCTGACTAACCGCAAGAACTTTCGCTTTGTACTGAAAGATACCGTACGATCTTACCGGATCAACAGAAAACTCACTGGCATGATAAAAATCTACGGCAGGAAATCCTCATCAAACGTGCAAGTCGTTATGTGGTGCATTGCAGAGCTGGGACTGGACTACCAACGCCTCGATGCAGGTATTCACTATGGTGTTGTCAACACCGCCAGTTACCTTGCTATAAACCCCAATGCAACCGTACCCACCATAATTGATGGTGATTACCCGCCGATGTGGGAAAGCGCTGCCATTAACCGGTATTTAAGCCGGACTTATCCTCATGAAACACTTTGGCCTGACAGTCCACTGCAACAGGCGATCGTTGATCAATGGGCAGAGTGGGCAAAATTGAATTTCGGCCTGAATTTCTCGGTCCCGGTGTTCTGGCAGGTAGTGCGAACACCGCGAAACAAACAGAATCCAGAGGCTCTGGCAATTGCTCTGAAAAAGCTGCACAGGCAAATGAGTATTGCCGATACGCAACTTGGCAACAATCCATTTATAGCGGGCAATGAGTTTTCGATAGCCGATTTAATGTTCGGCCACTTGCTGTATCGCTACTACGATATCGAAATTGAGCGCCCGCACTTCAATAATATTTCACGCTACTACGCAACGCTGACAAACCGACCTGCGTACCGGGAACACGTGATGGTCAGTTACGACGAATTACGTGCCAGCGATTAAGCACGAATACAAACCGGTTGAAATCTGTATCGGTTTTGTACGCTCGCTTTCAACTCACACCAGAACACCCTCTGCGTCCGACTATAAATCCCTTAGCCTGACTTTCAGCTCATCGGTATCAATTTGAGGGCCACCGATATTCACTGAATCAAAGTATTCATAAAACCCTATTCCAGCCGTACCATTCGCCAGTTTTTTCGCTTCTTCCTTCGACGAGACCTTCCACACCACCAGAAAGGCGTATCCAGCACGTGGCATGGAATCGCCGTCGTTTACACAACAACCGTGCGGAGCGCAATCGGCACTTACAATAGACTGCATAAACGGCTCGACCTTATTTTCCATAAAATCGGCACGCTGTTCTGCGTTCAAGGCGAGCCAGGCAGGCTTTGCGTTCCACATTTCTACATACAAATAAGTGCCGTCAGTCATTTAATTTTCCTTCGTTATAACTTGTATCGGTGCCATTCTAACTGTCTCAAAACACACAGCTGATCAGATTATCGTCCCGGACAGACTCTGATGTAAAGATCCGGTCGAATTTATCTGCAAACGAATTTCGATGCGAAACTATAACCTGAGCACACCAATTATCTGAAGAGCGGCGCACCTGATAAACAGATAAAACATTCAATAAGTTTGCAGCAGTTATACTTGATCTGCAGACGTAGTGGAGGTCAAGGCGGCAAAGTTTCCGTCACCGCAATTATAAACACTACAGGGGCTTTAGTGTCATAGAAGTCACCAGCTGGAAGACACCGCCCACTAACAAAACCACTGATGTAATAACCAGTAATTGACAATCAAAAACCAAAAGGATGGATCGTGAACACCAGTGAACTTTCAGCGGAAGAGAAAATCTGGCTCAGCAAAGCAAGCCTGCAGACCGACGTCGGTGGCTGGATGCATACAAGAATAAGCGGTGCAGCACTCGAACGAGGATTTCAGCACGGCTTTTTACTCGGTGAAGAAATCGCAGCCTGCCTGAGATCAAACAAGTTCTGGGCTTACTGGATGACCGCCCGGCAATTCAGCTTTTTTGCCGACAAAGCAATGCAGCTTTACGTCGACAAGCAACTCATACCCGACGAACTACTTCAGGAAATGCAGGGAATTGCCTCCGGCGCCAGTAAAAAAACAAACACGGAGATAAGCTTCAGAGACATCCTGACCTGGAACTGCTTCGTCGACCTCATCTACAGTGGCTGGGGAACGTTCAAACAGGAACTGAGCAAAAACGCACGGGATGTACGCGCGCACCGCTACACCGGTCACCGATGCAGCGCTTTTGTTGCTGTTGGCGATGCCACGCATGACGGCGGCATTGTGATGACTCACACCACCTGGGATGCCTTCCTGCAGGCACAGCACTTCAATGTAATTATGGATATCACCCCGGATACGGGCCATCGCATGGTAATGCAGACGGCACCGGGCTGGATAGCCAGCATGATGGATTTTACTGTCACCTCTGCAGGACTCCTGGTTACCGAAACCACTATCGATGGCTATATTGGCTTCGATCCTGCAAAGCCACCGGAATTTTCTGAATCCCGCCTGGCCTGCCAGTACGCCAGTGATATCGACGACTGGACCGAACGCATGGCTGCCGGTAACAATGGCGGCTATGCTAATAGCTGGTTACTGGGCGACATCAACTCGGGAGAAATTGCACGGTACGAGACAGGCCTGATCTACCAGACACCCCGACCCGTTGAAAAACTCACTAACGGAGTACTATACGGACAGAACATAGCCACCGACATGAACATCAGGAACCTTGAAACAGACGACCCCGATGCCTGGTCCGATATATCGCAGTCAGGCGCCAGACGAGTGCGCTGGAAGAAACTACTGAACGAACACTACGGAAAAATAAACGTTGAAAACACCCGACGCATGATTGGCGACCACCACGACGAATTCCTGCAGATCAACCAGCCATCGTCCCGAACACTGTGCGGTCACATGGATAACGACAACGGCAGAGCCTCTGGCGGTCATGGCCATCCACCGTTTTATCCATGGGGCTCGGTCGATGCAAAAGTAGCCACCACGCAGTCTGCGAGAGCTATGGGTTTTGATGCGCGCTGGGGCAGAGCCTGCGGCGAGGCTTTCATCGCAGAGGACTACCTGACTCAACACCCTCAATACGACTGGCTTGAGGGCTACCTGATTGATCGCCCCGCCCAGCAATGGCAAAGTTTCGTTGATGAATAGCATTAGCGTACAACCCATTCAACGCCACACAAAAGCAAGGCACAAAATCCTGCTTCGAACGTACTAATGGCTGACGATATCGGTCAATGGCTAGGTGCACTCGGGCTCGAAAAGTACACATCGACTTTCACCGAGCAGGAAATTGATCTCTCGGTTCTGCCTGATCTCACCGACACAGAGTTACAGGAACTCGGGCTTCCGCTGGGCCCGCGCAAGAAGATACTCAAAGCGGCAGGCCAACTTGCCGGTACTGCCACGCCGAAAACTCCTGCGCAGGCACCGGCGCAAGATAACACCGCCCCGGATGTAGCCGAGCGTAGACAACTCACCGTCATGTTTGCCGATCTGGCGGGTTCATCGGAGATGTCTACACGCCTCGATCCGGAAGATCTTCGCGAAGTCATGATGGCTTTTCAGGATGCCAGCAAATCTGCGATCGAGAAATTCGGCGGCTATGTTGCCCGATACATGGGCGATGGCGTACTCGCCTATTTCGGCTACCCGCAGGCACATGAAAACGATCCGCAACGCAGCGCTCTGGCCGGACTGGAACTGCTGTCCAGCGCTACAGCGTTAAACGAAAAACTGGTGCAGCGGGGCAGCACTGCGCTGCGGGTGCGAGTGGGCATTGCGACGGGTCCGGTGGTCGTTGGCGACATGATCGGGGAAGCCTCCAGTGCCGAACGTGCTGTCGTCGGGGAAACGCCTAACATTGCTGCCCGTATAGAATCTGCCGCTCCCCTCGATACCGTGGTCGTTGGTGAAAGTACACACCGTCTGCTGGGCGATCGCTTTGAGTGCAAAGAGCTGGAACCCCAAATGATGAAAGGGTTCGCACAGCCAATGCGACTGTACCAGGTGCTTTCTGAAAAGCGCTTGAAAAAGCGACTGCAAAACTCTAGTGATCAGGCGGGCTTTGTCGGGCGCCAGGCAGAAATGCAGGTGCTGCTGAACGCCTGGTCTGATACGCGTCGGTCAATTAATACGTCAACTATTGTTGTAGGAGAACCCGGTGTTGGAAAATCACGAATTCTAGCTGAGTTTCAGCGGCGCATAGCAACTGACAATCCGCACGTCATTGAGTACCGCTGCTCGCCTTTCCACAGTAATACCGCCTTTCACCCGCTGGTCGATCACTGGCTGTTTGATACCGGCATCCACGAAGACGACTCAGCCGACACCATCGTAGAAAAACTACAGTTATGCCTTCTTCCAGCTGCCCAGCCAGCTGACACCGCCACACAGTTGCTGGCATCGTTGCTGGGCGTTGAAATCCCCGGCGAATTGCCAGAAGGAATCGCCGATTTCCCTCAGCGCCGGCTGGAAGCCATCCAGGATTTACACATTGAGCAATGGGGCTCACGCGCAAAAAAGAATCCGTTACTCATTATATTTGAAGACGCGCACTGGATGGATCCATCAACCATAGATCTCATCGATCGCTTCTCGCAGCTAAAGACCGGACACCAGGTTATGACGCTGGTTTCCAGTCGCCCCAGCGATCAGGTCAGGCAAGCTTTTCACCGCATCAAGCGCGCGATCAAACTTAGCGGACTCAGCAAAACCGAAACTGTTGAGCTAATCAGCAACCTGCCTCAAAGCAGCACGCTGGCCCCGGATGAACTGGCAGCGGTTATAGAACGAACAGACGGCATTCCGCTTTTTGTCGAGGAACTCACCAAGCTGGTTCTGGAACGATCAGGCGAACACTCGCAAAGCAACACCATACCGAATACACTGATCGATTCCCTGACCGAACGTCTTGACAGACTGGGCAGCGCCAAGGAAATTGCCCAGGTCGGTGCAACAATCGGCCGCCAGTTCAGCCATCACCTGCTGAGTTCGATTGTCAACCGCAGCAGCAAAGCGCTGGATAAGGACATTGATCGACTGGTCGCCTCCGAACTCGTAGAAGCCGACGGTTCCGGCCAGGAGCGCAATTATCGATTCCGACACGCTCTGATTCAGGATGCCGCCTACGATACCTTGTTGTACGCCGTTCGCAAGCAACACCACTCTCGTATCGCAGATGTCCTGCTCGGCGACGAAATACCACATGCCAAAGAGCAACCGGAAGTCATCGCACACCATCTGGCTGAAGCCGACCGCCCCATGGAGGCGATAGACTACTGGCATGTTGCCGGTAACGCGGCCAGTAGCCGATCGGAAAACGTAGAGGCGGTAAATCATTTGATGGCAGGTATAGAAACACTGCAAAAGATGCCGCAAGCCGATGAAGCCGTATTAAAAAGGGAATTCGACCTTCAGGTATCACTCGGCCCACCACTGGTGGCCGCACGCGGCTATGCGTCAATCGAGCTTGAAGCTGCATTCAATCGGGCACTGGACATAGGCAGACAACTGGACCGGGGCATTACCAACTACAAGGTACTTCATGGACTGGGATCATTTTATCTGATTGCAGGAAATCTCAATCAGGCGCTTGAACTTCAACGTCAGTGCCTGAAACTGGCGGTACAAACCGAGGACTATGATCAGCAGCTGCTTTCAACCAGCTGGCTTGGAACCATTCAATTTTATCGTTCCGAGATGAATGAAGCAGTGGAAATGCTCAACCACACACTGGATATATACGGCTTAACCGGCCCTGAAAACTCCCATGCCTACGGACTAAACCCTGCAGTCCTCGCTCGCACCCATCTGGTCTGGTATTACTGGCTTATCGGCGACATAGACAAAGCGTACTCCATCGATGAGCAAACCCTGCAATTTGCTCTGGAGTTAAAGCACCCCCTGAGTTATGCCCATGCGATGAATTTCTCCGTGGTACTTCAAACTTTTCTAGGAGATTTTGAAACATCAAAAAACCGCGCTGACGCCTTGTTTGAACACGCCACTGAACGACAACTACCACACTACGTCGCCTATTCTACAATCATGGGGGGTTACGCTCGTGCGCGGCTCGGCAATTTCGAAAAAGGTATAAACCGTATTTTAGCTGGCATGAAAGCACGTAGCGATACAGGAGCAGCATTGGCGAAGCCCATGTTTTTAACCATGTACGCCGATCTCCTTGCAGAAAAAGGGGACTACAGCGAAAGCCTGAAGCAAATCGACATGGCTAAAGTTGTTGCAGACAAAACCACAGAGCAATGGTATTCCCTCGAAACCGCACGCACCCACGCAGTAGTCAGTGGTATGCATAGCGCTAATACAGACGAAGCAGCTGCCGCGCTGAACCAGACAGCAGAAAAAGCAAAGCGCTGTGGCTTCAGAAGTGTTGAGCTCAGATCACTAAACAGCCTGATCCGTGCGTTGCAGGCATCACCCGCAATAACTACAAAGCAATCAGCTGAACTTGCGCGCCTGCAGCAATTACTCGCTAATATGCCTGCCACGATTTCCAATAGTGATCAGCAACAGGCATTGGAACTGATAGGCTAGTCTACTATTTCTTAAATTTTACCGGATCTACCGCATACGGAAAACTAGCCGATATTTTCTGATCACTGGTCATTGGGAAATTATAGTGTTTCTTATCGTAATATAAAAACGGGTTAATTTTATTTATCGTCCAGTAAATCGCATCTTCCTTCAGGTTACGGCCGTTCGGGTAGCCCATTTTGCTAACGTCAGCATTGTATTCGAGCACATCCGGAAGAAAAAAATCGACCAGCGGCTGCACTTTATTTTCTCCGACCTGCACCTGATCTAAACGATAAGCCACCATCTCCGACCAGAGCTCCAGATCTTCTGATGGTGTCGACATATTATAGTCTTGCTTGGGTGTGTGGTCTCCCTGCTTGCGCCACGGGTAACGCTCGGCATTACGGCCCGGAGGCGTATTCGGGGTGAAAATCGCAGTCATAGCAGCTCGCCCGGCACGGTCTACCTGATTGCCATCGACAGAAGTGGTGCACCAGGCATTAAATTTAACGCCTTTCAATTCCGGCACCTCCAACGCGACAAAAGTCATATTGGTCGGGCCAAAGGTATTGGCAGAGGTTCCGTCACTGGGCAGTCCGTCTGCACCCAGTGCAAATCGGAGACCCAAAGCAACCGGCGACTCAACTGTCTTGAAATTAAAAAAGAACGGATCTTGTCTCGGGCCTGCAAACAACAGTTCGTTGTTATCGCCTTCTACAACATTTACCGGCCTATCAGCAATACTGGTATCGCCTGTTGCGATGACTTCACCATCTGCTTCATTACTGCGCGCCATGTCTCCAGTCGCGCGACGCAGAATCATGGTTTGCTGCGAACCCTGCGCGTAGTCTTTAACGGTGAGCTTGTACGCCAGATCTGCCACATAGTCATTGTCTGTATCAATTTTAAACTGGTATACAGCCTTCGGATCCAGCTTTATCGCCGCTGTTTTTTCATTGCTACCAGTCAGTGGATTGAATGTCATGGCGAACACCGGGCCTCCCGTCTGCTCACCCTTCCAGAGAAAAAGATCGCCAATATCCCACTCAGGGTGCGTATCTAAAAAAGTCGAATCGAGGTGATCCGATGCAGTAGCACAGGTTGTAGCTAACGCTAGTAGTGCAGCACTAAAATTTATTTTCATTGTATTTCCCATTGCTTGCAAAGCAGATTCTTCAGCCTTGCCGCATTTTTTGATTAGCACAAGTTATTTTCAGCGATCACCGCTTCGACTTCGTCGGCCATTATTGCAGCCCAGGTCGGTGCAAATGAACCTGCTTCGGTATCGGTCAGCCACGGGTTCATTAGAGTAGATATATTAAAATTAATATTCTTGTGATGCGGATTCTCTATGCCGAGCCGGCCCTGGAAATAATCCATGAATTTCTCACCGTAGGCCTGGTATTCAAACTTTGATGAAGTCACGATCAGCTTGGTGTTATTGATATCTTCACTAACCCTTCTCGGGCTCATACTACAACGATCAAACACACCGTTATTCATCGTATTTAACTGATCAATGTCAGTATTCCAGCTACCATCAGACTTTCGGAAATTAAATACATAGGTCAGTATAGTCTGATCCTGTCCCAGTTGCCGGAACAGCTCAAAGGCCTCGCTGTCTCTAACCAGATCATGCTTGCTCACACCGACTATCCGTTGCTGTATAAACAGTAGCTGCTCATGTATTTCTTCAGCTGAGCCACCATTGCGCTCCGCCGGTAACTCGCATAACGGCACAATTTTAAACGGCCTGTCGTGCAGGTTCAGGGTTATCATTGAGGCGTAAAACTGCTTCGCCCCATACATGCAGTCGGCAAGAATAGCACCGTAGCCGGTTTTATCAGTTCTGATAACCCGGTGGCTTAAATAGACCGCACTGGCAGCAGCACCCGGTTTAGAACCTTCTACACCATAAACCCCGACAGTCGGGTCTGCACCACCGTGGTAGACAACCGGAGCCGTAAACGTGATAGTACCGCGCATTGCAGAGTTGCGGTAACACATACCACCTGCAGGGTACGGCACGTAGCCAGCCTTGTGCGGATCAATAGTGACGGTATCAATTTCGGCAATACTGGCGTATTGCTTCGTTACGTAATCGCTCATCGGCATACCATCACGCCACAACTCGACACGTGCAGTTCGTTTTTTACCTTCACGCAGCATGGACGCGAAGTAACCGCCCCAGGCCGCATCTGCGTGAATAGTAAAATCCAGTCCTTTGCCGCGGAATTTCTCCCGCAATGCAATAATGCCATCGAGTGGATCAACGGCACTCTCTTCTGTGCTGCCTATAACAGCTATCACTGTCATCACCGGTATTTTTTTGTCAACGCAGTTCTGCAGTTTCTGTTCGAGATTGTGCAGATCCATGCGCGCATCGGTACCGACAAGAACCGACAGCACATTGTTTGCTCCGATACCCAGTATTGCCGCGCCTTTCGGCCATGAATAGTGCTTGGTAGCCGGCGCCAGCGCGACCGGCGGCTCGTTGATATCCTTCAGAAACCTCTTGTAAAATTCAAGCAAACCGAGGTTCTGCACACTATAATTATTTAGAACATCACTGATTGCTGACGGATCGATACCGTAGAGATCATGCATTCGCGGCGTGAGTTCGAGCACATCATCTGCTTTGAGATTCAACAGCAACCAGTTATCGCATTCAGTCAGTTTAGCCACACTGCCATCGAGCAATTTAACTTCAAGAGCCTTTGCTGCCTTCAGTGATTCATCTCCTAAAATTGCGTTTTTCAGTGCAACTGGCAGGAATTTAATATTTCGACCGGCCCATAACGCTTCCAGGTTTGCAACGGAGCCATCGCAGGTGATATGCCCCCATCCGGCTATCTTTCCACCGCTTGTATCTGGCGCTGCCTTTTCTCCCGGCAGGTGAACGCTGAAAGGACGAGTATTAAAACCCAGCATCTCACAGAGATCGTTGCCGACCAGCATTTCCATAATTGTGGTGACTGGCGATGCCTCTGCAGCGGTATTATTCTGGTTATACAGCATTGCAGCAAAGTAACCGACCATACCCGGAACGCAGGTATCCCACAGCATGTGCCCAATACTTCTGGGGCTGAAAAACGGCCCGGACTTTTGCAGCTCTTGCAGAACTTTTCCATGCTGTTTTTCCAGTAGCTTAACGGCTTCTTTGTAGCCGTCAGATTTTTTCACAGCATCCGTCAGGTAGTCCGGATCTTCAGGGTGATAGCCCTTCCTGAAATCTACATGAGCCTGCAATGCCCTGGTCAGTAGTTCAAGCATCATTTCGGCATTGCCGCCGCGAGTGCCAAGAAAATAGGCGCCGGGTTCGTCCGCCCCGATTGTCTCACTGAGTTTCAGCTTATCTGAATCATCCTGATCCAGATACACTTCCATTAATTCCTTTACAAACTTCGGGTTTTCTAAATGTGGAATACCTGAAAGTTTACGCATATCCGGACTCTTTTAAAGTTGTTATATTTAGATTGATACGATTCCTTCTCAAACTTCCACCCGGCCATAGCCGTGCGACAGGCAGCGTTTCTCTTCTGCCTAGATCAATTGATCTTGCTCCGCTGTTCTGGCCCCCTGACCTTCCCTGTCAGACAACAAAATGGTATCTACCACTATTTGTAACTGACGATCCGCACAAGGTAAAGTGGTAATAATACCGCTTTTCCAGAAATCGCTTCTAAGCGTGTGTAAAAGACCGCAGCAATCTGCCACCATAAGGCCGCGCCGCAGACGTTCACGCCTGTAACTCGGGGTAATCCAATCCTGCTATAACGTCAGTGCCGACAGTGTCGCAAACTTAGCGTCATTGCCGTCCAAGCGTAAATAAAAATTAGAATTTTTGAGTTAGGTGGTAGAACAATGAAACTGTACTATGCAAAGGACAGCTGTGCGCTGGCCCCGCACATCGCGCTGGAAGAAGCCAACGCACATTACTCGGCAATTGCAGTGGATCTTGCAGCTGGTCAACAGCGCTCTTCAGATTATTTAAAAATCAACTCCAAGGGTCGTGTGCCGTCACTGATCACCGACCAGGGTGTTCTTACAGAGACACCGGCCATACTTAACTACATCGCTCGACTGCACCCGGCTGCAACGCTTATTCCAATCGGCGACCCCTATAGCCTGGCACTTGCTGATTCATTCAACAGCTACCTCTGCTCTACTGTACATGTGGCACATGCGCACGGTGCTCGCGGAGAACGATGGGTTAACGATGAATCAACGTTTGCCGCAATGAAAGCCAAGGTACCCGAAACCATGACCGCATCCTTTGAGCTTATACAAAGTGAACTCTTCAGAGGGCCCTGGGTTCTGGGAAGCCAATACAGTGTCTGTGACGCTTATCTGTTTACAATCTGCCGCTGGTTAGCGTGGGATAATGTCAATTTATCTGACTTTCCACGGATCGCCACGCACTTTGAGACAATGAGTGCTCGTCCAGCCGTTCAAAGAGTAATGCTTCTGCATGCATGAGGCTACGGCAGGCAACGCCGAAACAACACTCGATACCCGTTACCGTAAATGAATCAGGCTATATGTAATGCATCTATAGTTTGACAGTGAATTTCACTGGGCTGAATTTCACTGGCTCAATCTCACTGGCTCAATCTCACTGGCGGATAAGCAAATCCCAAAAGTCATCCACCAGCCACATAGAACATCTTCAAACGCTCCTTATTGTGGCTGGTGAATTTTCATTCAAAGATTGTTGCTAACGGACTACTCTTGCCGCTATGCGAAAAAGCAAGCGGCTCACTTCACCAGGTGATCATAAGAAAATACAAAATTGCTTTCCGTAAGCGGTGCATGGCATGCCAGGCAGGCATTGATATCTTTATTTGCTTTTGAACCATCGGGCTTGAAAGCAGCCATTTCCCAGTTGCCATTGCGAATGCCTTCTGCGTACTGTTCACCCCAGCCTTCGCCGCGCTGCATAACGGCTACCAGTGCAAACTTATCTTTTATCCGCCGGCCCAGTGACGAGGTAACCACCGCACCTTCTGAATCGAGCCTGGCCTTGTACACCTCGGCAACCAGAATAGAACCATATGGCAGCTTGCCATCTTCACCAGGGCCCTGCATGGCTATATCGTTTGCAAATAATCGAATTACCTGATCCGGGTTTTGCGTACGATCGAGACTCAGGTAGTTGGTATAGGTTGCCCTGTAATTCTCGGGGAACGAAATTTTGTCTTCATCGCTATGTGCGCCCGCTGATAAAAACAGGGACACCATTCCAATGACCGATATGAACCTGCGCATATAAATTTCCTCTGTTGATCCTTAGTGAAGACAGACTGCCCTGCCGAGCTCACTGTCATCGCCGGCGGCCTGCGGAAAATATTCTACCGCCATTAATCATATATGTCATATATTATTATTACTTATTGTGTTTATTTCTTCAGGCCACTACTATCAACCGCTTTATAGAAGTATTGCAACACAATGGATACAACAAACAAGATTACTGATCTGCTCAACAGAAGTGCACTGACAGTCCAGGAACTGGCGGCCGAGCTGGGCATTTCACGTAACTCCACTCATCTGCAGGTTCGCAAGCTCGAAGCAGCGGGCATAATCGAAAGAACCGAGCAACGCCTCTCCAGCAACGCGGGCAAGCCCGCCTACCAGTACAAGACCGTGGCAGGCAACGAAGACGTTCATTCATCAGCCTACAAGCCGGTACTTGATATGCTGATTCAAACAATCAGTAAAGACCTGCCTGAGCGCGAGCGCATCAGCTTGCTGGAAAAGACCGGACGGTCACTGGCGAAAGCATCCGGTTTGCAGCCGGTTGCCGATATCACCACCAACATTCAGAGATCGGTTGATGTCGTCAATTCTCTCGGCGCTATGGCAGAGCTCACTACGAAAGGCACCAGAAACACGGTTAGCTGCCATAGCTGCCCGGTCGCCACTCTGGTACACCATGAACCACTTACGTGCCGGCTGGTCGCCGCTTTTTTTGCAGAAGCATCAGGCAGGGAGGTCACGGTGCAGTGCAAAAAGAACGGTACCGTCGTCTGTGGGTTCAATTTCAAATAGGTAAGCAAACCCATGCCGCAGCCATCAACTGATCCACCACCGAAATACGGTTTCAAAGACACGACCTTTATCGCGCTGGGTGGCGAACCGGGCGTGCGCGCACTGGTTGATACTTTCTACAACCACATGCAATCCAATCCGGACTTCGACACCATCTGGTCATGGCATAACAGCGACCCCGCCACTATGCGCGATAAACTAACTCTGTTCCTTTGCTATTGGTCCGGTGGAGGCAGGCATATCGCAGAAAAGCTTCCACCAATCAGCATACCTGCGGTTCACAGCCACCTGCGTGTGACATCAGCAGAACGTGATCAGTGGCTGGCGTGCATGAAACTGGCACTGCTCGACAACGGACACCAGCAGGCACTGATCGATTACCTTATGCAGCAATTTTTCATTCCCGCAGAGCGAATACGCATTAGCTGTGAAAGCAATGGAAGCTAATCCGGCAATCGAACACCGGTAAACCCTTCACCCGCGCCGGTTCGACGCCTGGAATACGGAACTGATTTACTTCTGGCAAACACCAAGATAAGGTTGTTATCCCTTACGCCTTATAACCGCGGCATATGACTCTGTGCAACGACCCGGTCATTCGCAACCAGTGGCATGTTATCTGTGCACTGGAAGACATCAGACCGGGCAACAACCAAACAACCCTGCTCGGCGAGTCTATCGGCTTTTGCATTGATACAAATTCGCACGGCATACGTGCCTGGCGACTGAACGAACCCGGCGACACCCTGCCCGTTACCTGTGCCTACGGCTACCTGTGGACCTGCCCTGGCAGCCCCGACAAACCCTTGTTCGCACTGCCTGAATACAACGAACCGGATCGTCGCAATGTTTGTGCGGCAACCATCGGCGTTAGAGTATCTGCACCGCGCGCAGTAGAGAACTTCCTCGATATGGGCCACTTCCCTTATGTGCATACCGGCATTCTAGGCGAGCAGCCGCATACTGAAGTGCGCGAATACGATGTCACTATTGAAGAAACCACCAACGATGTCATCGCCACCCGCTGTCGCTTCTACCAACCGATGGCAGCAGCCGGTTCGGAGGGCGGCATGCTGGTTGAGTACGTTTACCGGGTACCTCATCCGTATTGCTCGGTGCTCTATAAATCGTGTCCGTCAGATGAGAAACGAATGGATGTAATCGCCCTGTTTGTGCAACCGGTGACCGAAGAAACTATCCGGGCGCATGCGCTGGTAAGTGTCATCGACGAGCACAGCACTGATTTATCTATCCGTATGTTTCAGCAGACGATCTTCGGGCAGGATAAACCCATTCTGGAAAACCAGTTTCCCAAGCGCCTGCCACTCGACCCTCGCGCTGAAACCCCTATACGCGCTGATAAATCCGCCATTGTTTACCGCCGCTGGCTTAGCGACCTCGGCATTACCTACGGTGTAATTCCAGCCGCCGCATGACAACCCGCCCCTTGAAAAAACTTGATCGCACGATTGCCGCACGCCACTGGCACCCTATTGCCACTTCTGAAGAACTGCCATTGCGCCATGTGTACCACGGTCAGATTCTCGGGCGCGAACTGGCTGTATGGCGCGCTGACGATGGTAATGTCAATGTATGGGAAAATCGCTGCCTGCACCGTGGTGTGCGTTTATCTATAGGTATCAACGATGGTCAGGAGCTGGCGTGTCAGTATCACGGATGGCGCTATTCAAACCGCACTGCCGGCTGCACCTATATACCCGCGCACCCGGCCGATGCACCTGCGAGAACTATTTGCAACAATACCTATCCGGTTAGTGAGCGCTACGGTCTGGTATGGACAACGGAAGCAGCCACGGATACCACAGTGCCAGCTGTACCGGAGCTGGAAATACAAAATGCAAACCAGAGCAGCCTGGTACTTCGATCTATTCCAGTTAACGCACCACTTGCGGTTACAGCAGAATACTTTTCGCGTTACTCATTTTCTAAACCGGTTAACCCATCAGTAAATCCGCCAGCTGAAATAGCACCAACGGTAACCCGCGTGATTCGTGAAGAACCGTACCAGATAACCGTGCTATGGAGTGACGGTCACGGTGATTCAACCCTGGTGTTTTTTCTGCAGCCGGTCGACAGCCACAGAACACGAGTGCACGCTGTATTAACCGGGCCACAGCTTGCCGCCGAACCTCTACTACACCTGAAAACTCATAACTTCGCTATGTCACATTGGCGTAATCAGATTGAATCCAGCCTGACTACCACAGAAATGCCAGAACCCTTTCAGGTTACACTACCTAGAGTGACCGAAGCACTGGCGGCAATGCCAGAACCTGCCAGCTCGGGTCGGCGGGCACCACTGCGCGTTGTAGTCGAGAAAATTCACACAGGTGCAAGCGATATAAAAGCTTTTGAACTGGTTTCTATCGATGCACAACTACCTACATTTCAGGCCGGTGCACATATCGATGTGCATCTGGCTAACTCACAGATAAAGCAATACTCACTAACCAACGCCCCGGTACAGACAGACCGTTATATTATTGCCGTAAAGCGCGAGGCGAATGGCGCTGGTGGCTCGGCCTTTTTGCACGACTCCGTACGCATTGGCGATACATTAGCGATCTCGGAACCGCGCAACAATTTCCCGCTTCGTCGAGACGCAGTCAACACCTTACTGATCGCTGGTGGCATAGGCATCACCCCGCTACTGGCAATGGCCCAGGCACTGCAGAACTCAGAACGCAACTGGCACCTGCACTATTTTGTACAGCGTGAGACCGATACATTATTTCCGGAATTGCTGACCACTCTGGGTAACAGAGTCACCATAAACGCAGGCTTCACCCCCGAGCAGACCCGCGCATCACTTAACTCACTTCTGGAGAACTATACAGCGGCAAGCCATGTATATTTGTGCGGTCCGGCACCGATGCTGAATGCGGCACGAGATCTTGCTCAACAACACAACTGGCCTGATAAAGCCGTACATTTCGAGTTTTTTAAAAACACCAGCACAGTCACTTCGGAAAACTCTTTCAGGGTAGATCTGGCTCGCTCCGGCTTAACGCTGACCGTTGAAGCCGGCCAAACGTTGCTGCAAACACTGCGCAGCAACGGAGTCGACTTGCCATCATCTTGTGAGCAAGGTGCCTGCGGCACCTGCCGCGTGGCAGTACTTGACGGACAACCGCTGCATCAGGATGTCTATTTAAATGATACCGAACGGCAAAGTAACAACTGCATCATGACCTGCGTCTCCAGAGCTGTATCCGAACGCCTGGTACTAGACATATAGCAACCACCCTATGATTACACTTTACGACTACGAATTGTCCGGCAATTGCTATAAAATCCGCCTGCTGCTTTCTATACTCGGCATAGAATATACAAGCCATACGGTAGAATTTTATCCGGCTGCAGAACACAATACAGACTGGTTTCAGCAGATTAATCCGCTACGCCAGTTACCGGTACTCCTTGACGACAACTTCACCCTGCGTGAATCACAGGCAATTCTTGTCTACCTTGCCAGTTGCTACGACAAAAGCCGCCATTGGTACCCGACCGACAATCCGCAACGCCTGGCTTTAGTCTCTCAGTGGCTGGCGTTCGCAGACAGCATCACAGGTTCTGCCTCCCGGGCCAGACTGGTCGAGGGTTTTTTCTATAACTTTGATGTCGAAGCCTGCCGCACCGAAGCACACCGCTTGTTTAGAATTCTCGATGAGCACTTGTGGTTTAACAATAAGCAGAACCAGCAGTGGATTGTTGCCGGAGACAACCCCACCATTGCCGATATCGCCTGCTTTCCCTATATTATGCTCTCTGAAGAAGGCAGTATATCGCGACAGGACTATCCGGCAATCAGGCGCTGGGCCGATCAGGTCAAACGTATTCCAGGTTTTATAGTAATGCCGGGTATCTTTCCGGCCGGGCCTGCGGCATGAAACCACTGCTGGAATTACGCGGCGTATCGAAAATATTTCCCACTGTTGTCGCCAACGACGCTGTTGATCTATTTATCAATGAAGGCGAAATTCACGCAATTCTGGGTGAGAATGGCGCCGGTAAATCCACCCTGATGAAAATGATCTACGGAGTCAGCCAGCCAGATGCCGGTGAGATCATCTGGCGCGGCAAAAAAGTTACAGTACGCAGTCCGGCCCATGCACGCTCGCTGCGCATCGGTATGGTGTTCCAGCATTTTTCATTGTTTGAATCACTAACTGTTGCAGAAAATATATCGCTGGCGGTGAAAGGCTCACTCCCGGATCTGTCTCGGCGTATAGAAGAAGCGGGCAAAAATTTCGGCCTGCCGGTGGCGCCCGATACACTGGTTCATTCATTATCGGTCGGTGAGCGCCAGCGGGTCGAAATCATTCGCTGCATCCTGCAAAGCCCGCAACTGCTGATTATGGACGAGCCTACTTCAGTGCTGCCACCACAAGGCGTTGAGCAGCTGTTTAATACGCTGCGCAAACTCAAGAGCGAAGGCTGCAGCATTTTGTACATCAGCCATAAACTCGATGAAATTCGCAGCCTGTGTGACAAGGCGACTATACTTCGCGATGGCAAGGTCGTGAACACCGCTATACCGTCACAGGAAAGCGCACAATCACTTGCCCACATGATGATCGGGCGTGACATACCACACGCCACACATGCAGATCCAGACTCTGGCGGCAAAACGCTGCTGCAAATAGAAAACCTTGCTTATACCCCGGCAGATCCGTTTGCCACTACACTGATCGACACATCGCTGCATGTGAATGCCGGTGAAATTGTCGGTATTGCGGGCGTATCGGGCAATGGTCAGAACGAACTGATGCGGCTGATCTCCGGCGAAGATCTAGTCCCTGCAAATCAGGGAAAAATCACCATAGACGGTGAAACTGTCAATCGCCTGGATCCAATTAGACGCCGTCGGCTCGGGCTGGCATTTGTGCCCGAAGAGCGTCTGGGGCGCGGCGCGGTACCCGAGTTATCGCTCGGCCAGAACAGCCTCCTGACCGGACTCGAAACCGGGCTGGCCCGCTGGGGCTTAATTCGTTTCGGGCCGGTTAAGCAACGCGCCACTGAGTGCATCAGCGACAACGACGTCCGCTGCGGTGGCCCGATGGCAATCGCCGGCAGTCTGTCCGGCGGCAATCTGCAGAAATTTATTGTCGGCAGAGAGATGGCGCTCGCCCCTAAGTTACTGGTGTTGTCACAGCCAACCTGGGGTGTCGATGTCGGCGCGGCATCTGCCATACGCCAGGCACTGATAAACCTGCGCGATCAGGGTACCGCTATTCTGGTTGTATCCGAAGAACTCGAGGAACTGTTCGAGGTGACTGATCGACTGCATACTATTTATCAGGGGCAGTTGTCTCCGGCTGTGAAAACCCGGGAAACTACGGTTACACACATAGGGGAGTGGATGACAGGCCAGTTTCTAACCGTCACCAGCAGTGAACATTCAACCAACAGACAGGCTGGCTGCTGATGCTACGACTGGTACCGCGCACCGAGCAATCCTTACTAGCTCAGATTCTAGTGCCGCTCACGGCTATCGGGCTAACCCTGATAGCCGGGGCAATTATGTTCACACTGCTAGGCAAATCCCCGCTCGACGCCTTTTACGCTTTTTTTATAGAGCCACTGACAACACGCTACGGAATAGGCGAAGTACTGCTTAAAACCGGACCACTATTGCTTATCGCACAAGGGCTTGCTATCGGTTTTCGCGCACGGGTGTGGAATATAGGTGCGGAGGGACAGTTGCTGCTCGGCGCTATTGCTTCCGGGTCTATCGCGCTGCACTTCAACGATACAGACTCTATATGGCTGTTACCAGGCATGATTATCGCCGGCACACTCGCCGGAGCTGCATGGGCGGCAATCGCAGCGTGGTTGCGAACAAGCTTCAACGCCAACGAAATCCTGGTAACCTTTATGCTCTCAAGCATCGCATTACAGTTACTGTATTATCTGGTAACAGGCCCGCTGCGAGACCCGATGGGCATGAATTTTCCACAATCGGCGCTGTTCGAAGACGCCGCTTTGTTTGACCCCCTGATCAGCGGCACCCGCGTGAACTCTTCGCTCTATCTGGCATTAGTAGCAACCGTTGTGGCCTGGGTATTTGTGCAGCGCAGTGTACCCGGCTATAAACTACTGGTCAGTGGCCTGGCACCTCGTGCTGCTCGCTATGCCGGTTTCGCAGAGAACCGCGCCGTATGGATGGGGCTACTGATTGGTGGGGCCGCCGCCGGCATGGCTGGCGTTGGTGAAGTAGCGGGGCCTCTCGGGCTATTGCAACGCAATATTTCACCGGGTTACGGATTTGCCGCCATTATAGTTGCGTTTCTCGGCGGCCTGCATCCGATCGGGATAATATTCGCGGCGTTTTTTATGGCGCTAATCTATGTGGGCGGCGATATGTCTTTAGTGTCAGTTGGTATACCGAACGCATCGACCACCCTGTTTCAGGGTATGCTGCTGGTGTTTTATCTGGCTTGTTACCTTTTTGTTCACTACCGGCTCAAACGCATTGTCGCCCCCGCAACCACACCGGGGAATCACTAATGCTCGATTCCATAGTCTATGTTCTGGCCGGCACTCTGGCCGCTGCCACGCCACTGATCTTCGCTGCCATGGGGGAAGTCGTCGCCGAAAAATCAGGCGTGTTGAACCTGGGTGTTGAAGGCATGATGGCCACTGGGGCTGCAACCGGGTTTGTGGTTGCAACGCTCAGCGGTTCTTACATTGGCGGTTTTGCTGCAGCCGCGGCAGTCAGTGCTCTGTTGTCTCTGGTGTTCGCCATACTCGCGTTGTTTTTTCTGGCGAATCAGGTTGCCGCCGGGCTTGCCGTTGGCATTCTCGGCCTGGGCCTATCCGCTCTGATCGGCAAAGAGCACGAAGGCCACACTATCGACCCGCTGGATAAAATCGATCTTGGCTTTTTAAGTGACTTACCGGTGCTCGGTAAAGTACTTTTCGGGCAGGATTTAATGGTTTATGCAGGTATGATCTCAATTTTTCTGATCTGGCTGTTATTAAACCGATCCAAGGCAGGGCTTGTTATTCGCGCTATTGGTGAGAACCCGCAAGCGGCCAACTCAATCGGCTACCCGGTGATTGCCATTCGGCTCTGCGCTGTTTTGTTCGGCGGTGCAATGGCCGGTATCGGTGGCGCTTACCTTACACTGGCCTACACACCGCTGTGGGCCGAAGGGCTGGTTGCCGGGCGTGGCTGGATTGTTGTAGCGCTTGTAGTTTTCGGCACCTGGCGCGCTGGCAGAATTGCACTGGGCGCTTACCTGTTTGGCGCGGTATCATTGATCGAGCTGTTTATACAAGGGCAGGGTTTTGCCATACCCTCGCAGCTGATGTCCGCTGCACCCTATATTGTCACTATTATTATTCTGGCTGTGATATCACGTGATTCGCGTATTATCCGGCTGAACCATCCGGCCTCACTGGGGCAGCCGTACACCAGTGCTGATTAACCGGAACCAACCCGAGAGAACCAGAGTGAAACAACTACACCAACTGATTACCGCAACCGCTGTGACCCTGTTCACCGCGCTCAGCTTTTCACAAGCTATTGCCGCAGATAAATTAAAAATAGGGTTTATCTACCCCTCACCTGCCGGCGATGTCGGGTGGGCACACGAACTCGACGACGGCCGCAAAGCGATTGAAGCCGAGTTCGGCGACAAAGTAGAATCTATTGTTGTCGAAAATATACCCGAAGGGCCCGACGCCGCGCGCATCATGAATCAATTTGCTGCAGAAGGCGCGAAGATGATCATGCTCGGTTCTTTTGGCTACATGAACGACGGTTTAAAACTGGCCAGACGCTACCCGGATATCAAAATTATCCATGCCAGTGGTTACAAGCTGGCCGACAACATGGGCAACTTCCAGACTCGCAACTACGAAAGCGCCTATCTTGCCGGCATGGCTGCCGGCTACGTAACAAAAACCAATACCATTGGCATGGTGGCAGCTTATGCTATTCCGGAAGTAGTCGGAATTATCAACGCATTCACACTGGGCGCACAGCAGACCAACGCCGATGTCAGCATGAAAGTCGTGTGGCTGAATTCCTGGTTTGACCCAAGCAAAGCACAGGAATCAGCGCGCTCACTTATTTCACAACAATCAGACGTGATTTTTTCAATCTACCAGGACACCCCCTCGGTTGTTACCGTTGCTGAAGAAGAAGGTGTTTATGTGGTGAATACCAGTTCCGACATGAAAAAATACGCGCCAACCAAGCTTCTGGTTTCCATGCAGATCAGCTGGGACAAGCACTTTATAGAGCAGACTCAGGCAGTACTGGACGGCACGTTCAAAGGCACTGCATTCTGGGGCGGCATGGCAGATGACGCAGTATCTATGGAAAGCTGGAGTGATGATCTAACCACTGAGCAAAGAGCAGCACTGGACGCCAAAGTTGCCGAGATAGCAGCGGGTGAATTCCACCCGTTTAACGGCCCGGTTATTGATCAGGACGGTGCAGTAAAAATTGCCGAAGGGGACACTATCAGTGATGGCGACCTTCTGGGGATTAACTGGCTGGTTAAAGGGGTCGAAACCAAACTGCCCAAGTAGCAGCCAGCCTGTATTTACATCTAATAACTCAACGGCTCTGAAAATGCAGAGCCGTTGAAGTTAGCTACAAGCAGCCACTTTATTGAATTCCTCTATACAGCAGTTTTTTCAAGGCAGGTTTATGCACACACCGAGTGCATCGTGCCTGAAGGTGATGAACGACACGCTAATCGGTGTCGATAATAATGGCATTATCACCGCCATACTGGAACCCGGCACTGACGACTATACCGCCTGCCTGCAACAGGCTGAACACAGCAAACGCCTGACACGCATGACCGCCACCCAGTTTATGCTGCCCGGCCTCGTCGATCTGCATATCCATGCTCCGCAATGGCCACAACTCGGAAAGGCTCTGCACCTGCCCCTGCAGGACTGGCTGATGAACTGCACCTTTCCGCTGGAAGCGCGTTATTCTGATCCGGAGTTCGCAGGCGCGGTCTATCGATCTTTGGTAAGTACCCTGCTGGCCAACGGCACAACAAGCGCCGTCTATTTTGCCACCATCCATCAGCAGGCAACGCAGATTCTGGCTGATATTTGCGTAGAAAAAGGACAACGAGCATGGGTGGGCCGCGTGGCAATGGACGACCCGACTCAATGCCCGGACTACTACCGCGACACCGACACCCGTAGCGGCCTGCAGCAAACTGAACAGCTCATAAACAGCATTAGAGCGATACCCGGTAACCATCGCGAGCGCGTGCAACCGATAATCACTCCCCGATTTATACCCGCCTGCACCAACGAAATGCTGGAGGGTCTGGGGAAGCTGGCCAGTCAGTACAACTGCCCTATACAAACGCACTGTTCCGAAAGTGACTGGGAGCACCAGTACGTTATAGATCGACTCGGAAAAACAGACACCGAGGCACTGCACGACTTCGGACTGCTAACCCGAAAAACGGTACTGGCACATTCAAACCTGCTCACGGATTCCGACATGGATACCATTGGCAAGCATCAGTCCGGTATTGCCCACTGCCCGCTGTCTAACAGTTATTTTGCCGGTTGCGTGTTCCCTCTACGCACGGCGCTATCCAAAGGTCTGCACATTGGCCTGGGGACTGATATCTCAGGTGGCCCGAGCGCCTCAATGTTCGACAGCTGCAAGCATGTAATCAGCGCATCACGAATGCTGGAAAGCGGCACAGACCCTGAGCAGGCAGCAGAACAGCGTGGAGTCAGCGACAGCCGGTCAAATTTTATTGAAGCATTTTATCTGGCAACCGCTGGCGGCGGACAAGTGCTGGATCAGCGTATAGGAAAGTTTGAACCAGGCTATCACTTCGATGCCATGTTAATCGACACCAGCGCCAAAGACAGCAATCTAACTGTATTTCCGGCACTCGATAGCGATGAAGATGTTTTCCAGAAAACCATCTATGGTGCCAACCGATCTAATATTCGGGGCGTGTGGGTTGATGGTGCTCAGGTGTAGACCTTGGTGGTGCATAAAATTCCGCGCAGAACCGCTGCGCTGCTTCTATCGCAGACCTTATGGTCACCGCCATCGCTTTTCCTGAATATCAATTAAGAATGAACAGGCTCAATCCAGTAAAAACTCTGTGCAGCGCCATTTCTATAGCTCTGTAAGCTTCTGGACTCGAAATTTCATGCAACACCAGAGTATACCCCCCCAAAAAAACCACGAGCAAAGCGTCGCAACACGGCGCATGAAAAACCGATAAGATATTCACTCTGTTTGCAACAAATGGACGGCCCTAGTGCAAATCCACGACCTCTCCATGCCGCTGGAGGGCGAGCATATACGCTGGCCAATGACGCAGGGGGTACGCGGTAGTTTCATGGCAGGCGATCTATTCGAAGTCAGCTGGGTGCAGACATCCTGCCATGGCTTCACGCACCTCGATGCACCTCGACATATGGTTCCCGGCGGTACGACGACAACAGACCTGACACTTGATCAAGTGGTGGGCTTTGCTTCGGTAATCGATATCAGTGACGTGTTGCCGAATCAAGCTGTCGACGATTCGCTGCTGGAGTCTCGCGGGCAGCACGTTAAAAACGATGAGATTGTTCTGTTTCGCAGCTGTTGGGATGAACAACGCGATTGGCACACCGAGCCGTTCTGGCGCGAGGCCCCCTATCTCACGCGGGATGCATGCGAATGGCTGCTAGCTAAAAAACCCACTGCCGTCGCTTTCGATTTTCCGCAGGACTGGACAATACGTTGCCTGCTCGACGGCGATATCCGACCGATAAATGAGCACGTCTCCCACGATGTACTTCTGCGAAATGGCGTTACTTTAGTTGAGTATCTGGTGGGCACCCGTGCGATTACGCAGACTCGAGTGTTTTTCTCAGCGGCACCACTAAAATTACTGGATGCCGACGGCGCACCGGCCAGAGCGTACGCGATTGAATCGATGTAGAATAAGTCCAGACGGGGAAATTGACCACATGGGCAAAGCCAGTTAGTGATTAAAAAATCGTTAGCAACTCTAAGATTATGGGCACTGCGTCTTAAACTCGAAATCTATACACTCTATGTGGCGATGCGTGACCCGCGCACTCCAGCCTACGCCAGATATTTCGCAATTTTTGTTGTCGGCTATGCATTGAGCCCAATCGACCTGATACCGGATTTCATCCCGATACTCGGGCTGCTCGATGATCTGATACTTCTGCCAGTGGGAATCTCCCTGCTCCGGAAAATGATTCCGCCAATAGTAATGGCAGCTTCAAAACGACAAGGCGAAGCATTGATGCGATCAGGCCTTCCCGCCAGTCGTAGTGCAGCAATGATGATACTGGCGATATGGGCATTGGTTTTAACTGCGGGCATATGGTGGGTTGCAAACCAGTTGGTTACTCCGCGCACCGACTTCGTCGAAGAATCAACCACCTATTCATCCGATGAGAATGTAAACCAGCCACCGAGCGATCGATCGAATCAAAGCAGGGAAACCGACCGTGGACGCAGCAGGGAGCGATAGCCCGTAGATTTTTAGATGAAAAACTTGCAGTGCAGATGTAGAGAAACAAGTTCTGGCTTACCGGCTTGGTACACACCGAGCAACGTTAACTTCACCTTGCCCTGCCCTCAAATTACATGTTATGGCTATTTACGAACCTACTTTGTCTGGTTCACCTTACTCCATACTTCGATATGGCATGTTTGGCATACCCGAACAATGCCAGGGCAACTGCAAGAGGCAAAATTGCCATGAAAAATACTTCCGGAAAACTAAATTCAACTTCTGACATCACCACATTCATTGTATGGATCATTGTTACAATAATGCCAACTAAAGACACGAGAAAAACAGTTATAGAAGTACGGTGAACGAACATTAGCAAAACGCAAGCAAGTACTCCTCCGAAGACACCCACTGCAAACCCGGCAGTGGCCCAGGCGGGGCGGCCGATTATTATTGCCTGATGCGTTGCCGGCATGGAATTGACAAATTCTATGCTGGTTTGCATTAAATAATTAGCCGAGCCGCCGACATTCCAAACCAGCCCTGCAATGCAGACCAACCAGAAGCTCCAATGCTTTTTTTTCAATGCTATAAAACCCACAGTGTTATTACTATGTATATTATGAAAATATACATGCATGATTTACTGGAAACAAATAAATGTGACGTCCGGTACCCACCTTCAATTAAAGCCTGGCCTGCTGAAGATGTTAAACCGCATCGATATCTATACTGACCCGTATTATCCATGAGGTGCGAGGATATCGTGCAGAGATTTGTCTTCACAGTAGATTTTCTTCTCGCACCGGATACTAACTGACCGTACGTTTCGGATTCACTGCCAGCTCAGGCCCTCAATTCATCGAACGATTCCATTGCGGGACTGATCTATTATACCGGGTTTATTAATCCTGCCAAAATGGTTTGCCAGCCTCACGCAACGCTTGCTGACGATCAATGCCGATATCATCAAGCTGATAATCCTCCAGGCATGGCAGTTCCTTGCGTGTCTGGTAGTTTTGATTCCATTTATCCAGCGTCAATTTAACACGTTGATATATCTGTTCAATTGCTCCGGCTTGCAACCGGTCGATTCTTGCTTCCATAATGTTGCCTTATCGTGTGAACTCTTGCTAAGGAGTTTCGACCATCAATAAGGTAATATAAAATGATAATTTCTTATCGAGGCATAAGTTTTTATTGTGAATAGACACAATGTTCCGCTTAATGGCCTACGCGTATTTGAAGCCTCTGCCAGACACCTGAATTTTACCTCAGCAGCTGAGGAACTCAATATTTCCCAGGCAGCCGTCAGCCAGCAGATTAGAGGCCTCGAAAGTCAGCTTGGCACGCAACTGTTCTCTCGGCAGCCGCGAAATCTTGCACTCACACCGCATGGCCAGGAGTTACTGGCTGCCACGCGGCCGGCACTGGACAGTATAAACAGCGCTATCGAACGCATACTCGGTACGGATAATCAGGAAATACTCACCGTCACTACCTTGCCCTCATTTGCATCACGCTGGTTGATTCCAAGGCTCGATAGTTTCCAGCAGGCCAATCATAACTTTGAATTGCACCTACATACATCTGAACAGAAAACCGATTTAATCGGCGGTAAAGTTGATGCGGCCATTCGGCTTGATGCAAAAGAAGCTGAAGGGTTAATGATAGAATTTCTAGTACCCGATGCCTTGTGCCTGGTGGCAACGCCGGATCTTGCAGAAAAAATTGGCAGCAGGTTTGAAAATCTTTATGAGCAACCGCTTTCTATGGACGGGATTCGCTTCTCACCCGATCACCGTACAGATATGACCGGTCGTGAAACTGAAGACTACCTGCAGGCTTTGCCACTGGACAAGCGCAAATTGAAAATCACCGAATTTTCCGCCAGTGATAACGTGGTGTTGTCAGCCCTGAGCGGTAAATCCACAGCGCTTACGCGCCTTTCTTTGTGTGTCGATGAACTGGACGCGGGTCGCCTGCAGATACTCTTCGATCTGTGCAAGCCGCTCACACACGGCACATCGTTTGTCTACCCGAAAGTTCGCTCAAATGACAATAAGCTGCTTATATTCAAAGAGTGGTTACACAAGGAAGCGAAAATATTTAATGATCGCCTGGCAAATTATTGTCAGGTGCAAGAGTGAAGCACTAGTGCAACAGCAGAGCCCGCGGTCAAATAAATAGATCTACATGCTCAAGAAAATATTTATAGATTATCAGCCCTGGCCATTGATCATGCTGGCCATTGATCATGTGGGTGTGGTTTCCGGGCTCAACAGAACCGGGCCGGTCGTTGCAAACCTCACGCTTACATCCTGCCCGGGCTGGTAGACCTCACTCACCTCCTGACTCACTACAAACATTGTGCCGTGATCAGTTGCTACTCGATACTCCATATGGCTGCCAACATAGGTGGATTTATCCACAACACCTTCAAGTGAGTCTGCTTCACCTGCTGCTCCCAGAAGTATTCGACCGGGCCGGACTGCAAGCCGTACCGCACCCGGTCGATGCTCAGATGCAGCCCTAAGCTGCAACCGCAGCTTACCGAGCTTCACTAACGCCCTGCCCTCTGAAATATTCTCTATAGAGGCATCGAGAATATTAGCCTCTCCAATGAAGTCTGCAACGAATTCACTGACAGGCTCTTCGTAAAGTTCACGTGGTGTTCCAATCTGTGCAATCACGGCATTGTTCATCACGATGATTCGATCAGAAACGGCCAGCGCTTCTTCCTGATCGTGCGTAACGTACACAACGGTAAGGCCAAGCCGGGTCTGGATATCGCGGATGTCCTCTCGCACCTGACGTCGTAGCTTTGCATCAAGGTTGGACAAAGGCTCATCAAACAGAAGTACCTGTGGCTCCAGCACCAGTGCGCGTGCCACCGCTACACGCTGTTGCTGCCCACCCGAGAGTTCACTGGGCAGACGGCTGCCGTAGCCACTCAAGCCCACCAGATCCAGACCACCCTCGGCGCGCTCCCGCACTTCCGTTTTTGGCAGCCCTGACATAGACAGCCCGTAGGATACGTTTTCGAGGACCGTCATATGGGGGAACAATGCATAGGACTGAAACACCATTGTGACATCACGGTCGGTAGCCGGCAGCGCGGTGACATCGGTATCGCCGATGGTGATCACTCCGTTGGTGGCTTTCTCCAGACCAGCTATCATGCGCAAGGTAGTGGTTTTGCCACATCCGGAGGGACCGAGCAACGTCACCAGTTCACCAGCTTCAACCCGCAGCGATACGTTATCAACCGCTGTCACACTTGTGCCATAGAGCTTGGACACATTGCGGAATTCAACCGGTGCCGCATTCCCTGACACAACCCTGCCATTTTCCTGCACTGCCCCGGTGGTGCTTAAAGCAATCGAATCTGTAGTCATCTCTGCGGTCTGTTTTGCGTTGCTATTGTTCGGCACCGGCGGCTCCAGCGCGCCGCGATGTTGTGGTTCGCCCGACCAGCAATTGCATGATTGATACGATCGACAGCATCACCACAATCAGCACTGTCGAGTATGCGATTGCAATACCGTAGTCATTGTTTTCCACGCGCCCGATAATATAGCTGGTGGCCATATCGTACTCTGCGCTTACCAGAAAAATAACAGCACTAATAGCTGTCATTGCCCGCACAAAACTAAATACCATTGCCGCGACGATTGCGGATTTCATAAGCGGTAAGATAATGCGGGTGAATGTACGCCAGGTGCTGGCCCCAAGGGTTAATGATGCTTCGTCGAGACTTTTATCCAACTGTGACATAGAGGCAATTCCGGCACGCACTCCAACCGGCATATTGCGAAATACAAAGCTGATAATCAGAATGATACCGGTTCCGGTCAGCTCTATAGGAGGAACATTAAACGCCAGAATATAACTGACACCGATAACTGTGCCTGGAATTGCAAAGCTCAGCATGGTGCCAAACTCGAATGCGCCCTTGGCTGCAAAATTCTGCCGTACCAGTAAAAACGCAGTAATAAGCCCGACGACAGCCGTAATCGGTGCTGCTGTTGCGGCGATTTGCAACGTCGTTAAGAAGGAATCCCAGGCTGCACCTTTCAGGCGCAGACCATTGTCGTCAATGACCACACCGAACGCCTGAATGTAGTGCTTAAACGTTAGGGTATTGTTCAAACCCCAGACATCAACAAAACTTCCGTATACGATCATGCCGTATACAACCAGTGTAAATGTGGCCCAGGACAATGCAATAATCCAGCACGGCAGCAACACCCGCCTAGGCAATACCGTGTGCACGCCACTATCACCTTTGCCCGTTTTGGTCACGAACGACTTCTGCCCCAGCCAGCGACGCTGTGCATAGAACGCTGTGAGAGTAAACAACAACAGCACTATAGCGAGCACGGCGGCACGACCCTGATCGTTCTGCGCACCGACTATAGAAAAGAATATTTCGGTTGAGAGGACATCATAGTTGCCACCCAAAACCAGAGGATTTCCAAAGTCCGCCATACTTTCAATAAAACCTAACAGAAATGCATTAGCCAGTCCCGGACGCATCAATGGTAGTGAGACCGTCTTAAACGTCTGCCACTTGCTGGCACGCAATGTCTGCGATGCTTCTTCCATTGACGGGCTTACCCCTTCAACCACCCCAATCAAAACCAAAAACGCGATTGGAGTAAACGACAGCAATTGAGCGATGAAAATTCCGGGCAGACCATAGACCCATCGAGTGGGCTGAATGCCGAGCAAATCCGCTATGAAAGTGGTAACTGAGCCGGACAAACCAAACAGCAATATAATGGCGAGACCAATTACAAATGGCGGCGTGATGATCGGCAGTACGGTCAGGGGGCGCAGCAGCGATGCTTGTCGAATACCGGAACGGGTAGCAACCAGAGCAAACACTAATCCCAGTGCAGTGGTAAAAAAACCGACCAGCAAAGCTAGAAACAGAGAGTTCCACGCCACACCGCAGGTTCTCTCTCCGGTAACACAACCCAGACTCCATATTTTCGAGTCACTGAATTTCCTGAAAAATTCACTCAGCGAAAACAAGCCCTGATCATCGGTGACAGCACTCGACAGCATATTAACTATCGGGAAAAAGATAAATGCCGTGACAATCGCAATGATAAAACCAATTGCACCGACGACAAATACATCGCCGTTTACCGCACCTCGCGATGCAAGCCCGGTCGTTATAAAAAACAGGCAGGCTGCAGCAAACAGCAAAGCGCCATAGCCCATACCGAATTGCCGATCACCGAGCTCGCCGAAAAGCGTACTTAGCCACTCGGCATTGAAACCACGAATACCAATTGAAAAACCCTGAGCCGCCAGCCACAGCAGGCCAACCCCTCCGGCCATAATAAGCAGGGTACCGTAGCGGGCATCCGTTCGCGCAGCCACTACCGCAGGTGCCGCAATGGCAAACACCAGAACCAGAGGTGCCAGCCACAGTTTTTCACCCTGCATTAACAAAAACAGCGCAGGCGCATAGTCGGTGTCGAAAGGGTAGCCGTCTGCCAGCCATTCAAAGCTGAACAGGCCGTCTTCAAGCAGGTACCAGGGAAACAGACAAAAGCCGATCAACGCCACGGCGAACCACAGCGTTGCGATACGATCGAATCGGGTGAGCACGATATTCAACAGGAACTAAACTCTGAGCCACTCTGGCTCAGAGCATCTATAGCGTTTTGCACCAGCCGGGGCTAGCGGGGTAATGTAGAAACTTCATCATCCCATTTTTTCAACAGACGCTTGCGCTCATCGGAGGAGCCATACTTGGCAAAATCGTAGTCAATCAGTTTAATGGTTGACAGATCCGGAGCCGACGGTGAACTTTCAGCTGTCTTGTTTGACATCACCTGAAACGCGTTTACCTCCAGAGATCGTGACTGTACTGCAGCAGTCAAAGCCCAGTCATAGAATTTTTTTGCATTCTCCGGATTGCGGCTGTCTTTTATAAGCGACATAGAACCAATCTCGTAACCAGTACCTTCGCAAGGTGCTACAACCTTAATCGGAAAGCCGGATACCGCCTGTTTTACCGCATCGTGCATGAATACAATGCCTATTGTATTTTCACCACGAGCCGCTGCCTTGATTGGTGCCGAACCAGATTTGGTGTACTGGTTGATATTCTTGTGCAGGCCTTTCATGAAATCAAAGCCTTCTTCCTCACCGAATAGCTGCACTATCGTGGCGAGTGTGGTGTACGCCGTGCCCGATGAATTCGGGTTAGCCATTTGCACATGACCTTTATATTCAGGCTTCAGCAGATCCTTCCAGCACGCAGGCACCGGCAGATTATTGTCTTTTAAAATATCTTCGTTATAGCCGTATCCGAGGGCTCCGGAATAGATGCCGATAGTTTTGTTACCGGACGATTCCGACTGCCTGATCGCCCAGTCATTGAGTTCACCACGCATTGGAGATTCATAAGCCACGGTTAACCCTTCCTCTGCTGCCTGCAGGTGCGGATCACCGGTTCCACCCCACCAGATGTCACCCTTGGGGTTATCGGCCTCGGCTTTGATCTGAGCCATGGTCTCACCAGAGCTCTTGCGGGTCATGCTAACCTTGATTCCGGTTTCAGCCTCAAAGCCGTCTGCCATCAGTTGACACCAGTCTTCCTGGGAACTGCAATAGTAGGTAAGTTTTTCCGCCGCTATAGCTGGCAAGGCCAGTGCGACGGTGAGGAGTGGTGCGGATAGTAGTAGTGTTTTCATAAAAGAATTCCCCCGGTGTATATGTGCGAACCGTAAATACGCGAACAAAATGTGCGAACGGCAATTTGCCGAATGGTGAGTGTAGAGAGTGCACAGTTTTCGCTGGAGGCGCAAGGCCGACAGCGCACGGCGTTACATATTGGAGAAAGACATCAATAACATCAGGAGGGAAGGACTGCGGTGATCGTGGGGGTTAAGCCGGCTTAGGCTTTCTTTTTGCCACTTTGGAAACCTCCAGCGCATCATTGGCGTCGCGCACAATTTTTTCCAGCAGATCAAGGTATTGCAGAAATTGCTTGCGGCCGCTCGCTGTCAGTTTACACGAGGTATGCGGTCGATTGCCCTCATAACCCTTATGCACCGCCACATGCCCAGCCTCTTGCAGCACCTGAAGGTGTCGACTGAGATTGCCGTCTGTTAGATCGCACAGTTTTTTCAGATCGGCGAATGCCAACCCTTTGGGGTGACCGGCCAGTGAGGTCATGATGCCAAGCCTGGCCTTCTCATGAAGGACTCGATCCAGCCCATAGGCATAAGGAGCGTCTTTGTCTGTTTTAGCGCTCATCTGACTTTCCTGTCGCCGACACCAGCACAGCGGCCATTAGCAGCTGGCCAACCACAAAGGGAATTCCCATAGACCAGGGCCCGACGGTTAAACTTTGCGCAGACAGTATCAACACTGTAGTCCCGGCAATCAGATACCAGGCAGCAACCAGATTTACTCTGCGTGTCAGGGTTCGAGCTGTGGCAAAAATCGCCATTGCCAGCAGCAGTTGCCAGATTCCCGGTAACAGCCAAAGCAGCTCTGGCGCAAAGGTGTCCAGCACCAGCGCGACAATCAACCCCACTACCCCGGCCGGAATAAACTGCTCTGCCGCGTTGATAATCATCGCATCGGCCAAACCGCCATGAATACGGTACGAACGAGCGATCATTTCAGTACCGATCAGCGCGGTGCTCAGCACAGCTACTCCAGCCCAAACCAGCAGAAAACCGCGTACATCGGCTGGCGAGGAAGCGTAGTACAGCGATTGCGCCAACGCGGTTACAAATGAGAGAACGCCAGTTAAGGCAATCACTCGCGGGCCGAACCCCTGAAAGGTAGCGCTGGATGCCATACGCGATCTGATATCGCTAATTTCTACCAAAGCACGATCTACATCATTCATAACTTTTTGTACCAGATAACTTTCTCTTGCAAAGTACACCAAATCACAGGGAAATCACAACTCCCATGCTACAGATTCGCTACACAACCCCATCATCAGCGCAGATAAACGACACTTGGTCCGGAAAAGCCGCAAAAACGAGAGCACAGGTCACACTTGCAATAGCTTCTGATTTAGGTTTTAGTAACTTTGTGAGCAACGGCAACAACGCTGACAATTCAACAACTACGGACAAAACATAAGGAAACGGAAAAATGAGTAAAACCACTGGCGGATGCCTTTGCGGAGCCATTCGATACCACCTGAACGCCGAGCCGGTAACGGTTGCAGCGTGTCATTGTAAGAACTGCCAGAAACAAACCGGCACAGCTTATTCTATCGTAGCCGGCGTACCGACAGACTCACTGGTGATTGAGAGCGGGGAACCAAAAAGCTACACCGTACCCGGGACTTCCGGCATGAACACCGAGCGAAAGTTCTGCGGTGATTGTGGCTCACCACTCTATACCGACGCAAAAGCAATTGAAGGTTTGCTGTGGCTGAAAGGTGGCACTCTGGACGACACCTCCACCCTGGAGGTCAACGCAGAAATCTGGTGTGACTCAAAGGCAGGATGGGCATCGCTCGACGATTCGCTACCGAAATTTCCGGGTAATCCACCGGTTGGGTAACAACCTCTACCACCTGGCATTGATCCGATTCACTATGCCACGAGGTAGAGCCAGTTATCCCTGGTGCTGCATAAAATTCCGGCACTGAACCGCTGCGCTGCTTCTATTGCAGCATCTAAGGCACTGCACTCATTTTTCCTGAATATCACTTAGAATGACCAGGCTCAATCCAGCAAAAACTCCGTGCAGCGCCTTTTATACATACCGCTCTTTAAGCTTCTGCACTCGAAATTTTATGCAACACCAGGGTTATTTTAGATAGCCCGTCTGACGCAAATCAGCGGTATAGGGGAAGTCTCTGTTTCCGGGCAGCTTCTTTATCTGCTTTGCATCCCGCAGGCCTGGCACGCTACTGACTCGACCAGCAGAACCGGAACCGCTGGCATGAACTGCAATGGCAGCGGCAGGGGTATGCTGATCCTGTTCAAAGCGTGTCAGGCGACGAGCATCGGCCACATTAGAATTAACCGGTTTATCTTCGTAGCCTCTGCCACCGGGGTCGCTCACGTGATACGCGCACCCGCCAAGGCTGCGATTATTCCAGGTATCTATAACATCGAATACGAGAGGCGCATCCACGGGTAAATCAGGGTGTAGACTGAACGGCGGCTGCCAGGCTCTAAATCGAACACCCACCACATACTCTCCGGGGGTGCCGGTACTCACCATTGGCAGCTCATGACCGTTGCAGGTGATTAAATGTCTGGTATCGGTTAAGCCGGTTACCTTCAGCTGAAGCCGTTCTACGGATGAATCAACATAGCGCGCCATGCCGCTGCCGGTAGCTTCTTCACCCAGTACGTGCCAGGGCTCAATGGCTGAACGCAGCTCCAGTGAAATATCACCCACTTTACGTTCACCAAAAACGGGGAAGCGAAATTCAAAGAAAGCATCGAGCCAGTGTGATTCAAATGCAAAGCCGTGTTCGTTTAGATCGTCAATCACATCGAGGATATCCTGCCAGAGAAAATGCGGCAGCATGAATCTATCGTGCAGCTCGGTTCCCCACTTCACCAGTTTCTTTCGATAGGGTGACTGCCAGAAGCGGCTAATCAGGCAGCGAATTAGTAACGCCTGGACAATACTCATTCTAGGGTGCGGGGGCATTTCGAACGCCCGAAGCTCTACAATGCCGAGGCGCCCCGCCGGACCCGCAGGGGAATATAGTTTATCGATGCATATTTCAGCACGGTGTGTATTACCGGTTATATCTATTAGTAAGTTACGCAGCAGTCGATCGACCATCCACGGCATATCGGTTTCGCCTTTCGGCAAGCGCGATAATGCCATTTCAAGCTCATAGATTGTTTCGCTGCGGGCTTCATCGGCTCTGGGAGCCTGACTGGTGGGACCGATAAATAACCCCGAAAATAAATACGACAGGCTGGGGTGATGCTGCCAGTAGCGTATCAGGCTGCCGAGCAATTCCGGGCGCCGCAAAAAAGGGCTATCTGCAGGGGTCATGCCGCCCATGGTCACATGATTGCCACCGCCGGTACCGGTGGGACGACCATCTACCATGAATTTTTCAGCCGTCAGTTTACAGGCAGTCGCTTCCTTATATAGTGTTTCCGTACGGCTGACCAGTTCTTTAAAACTACCTGAAGGATGAATATTAACCTCTATCACACCCGGGTCCGGCGTTATGCGAAATGATTGCAATCTGGAGTCGCCGGGTGGTTCGTAACCTTCTATAACCGGCTGCACATCACAGGCAATACAGGCTCGCTCCAATGCAGCCATCAGCTGCAACCAGTTGGCCGCGTGCGTAACCGGCGGCAGAAATACATAAAGCGTATTGTCTCTGATTTCGGTACACAACGTGGTGCGGATAAGGTGCGCCGCCTCCCGCTGTATTTTTTTGTCAGCCTTTTGCTTTTTGAGTGATTGCAGCAATTTGCTAAATGCCGGCAATGCGCCATCGTGATCGAAGTGATCCTGTTGCATTTGCCTCGCCTCACGATCGACGGAGTCGTCATCCGGGAGCGCATCCAGCGGCAGGCGAAGGCCGGCGGGTGAATCACCGGGCACCAGAAAAACTTCATCTCTTCGCAGTGGCCATTTTGCCGTCTGCCAGTGTGCACCATTGTGCTCCAGTGGTAGCATCCAACCCACCGGCTTATCCAGGCCTTCTTCAAGGCGCCGTACCAGTCTTGCTCTGGAATCATCATTGGATAGTTCCAGTTTCTCTAGCGCGGTAGCGGGCGGCAGCAGGCTTTCAAGATGGATATGATAGAGCGGATCTTCATGTAACGGCCGGGTAAAAGAGGCATCCAGGGCAAGCTCTTTACATAGGCTTTGCAGGAGATTTCTAGCATCTGCTATCGATGCGCCGCCCTGACCGGGTGAAGCGATTCTGCTGCTATCCTGCCATATAGGTTCTTTATCGATTCGCCAGTGACTGATAAGCGCCCAGCGTGGTGTAGGCTCTCCGGGGTACCATTTGCCCTGCGCAAAAGCACTAACGCCCTTCGGTGCGAAGGCGTGGTTGAGTTTTTCCAGTAACTCACTGGCGCGCTCAAGCTTGTGCTCACCCAGTGCGGATTCGTTCCACTCAGGGCTGTCGAGGTCTTCTGCTGAGACAAAGGTCGGCTCCCCGCCCATGCTAAGTCGTACATCGTCCGCGATAAGTTGCTGATCGACCTGTTCTCCCAGCGACAGCACATCTGCCCAGACTTCATCTGTGTAGGGAAGCGTTACACGAGGGCGCTCGTCAAATCGAGTTACCCGGTTATGGAAATCGAATGAACTTGCCGGGCCACTTACCGCACCGGATATAGGCGCGGCGCTCACCGGTTGCGGTGTACACGCTAGCGGTATGTGCCCTTCACCGGCAAACAAACCCGAGGTGGGATCGAGTCCAACCCACCCTGCTCCGGGCAGATACACTTCAACCCAGGCGTGTAAGTCGGTAAAATCTTTTGCGGTGCCAACCGGGCCGTCAAGTGATTTGATATCCGGTGTGAGTTGTACCAGATAGCCTGATACGAACCGCGCAGCTAATCCGCAATGGCGCAACGCCTCAACCAGCAGCCAGCTGCTGTCACGGCAAGAGCCGCTCCCTTTTTTTAGTGTTTCCTCACTGCTTTGTACACCGGGCTCCATTCTTACGTTGTAGTCTATATCGCGCTGTACCGACTGATTCAATGCAACCAATGCGTCATTGATCGTTTGCTTAGGCGGGCGATTTTTTGCAAGCCATTTTTTAAGCTTCGGGCCTGCGGGTTCTACGTACCGGTAGGGTGCAAGCTCAGCCGCGGTGACCGGATCGTATTCGAACGGAAACTGCTCGGCGGATTCCTCGACGAAAAAATCAAACGGATTTATTACATCGAGCCGGGCCACCAGATCTACAGTTACGCTCAACTCACGACATGGCTCTAGAAAAACCAAACGGGCCAGATAATTACCGAACGGGTCCTGTTGCCAGTTGATGTAGTGCTCACTGGGAGTGACCGATAAGGTGTAACTCAGGATTGGCGTTCGACAATGCGCAGCAGGCCTGAGACGAATGATGTGCGGGCCAAGTGTGACCGGCTCATCATAGCGGTAAGTCGTTGTGTGATCGATTGCGACCTTAATGCTCATGCAGGTTCCTGCGCTGGCGGAAAATAGGTTTCTGCAATGGCGTCTCCGGTTGCCAGTAGCCCGAGTTGCAATCGATCCAGAAAATCGTGTCGGGCAGCGGAGTCAGTTGCGAGTGTTGGTACATCGGCCCCGGTTAACCGGGCAAGAAGCTGATCAACTTCGGCTCGTGCTGCATCACTGTATTTAAAATGTTGCAGACAGCGGTCCAGCCGCACAAGACAAAAGCGGCAGGCGCCCGGTAGTTGTTCATCATTTAACAAAAAATTCAGGCAGCCTTCGGCATTAACCGGCTGGCGAACGTGGCGACGATACATCTGCATAGCCGACAACGATTGCAGGGCACCGGTCCAGTGCCTGTTTTCGAATGGTGAAAACTGCCCGGTCGGGTTTGAGCTCAAAACAGACGAAGGGACATCCAGAACCCGTGAAGTCATATCAGCGCGCTCGATATAGGAGGCCATGCGCATGAATTTATAGGCCTGATCGTGACGCAAGCTACCATGTACTGCACCGGAGATCTCGAGCACCTGGCGCTCGATTGCATCGAGGAAGGCATCGCGGCTGGTGGTGGTGATGCCTCGATCTACAACGTTTCTGATGAATCTTACCAGCGTGCTGATTTTTTCGTACATTCGTTTCGGGAAGATATCTCTCGAGCTGCGCAGGTTGGTTTTAATCGCCGTGGCAGCATTCAGCAGTGAACCGGGATTGCGGGTATCGGCTATTAAAAAGCTGATGACGTCAGCTTCACTTGCGTGATTAAAATGTTCCAGATAAACCGCATCCAGTCCTGATATCGAGATCAGCGGCATCCAGCCTTCATGCTCTTCTACGTCTGGCAGATCCATCAGTGACCGGCCATAGATTTTTATGAGTCGGGCCGTATTTTCTATGCGCTCAAGATAGCGGCTCAACCAATACACATTCTCTGCAACTCGTGAGAGCATGGATATTACTCCTGACGCTGAGATTGTTGAACCGTGCCGGATGCGCTACCGGGTTCTTCGGTATCGTAACGCTGATCAGGCGGGGCAGCTGTCCGGCTGTCTACAATCCAGGTATCTTTGCTGCCACCACCCTGCGACGAATTGACCACCAGAGAACCCGGTATCAGGGCCACTCGGGTAAGCCCGCCTGTAGTCACCGTGACCTCTTCACCCTGCAAAACAAAAGGGCGCAGATCAACATGACGCGCCGCCATGCCGGCGGAGGTTTGATCGTCAGGTTCGTTGCTATCACTGAGTGTGGGCGACGTTGAAATAGCCAATGTGGGCTGAGCAATATAATTTCGCGGGTCTGCTTTTATACACTCAGCCATTTCGCGTTGCTGCTCCGGCGTACTGTGCGGGCCGATCAGCATACCGTAGCCACCGGACTCGTTCGCCGGTTTAACTACCAGTTTATCAAGGTTTGACAACACGTACTCACACGCTTCGGTGTCATCGCATCGATACGTTGGCACGTTGGCAAGTGTCGGCTCTTCATTAAGGTAATAGCGGATGATATCCGGCACATAGGAGTACACTACTTTATCGTCAGCGACACCTGCCCCCGGTGCATTGGCGATTGCAACATTGCCGGCACGCCAGGCACGCATCAACCCTCTTACACCCAGAGTGGATTCCGGATTAAAGCACTCCGGATCTATAAAAGCGTCGTCTACCCGACGATAGAGGACATCGACTTTTATCAGACCGTTAACGTCTCGCATATAAACGGTATCGTTTTCAACGACGAGATCTCTGCCCTCAACCAGCTCGGCGCCGATTTCCTGTGCCAGAAACGCATGCTCAAAGTAGGCAGAGTTATAAACACCCGGGGTCAAAACACATATGGTGGGACTGCGTTCCGGACTCAGTGAAGCCAGCATTGTGCGTAAATCATTGGTGTAATTATCTACCGGCAGTACACGGCAACGGCTGAACAATTCTGGCAGCGTGCGCTTCATGATCTCGCGATTCTCGATCATGTAAGACACCCCCGATGGTACTCGCAGGTTATCTTCGAGCACATACATTTTACCGTTACTGTCGCGTACCAGATCACTGCCGCAAATGTGTGCCCACACATTGTGCGGTGGTTTCATTCCAACACATTCGGGCCGGAAATTAACTGAGGAATCTATGAGATCACGCGGCACAATGCCATCGTTCAATATTTTCTGTTCATTGTAGAGATCGTGAATAAAGCAGTTCAACGCACGAATGCGCTGCTTCAACCCTTTTTCTATAGCCCACCATTCGGTGGCATCAATGACACGGGGAACAATATCAAAGGGCCACTCCCGATCAATGTTGCCCTTCTCCGAATAGACTGTAAAAGTGATACCCATTTGCTGAATGGCAAGTTCAGCCGCCTGCCGTCTTTCTGACAGTGCCTGATCATCGAGGGTATCGAGCCATGCTGTAAGCTCAGCTGCTGCCTGCCTCGGTTTACCGTCTGTGTGCATGAGTTCGTCGTGACAAGGGCTTTGATACTTGTGCCATCGACTCTGCTGCATAGACTTATACCTGTTCTACCAGTAAGGGGGGTGCTTCAGTGCGATTCACATCGACCTCTACCGTAAGTCTATGTGCACCTCCACCATAAACTACTCCTTTGATCGGAACAACATCTGAGTAGTCACGACCCCAGGCGGTAGTGATATATTGCTGATCGGGGCGTTTGTTGTTCGTCGGGTCAAAATCATACCAGCCATCGTTGGCTGAAAAGACTGAATACCAGGCATGCGATGCATCTGCGCCCTGTAGCTTGGTTTCACCTGGCGGCGGCAGGGTTTCCAGATAGCCACTGACGTAACGTGCGGGTACCTTCTGCCTCCTTAAAACTGCAATGGCCAGATGTGCGAAATCCTGACACACACCTTTTCTGGCTGCGATGATCTCGGTAAGCGGAGTTACCAGTGTGGAGAATCCGGATTCATAGGAAAACGTGGTAAATATATGGCTCATTAACTTTGAACCGTATTCCAGCACTGTCATTTTGCCGATCGGCAACTCTTCAATTATCCGGTCTACTGAATTGTCCATTGGGATTGAAGGCGACGACAACAGGCAATCACGGGCCATGAGAGAGTCACGATCATGCAGTCTAGATAACGCTTTATAGTTCGCCTCAACCGACAGCGATTCTGTCTCTATGGATGGCCTGCTGAAGGTTTGAACCAATGAAGTCACTATAATATCGCACTCGGTGTGCGCTGCATTAAGATTGAAGGTCGCTACCGAGTTTCCGTATTGATCAATACGGCGGTCAATAGCATTAGGCACTGGTGTGACCACCACTGACGCTTGCAGGCAACGCTGCGACGTTGTATCCCGAGGGAGCAGGCAAATCTGATTTAAAGACTGACTGGCCGTTGCGCTGTAACCGTAGTGCGTGCGATGACGCACCGACAACTTCACGAATCTTCTCCGCTGCGCTCACTGCTGTTTATAGCTTTCAGCAATCCGGTTGGTGGCACCCGGAAGCTGCCAAGGTTCTGTGCTTTTTCACTGTGAGTGAAATACTGCGCAGTGATCGCGTCGGCCATCGAGGCGGGTAACTGCTGCAATACCTTCAAAAATTTATGCAGATTTTGCCTGGCATCTCTATCTTCATCCAATAGTGCCTGCGGCTCGGCAAGACGCACTCGACTTAAACCGGCAACTGCCAACCGGCTTATCGGGTCGATACTGCCACTGACGCGCCTGCCCGGAAGCGCATCTATAAGCTCACAGATATGTTTAAACTGGTAAGCGAGAGACCTCGGGTTTATTTCATCGAGCAACAGTAACTGCAATACCCGCCGGTTATCCAGACCGCTGCGATAGCGACTGCGGTAGGTCATGACACTATCAAACAAGCGCAACAACGTTTCCAGCACCCGCTGATTGGAGCGATCAACTGACATAACCGTATTAACAGTAACCGAAATTTGATGCGCGCGCTCGATACGCTTTCCGAGCATCATGAACTGCCAGCTTTCACTATGAGTGACATTTTCATGGCCGAGCCCGGTACTGGCTGAGGTGAGCAGCTGCAGTTCATCGAGCACCTCTATAGTTTGACTGAGCGCGCCGTTGTCGGCCGATAAATCTGCTGGCAGCTCCAGGACCGCAAGCGCAGACTGTAAATCACTCAGTCGGGTAAAAACTCGCAATTGATCCGCCGATAAGCGGTCACTCACTGCACTTGCACTCAACTGCCATTGCTGTAGAGAATTAGCCAGCGAACCGATCCGTGTACTATCCTGCAATAGCGATATGAGTTCTCTGTCGGGCTGGGTAAGTCGTTTTTTACCGCCTCTGCCGAGAAAGCCCGGTAAGGTTCCGGTAACCGCGGTGACAGAACGCAGCAGGCACTGCATCGCCGGTGATTCCAGTGTGGCCTGTACCGGTCTGTCGTCGTCTAGCAAATGCTGCAATATATTACGCAACAGCCGCAACGCGCTTTCAACCCGCTCAGAGTTTCGCCCGAGCCAGAAAACACTTTCGGCAATTCGGCTGGGCAGTTCGTCATCGTGCGGCCCGTAATTTGCCGGGTCTACGTAGGCATCGAGCAGGGTGTCTTCCTGCACGGGTTCATTCGACAATACCCAGACATCTTTACTCCCTGCCAGCCCCTCCATGACAGGTCGGCTTCCACCGGATATGGTATCCAGCAAACACAAGCCACCCGGCATAGGCTCATAACCGGTTTCCGTCGCCACCTGAAATGTTCTGATGGTGATCTGCTTTTGCACAAACTCAGCATGGTGCAGGCTCGGTGCCACTGAGCGATCCACCCGCTCCTGCGCAACATAAGCTGCGGGAGTCAAGTTGATTTTATCAATTAACCGAGACTTCTCAGTTTCACTCAGCAGCAGCGGATCAAGGAGCTGGCCCAGAGAATCAACATGCCGGAACAACAGCTGGTCGATACGCGACAAAACGTGCCGGTACTGCGTCTGTTCTCCGAGCCAGTAGGTCGGCGGCGACTGCAGTAGCAGCGGTTCATCGAGCAATTGCTCGCAGATTTGCGGAAGAATACTATTGAATGCCGGATTATCCAGAACTCCGGCGCCCATAGGATTGAGTATCCTGACACCACCACGGCGAGCCGCTTCAACAATTCCCGGGACTCCCTGACTGCTGGTGCTGCCAATGACCAGTGGATCAATTTCAGCATCGTTTATTAAGCGGACAATCACCTCAACCAATTGCAGGCCTGTGATTGTTTTGATAAAAACTCTGTTGTCGCGAACCGTCAGGTCGGCCGGCTCCACCAGCGGATATCCCAGGTACTTGGCCAGCCAGGCAAACTCAAAATAATGTGGGTGACTCGGGGGATAGCTCAGCAGAACACAGCGTGCCGGAGCGGTACTGTTGCCTTGAATATAGCGCTGCAGCTGACGAAAATAGGTGACAATGCGCCGCACGCGGTACTCTTTGAACCGGCGCGGCAGCACACGTGCCAGCACAATTCGATTCTCGAGTGCATAGCCGATACCCGCCGGGTACTGGCAGATATCATCAACAACCAGCCACTCTCCGGACGGCGATCGGCTTACATCGCAGCTATACATGGGCAATCGACTACTGACTGGTTCGGATGCATCCGGATTAACCAGATCACGCAGGTAGCCATGGTGGGAATACAGCATGGACGGCGGGATCGTGCCATCTTTGAGTAACTGCTGCTCTCCGTAGATATCCTGATACAGTGCTTGCTTCAGGCGCGCACGCTGATTTAACCCTTTTGAAAGTGCGTCCCAGGCTGCCTTTTCAAACAACATAGGAATCAAATCGAGGGTCCACGGCCTTCCGCTATCGGCATTGCCTGTTTCCGGATGATAGGCCAGCCCGTTAGCGCGCATCTGGCGAACAATATCGCGCTCACGCCGCTCTATCTGGTCAGTAGATAACTCTTTGATATGAGTGAGCAACGATTGCCAACCAGGAAGCATAGAGCCGTCCGGGTGCAGGGTTTCATCGTAGCAAAATGCAGCGGTGGATTGCTGCTCGGCACAGGACATTGTAAATCGTTCTCAGTGGAGGCTTTTCAATTGCAGCAGAATAGCAACTTAACGGGGGGCTGTCAGGCAAACCCGGAAAGTGGATTTGGTTCCGTGTGATGGGGAGGACTTGATGTACCGATCATATACATCGATCAAATCCATTTTTATCGACATATATTACTAACCTGTCAATTTCATCGACATATTCAGGTTTGACTACTGTCGACGATCAAAGCATAGCTTCAAACCGCATACTGCCCTGGCATCCAGGGAACCGGTTCGCCTGTTTCACGTTACGCTTTATAAAATCGATCGACAAAATATTGTTGCACCCTGCAAAGATGCCCACATTTACAATTAATGCTCTCTCCAATATTCCGGAGCCAAATTACTACAAGTTCGGAACATGGTCTCTCAGCATATCCGCGGTTTTCAGAAATCCTCGCTTTTCGTACAGAAGTAACGGCTCCTCTCCAGTAATTTCAGGCCTATTAAATCTGTTCCGCATTTTACCAATAGCAGCAATCGCTTTTTGCTAGCTCAAATCAATTGTGTTCGCAATAAATTCATCCGACGTGATAGCCTCAAGATTCAAATCCAACAAAACCTTGTCTGGAAAATCTTTTAAATTCTCTGCAACAATAATAGAGGCACGGCACTTTACCGCTGCTGCCAAAACGTGAACGTCATCCTGATCTGGAAGACTGCCTTCAAAACTCGTTTTCAGCATTTCGTAATCGACTACGACCCCTTCAGGAAACGCTACTTGAATCCGATTCACCTGTCGCTTTGCTTCAGCCTCTGGTGAATCTCTTTAAGCCTGAACAAACATCTTGCAAATTGCTTGTTCAACCTCAGCAAAAATTTCCTCAGACCACCTAGCACGATACAACTCAACCTCGGCCAGAGACAGCAGTGTATTTCGACCCAAAACTCCCACAAGAGAGCAGGCATCAATTAACGCGATAAATCTATTTGCAAACATTCAGAGTAAATCAGCATCCTGCTCTGCTAACTCTTCAAGTGCTGCTGATCTTTTGCGATGCATATTATTCCTGTACTCAAAAACATCAGCAGCCGAAATGCGCCTGTGCCTTCCTACTTTTGAATACGGTATTGTCTTTGTATCCAGTAGTTTGCTAATGAAATATGGACGGGATACATTTAGTAAATCAGCGGCCTGCTGTGTAGTGAGCTGCTGAGATACCGGTACCAGCGTAGCGGCATCGCCTCGACCAATAACCCGCAACAAATCCATAAGCAGCTTTGACAGCTGACTATTTAACACCACTTGAATTTTTTCATTGTCAGCCACAAGGTCAAGAACAACTTCACCGTCGCTTTTCGTCTGTGCTGCCATAATTTTACGAAGCTGGTTAGCACAGTCACTTTCATCTGCATTTGGCAAGCGCTGACCCAAGGGCTCACTGAAACTAGCAGGCATGGTCATCACAGCATCTCCTCGGCTGGGTAAAGAGTCTCATTGACGATACGATTGTAGGGGCTATTCGCAATATTCGCAATACAACCGCAGTTTTCGGGCCCAACGACACATTCTTTAGCGTCCTAACACTAGATTTATCCTCGGATGTGTCCCTCACCTGTATCATCGACAAGCTTAAGCTCGCTGTCACCGGCACTTCACCAACCTCTGAGGTTGCAGCCATCTACTTCCATACCGCTGCCAAGCATGTCGCAACGGGCAGGATAAAGCCTGGTAGCCCTGAATCACGCCGGGAGATTGCCACGCTCAAGTTAGCCCTCTTTGCTTTTCGAGCGTCCTGGAGAACTACGCCGAATGGAGTGAACACGTGTCAATCTTGACGCTCAGGCGGGATCGACACCCCACGCCATCAAACAACTTAAACCGCTAGCCGGTCTGTTTACTGCGCGCCTTGATGAACTGGATGTGAGGGGTACCAGTTGATAAATTCGCTGGAATTTGTATAGGCACCCCGCATTAGCACCCACACATTTACCAGCTGTCAACACACAACCAAGCACACGAAATCACACTAAATTATTGATTTTATTTTTCGTCAGGCATAAAAAAGGCCGTCCATAGACGGCCTGATATTCAATCCTGGTGGCTATGGGTGGACTTGAACCACCGACCCCAGCATTATGAATGCTGTGCTCTAACCAACTGAGCTACATAGCCGAATCTAATAGCGTATTCTGGGTTTTCGTTTGCTGACTGTCAAGTAATCTTGTCTATTTTACTTATACATTGAAGCGAAAATGTACCACATCACCTTCGATCATCAGGTACTCCTTCCCTTCCAGGCGCCACTTGCCGGCGTCCTTTGCTCCCTGCTCTCCGGTGCACGCGATGTAGTCATCGTAGCCAACCACTTCGGCGCGAATAAACCCTTTTTCAAAATCGGTGTGAATACGACCGGCGCCCTGCGGCGCGGTGGATCCGTGGCGTACCGTCCAGGCGCGGACTTCTTTTTCGCCGGCAGTGAAAAAAGTTTGCAGATCTAAAAGCTTATAACCAGCGCGAATAACACGGTTTAGCCCGGGCTCATCAAGGCCAAGCTCTTCGAGGAATTCTGCTTTGTCTTCTTCATCAAGCAGGGCGATTTCAGATTCAATTGCAGCGCATACCGACACCACAGCAGAGCCTTCAGCCGCTGCATATTCCTGCACCTGCTCCAGCAACGGGTTGTTTTCAAACCCATCTTCAGAGACGTTGGCTATGTACATTACGGGCTTTGATGTCAATAGATGCATCAACCTGACGATCTGTTTTTCATTGTCATTCAATGTCATTGAACGCACGGGCTTGCCTTCATCGAGATGCACTACCACACGCTCCATCAGGGCTTTTTCTGCTATTGCTGCCTTGTTTCCGGATTTGGCATTTTTTCCCACACGCAGCAGTGCCTTCTCTGCGGTCTCAAGATCCGCTAACAACAGCTCGGTATCAATTACTTCGATATCTGATACCGGGTTAACTTTACCGGCCACATGCACGACATCATCGTCTTCAAAGCAGCGCACGACATGGGCAATGGCGTCGGTCTCGCGAATATTACCGAGGAATTTATTCCCCAGCCCTTCACCTTTGGACGCGCCAGCCACCAGACCTGCTATATCCACAAACTCCATGGTGGTGGGTAAGATCTTTTGCGGATTGACTATTTCTGCAAGACTATCAAGACGCGGGTCGGGTACCGGCACAATGCCTACGTTGGGCTCAATTGTGCAAAACGGGTAGTTTTCTGCTGCAATTTCCGCTTTGGTCAATGCATTGAACAACGTCGATTTACCTACATTCGGTAAACCAACAATGCCACACTTAAATCCCATAACACTAACTCTAACTGTTGTAGTGGTTAATATTCAGTTAGCCCGACACCAATCGAGCTCGGTTTTACACAATCTATTTCCGCTCAGGAGGAACCCGCTTGCCGATCGACACCGCTACCTGTGCCTGCCGTGTCCGTTTCCGACTTACTTTTTTCCGGCTTTCGATGCAGGCTTTGCATCGCCTTGCCGGTGTCGCCAGTAACTATCGAAGTAATTTCCGACATCACCTCGTCAATCGCTCTTACAAGCAACTCCGCCTCGGATTTCGGTGCTCGTTTCAAGACAAACGAAGCAACTTGACCAGCGCTGCCAGGATGGCCGATACCAAGCCGTACGCGCCAGAATTCTTTTCCCAGGTGACTGATGATATCTCGCAGGCCGTTGTGTCCGCCATGCCCGCCACCTTTTTTCAGACGCACGGTACCGGGATCCAGATCGAGTTCATCGTGGGCAACCAGAATCTGTTCCGGCTCGATTCGATAGAAACCTGCCACGGCTTTAACCGATTCTCCGCTGAGATTCATGAATGTTGCCGGTTTTAGCAACCTCACATCTGCTGTTGCAATTGTGCTGCGGGCAACCTCTCCATGGAATTTCTTTTCTGCAGAGAAATTTGCGCCATAAGCCCTGGCAATCTCATCCAATAAAAAGAAACCCGCATTGTGGCGGGTTTCTTCGTATTTTGAGCCCGGATTTCCGAGCCCGACAATCAGCTTGAAAGCAGTCATGTTCTAGCGCTGGCGAGGGACCAATCAGGAATCCTCGGCACCCTCTTCTCCACCAGCTGCAGATTCATCGCCGCCGTCATCTTCAGACTCTGTGCTCGCTCTGGTTGCGTGCACCGCTACAATCGCCCGGTCATGATCATCATCGCCATAGGCCAGATCTGTTGAAGTGACCCCTTCCGGCAATTTAACATCGGACAGATGCAGTGAAGCACCTAGAGCCAGTTCGGCGAGATCGACTTCAATGTACTCCGGCAGATCTTTCGGCATACAACTGACACTGATTTCTGTCTCAACGCGGTTGATAGAACCGCCCTCAACCTTAACTCCAACGCAGGTGTCTTCGTTGATGTAGTGCAGCGGTACTTTAACGGTGATTGCCTCACCAGCAACGATACGCAGAAAATCAATGTGTAAAATCTGCTGCTTGAAGGGGTGACGCTGGATATCTTTTATGATGGCCTGTTCTTCAGTACCACTGACGTTGAGCGTCAGGATATGCGAGAAAAAGGCTTCATGCTGGAGGTTGTTAATGACCTCGTTATGATTCAGCGAAATAGGCGTCGGATTGACTCCGCCACCGTAGATAATGCCCGGGAACTTTTCAGCTCGACGCAGTCGGCGGCTCGCACCTTTACCATAATCACTGCGTACTTCCGCGCTCAATTTGAACTGGAGGCTCATGGAATGTCCTTTAATTAGTCAGGTAATTCTGAATTTCAAAAAATAATTGCATCGATTCGCGACCAAAACGATGCAAAGCCGATCAGTATAACAAAGTTTCTAACTATAGCCAGTACAGCGGCGCCTGCACCGGTCTGTTTAATCCATGTAGATCGAACTAACCGATTCTTCTTCATGAATGCGCCGAATGGTTTCGGCAAGCATATTGGCTACCGAAAGCTGGCGTATTTTACTGCAGGCGGCTACTTCAGCTGACATCGGGATTGTGTCTGTTACCACCAATTCATCAATTTGCGATTCCACCAGATTCTGGATTGCTTTTCCAGACAGCACTGCGTGCGTAGCATATGCGACAACTTTACCCGCCCCATGCTCTTTCAAGGCATCAGCGGCCTTGCAAAGAGTGCCAGCGGTATCGACCATGTCGTCGATGATGACACAGGTTTTTCCACTTACATCACCGATAATGTGCATGACCTGCGCCTGATTCGCCTGCGGACGTCGTTTGTCTATTATGGCCAGATCGGCGTCATCCAGTTGCTTTGCCACCGCACGCGCTCTGACAACACCGCCTACATCGGGTGAAACCACAATCAGGTTCTGGTGCTTCTGGCGCCATAAGTCGCCAAGCAACAACGGAGAGGCATAGACATTATCAACGGGAATATCGAAAAAGCCCTGAATCTGCTCGGCGTGTACATCGACAGTTAACACGCGGTCTACGCCGGCGATAGTGATCATGTTGGCCACCAGCTTTGCTGAAATAGCAACGCGAGCCGAGCGTACTCGACGATCCTGCCTTGCATAGCCGAAATACGGCATCACTGCGGTTATGCGATCAACCGACGCACGACGGAAGGCATCAACCATAATGAGCATTTCCATTAAATTATGGTTGGTTGGACAGCAGGTAGTCTGGATCAGGAAAATATCCCGCCCACGCACATTTTCTAGAATTTCGACAGCTGTTTCGCTATCTGAGAATTCAGCTACCGAGGCCTTACCGAGAGGGATTCGAAGCTGGTCAACTATTTTCTGCGCTAATGCCGGATTGGCATTGCCCGAAAATACCATCATATTTGATTCTGACACTGGTAATCCGTCTGACTCAGTAGGATAGATGGCTGGGGCGGTAGGATTCGAACCTACGCATGCCGAGATCAAAACCCGGTGCCTTAACCGCTTGGCTACGCCCCATCTAGATAGTGCAATGGCGAAACGTTTCTATTACCTTGTTTAGTGGTGAGTGGTTCACCCCTTTGGCAATAAACACACTTACCTCTTCGCCTGCGCTCATACTGTCAGTTAATTCGCGCTGCACATTTTGTGCCTGCTGTTTACTCTCGCAAGCGAGAAAAACACACGACCCTGTCCCTGTCATTGCAGGTCCGGATGCACCGCAATCAGTACCAACGCAATTTTCAGAAGCGAGCTTCGCCAACATTTCCAGTGCATTTTGAACGGCTGGCTGTTGAGCACAGACAATCGGTTCAAACACATTGGAGACAGGCTCGCCGTCTCTGAAGCCGCGTATTGTGATCGGTGTGCAATCACGTGTCAATTCGGAATTTGAAAACAATTTAACGGTACTGATGTGTACAGCCGGATGCACAACCACAAACCAACGCTCTGGTAACTCGAGTGGCTGAAGTTTTTCACCGATTCCTTCCGCCCAAGCGCTGTGCCCGTAAACAAATACGGGTACGTCAGCGCCCAGTGCCACACCTAGATCGGCAAGCGTTGAGCGTTCGAAGTTGCAATTCCAGATACTATTCAAGGCAAGCAGTGTGGTTGCCGCGTTTGAGCTGCCACCACCGAGGCCTGCCCCCAAAGGCAGATTTTTTTTGATCGCGATATCCACACCGCAGATGCGCTTATTTCCCTGACTCAATGCAAGTTCCCGCAGAGCGGTTGCGGCGCGCCAGACGAGGTTGTCCTGCAGGGAGACACCATCGATCTGCTCGGTCAGCGCTATTTTTTTATCATTGCGAAGCTTAAAGCTCAGCTCATCGCCATAATCGAGCAACTGAAACGCGGTCTGCAACATGTGATAGCCATCTTCACGTCGCCCGGTAATGTGCAAAAACAAATTAAGTTTGGCTGGAGACGGACAGCGTAGTATCGGATTTGAACTTGACAAAGCCAGATCAACTATCGACACCGGGAACTCTTAATCGACCATTCGACGTGGCTTTCGGCTTTGTCCATTTTTTAACAGTCATTCGAATCTCGAGACCGTCACCCTTCACAACAATGAAGGACGGCAGGGCAAGATTATCGTGGCGTGTATAACGCCTGAAGTTTACATCCCACTGCTGTTCCTGCTCCCCGGCGACTACCAACTCGCGCAGCAGGCCGGATCGGTCACGTTCAATTCGGGTTGCGTCGCCCTGTAATCCAACCACCCAGTCCTGCATACTATTCAGCGGAACTCGAACTCCCAGAGCGTCCAGCAATAGAGACTCTGCGGAATCTCCGACAAAGGTATCTTCCTTACTCACCAATCTGGAACTGCCAGATGCCTGAGTTACCCGGTAGGCCTGCACACCAAGCGGACCGAACAGCTTTATATCGAAGCCGTCGAGGTTGGCATCCCATGCAAAAGAAACATTGAAAACCCCTTGTTTTTTCGACTCTATTACCAGCGAGCCCAGCGCACGCCAGGGTTTCAAAGCGGCGAGGCTGACCTCGCGCTGCGCTATGCTCTGTGCGGTGGCTGGCGGACCCTTGATCGGCGTGGACTGACACGAAACCAGTAAGGCGGCGGCAAGCGTCCACGCAGCGAGCGTTCGCAACGGTTTTACAGCATGCAATAATTTCAACGAATGTACTTTTTCACCACTGAGTTGAGCAAATCGTCATCGGGAGCGGCACGCAGTGCTTCTTCCCACACTTTGGTCGCACTATCCTGATCACCAGATACCCATAATACCTCACCCAAGTGTGCTGCTATCTCTGAATCAGGCAGCATTCCATGAGCCTTGCGCAACAATTCAATCGATTCCCGGTACCTGCTCTGGCGGTAATAAACCCAGCCGAGACTATCGATAATAGCCGGATCCTCGGGCAATAATTCAAAAGCCCGGACCAGATAGCCTTCTGCCTCATCGAGTCGCTCATTGCGATCGGCCAGAAAGTACCCCAGTGCATTCAGCGCATAGCCGTTATCGGGCTGCAGACCAATGACCCGGGTTAAATCTTCTTCAAACATCTCACGCTGATCGAGCCTTTCGGCAACCAGTGCACGCGCATAAAGTAGTGATGTATCGTCTTTGTATTGCTCCAGACCCTCCGTTAATATTTTCAGTGACTCTTCATGCTGATCGTTGCTGTTTAGCAATCGGCTTTCAGAGGTGATCAGTTCCACCTGTATCGCTTTTTCATCTGAATAGGCCCGCAGACTTTCAATCAAACGGCGACCCTTGTCCACTTCGCCCACCAGACCCAGTAACTCCGCTGAGCGAATCTGCGCGTCAAAAAAATTATCTCCCTCCTGCACCCGCTGATAGCGATCAATGGCCTCGCGATATTCTTTGCGACTGTCCGATATGCGTGCCAGATAATAGTTCGCCGATGTCTGATGTTTTCCCAGAGCAACCACGCCGAGCAAATATTTTTCTGCCTGATTCACTCGCTTGATCTCCAACGCCAGCAGCCCGATAGAATAGAGCGCATCAGCGTTGGCCGGAAATTTCCCGGCGATCACTTCAAAGCGCTCGGTTGCCCTATCGTATTTACCCGATTCCGCCAACAAACGCGCATAACCGAGCTGCGCGGATACGTTTTCTGCTTCACGTTCTACGAACGCCTGTACCGGCTGCAATGCGTCATCTCCCTCACCAGCTTCCAGCCTAAGCCTGGCGATTGCCAGCGTGGCATCGGCATTGGCGGGGTCAATTTCCAGTGCACGATTAAACGCATCCAGAGCAGTTTCCCGCTCACCCCTGGAAATTGCAAAACGGCCTAAACCATACTGTGTGTCTGCATTGTCGGGAAATCGCTGACCCAGTTGAGTCAGCACTTCAACCCCGAGCTCAGCATCTGACTGCCGCAAAATGGAGTTAACCACACCGGGTATCACACTTGACGGAGCGCCCTCTGATAACTTGATCACCTGCTCCAACGCACGGGAGGTGGCCTCTGCGTTTTTTCTTTGCATCGCCACCTGAGCTTTGTGCTGCCAGGCATCGACACTCTCAGGGGATAGTTCCACCCACAGATTGACAGCACCCTCTGCGCGTTCGATATCACGGCTGTACAGCGCCAGCTTGGTGGCCCGCTCAGCAACGCGTTTGTCCCCGCTGACGGTGGCGGCCTCAAAATAATTCTGCGCGGCGATATCTACCCGACCACGCCTGCCAGCCATTTCAGCTGAAAGAATCTTAAAAACAAGATCCGACTCTTGCATAATACTAAGTTGGCGGGATCGAAAGGATTTTGCACTACGGGTGGGCGTCAGTTCATCGGACAGCGACTCCGAAGTGGCTTGCGACAGTATTTCACCACTTGCCTGCAAGCCTTGCGACTGATCCGCTGTCTGTGCATTGGTTAGTGTACTGCAGGCGCCTACCGAAACACCCAGTACTACAGATAAAGTTATTGTTTTCAAAATCGAAGCACCACCTGTTATGTCCAAATCTGTTGTTCAACCTTTAAAAATAATGCCAAAACACCAATGATGCTGGTTCGACAATCGCCAACGACTCGATTCCATAGCTATAATCGTCTTCGTTGTCTTGCAAATCAACTACACGACACAATGTCTGTCCCCACAATGTTTTGTCCCAGCCACTACAATCCGGTCGAAAACACGTGACAACCATAACACTTGAGACGGGCTAGCCCGCAGATTTGGTAACATCATACAAATGTCACTCGTAGCCATCGGCCTCAATCATCACACCGCTCCAGTTGACGTGAGAGAGCGCATTGCGTTTGCTCCCGAACGCCTTCCTGATGCCCTGCAAAATCTGCGGCGGGATCTCAGTGTATCTGAAGCAACTATTGTCTCAACCTGTAACCGCACCGAGATTTATTGCGGTATGGACTCTACCCAGACACCAACACTCGTCAATTGGCTGCACCACTACCACCAGGCACCGCACGAAACCTTTTCTCCATTCCTGTTTCAACATCATGATCAACAAGCCGTGCATCACCTGATGCGGGTCTGCAGCGGGCTCGATTCCATGGTGCTCGGAGAGCCGCAAATTCTCGGCCAGATAAAGCAGGCTTATCGCGATGCAGGAGATGCGGGCTCCGTTGGCAAGCATCTTTCACTTTTGTTTCAGTCGGCGTTCAAAGTTGCCAAGCAGGTACGTACCGACACCGCTATCGGCGCCAGCCCGGTTTCTGTGGCCTTTGCTGCCGTGTCTTTGGCCAAGCAGATCTTCGGCGACCTGAACGAACACACAGCGCTGCTAATCGGTGCCGGTGAGACGATTGAGCTGGCATTGCAACATTTGCAATCATCAGGAATTGGCAAGGCAATTATTGCGAACCGCACGCTGGAACGCGCGCAATTGCTCGCAAATCAGTATCAGGCACAGGCTATCACCTTAAGCGAAATCCCGAATGTACTGGCACTGGCGGACATCACTATTTCATCCACCGCTTCCACCTTGCCTATTCTTGGCAAAGGCGCTGTTGAACAGGCTCTGAAATTACGCAAGCACCGCCCAATGGCCATGATTGATATCGCTGTGCCTCGCGACATCGAAGCGCAGGTGAGCGATCTGGCAGACGTCTTTCTGTATACCGTTGACGATCTCACTGAAATCATCGATCAGGGCATGCAGGCACGCAAAGAAGCGGCAATTAAAGCTGAATCGATCATCGATCATCAGGCCGTCAGCTTCATGCAAAAATTGCGCGGGCTCGACGCTGGTACTACTATTGCCGATCTGCGTGCCCATGCGACCGGGCTGCAACAGGAAACTCTGAAAAATGCCCAGGCCATGCTTGCCAGGGGTGAAAGTCCCGAGAAAGCGTTACAATACTTCGCACACACCTTCACCAACAAGCTGTTACACAAGCCCTCCACCCAATTGCGCGAAGCCAGCGAAACAGGCAACAACACTGTGGTTGATGCGGCCCGCAAACTATTCGACCTGAAAGACGTAGGCCAGTGAAAGCATCGATAAAATCAAAACTGGAAGCACTCAGCGAGCGCCACGAAGAAATTGCGGCGTTACTCGGTGAGGCGGAGATCATTTCCGATCAAAACCGCTACCGGGATCTCTCCCGCGAGTATTCGCAGCTAGAGCCGGTAGTTGTCAGCTACACAAACTACATGGCGACCGTAGCTGACCTGGAAAGCGCCCGTGAAATGGCCAACGATCCCGACCCGGATATACGTGATATGGCACGTGAAGAGACAGAAGCTGCCGAGGCGAAAATCGATGATCTCACTCTGGAGTTGCAAAAGCTTCTGTTACCGCGAGATCCGCGCGATGAAAACAACGTATTCCTCGAAATACGAGCTGGCACCGGTGGTGATGAAGCGGCAATTTTTGCCGGTGATCTGTTTAAAATGTACTCACGCTATGCCGAATCACAAAAATGGCGCGTAGAGGTGATCACCGAGCGCGATGGTGAGCACGGTGGCTACAAAGAAGTAGTGGCTAGGCTTGAAGGCAATGGTGTTTTTTCGAGACTGAAATTTGAATCAGGTGCGCATCGGGTGCAGCGCGTACCGGAAACTGAGTCGCAGGGCCGGGTACATACCTCTGCCGCCACGGTAGCAATTCTGCCGGAAGCGGAGCAAGTTGAGGAAGTGACTATAAATCCTGCCGACCTACGCGTAGATACGTTTCGCGCTAGCGGCGCCGGTGGCCAGCACATCAATAAAACCGATTCGGCGATACGGCTCACTCATCTGCCTACCGGCATTGTAGTCGAGTGTCAGGATCAGCGTTCACAGCACAAGAACCGCGCACGCGCGATGTCGCTTCTGCAGGCACGACTACTCAATGATGAAGTCGACAAACAGCACGCAGAAGAGTCTGAATCCAGACGCCTGCAGGTGGGAAGCGGCGATCGATCCGAACGAATTCGCACCTATAACTTCCCACAAGGGCGAGTCACTGATCATCGCATTAACCTGACACTCTATAAACTGGAAGAAATAGTCAACGGTGGGCTTGAGCAAGTGATCGATCCCTTGCTCGCCGAACATCAGGCCGATATGCTGGCAGAGCTCGGGGATTAACAATCGGTTCCGGTACAACAGCATCTATACTGGCGCAACAGGCACACACGACACCATAGACCCCCAGTCTATTTTATCTGATACACAATGACGGATAACCACGCAGCGCCAACGATCTCAGCGCTATTGCGTAGCGCGGCTCACCGGCTTGAGTCCTTGAGCGAAACAGCACGGCTGGATGCCGAATTACTGCTGGCAGAATGCTTGCAGCGAAACCGTGCTTATCTCTATACCTGGCCCGAAAAAATACCGGACCCGGCAACTCAGAATAAATTCGATGATCTGATCGATCAGCGTGCAGAAGGTATTCCGGTGGCCTATCTAACCGGTACCCGCGAGTTCTGGTCTCTGCCTTTTCGGGTAAACCCGGAAACACTGATACCACGCCCCGAGACCGAACGTCTGGTGGAACTGGCCCTGGATATTCTGCACCAGCAAGAAGGCCCGGTACTGGATCTGGGGACAGGCAGCGGTGCTATTGCGATCAGCCTTGGCAGTGAATTCGACGCACTGGTTGTCGATGCCGTAGATCAAAGTGCAGCGGCATTGGATATAGCGCGTTTCAATGCACACACAAACAAAGTCAACGTTCATTTTATACAGTCAGACTGGTTTGAACAGGTGCCACGCAGGGATTACCGGTTGATTGTAGCTAACCCGCCCTATATTGCCGGTGACGATCCACACCTGAATCGCGGCGGACTACAATATGAACCGAGAGGCGCCCTGGTGTCGCCAAAAAACGGCACTCACGATATTACGTGCATCGTTTCCGGTGCTGCTGAATTTATGCAGAACTCGGGCTGGCTGTTGATTGAACACGGGGCGACACAAGGCACTGTTACACAACAATTGATGCGCGACGCCGGATTTCAAAACGTCCGTACCGAGCAGGATATCGAAGCACGAGACCGGGTGACTCTTGGTCAGCGCTGAAATACCCCGAACAATTCCATTTTTTTCAGTGCAGATATTTGCCTCGAAGGCAGGGCCCCTGGGATGCCACCCTGCCTGTTCCTGATGAGCGCTTCCGATGAGCCATGAAATAACCGCAAATAATTCATTCGCTGCTATCGACCTTGGCTCAAACAGTTTTCATATGGCAGTGGCTGGCGGCCGACAAGCACACTTGCAGATGATCGATAAACTGCGTCGACCAGTACGACTGGGCTCGGGTCTTGATGCAAACAACGTTATACAACCGGAAACCATGGAGCGTGCACTGGAATGCCTGTCTTTGTTTCAGCAGCGATTACGCGGCGTGCCCAGAAGCCATATCCGTGTCGTTGGCACCAACACACTGCGACGTGCTCGCAACGCTGACGTATTCAACGCAGCGGCCGAGCGAATACTCGGTGTTCCGATTGATATAATCTCAGGAAGAGAAGAAGCACGTTTGATCTTTGCAGGCGTGACCTATGGCACCCGCGACAATAAAAAACGTCTGGTTATCGATATAGGTGGCAGCAGTACCGAAATAATCGCGGGAACCGGTACAAAACCTAAATTGATGGGGAGTATTAATGCCGGGTGCGTGGTAGCCACCGAACACTGGTTTACCAGCGGGGAACCCCTGCCAAAACAATTTGAAAAAGCAGTCAAGCAAACGCAAATTGAATTACAACCGTTAACCGGGAAATACATCAAGCACGAGTGGGATCATTGCATCGGCTCCTCCGGCACCATAAAAGCTACCGAGAAAATCCTCTGCGCACTGGGAATCAGTGACCGCGGTATCACAGCGCAGGGACTGCAACAGCTGATAAAACTGCTTGGTAAAAAGGGGATTTCCGCATTAAAGAATATCGACTTCATAGGAGAAGACCGGCGATCGGTTATTATCGGCGGCCTATCTGTTTTGCTGGCCACATTCCGATCACTCGATATAGAATTCATGGGTGTTTCTCATGCGGCCCTGCGCGAAGGGGTACTTGTAGAACTCGGAGATGACAAACCGAAAGAGCACGTTCGAATGAATGCTGTCATCGATCTGCAGCAACGGTTTCTGGTCGATGTTGATCAAGCCACTCGAGTCAGCGACACCGCAGAATTGTTATTCAATAAAGTACGCAAACCGTGGCGCTTAAGCCGAAAGCACGATCTCTCCACGTTACTGTGGGCTTGTGACCTGCACGAGATCGGACTCTCGGTTTCTCACGTGCAGTACCACAAGCACGGAGAATACCTGCTTAGAAATGCTGATCTATTAGGGTTTTCACGCAATGATCAGATGATGCTAGCCTCGCTTGTTCGCAACCATCGGAGAAAGGTTGCTATAGAGTTCACCGGCGGGCTAAGTGCATCAGACCAGAAACGTTATCCTTACCTACTGGTTCTGCTGCGCCTGGCAATTCTACTGCAACGCACCCGGGGCGTGGTTTCCACACCCGCACTCGAACTTATTGTTGAGAAAAAATCACTGACCATTGAATTGCCGGCGCAATGGCTCGCAAGCCACCCGCTGACCGGTGCAGACCTACGTGATGAAATAGCACCGCTGAAAGCCCTTGGATTTCAATTGACCCTGTTGCCGCAGTCCGAGGTTGAATTACCGGACTAATGATCCATTAAGCTTTGTGTTCTTCAAGACTATCTCAAACAGGTGCTGAAATTATCTAGAACCTTGTGTGGTGGTTATCCCTGTGAAGTCACATAGGACTCATATGCTTCATGATCCATTAACTGTTCTATTTCAGTGCCGTCGGAGGGCGCCATGCTATATAGCCAGCCACCGCCGTAGGGATCGCTGTTAACAAGCTCCGGCTCATCCGCAAGTGCGCTGTTGCTATCGGAAATTGTGCCGGAAATAGGGGCGTAGATATCGGAAGCCGCTTTGACAGATTCCACAACCGCTACGGCATCTTCTGACTCAACCTCGGAATCAACTTCCGGTGTTTCAACAAAAACCAGATCGCCGAGTTGCTCCTGAGCGTGGTCTGTAATTCCAACGGTAACACTGCCATCGTCATTGAGGCGAACCCACTCATGTGATTGCGTGTATTTGAGATCATTCGGCGCATTCATCTTCTGGACTCCCGAGCGTTGTGGTGCAACCGCTCTGTATAAAAGAAAGGGTGTGCGGATTCGCACTGCGAATTAAACCACTAATTGCGGCGCCTTTAAAGCCCTCTTATGTTCACTCCTCCCGCCGCCCTGCCCCTGTGCGGCGCCGTTTTTTCACTCTACGGACGTCTCGCACCTTTTAAGCAGTAACCAGTTCAGCAGCAACAACACTGTAGCTAAACCGATTGCCAGCGTGTGGCCGAAAAATACAAACGGTGTGTTACCGCTTCGTGGAATGACATCAACCGTTAACGACGTGGCTTCAAACTGTGGTCCCTGCTCTACAATTTGTCCCTTTGCGGATATCAATGACGATATACCGGTATTGGTAACCCGAAGCATGGGACGCTGAAATTCCAGTGATCGCATGGCGGCAATTTCCAGGTGCTGGTGAGGCGCAGTTGAGTCGCCGAACCAGGCATCGTTGCTAATATTGATCAGGACATTGGCATCCGGAAACTGCGCGCGCATTTCACCGCCAAACGCATCTTCGAAGCAGATCGACATCCCATAGTTCACTCCGTTAACGTTGATTGGTTTCAGTGGGCCGCTGCCAGCCGTTAGATCTGACATCGGGATCATGATGAGGCTGGACAACACCGTTAGCAGGTCGCGAAATGGAATAAACTCACCAAACGGCACCAGGTGCCGTTTGGTATAGACCTGGTCATCGGTCCCTCCCAGGACTCTTATCGAATTGTAGTATTCGGTGTAATCGTCGTTGGCTAGAAACCCGCCACTCATAACCACACTGCCGCGTGCCTCTGCCGCTGCTACAAAATCAGCCTCCCACTCCTTCACGTCGGAAAAGAAAGTCGGGATTGCGCTTTCCGGCCATATCACCAGATCGGCGCCGGTTTCACTCAAAGACGAATAAATTCTAAGCGAGTCATCGAGCAGATTCGGCAGAAACTTCAGTTCCTGTGAAACGTTGCCTTGTACCATGGTTACCGACACGGGATCACCGCTTACGTGAGTCCAGGATCTCTGATTAAGTTTCACCCCGGTCGCCATGATCAACCCCACGGCCAGCATTACAGCCAGTGTACTGCGCAGTGTGCGTCGATAAACTACAAACGCCAGCGCTCCGCTGCAAAGCGCAAGCAACAGGGAGTTCAAGAAAACCCCACCGACTGGTGCATAACCGGCAAGTGGCGACTGCAAGGTTGAGTAGCCCAGACTCAGCCAGGGAAACCCGGTAAAGATCCAGCTGCGTACCCATTCGATCAGGAGCCAGATTGCCGGTGCTGCAAGCAGAAACCAGATACTCCCGGCACCTCGACAACGCCATGCAAGTGCGGCATAAATCGCCGGAAAAATCGCCAGCAACATAACAAACAAAAGAGCGCCCAATGCCGCCAGCGGGGCAATTGCGGAGCCAAACAGATGCAAACTGAAGTACACCCAGTAAACTCCCGCACCAAACTGTCCCAGTCCGAAAAAATAACCGGTAAGAATACTGGCTCGACTCGTCCTGCACCAGTAAATTAGCAGAAAGAAGCCGGCGATCGTTACATAGAGAATCGGCCAGAGGCCAAATGGTGCAAAAGCAAGCACACTCAGAGCGCCCGATGCCAGACTCAGCAGCAGTATTTTGAATTGGGAAAGAATACCTGCCGGTGAACTCAAGGGTTTATGGTCGGTGGATTCTGCTGTAGAGATCACTCAGTATGCTACCCGGGAATCTCTTCTTCTGTAGTCACCTGAAGCAGATGAATGCGCCTGGACTCTGCCGATATCACCTTTATATGGAAACGGTCAATTTGTGTTTGCTCACCCGGAATTGGCATTCGCCCGATCTGATGCATCACCAGACCACCGATGGTGTCGAATTCATCATCAGGTAACTCGGCATCAAGTTCTTCATTAAACTCTTCAATCGGTGTAAGCGCTTTTATTGTATATCCGTAGTCGTCGTGCCTGCGAATGTTGGCATCTTCTTCGGCATCGTGCTCGTCATCGATTTCACCGACTATCTCTTCCAGAACATCTTCGATGGTAACTAAACCGGCAACACCGCCATATTCATCGACCACAATTGCCATGTGGTTATGGTTTGCACGAAACTCGGTAAGCAGCACGTTCAACTGCTTACTCTCCGGTGTAAACACCGGCTCGCGAATCAGTTCTTTAAGATTGAACGCTTCTTTTTTTCCCGGCAGTGAGAATCGCAGCAAATCCTTGGCAAGCAACACCCCGAGAACTTCGTCACGGCTATCACCGATAACCGGAAAACGCGAGTGCCCGGACTCGATAACATTCGGCAAAAACTCATCCAGATCTTCGTCAATCTCAACGACTTCCATCTGCGCACGTGGAATCATGATGTCTCTAACGCGCATGGCGGCTACATCGAAGACGCCATCGAGCATCGTCATGGTGTCGTCACTGACAATATCCCGCCCGGCTGCTTCGCGCAGAACCGTTTTCAGTTCATCAACATCGCGCGGTTCATCGTCGCCGTGAAACGCATGGCGTATGCGATCAACAATTGATTTTGAGTGCTCGGCAGACTCGTGTGCCATCAGCTTTGTTTTACCTCGTCGGTCGTGTGTACGGCAGTAACAGAAACGGTTAAATCAGAACAATACGGATCAGGAAAACCCAGACGCGCCAGTATCTGTGTTTCCAACCCCTCCATGATGCCGGCTTGCTGCTCGTCAATGTGGTCGTACCCCTGCAAGTGCAGCATCCCGTGAATAACCATATGCGACCAGTGTGCATCGACAGATTTACGCTGCAGTCGCAGTTCTGATTGCACTACCGGCGCACAGATCAGAATGTCTCCCAGATATTCAAGCTCTATTTCTGCAGGCAAATCGGCTGGAAACGACAGCACATTGGTTGCTTTGTGCTTGCCGCGAAACTCGCCATTGGCCTGCAGCATTTCTTCTTCGTCCACAATGCGAATAGTTACCACTTCACTTTCAGGATCGGCTGTGTCAGTCAGTAACGCTGCAGCCGCCCAGCGACGAATGCTGTCATCTGACGGACAATCCGCTCGGGATGTTACCTGCCATTGTAGATCAATCGGTGGGAATTGCTGCGGTGGTGCTGAATCCGGAACGGCGGTGCTCACGGCTTAGCTGACTTCCTTTCTGCACGCTCTGCACGTTTTTCGGCAGCATCATAAGCGCCGACAATTTTCTGCACCAGTGGATGCCGCACGACATCCCGTGCCTTGAACTCGCAAAAACCAATTCCATCTACGCCATCCAGTACACCCTGTACGTGCCTCAAGCCCGAAACCACGTGCTTTGGTAAATCAATCTGAGTTACATCCCCGGTAACTATCGCGTTCGATCCGAACCCTATGCGTGTCAGGAACATCTTCATTTGCTCGACCGTAGTGTTTTGCGCTTCATCCATAATCACACAGGCATGATTAAGCGTACGACCGCGCATATAGGCCAGGGGCGCTATTTCGATCACGTTTTTCTCAATCAGCTTGGCAACTCGCTCAAAACCCAGAAATTCATACAGGGCATCATAGATAGGGCGCAGGTAGGGATCCACTTTCTGCGTGAGATCTCCGGGCAAAAAACCCAGCCGCTCCCCGGCTTCAACCGCCGGTCTAACCAGCACCAGTCGCCGCACCTGCTCACGCTCCAGCGCCTCTACGGCACACGCTACAGCCAGGTAAGTCTTGCCGGTACCGGCGGGGCCGATTCCAAAACTTAGATCGTAGTCGCGAATATTCTGTACATATTGCTTTTGATTCTTACCACGACATCGAATACGAACTCGACGCATGGCGATATCCGGCGAGTTGTCGGCCGGTGATACATCGGATTGATCGTCTTTTTCGTGCAGATCTGTCTCCTGCAGAAAAAGATGTATTCGCTCCGGCGTCAGGGTTTCGCTGGCAGTTGCTTCATAGAGACTCTGCAATACGCTGCAGGCACTGCGTACCAGCTTATCTTCGCCGGTAATACGAAAATTGCCACCGCGGTTCTGCAGTTCAATATTGAGTCTGCTTTCAATCTGTTTGAGATGCTCGTCGAACTGACCACAGAGATTTGCCAGACGCTTGTTGTCATCCGGCTTCAGTTGGAACTCGAGAGTAGCCAAGCTATTGCGCACCCTGCGTTGCTGAAATGGTGTTGTTAAAACGACGGATCATTAATTTCGACAAACTCGCCTCTGAGGGAATTGGGCCTCGCGCCGGTGATTTTCACATCGACGAATCGGCCGATCAGTGACAGGTCACCTGCAAAATTTACCACACGCATGTTTTCAGTTCGCCCCGCTATCTCTGCGCTATCGCGGGTTGATGTTCGCTCGACCAGAATTCGTTGAATCGAACCCACCATCGCTTCACTGATCTTGAATGATTGTGCATTAATGGTTTTCTGCAGGTGGGACAAGCGCTGTTTTTTGATTTCCATCGAGGTGGGATCGTCAAGCGAGGCGGCCGGCGTACCGGGTCGTGCGCTATAAATAAAACTGAAAGACTGATCAAAACCCAGTGTGGTGATCAGATCCATTGTCTGCTGAAAATCGCTGTCAGTTTCACCTGGAAAGCCGATGATAAAGTCAGACGAGATCGATATACCCGGTCGCGCCTCTTTTAATTTGCGTATCTTGGACTTGTATTCGATTGCGGTATGACCGCGCTTCATTGCAGCGAGCACTCGATCCGAACCCGATTGTACCGGCAGATGCAGAAAACCGGCGAGCTCCGGTACTTCTGCATAAGCCTGAATCAAACGATCTCCGAATTCAATGGGGTGCGAGGTGGTAAAGCGAATCCGTTCGATTCCGTCAATTGAAGCAACAACGGTAATTAACAGGGCTAAATCGGCAATTTCGCCATCGTGCATTTCACCGCGGTAACCATTCACGTTCTGACCAAGTAAATTAACTTCGCGTACGCCAAGCTCAGCCAGTTTAGCTACCTCGGCAATTACATCATCAAACGGTCGGCTGATTTCTTCGCCACGGGTATAGGGCACAACGCAAAAACTGCAGTACTTGCTGCAGCCTTCCATAATCGATACAAATGCCGTCGGGCCTTCCATTCGAGGTTCAGGCAGACGGTCAAACTTTTCTATTTCAGGGAAGCTTACATCGACCAGCGGACGGTTTTCGCGGCGTGTCGTTTCGACCATGTCTGCCAGACGATGAATAGTCTGCGGGCCAACGACCACATCGACATACGGAGCACGTTGCTGCAGCGCTTCCCCTTCCTGGCTGGCGACACAACCGGCAACGGCAATGATCACGTCGTCACGTTTTTCTTTATACGGACGCCATCGGCCCAGCTGGGAAAACACTTTCTCCTGCGCTTTTTCACGAATAGAACAGGTATTGACAAGCAGGATATCGGCCTCGGCCGGATCTTCGGTTACATCGGCACCGAAACGCTCGTCGAGTACGTCGATCATCTTGGCTGAATCGTACTCATTCATCTGACAGCCGTGCGTTTTGACAAAAACCTTTTGTCGCATCAATACTTTTTCACTGTAGTTAGCCGTACAGCATACCGTTTTTCCAGCCTGTGATCCAATCGCCCGCAGTCTGAATACGCTGTGATTTTGTGAATAGCTGAGGCTTTGCGTTAACCATTTTTATGTTCCGGCGGCTAACACGATCAGTTAGCCGATTAAATAGTCGGATTCGACAATCCAGCCGCTCAAATAATAATTAAATAACCCAACTAATAAGGGCGCACCAGTGGTGCGCCCTTATACCTTAATAACAACTACTGGAATACCCGATCGGGCTAGTAGCGGTAGTGGTCCGGTTTGAATGGTCCACTCTTATCCATGTTGAGATAACTGGCCTGCTGATCGGTCAGCTCAGTCAGGTTCGCACCGATCTTCTCCAGATGCAGCCGTGCGACTTTTTCATCCAGATGCTTGGGCAGAACATGGACCGCAACGTCGTATTTGTCCGAGCGCTCCCATAATTCGATCTGGGCCAGTACCTGGTTAGCAAAAGAAGCCGACATCACAAAGCTCGGGTGCCCCGTGGCGCAGCCCAGATTAACCAGCCGACCTTCAGCCAGCAGGGTAATTCTTTTGCCATCAGGGAACTTAATCTGGTCAACCTGGGGTTTGACGTTATCCCACTCGTATTGTTTGAGACTGGCTACATCGATCTCACTATCAAAGTGGCCAATGTTACAAACAATCGATTCGTTCTTCATGGCTTTCATGTGCTCGTGAGTGATCACGTTGACATTGCCGGTAGTGGTGACGAAGATATCACCCTGATCGGCTATTTCGTCCATGGTCACTACACGGTAGCCTTCCATTGCCGCTTGCAGAGCACAGATCGGATCAATTTCAGTCACGCAAATTGTTGCTCCCATACCGCGGAAAGCCTGTGCGCAACCTTTGCCTACATCACCATAACCAAGCACCACGCAAACCTTTCCTGCAATCATCACATCGGTGGCACGTTTAATACCGTCCAGCAGCGATTCGCGGCAACCATAGAGGTTGTCAAATTTGGATTTAGTCACTGAATCGTTAACGTTGATCGCAGGTACTTTCAGAGTGCCTTCGCGCGCCATTTCATAGAGTCGATGTACTCCGGTGGTTGTCTCTTCAGACAAGCCTTTTATATCTTCCAGCAATTCCGGATATTTTTCATGGATGATCTGAGTAACATCGCCACCATCATCAAGAATCAGATTTGGCTTCCATCCGTCTGAATGAGACAGCGTTTGCTCTATACACCACCAGAATTCTTCTTCGGTTTCACCCTTCCAGGCAAATACCGGAATACCCTGGTCCGCAATTGCAGCGGCGGCGTGATCCTGTGTAGAAAATATATTGCACGACGACCATCGCACACTGGCGCCCAGATCAATCAGTGTTTCTATTAGCACGGCAGTCTGGATAGTCATATGCAGGCAGCCGACAATGCGCGCACCTTCCAGCGGTTTTTTACCCGCGTACTCCTTACGAATGGCCATCAGGCCCGGCATTTCGTTTTCTGCGATGCGGATTTCCTTGTGGCCCCACGCAGCTTGCGTGATATCGGCAACTTTGAAGTCCCCTGCCACTTGCTCTGCAGCTTCTGCACTCATTTTATAAATTGTCCTGTAAAAATCAGTTGATTATTGAAAGTTAAATGCTAATTAAGCAATACCGGCTTTGTCGCGCAGGATTGAGGCTTTATCGGTGTTTTCCCAGGTAAACCCTTCGTTTTCCCGACCAAAATGGCCATATGCTGCGGTTTTTCTATACTTGATTTTTTCTGCATTAAGCAAATCGAGCATAGTTAGAATGCCGTACGGTCGAAGATCAAAATTCTCACGTACCAAAGCGGTAATCTGCTCATCTTCTATCTTGCCTGTGCCAAAAGTTTCGACCATGATCGAAGTTGGCTCAGCCACACCGATCGCATAGGAAACCTGGATTTCACATTTGTCAGCAATACCTGCGGCCACTATATTTTTCGCGACATACCTGCTGGCATAGGCCGCTGATCGATCCACTTTTGAAGGGTCTTTACCTGAAAATGCCCCGCCACCGTGGCGTGCTGCACCACCATAAGTATCTACAATAATTTTCCGTCCGGTTAAACCGGCATCTCCCATCGGACCACCGACAACAAAAGCGCCAGTCGGATTAATATGATACTGAGTATCGCTGTTCAGCCACCCGGTTGGCTCTAGAATTGGCTTCACAACCTCTTCCATAATCGCTTCCTGCAAATGGCTCAAGCTCATTTCTGCAGCATGTTGTGTCGACACCACCACGGCATCAATACCGGCGATTTTTCCATCTATATATCGGAAGCTGACCTGGCTTTTGGCATCAGGGCGCAACCAGTCTGCATTACCGCTTCTACGATATTCGGCGTGCTTTTCTACCAGGCGATGCGCATAGGTAATTGGCGCAGGCATCAGTACATCTGTTTCATTGGTCGCATAGCCAAACATAAGACCCTGGTCACCAGCACCCTGATCTTCCGGTCGCGCCCGATCAACACCCTGGTTGATATCAGGTGACTGGACACCAATGGCAGTCATTACCGCACAGGTTTCACAATCAAAGCCCATTGCCGAATCGGTGTAGCCTATTTCACGAATTGTCTGGCGAATAACTGCCTCATAGTCAGGCTTTGCGGTGGTCGTAATCTCACCGGCGATCATGGCCAAACCGGTTTTGAAAACGGTTTCACACGCAACCCGGGCATGCTTATCTTCGGCAAGGATCGCATCCAGTATCGCATCGGAGACCTGATCAGACATTTTGTCTGGATGGCCTTCAGAAACGGATTCGGAGGTGAAGATGTATTCCTTTGTCATATGGCATTTATCTCTAAATAGGGTCTATTGAGTTATACGCTGCTGGATTTTATTGAAACCTGCATGCTGGAGTGCTGTTCGACTGCCACCCTCTTTCGCGGCCGAATTATAATCAGTCAAATCAAATAAAGATATCTTTATATCGTTATACGATAGCAAACAGGGGTGATCGAATGCAAAAAACGGGCAAAGGTTACCTCTCATTGCGATAAATATTTAAGAACGGTTGATTTTTAATCCGACTCAGCCCGCATTACTCATGGGGTGGCGAGGAATGCGTAGACCTATACTTACTCGCGGCAAGGGTTTTCACCGTGGATTTTCTTCACGCGTTGAATGCTTACTGATATTTGCAAGAGAACAAATTCTCTTTGGAATCTCTCTTTGGAATCATGGAGTCAAGTGAGATTCCGTCAATCCCGTGAATAATGCGGGTTGGTGCGCGGCCCCTAATGCCGGTTGGTGCGCGGCCCTCGGGGACCGATTGGTGACTCAGCTTTGGCAGTTGAAGCGTGCGAGCGGGGTATAACCTCTCCCTGCCGGGGAAAAATCTCACCGCGCCGTATCTCCCGGACTTGTTCCTGTCGCGGTTGAAAAACCGTTTTCAGCACTTCAACCGCAGCTGTCGGGTCCGCTTCGTGACACAGAAAAACATCAAAGGCTGCGTAATCGTACTCTGGCCAGGTGTGCACACTAATATGAGACTCTGCGAGTAAAGCCACCCCGGTTACCCCCCCTGCTCCTCCAAACCGGTGCACATGAACATGCAATACCACAGCATTTGCTGCTGCCGCTGAATTTCTGAGTGCCGTTTCTATCTGCTCGGGATCCTGCAGGTATCTGGCTCCCCAGAAATCCACCAGGCAGTGTCGACCGGCACACTTCATCTGCGGGCAGTTCAAATCGCGGGATACTCCGGTGTAGGGGAACAACTGGCCCTGGTTTTCATACATATCCAATGGCAGTGTGCGGTAGAAGTTATTACTTTACAGTCTAAGACCGCCGCCTCAACTCCAAAAGCATTCCACTGTTTGTTGTTAATAGAATCCCGATGCTACCGATAAGCTGCTCGGGGTTTTAACTCTCGGGTTAAGAATTGAAATGGCGGACACGTTGTTACTGACGATCCGGCGACGAAACTGAAATTCTTACCTCTCGGAACTTGCAGGGTTAGTATTCCTATATTCATAGCCCGAAACGATGTGAAGGATGTAACCACAATGATCAAAAAGCACCTGTCCGCACTCGCGCCTTTAATGTTGATTATCGTTTTATCAGTACTACCTGTCGATGGTAGCAAAGCGAGCGACAATGTGCATTGGTCAATCACCGCAGAGCCCGACTGGGGCAGCCAGGCCGTTTTCCCGGCCCAGAGCACGAAGCAAGCTGCAAAAAATAAACGTCGCGGCAGATATTACCGCATTGCTGAAAATCACAAAAATTACGCACGGGATCCACGGCAAACAACAACTTACCAGCGTTATGTGTATCAGATAAATAATACCAGCGGTCTGGACACCAGTGATCCGATTTCAATCGAGTTTGATCCACACTATCAGCAGGTGGAACTACACCAGATCCGGATTATTCGCGACGGCAACGTGATAGACCAGCTAAAACAAGGCGAAAACATACAGCTTCTACAACGTGAAACCGAACTCGACAATGGTCTTTACAACGGACACCAGACCCTGCTTCTGATACTCGATGATCAACGCGTCGGCGATATAGTCGAATATAGTTACTCAAAGATCGGGGCAAATCCGGTTTTTGCTGACCACGTTTTCGGCTGGGGCCGATTACAGGCGGGCGTTCCGGTGGGAAACTATTTTTTTCGAATTCGATTTCCGGAAGAAAAATCAGTAAAGACAAAAATGTATGCCGGTTCAGTGCCGGTAGTGAAAAACACTGAAGATGGCTTTGAGGAACTCACCTGGGAAAATACCAACGTACCTCCATCTGACTACCAGTCAGATGTTCCCTCGTCATTTCTGGCAACCACCTACGTGCAATACAGCGATTTTTCAAACTGGCAGGACGTAGCTAACTGGGCAAAGCCGCTTTTCAGTTTACCCGAGCAAACGCACACATTAATAAGATCGAAAGCGGCAGAATTCAAAGCCAGCAACCCGGACGACCTGCAGTCACAAGTTGAAAAGGTGATTACTTTTGTACAGGACGATATCCGCTACACTGGCCTTAATAGTGGCATTGGCGGATACGTGCCGGATGCGCCTTCAGTTATCCTGCAACGCCGGTTTGGCGACTGCAAGGACAAGGCAATGCTCATCACTGCACTGCTTAAGGAATTAGGGGTAACAGCGCACCCTGCATTGGTACATTCCTACGATGGAACCGAAATCAGCAGCTACCTGCCATCACCTGATGCGTTCAATCACATGATTGTAAATCTGCCATTTAAAAACAAGACCTACTGGGTTGATGGCACCCTGAGCCTGCAGGGCTCAGCATTAGATACGCTGGCGCAGGGCGACTATCAGGCTGCACTGGTACCGGCACTCGCACCACAGGGGCTGCAACACTACAACACTGATCAGTCAGATTCGACAAAAAAGACCATACTGGAAGAGTACAAGCTCTTCGACAACTTTAAAACTCGTGGAACCGAGCTGGTCGTGACCACACATTTGCATGGAACAGAAGCAGAATCCATTCGCCAGACACTGCAACGAAGAGGCATTGAGGATCTTCAGGAACGCTATCTGGAATTTTATGAGAACCGGTACGACTCGATAGAGTTGGCAGCACCAATGGAAGTTGCTGACGACCGGCGCAGTAACATTATTACGCTGGTAGAAAAGTACACTATAGACGACGCCTGGCAGCTCAGTGATGAATCTACCAGTAAATTACAGGAGTTCTATATCGATCTGGACGGATACAGCGTGTATCACGCCCTGCAACTACCGGAAGATACCAGACGCAAGCAACCATTTGCGCAAAACCACCGGGTTAATGTTGAGCACCGTATAATTGCTATAGACGCAGATGGCTGGGAAATACCCTCTGGCATCGAAAAAATAGACAACGACTATTTTACCTATATCTCCGAGGTTTCTGCTGCCGGAAATACCCTCACACTAAACTACAAACTGCGTTCTAAAAAACCGGTTGTCAGTGTCGCCGACAGCAAAAGCTATATAAAAGACCTGCGTGCAATGCGATCAGATGCAAACTACCAGGTAACTTATACGAGCACGCCAGCTTATCAGAACTGGCAAAAACTGGGAGATCAACTGACAAATTTCAGCAACTGGTTCAGCCAGACTCGCGAGCTTATGGAAGATCAGGCGCACAACCAGCAAGAGTGATCAAACACTAACAATCAGCTCCGACTAGCGGCTATTTTGCTCTAATCAGAACGGAATATCATCATCGAAGTTTATATCCGGCCCGCTTGAGGAAGCGGCCGGGGCCGCCGCCGGAGCACGCGGTGCAGCCTGTGCAGCCGGTGGGTCCATCGGGGCGGTGGATCTAAATCGATCCGCTCCTCCACCACCTCCACTCTCAGCTCCTCCGCGCCCGCCAAGCATCTGCATATCATTCGCTACAATCTCGGTGGTGTAGCGATCCTGACCATCTTTGTCCTGCCATTTGCGGGTTTGCAACTTGCCCTCAATGTACACTTGCGATCCTTTCGTCAGGTACTGCTCCACAATTTCAGCGGTTCGATTAAAAAATACAACCCGGTGCCACTCCGTTCGCTCCTGTCGCTGGCCGGTGTTTTTATCCGTCCAGGATTCCGTTGTGGCCAAACTGATATTGGCAATTCGGGATCCGGACGCTGTCGCCCTTACATCGGGATCATTGCCAAGATTTCCGACCAAAATCACTTTGTTCACACCTCGAGCCATTATTTTGTCCCCGGTTTAGTTGAGCGGTATGCCGCAGGTGTCTGAAAGTCACCTGATTCCTCCATGATAATGATTCCCCGGCCGAAAGTGGATTACTTTCGTCAGCCGGGACAGCCTCTCCCGCCAGCGAATTGATACTTCTGTGGCAGACTTCGTATCGTTTTTACCCTGACCGGATAACATGACATTCCCTTTAAACAGAGACCCCGGTGTCATGAGTATCACCGCCTACCTTGAACTCGAAAGAGATGAACTCCTGGATTCAGTGCTCCTGGCAATGGCCGATTCCGATGCCGGACGCAAGCCTCGACCACTGCGCAGCAAGTTGCCTGAGATGACAAGCAACTCGCCACTGCAGACCCGAAATCGCCCCGGGAAAATCCTCAGCCGGAGTTTTGCAGAATCACCGGCAACAACTCATCTGGCGCCGGCTGCGCCATCGATTACCCCATCAGTTTTGCAGGCGGTTAAAACGCCGCTCGAGGCTTCTTTGGCTAATCAGACCATCGATGTTCCGCGACTTCAAAGAACTACTGATATACCGTTACCAGTTCGACCCCGACAACACACTGCAAGGCGCCAGACTGCGGCCTCGGATTTCCGCACCTCCAATCAGGAAATGGAAATTGATCAGAACCCCGGCTCAGCTTCGATCGAAAGCAGAACCATCGGTCGCCGGATGTCAAGTAAGCCCCCCCGACCAGAAACCAACTGGTTAACGGTTATCATCAACAGTTTTATTGTATTTTCGTGCGCATATTTCATCTGGACCTTAATGCGTTAGCGCTTCAGGCTATCGGGGTAACACTCTCTGTACAGACAAGCTCGTCACACAGACGAGCATCGAATTTGAACGCATACGAGTGTGTTGCAATAAACGACAATTTTTTCCCTGTGAGGCAAAATACCACCGGATCAATTTGACTCCGCGCCTGCCCCAGAGTACCTTTTTCGGCAGCATCAGGTATCAGACCTGACTCGCGACTTCTTCGCAAACCAGCAGCGGGCTTTTCCGGCTGAAACTCAATGGTCAACGAAGCACCCTACTCACTGGAGGATCCATGAACTTCAAGAAATACCTAAAATCAACAGCCGTCGTATTAAGTGCCGCCACCCTGTCCGCAGGTGCCGCCTGGGCCGAATGTGCAACCGACAGCCTGCCAGGTGAAATGGCAAAGCCTGATGGCTTCCCGGCGCGCGCGCTGACAATGGTCGTACCGTATGGCCCGGCCGGGGGCTCCGGACAAGTCGCTCAGGCAATGGCTCAGGCAGTTTCGGACCTGACCGGTGTATCAATAAACCGCGATCACAAACCCGGTGGCTCAGGAACAGTTGGCATGACCGCCTATATGGCAACACCAGCTGACGGCTACAGTGTGATGGAGCACATCGACGATGCGTCAAGCGCACACGCACTTGATTCCGGTCGCCCGAATCCGGCAGAAGATCTCATACCGCTTGTTACTTCGCAGATCACTTTTTCACAAATTTACATCAGAGAAAACGAAGACCGTTACAGCGACTGGCCTTCATTCGTGGAGTGGGTGAAAGCGCAGGATGGCAAAGCCACTATTGCCAACGTTTCAAAAGAAGGCTCCATGGAGCGCGTTACGATGAAATTCATCACTGACGCAACTGGCATGAAGATTCAGCAAATCTCCTTCGACAAAGGCGCTCCACGTTATGGCGCTCTGGCTGGCGGCCAGGTAGATGCGCTGTTTGAGCAACCCGGTGATGTACGCAAATTTCTTGATGCCGGCAAATTCAAACCGATTCTGACTATCCTGAAAGAAGCCCCTGAAGCATTCAGCGATGTACCCAGCCTGACTGACGCCGGTCTCGATTTCGAACCGCTGTTCAGATTCCGCGGTTTCTACGTGAAAGCCGGTACACCGGAAGATCGCGTTGAGTGGCTGAAATGGGCATTCCAGAAAGCTTACTGTGAAGAGAGCTATCAGGCCTACAACGAAAGCAAATACATGACACTAATCGAAAGCTTCCGTGACACTGAAGGTTCTAAGGAACTGATTACCGCTACAATTGCTCAATATCGCGACGTGTACAAGTCGATGGGTCTGGAAGTAAAATAATACTGCCAAAATTGGCCGGTGCCCTTCTGGCACCGGCCAGCCGGAAAAGGCACAGTTGAAATCCAGCAAACTATTGCAGCTTCCAGGCGACTGTTGCACGATCTCAAGTTGCGAACTCAATTTGCGAACCCAGACAATCAAGCAATCCAACACTTAGCTAAATGGACAACGAGTTTTTCCGTTCTCCCTCCCTGTAATCGAAAACTCCGGTAACCCGCATGAACAGGCTCACAACCAGCCACAAAATCGAGGTGGCTTTCTGGCTGCTGCTGGCCGGCTTTTTTTTCTACCACTCGTTTGAGTTCAACAAAGAAATTGAAATTTACAAGTACGGAGCGACGCTTTGGCCCCGCACTATTTTGCTTTTGATCACTCTGGCTGCAATCGGGCAATTCCTTGATCAACGAAAAAACGGAGATCAGGCTTCCAGTAATACCATGGCCGCAGCTCACGAAGACTCGGCCCAGGAAACTGAATTCGGAGGCCTTCGCTGGTACACCAATACCTTTATTTTGCTTGCTATCCCTTTTGCTTACATGAACCTCTCAGCTCTGCTGTCGTTGCCTGTGATAGCGGCGTTGCTGCCGGAGGGATTTAATACAACATTATCTGTCGATGATCCGAACAGCGGCAGGGTTAAAATTATTTTTGCGGCAATTCTGTTTATTGCCTATCTCGCTATCGGGTGGCGCAATCACGTAGGCGCCATACTCGCATTGCCGATTTTATTTGCCACGTTAATGGAAGATTTCGGATTCTACTCACTGGCGCCTGTTTTTATTATCGGAATTATGATTCTTATGGGCGAGCGGCGAGTCTCTCGTATGGCACTTGTCATGCCGTTGATCTACGGCATACTGCTGGCATTTTTTGTCTCGCTACTTTACGTCGGGCTACCAACCGGCAATGTCAACCCTTTCTACACCTTTGGCAACTGGATTGTAACTCTTCTCCAGTAGGCACGCCGTGTCTCGAACCTTTTACGAATAAAGCGGGCTTATGGAAGCATTCAACAATTTTCTAGGTGGTACAGCGGCACTGTTCGGTGATCCGGTCGGTATCGTTATTTTTCTTGGCGGTGTTATCGGCGGCATGTTGTTTGGCGCAATACCCGGCGTCAGCATGCTTACCCTGGCAGCAATATTGTTACCTTTCACTGCGCACCTGAGTCCGGAGCACGGAATTATGCTGTTCTCCGTCATCTACTGTACGGGCGTATACGGTGGTGCCATTACCGCAATCCTTTTTAATATTCCCGGTGCTCCTGAAAACGCCCCCACAGCATTCGACGGCTACCCGATGACCTTACAGGGAAAAGCCGGCAAAGCCGTTGGTGCCGCAGTCATGTGCTCGGCCATTGGCGGTACGGTGTCCTGCGTCATAATGATGCTCGCCACAGCTGCTATCGCAGACTGGGCTATTTCAGCATTCGGGCCCCCGGAAATTTTTTCTCTCGTTTTTTTCGGCCTTGCAGTTGCCGCCTCTGTTGGCGCTAAAACATTCTGGAAAGGCTGGTTATCTATAATGGCGGGGCTCATGATCGCTGTTGTTGGACTGGATCCGGTCGGTGGTATCGAGCGCTATAACTTTGATATGCCGTACCTTGCCGCAGGTATCCACTTTATTCCAACAATTCTGGGTTTTTTCGCCGTTTCAGAAATTTTTGTTCAAGCCGAGAAAAAAGCAACAGGGGCCTATAAAGCTCCTAAACTCAGTGTGGATTTCCCTAGCTTCAAAGAACTATGGGGTCATAAAATCGCTGTCATCCGATCTATAATCATCGGATTTTTCTGCGGAATCCTGCCGGGTATAGGAGCCACACTTGCAGCCTTTATGGGCTACAACGAAGCCGCCAGATGGTCAAAAAATCGACTGAAATTCGGCACAGGCCAAATCGAAGGAGTCATTTCGTCCGAGACTGCAAACAATGCAGCCACCGGCGCGGCCATGATCCCGCTGTTGGCTCTCGGACTACCGGGTGGAGCATTAACTGCCATGATGGTCGGCGTCTTCCAAATGCACGATATGGAACCCGGCCCGCTGGTTTTTCTAAATAGCCCGGATCTGGTCTGGGTTGTTTTTGCCGCTATGTTTTTTGCAAACTTATCAATTCTGCTGGTTGGTTTTCTCGAAGCGAAAACGATCGTTAACCTGCTTCGCATTCCATTTCAATATCTAGCTCCATTAATTTTATTATTGGCGACTGTCGGGGCCTACGCAGTACGAGGGCTGACAATAGATATCATTGTTATGTTCGTCGCTGGCGTCGCTGGCTTTTTTCTGCGGCGTTCCGGCTATTCTGTCGCCGGTATTATTCTGGGTTTGATACTTGGCAAAATCGGCGAACAGACTTTTGCACAGGCAATGCAAATGCTCCATTTTGAATTTTCCGGCTTTCTCGGGCGTCCCATCGCACTGGGCTTGCTGATCGCCGGCGCATTAACTATTTGCGGCAGCGTGTATGGGGCATTTTTTAAGAAATCCCGCACGACAGCCACCGCTGAAGAACAATAACAACAGATACAGAAATCAGACTAAAACCTGCAGGGCCCTATGCTCTGCAGTCCCGTCGACACACGAGCACCCGTCAGAGAAAAATCATTCCAGGTCCTGATCAGGGCCTAGATCTCTCATAAACCGCTGAACAACGGAAAAAGCTGGCGTGCCCGCTTTAAATTTATAGACAGCGCGTAGCAAATGACGATCATATTGCGTGATCGACTTGGGTTCGACACTATTGTTAAACGAAAAAAACTCAGAGTCGGTGTAATCATTAAACAACCCGAACGATTGATATATTTCTTCTCTGAGACACGTGTTCAGCATTGCCTCTGATTGATCACTTCGCACAAAAACCAGTGCTTGGCGAATAATCGACGCACTCTGAAAAGGCGCGAAAAAGCATAGAACATTTTCTTCATCCAGTGCTCGTCGATACACTCGCCGTAGCTGAGCCGCACTGGCGATCTCTTTCATCTGAGCTATATCAGCAACAACCACAACAAAATTTGCGCAGCCTGTGTTTTTTTCGCATAACAGATTTACTCCCGCTTGACGAAATACTATCTCATTGCTGATCAGATCAGCGGAATGAAGATCAACTGAACGCACAGGCACTTGTGTTAGTGTACTTATTTCAACCAGTGTTTTATTGACAACCGGAATATGTCGTGGATGACCGACCAGGACGTACCGCACTTCGTCTATCCATCGACTTATAACATTGGCGTTGCCGCCGAGAATATGAATCGCCTGATCCCGGAGCCGTCCCTGATCAACTAATGAAGCCGGGGTATCTCTCTGCAGAGGAGCAGAGTGTGTTGATAGATCGTCAGCGATACAACGGGTCGCAGCCACTAACGAAATAGACAGCAGCAACAATAACCCCGCGGCACGTTGGTTATAGAACAAACGATGCAGGCACATAAAGTTGTTACTGGAAATTGATTTAAAAATTGGTATCAGATTTCAGGTTTCCCTTGTGTTATCGCTGCGTGCCGTCGACCATACAACCAGCAAGACTATAGCGACTATCATCATACCCATACCTTCGCGAGCAGTTTCAACTTCCCACCAGACTTCGCTCCGCCACCAGCCCTCAGTTTTCGGCCAGTAGTAAATCATTCCGCCAATTGCTGCAAGAATACAAACCGGCAGTATTATCCGGGCAGCGGGATTCAACCGCAACTGCGGACGAAACGCCGCGATCGCCGCCCAGATTGCCGGAACCGAATAAATCACCATCCAGAAGAGTCCGTCAGGATCATTGTATTGAACCACAATAAACAAAAGCATCAACAGACAAAGAGAAATATGCAGGTATCGCATCGATCTTCCACGTAAATTTAGTCACGACCACCAAAATCACCACTGGATTCACAGGCGTGTGGCGCATATATTGACAAGACCGCTGCAATACATTGAACTCATTAACAGTACAAATCACAGAGTCTCCAGAACATCATGCCAGAAAACAAACTACAACCGGAAGCCGAATGCACGGCTGACGTTAGCTGGCAGCGTTTCAGTGTGCCATATGAATACCCCGTCTATTTCACCGATAAATTGTTTGATGCCGGCAACCCTGTTCTAATTCAGACGCTCTCACGACTGGAGCCAGACAAGCGGCATCGAGTGATTGTATTTGTCGATGCCGGGCTGCTGCAGTCCCGATCACAGCTGTTTACAGAACTCACGGACTATGCAAACGCTCACAGCGACCACATCGATCTTGTAACCAGACCTCTGGCGATGCCCGCCGGTGAGAAACTCAAATCAGATCTGCATTTTGTCGAGCAGATGCAAAAAGCCATTGCCGAGCACCATATTGACCGCCATTCCTATGTTATCGGCATTGGTGGCGGAGCACTCCTGGACGCAGTAGGCCTGGTGGCAGCAACATCGCACCGGGGTATTCGCCATATCCGAATACCCACCACAGTCCTCGCTCAAAATGATTCCGGTGTCGGCGTGAAAAACAGCGTAAACCTGTTTGAGCAGAAAAATTATATTGGCACATTCGCGCCACCTTTTGCGGTACTCAACGACTACGACTTCATTCGCACGCTGCCACAGCGCGATAAAATTGCCGGAATGGCTGAAGCCGTAAAAGTCGCTTTGATCAGGGACAGCACGTTTTATCAATGGCTTGCTGAGCATGCGGATGCTCTGGCTGTTTTCCGGGAACCGGAAATGCGTTACATGATCAAACGCTGTGCTGAACTGCACATGCAGCAAATCGCACATGGCGGCGATCCATTCGAAACCGGCAGCGCAAGACCACTCGACTATGGCCACTGGGCCGCTCACAAACTGGAAACACTAACGCGTTACCATTTACGCCACGGTGAAGCCGTGGCAATTGGCCTGGCTCTCGATACGCACTATTCGGTGCTGTGCGGCTTATTACCCGCGGGCGATGATCTAGAGGTTTGTTACCTGCTTGAGCATCTGGGTTTCAAGTTATGGCATGCCGGCCTGGAAATGGAGAGTCCGGATGGCCAACTGGAGATCATGCGCGGCCTGAAGGAATTTCGGGAGCATCTGGGAGGTGAGCTCACAATCACTTTGCTAACTGCACTGGGACAAGGAATTGAAGTCCATGAAATTGATGATAACCTAGTACAGCAAAGCATTCACTGGCTTAAGCATCGCCATGCCAGCTAAGCTCGGCTGATCATGCAAATGCCTGACAAACACTCTGGACCCCCACTATGACCGATGCAGCAATCACCTGCCTGGAAGACTGGTTGCAGAAGCGTCTGACACCCGACCACCACCAATGGCTGCAAAATCAGTTACAAAAGATACTAACCGCCAATTCAGATCGTGAGCTTCACATAACACTGGGTTTGATTCCTCGCAAATTCGGACGTACCGACCTGAATCTCACCGATGAAGAATTAAACCAGGCTGCTAGAGCTCGAAAGAACTGGGTACCCGCCCATTGGACTATCGATACGACAGCAAGAATCTACGTACTACTGCAACTGGCCTCGAGAGATACCGATAAATTCGGCGACACCCTGGTCGACCTCTGTCGCAATGCCGATCTTGCCGAAGCTATCGCCTTGTACAGCGGAGTTGCCCTATACCCTGAATCTGAATCCATAGATAAGCAGATTGGTGAGGGACTAAGAACGAATATGCGAGCCGTATTTGAAGCTATCGCTCATAATAATCCGTATCCGGCCGAGCATTTCGACGAAAATCGCTGGAATCATATGGTATTGAAAGCGCTTTTCATCGATAGCACCCTGGCACCCATTCAAGGTCTCGATGAGCGGGCTAATGCAGAACTTGCAGCAATACTTTGCGATTATGCCCATGAACGCTGGGCGGCTGGTCGCGTGGTAACACCGGAACTCTGGCGCTGCGTCGGACCCTTTGCAACAGGTACAATGGTAGACGATCTCGAAAGAGCAGCAAGCTCATCTGCAGTCGGTGAGAAACACGCAGCGTTGCTGGCGCTAACTCAATGCAAAGACCCAAAAGCCGCAGAAATATTGAAAAACCACGCGGATATAGCTTCTGCAATTGCCTATGGACGCATAACGTGGGACGCTTTGGATCTGTAAACACAAATTGCTCAGGAACCACCCTTATGATGTTTATCGACCCGCATGCGCATATGATTTCCCGAACCACCGACGACTACGAAGCGATGGCGGTCTCCGGTGTAGTGGCGGTTATCGAACCGGCGTTCTGGGTTGGTCAGCCGCGAACCCACGTGGGCACTTACATTGACTATTTATCAGCGATTATCGGCTTTGAACGATTTCGAGCCGGGCAATTCGGCATACGCCATTACTGCACTGTCGGTCTTAATTCGAAAGAGGCCAACAATGAAGAACTCGCGGAAGCGGTAATGGAAATACTGCCACGCTTTGCATTGAAAGAAGGCGTTGTAGCAATTGGCGAGATTGGCTATGACGAGCAAACCGAACTGGAAGATCGCTATTTCAGATTACAGCTTGATCTGGCCAAAGAGCTCGATCTTCCAGTTATGATTCACACACCGCATCGAGACAAAAAGCGTGGAACCTCCCGGTCAATGGATGTATGTGAAGAGCATGGCATGGATCCATCGAAAATTATCGTTGATCACAACAATGAAGAAACCGTGCGTGAAGTACTTGATCGCGGCTATTGGGCCGCGTTCTCTATTTACCCTTCTACAAAAATGGGTAACGCACGCATGGTGGAAATTCTTAGTGAATATGGCGCAGAACGGATAATGGTGGATTCGGCGTGTGACTGGGGAATATCAGAACCACTGGGAGTCGCAAAAACCGCGAAACTTGCACTTGAACGCGGAATTTCAGAAGAGCATGTCAGATTAGTATGCTACCAGAATGCGTTATCGGCCTATGGGCAAAGCGGCCAGATGCACGAAGACGACTGGCTGAACCCGGCTGCCATCGACCAGCGCACGGTATACGAAGGCAACTCTATTCTACGCGGTGGCCGTGAGCCGTTAGTACAGGAAGCTATCGTAAAGCAAAACGCCGACAACCTTATTATCGAATGACTACAAGCTATTCCACTAATCCCGAAAGTGTTCCAGAAAGTGCACTGAATGACATCGGCTTGCATGAAAAAATTACCGCCATAGACCCGGCGGTTACTGGTGGCCTCTACGCTATCGATAAATTGCAGGCACATCTGGCAAACGTACGGCATCTGGCAATATCCATTTTTGTAGTCAGCGGTAGCAGCCTGTTAATTCAGCGCCGGGCCAGTACCAAGTATCATTCTGCAAACCTCTGGGCCAATACCGTGTGCTCGCACCCGCGCTGGCAGGAAACACCCGAGCATTGCGCGCAACGACGCCTGCAGGAAGAGCTCGGCTGGACAGTACCCCTGAAACCCTTCGGTCAGATTGACTACGCCGCACAAGTGGGTGAGTTATACGAGAACGAACAGGTCCACTGTTTCTGGGGCCGTTTTGACGAATCAATAGATACGGCAAATTTCAATACGCGTGAAGTTGGCGCGGTTAACTGGCTGACGATTCCTGAAATCCTGCAACAGATGGATCAACAGCCGCAGACGTTTACCGAGTGGTTTAAAATCTATATGACCAATCACCACGAAATGATCTCAACGGCGTTGCAGCAACCAGGTTAAACACAGACCAAACCACCTTGTCATGTAGTTTCTCAAGAGCTAGAAATCTTTGGCAATCGACACGTTAGCAACCCGTTTCACCCGGTAAAAACACCAATTATTATCCAGCCAATTTATTTTTTTGTTTTTTACTGTTTTTTCTTATGGTAACTTCTATCGTGCGATTTTCGCAACAGGATCAAAACATTGGTATCGCCTCTCGCGATGCCTGACAGATGTGTTATCCCAATACCACTCGAGGAAAAAGCATGCAACTAACCAAACTGGTTACAGCACTGGCATTAAGCACCGGCCTTCTGGTCGGAGCCAGTCAAGTCAACGCAGAAGCTGTTAAAATTAAACTGGAGCCCTACGTCACAGGCCTCAATGCCCCGTTGGCCATGGTACAGCCCGATGGAGATGATAGAAAATTCGTAATCGAACAATTCGGTCGGGTACGGATTATCAATGCAGATGGCGAGCTTGAAGCCACACCTTTTCTTGACATTCGAAATTTAATCGTCACACAGTTTTCAGATTTCGACGAGCGCGGACTGCTCGGTCTGGCCTTCCATCCCGATTTCAAATCCAACGGTAAATTCTATGTCGCATACAGCGGCCACCTTGATTTCGACGACGATCTGGGTAAAGAATTCTGGTGGGATCACACAAACACCGTCGCAGAATTTACAGTATCCACCGAAGATCCGAATGTTGCCAATCCTGCAAGTATGCGCATCATCACGGCAACAGACTGGCCTCAGTTCAATCACAACGGCCATTGGATAGGATTCGGTCCTGACGGTATGCTGTACATCAGTATGGGTGACGGCGGATACGCCAATGACTGGGGAATCGGGCACAATGTGACTGAAGGCAACGGCCAGGACCTGACCACCGTTCTGGGTAAAATCCTGCGTGTCGATGTTAACAAGTCTGAGGGCGGCAAGAACTACGGCATACCAGCCGACAACCCGTTTGTCGGCAACAGTGATGCACGTGACGAAATCTGGGCATACGGTTTACGCAACCCCTGGCGCTGCTCTTTCGATACCGGAGACGGCAAGCTACTTTGTGGCGACGTACAACAAAACAGCTACGAAGAAATTGACGTCATAGAAAAAGGCGGAAACTACGGCTGGCGCCAGATGGAAGCTACCCATTGCTTCGACTACACAGCTCCTGACGATCACCCTGCCGCTTGCGAAAGCGACGGTATGATCGAGCCAATTCTGGAATACAACAACTGCACCGCCAAGCCTGACGGTTGCAAAGGTATTTCGGTAACTGGTGGCTATGTATACCGTGGTTCAGTAGATGCATGGAAGGGCAAATATATATTCGGCGACTGGAGTCAGTCATTTGCCTCGATGAAAGGGCAGATTTTTATCGGATCCGAAGGATCTGATGGCTCTTGGGAAATGAGTGAAACTGAAGTTACCAATATGCCTGGTGACCGTCCGTACATACTGGCGTTTGCTCAGGATTCAGCCGGCGAAGTTTATGCATTGACTTCAATCACCACCGGCCCGGTGGGTTCACTGGACACTATCTACAAGGTAGTACCTGCTGAATAAAGCTTTTACCTGAAACCAGGTAGCTGTGTGTGCTGCCCACCACGCGTGGGCAGCATTCGTTATTCAACCCGAATATCTATATCGAAAATTCCACACCTGTGCTTCGCCAGACTATAAGACCAGTCAAGAGTTCTTCCGCACCATGAAACCAATTATTACCATTGCTGCTCTGTGCACCTTTTTATTGCTTTTTCTCTTTACCGCAAACACGCACGCCGCAGCAAACCCGGTAAAAGGCGAAGAGCTATTCAAACAGTGCGTTGCCTGTCATACACTCGGTGACGGTGCTACTCACAGCATTGGCCCGACGCTCAATCATGTGTTCGGCAGAATTGCCGGTACCGCGGAAGGTTATGCAAATTACTCTCAGGCCATGCGTGATAAAGGGCAAAATAACAACTTACTCTGGACAGAGAAAAGTTTGTACATTTTTCTAGCCGGGCCTGCGCGCTATGTACCCGGCACAACAATGGGCTTCAAAGGCTTACGCAAAGAGCAGGAAATCAAGGATTTACTGGCGTACCTGATCACCTTTTCCCCGGCCTATACGCCAAAATCCGGAACACAGGTTACTGCAAGCGAAGCAGCACAGGCGAAGCTTCCGGAAATAAAAGCAGACGACGAAATAGAAGAGCCGGAATTCACCGAGGCGTACCTCGCAGACGACAATGCAATTGCTATCGGCGATGAGCTATGGGCAAAGCAGTGCCGCCATTGTCATGGTAGCTCTGCCTACCCGGGGAAGGCTCCAAAGCTCAAGCCTGCACGCTATGAGCCGGACTTTGTTTTTGACCGGATCACCAATGGTTTCAGGAAAATGCCTGCATGGAAAAGTGTTTTTACCCTGGAGGAAAGAATGGCCCTTGTAGCTTACGTGCTGAGTAACAAATTCTCGCCATAGCCACCGTTTTTCCAGCGGCCTGGACAATATCCGGAAAAATCTTGCTGGCAGGCTGAGGCTAACGCCGAACCAACGGCGTTGAGCTAGCGGCCAAACACATGCGTCAGCACCAAGTCTTTGAAATCCACAGAATCTACCGGGCCGTCAGGTAGTAACTCCGCCCTGGAACTGATCACCAGCGGTCCATGGTCTGGATCGTCTGTGGGGCGCCCGTGAGACCCCTTTACCAAAGTCGTGTCTTTCAGTGATATCACATCTAGTAAAGTTCTAAAACCCAGCTTTTTTCTTATTAACCGTGATCCTATCGCAGCCATCGGCAACTTGATTTCCGGGTCAACAAACAACTCGACGGGATCGTAACCTGGCTTGCGATGAATATCGACTGTGCGAGCGTAGTCCGGAGCGCGCTCATCATCCAGCCAGTAGTAGTAGCTGAACCAGCGGTCCGCTGTTGAAATAGCCACCAATTCACCGGAACGTGGATGATCCAGCCCCCACTGTTTTTTACTGTTATCGTCAAGAACGTGCTCGACCCCATCCATTTGCAACAACAATTTGCGCGTTTGTTCAAGACAATCTGGGTTATTTACATAGACATGTGCAATCTGATGATCGGCAATGGCAAAAGCATCAGAGGCGCCCGCATCAAATTGCTCTCGTTCATTTTCCACCCGAACTCTAAGCAAACCAGCCTCTCGCAATGCACGGTTAATATGTATAGCGTCGGTAACCGGCGTAATACCGTATTCTGAAACCACCACAATGTTCTGTCCCTGCTTGTCAGCGGCGTCAATTAATTCACCGCACAATTCATCTATCTGCTGCAGATCGAGTTGAATGTCCGGATGATCCAGGTCAGGCCCCAGCCGCTGAAGGTTGTAGTCCAGGTGCGGCAGGTATGTCAGCGTTAATGTCGGTGAGCGCGTATCCATAACATGCCGGGTTGCATCCGAGATCCATTTACTTGACGTAATATCTGCTGCCGGCCCCCAGAATTTGAACAGTGGAAACTGACCGAACTTGCCATCGAGTTCATCGTGCAGTTCCGGCGGATACGCATAGTGATCCGGTATCTTGCGCCCATCTGCCGGATACATCGGACGCGGAGTGGCGCTCCAGTCGGCGCTTGAATACATGTTGTACCACCAGAACATCTTGGCACAGGTAAAATCTGCATCGCGAGCTTTCCCTGCCTCCCAGATCTTCTCACCCGCAACCAGCTTATTCGACTGACGCCAGAGCCAGACCTCGGATAAATCGCGAAAATACCAGCCATTCGCTACTATGCCGTGTTCGGTTGGCAGCTCACCTGTAAGTAAAGTCGACTGAGCTGCACAGGTAACAGCAGGCGTTATCGCCGTGAGTGGACGCAACCCACCTCGACGGGATAAACGAGCCAGATTCGGCGTATGGTCGCCAACCAGAGCCGGACTTAGGCCGACCACTAAAATCACTAATGTCTGTTGCATGACTTGATCATACTGAGCACACGAGTTTTAATGCAACTGTTTAACCCGCATTATTCACGGGATTGGCGGAATCTCACTTGACCTTTGATTCCACAGAGAATTTTTTTCTCTTGCAAATATCAGCTAAGTATTCGACGCGAGAAGAAAATCCACTGTGAAAACCCTTGCCGTGATTAAATAAGGTCTACGCGATATCCTCGCCACCCCATGAATAATGCGGGTTAAATCATCACTTGATCCCGAATAGCCACCTGCTCGCTTTAAATCAGGTAGTTTGTACAATCAGCTCAGGTGTCTTTCGAATAATGCGTGCAGTCTGAAACCTTAATTATGCAAATTAAAAACAGCGCGGGATCCTTTGATCACCTCACCTATTGCTCCAATATCCATCCGGGTGAAAGCTGGGCAGAAGTTGAAAGCAACGTGCACAAACACGTTCCTGCAATACGCGATGCACTGCTAAACAAAAATGACACTGACTCCAATCGCGCAGGCCGATTCGGTATTGGTCTGCGCTTGTCTGCCGCAGCAACCCGGGAACTGGCAGAACCAGGTGCGATGAAGCAATTCAAGGAGTTTCTCGACAACAACCAATGCTATGTATTTACTATTAACGGATTTCCTTACGGTCCCTTCCATGGCACACGAGTCAAAGAAGATGTCTACCTGCCAGACTGGAAGGACAAAGAACGTCTTCGCTACACCAACGAAATAGCCGATGTTTTTTCGCAGTTTCTCCCTGCGGGGCAAACCGGCACAATCAGCACGGTTCCCGGTGCCTTCAAAGACTGCGTCAACACACCGGACGATATCTCACTGATAGCCTCGAATCTGGTTAAACACGTCGCGCACCTCGCACGACTCGAGCGGAAAAATAATTGCGAAATTCTTCTGGCTCTGGAACCGGAACCCTGCTGTTTTCTGGAAACTATAGAAGAGTCTGTAGATTTTTTTACCGATCACCTCTTCAGCGATAAGCCAACGAAACAGCTGGCAGATCTGCTCGGAGTCAGCAAGTCACGCGCATCTGAGCTATTGCACAAGCACCTCACTCTGTGTCTGGATCTCTGCCATGCGGCTGTTGAATTCGAAGATGCGCACCATTGCCTGCAAACTCTCGATAATGCAGGAATCATCATTGGCAAAATACAGATAAGTGCAGGCTTGCGGCTAACGAACGTAACGGCTGAAACAGCAGAGCTGCTACGCCCGTTCGACGATGAAGTTTACCTGCACCAGGTCGTTGAAAATCACGGAGGTAGTATAAATCGATTCGCCGATCTGCCGGATGCATTCGCAAAACTAACCGACGATGAACTACCGCGTGAATGGAGAGTGCACTTTCACGTGCCAATATTTCTCGATGACCTGGGAGCGTTTTCATCGACCCAGTTTTTTATACGCGACATTCTGGCGCTGCATAAATTAAAACCCGTCAGCAAGCACCTGGAAGTGGAAACCTATACCTGGAGTGTACTACCGGAAGCGTATAAAACGCAGTCAATAGATGAAGCTATCGTTCGTGAAATCAGTTGGGTGAGAGAGCAATTATCATGAGTTGGTCAGTCTCAACTGCTTTGAAACTTGGCCGTGTATCGAACCTCCCAACAGTTTGGAGTAATACTCTTGCAGGTGTTGTGCTAGCCGGTGCCAGCCCATTTAACTGGAATATCGTAAGCCTGACCATCGCCATGACAGCCGCATACATTGGTGGCATGTTTCTAAACGATGCGTTTGATCGCAAGATCGATGCAAAAGAAAGGCCCGAACGTCCAATACCATCGGGGGAGGTTAAAGCCGGAGATGTCTATGCAGCAGGGTTCACATTACTCGGCGCCGCTATTATGTTCTCTGCGCTGGCAGCATACGGCTGGGGACACAGTGTTCTTAGGTCGGCATTGATCGCGACAGCTCTCTGTGCTGCTATTGTTTTGTACAACGCCTGGCATAAAAATAATCCCTTAAGCCCGGTAGTAATGGGAGCCTGCAGAATGCTCGTTTACCTCTGCGCCGGATTTACCGCTATGGAAAGCCCGTCATTTATGCTTTATGCGGGTGCTATCGTACTGCTCGCCTATTTGATCGGACTAACCTATGTAGCTAAACAGGAAAATCTAGGAACGGTAAAGAACATGTGGCCGCTCGTCTTTCTCGCAGCACCTGCGCTTTTTGGCATCTATGCATTAATCGGCGATACACAAATACTGCTCGCATTAGTCGCCTTCAACATCTGGATAATTTATTGTCTCTATCTGATTCAACGAAAAGAATCAGGCGATATACCAAAGGCCGTGGTCTCGATGATAGCAGGCATAAGTCTGGTCGACGCAATCTTTATAGCTTCAACCAGCAGTTTGTCTATTATGGCGTTGGCACTGATAGCCTTCGCATTCACCCTGTTCCTGCAACGATATATTTCCGGCACCTGAAGGATAGTAAAGTGCTGAGCTCTGTAACCTCTGGCCCGCATTATTTATGGGGTGGCAAGGATATCGCGCCGACCTGATCTATTCACGGCAAGGGTTTTCACGGTGGATTTCTCTTCTCGCGCCGAATGGTTTGTTTGATATTTGCAAGAGCAAAAAAATTCTCTGTGGAATCAAATATCAAGTGAGATTCCGTCAGTCCCGTGAATAATGCGGGCTAGCTCCGTGGAATATCTTTTTCTATCTCGTTGATTGCCTCGGAAATGAGCTCAGCACGGGTCTCGACAACAGCCCTGGCATCCACAAGCGCGCTGTTATAAATTCGCGGACCCAATTCAGCCACAAAAAAATCTATAACAAAACGCGCTTCAAACTGACCTAATTCCCGATCAAGTTCAGATAAAAAGTACTGCTTAACTTTAGCGATTAACGGATCATATTCATCATCCGGCAGTGTTATTTCTGACATTTTTTGCCCCCTTGTTTCCGTTGAGCTGATGCGCCACAGTACGATATATCAACCAGACTGACCGCGCTGGATCAAAGCTCTGGTCATGGAATTAAACTCAGCAACCGGCACAATTACCGAATAAGTGCCCCGGTCAAGCGGCACAATAGATACCGCATTATCATTGGTGGAATTAGAACAACCGATTGACTGACCCTGCTGCATAACCAGATTGTCTAAGGGGTACAGCAAACCGGTACTGCCGGAGAACTCCACCCGCTCCATCGGATAGACAGACAAGCGAATGCCTTTTGGCAGCTCCAGATATAGCGCTCCCCGGATTACGACTACCACGTCGGTATCGGACACCAGTGCAACAATTCTGCTATCCACATAGCGATGCAAAACATGCAGTGCAGCCAGAGTATGATCAAATCGTTTGCCGGTAAAACCCAATGCGACAAACAAGGGTGCCTTACACTGGTACAGGCACTTTTCAAAGTCTGTGGTATTTTGCTCTTCTATCTGGATCACCGGACAAACGGACTCCCATCTCGACCTCTGCTGCAGTGAATCGAGATCTCCAATAATCGCTGCAGGATTTATCTCTGTATCCAATAGTCGATTAGCACCGCCATCTGCCGCAACCAGGGGCCAGCCTTGAGCGGTCATCCGCCGAAGCAGCGACAGGTCACAATCGCCCCCGCCGAGCAAAATCACAGGGCAACCAAAACTAAGTGCTTCTATCATCGAACAACCGTCACACGATCAGACGCCATACTTTAAAATCTCCTGCTTAATCGCGCCAACCTGATCAGCAGAACAGCGCGAGAAACCATCAGAAAATGAAGATCCCGGTCTGCGTCGTTAGCCATTTCAGAATATCTGTGCACTGACACCCACACTCCTGCTTCCTGTACCCACGTATTTTAATTCATTCAAATTTAGGCTATGATCGAAGTAACTCGCTGGGGTGCGGCCATTAGCGTCGCTGAGAAACACCCATTGAACCTGAACCAGGTAATTCTGGCGTAGGAAGTGAGACATCGCAACATACCGCTGCTCAACTCCCTGTCCTGACGCCTGCCTTTTTCGCATTTGCACTAGTATTTGCTCACTGCGATTTATCTGGTAAATGCCACCTCAAGAAGGAATAAGCTATGTTGCAAATCACAAAATACCTGACAGCGGCCCTATTATTAGCCACCAGTGTAGCGCTAAAGGCCGGAGACAAACCGGTTCTTACGATATACACCTATGATGCATTTGCAGCAGACTGGGGGCCCGCGCCGGGCATCGAAGAAGCATTTGAAACCGATTGCGACTGCGACGTACAGTTTGTTGCCGCTGACTCTTCCATTGGTGCACTAAGAAAGATCCAACTGGAAGGCAACCAGACCAAGGCAGATATTATCCTGGGCCTCGATACCAATATTGCAGAAGCAGCTAGAGAAACCGGTCTTTTCACCACACATGGCGCATCCACCGGAGCCCTTGCACTACCAACAGGCGACTGGTCTGATCCAACGTTCCTACCCTTCGATTACAGCTATTTCTCCTTCGTTTATAACAAAGATAACGTTGCAGCCCCTCCAACTTCATTCCAGGCTCTGGTCGATATGCCTGATGACTTTAAAATTGTTATCCAGGATCCACGCTCCAGCACACCCGGCCTTGGCTTGCTATTGTGGATTCAACAGGCCTATGGGGATAACGCACAAGAAATCTGGCAAGGGCTCGCAGGTAAAATTGTCACAGTCACCAAAGGCTGGTCGGACTCCTATGGGCTGTTTCTAAAAGACGAAGCAGATATGGTACTCAGCTATACCACATCACCGGCTTACCACCTGATCGCAGAAAAAGATTCAAGATTCGCGGCAGCGCCTTTTGACGAAGGGCATTACCTGCAGATCGAGGTAGCGGCAATCGTAAAGACATCTCAAAACCAGGAACTCGCCCGATCATTCATGCAATTCATGTTATCTGACACCGTTCAGGATATTATCCCGACAACAAACTGGGTCTATCCGGCAACAAAAACAGCCAAGGGGCTACCCACAGGATTTGAGTCACTACACTTACCTGAAAAGTCACTATTAATAGACGGCGTTACTGTCGAGGAAAACAGAAGCAACTGGATTGAGCAATGGAAAGAAACACTAGGCCAATAACAATTGCCAAGGTTTAGCATGTGCCAATGCCCGATCTAATGCTGACCGTATGATTCGCTGCACTGCACGTACAGCATATCCACGTCTGGCGTAGAGAAAACTGACATTATAAAACACTTTTACTCAAGCTTGTTACCAGGGTTGCTTATTGCCTGCCTGCTGCTTGTTTTAGCAGCAGGCCTGCTATCGCAACTGGCTATTCAGCCCGGGGTAGATTCCATCACTGCAGGGAACAGGCTTCTGCGCACTATCGGCTGGACGACGCTTCAAGCGAGCCTGTCTACCATACTGTCTTTGCTCATAGGCGTATTACTGGCATGGGCACTCAGTCACAGGCCCAGATTTTTCGGACGTACATTTTTCATCGCGCTACTTTCAACAGCGCTGGTACTTCCTACTCTGGTTGTCGTACTCGGGCTTGTCACACTCCTCGGCAGGTCCGGTTGGCTGAACGATGTAATCGTATTATTCGATGGAACAAAAATACCACCATTCATTTTCGGATTCAGCGGTATTTTAATAGGTCATTGCTATTTCAATGCGTCTTTTGCCGCCCGCAGCCTGCTTGGACGATTTGAAGCGATTCCAGAGCCTCAAAGAAAACTGGCACGCAGTTTAGGACTGAGCAGCTGGCAGAGCTTTAAGCTAATTGAGCTCCCGGCAATAGCAGCTAGCTTGCCGGCACTGGCTACAACAATCTTTCTACTGTGCTTCACCTCATTCGCTATTGTGCTCACCCTCGGAGGTTCTCCGAAATACAATACCCTCGAGGTGTCAATCTACGAAGCAATCAAGCTTGATTTTGACCTGGGACGCGCACTGGGCCTGGCTCTGACACAACTGGGGATCGGCGCAGTGCTGGTTGCTCTAAGCACCCGGTTCATGGCAGATAATTCACTAATAGCCGCAGAACAAGCCCACTCGGAATGGGGTGACAAAACACCTGCTCGTATACTTCAGTGGACAATTATAACCAGCTTCAGCCTGCTGTTTATATTACCACTAGTCGCGATAGCGGTTGATGGTTATCAGTCCGACTATATCCGCATACTTCTTGACAAGGACTTTCATCGGGCCACGGTAACCAGCATTAGTATCGCATCTATATCGACGCTTCTGGTGGTAGCTATCACCGTGGCAATGGCCAGCGCTTACACGACACTGGCAACCACTCAGCGCCTCGGTGAAGCCGCTGCGTCTGCAATTATCCTGCGACTATTAAGCTTTTCATCAGCACTGTTTCTAGCAGTACCTTCACTGGTTCTGGGACTGGGTTTCTTTTTACTTGCACGCAAAATAGGTGGAAGCTATACCATTTGGTCTATCTGTGCTTTGCTAACGGCAAACGTACTGATGGTACTGCCCTTCGCATTTGTGACGCTCGCACCGGCAATGATCAAAGCGGCGAATCGCTACGACAAACTAACATTTTCTCTCGGGGTCAAGGGTATCTCCAGATGGCGATTGATCGAATCAGTTCTGCTACGCAGCGAGTTGGTATACATCGCATCCATTGCATTTTGCATGTCACTTGGTGATCTCGGAGTAATTGCACTATTCGGCAGTCAGGACTTCGTCACACTGCCATGGCTCCTGTATCAGAAAATGGGATCATACCGTACACAGGATGCAGCCGGTATTGCCAGTTTCATGTTGCTGCTGACCGTATTTGTATTTGCTTTACTCCCTCGATTATTTTGCAGGCGGAAAAATGCTACAACTTGATTCCCTGCACTTCCGCCATACCCGAGACACCAGACTTTATCAATTTTCTTTGTCTGTTCCACGTGGTTCTATAGCAGCAGTCTGCGGCAAGTCAGGAAGCGGGAAATCTACCCTGCTGGATTTAATCGCCGGCTTTCTTTTACCGATCAGTGGAAATATATATTGGGATGACAAGCCAATTACCTCACTGGCTCCCGACAAACGGCCGGTTACAACGGTGTTCCAGAAAAACAACCTGTTTGAACACCGCAATGCACTTGATAATGTCGTTGTCGGAATTGACCCCGCTATTCCTTCCTCTGGCAGCTCAGTGGAAAAAGCACGCCAGGCGCTGGCATCGGTCGGTCTGCAGGGTTTTGAGAATCAACAGGTCAGCACCCTCTCTGGTGGTCAGCAGCAGCGTGTATCAATAGCCAGAGCTTTATTGAGACCATCCGAAGTGATACTGCTGGACGAACCCTTTAGCGCACTCGACAATGAAACGAAAGCAGAGATACGCAGTCTTATACGACAGTTAGCAGACGGTGCATCCAGAGCCATTGTAATGGTAACTCACGACGACGACGACACCAAAGCCATTGCCGATTCCCGCTATCGGCTGGAACACGGCAAACTGATTTGACCCTGGTGCTGCATAAAATTCCGATCCGGAACCGCTGCGCTGCTTCTATAGCAGCATCTAAGGCGCTGCAATCATTTTTTCTGAACATCACTTAGAATGACCAGGCTCAATCCAGTAAAAAATCCGTGCAGCGCCTTTTATACAGCTCTATCAGCTTCTGGACTCGAAATATTATGCCGCACAAGGGTCAATGGACGAAGTTCTGCTACTCCGCCTGAATAAATCGAGCATTCCCGGATACGCGGATTGAACTGCCTTTTTCATCGCTTAACTCTGCTTTAAGCAGTGACCGACATCCCATGTCTTCACCCTGTACAATATTAATAGCGCCGCCATGCTGCCAGTCTATATCCCTTAAATACCCGGCCAGCGCAGCCGTAGCTGCGCCGGTTGCAGGATCCTCGTAGACTCCCCCTGAAGCAAACGGGTTACGCGTGTGAAACAGCCGGGGGCTCTCGGCATAGGCCAGCATGATGGTAATCAGTTTAGCATTGACCATCAACGTTTTACCTGCAGCCTGATCGTACGACATATCAGTCAAACGTTTCCGGCTCGCCAGCGAGACAATCACATGATTGGCTCCAGCATGGGCAAATGCTGGCGGAAGAGCGGGATCCAGATCGGCACGGGACAAACCGAACAGCTTAAGAACTGATTCTGCTAAATCAGTATCCAGCGGCTTGCTATAGGTTGATGGTGATTGCAGCGCAGCAGATAATGCACCAGCGTTGTGATGCCCCTCTACCGTAATATCAGCATCATTAAGTTCGAGCGAGAATATACCATTACCATATTCATTCGCCAGCGCAGCACCCAGTGCTATTGTGGCATGACCGCAAAAGGGTACTTCTGACTCCGGAGAAAAATAGCGTACCCTCCAGCTATCGTTTTTACCGGGCATAGCAAAGGCTGTTTCTGAATATCCGACCTCAGCGGCAATTTGCTGCATTTGAGCCGCATCAGGTAACCTTGATGCAATTAAAACCCCTGCCGGATTTCCGCCGCTGTCGCCATCGGAAAACGCTGCAATTCGCTGTACTGTAGCTGGCATTGTATTTCTGTCTATTTGTGTTGCTGATAGGCGGCTTCGAGCTCGGCGCGGAGAAAATCACCGAAATGTACGGCTTCAAATTTCAGCGGTCTCTCGACCGATACACACTCATGCAACGGTGCAACCACAGTTTCCACGTACGGGTCATAGAAAAACGCACATGAGTAACGGTCTACACCGGATCGGTTTATAACACGGTGCGGTGTTGATCTCAAAACACCGTTACTCCACCTATGCAGCATATCCCCTATATTTACCACCAGCGATCCGCTCTGAGGCGGCACATCGATCCAGCTGCCTTCCGGGCTCATTACCTGTAAACCGGCAACATCATCCTGCGCCAGAATTGTAATGCAACCAAAATCGGTATGAGGTGCGGAACCGTATAAATCAGCGGGTGACTGCGGTGGCTGTGGTGGATAATGCAACAACCGCAACCAGGTTGTGGGGGTTTCAAACGCAGGCATCATTCGAGATTGTTCGACACCCAGAGCCTTACAGGCAACTTGCATCAAGCTGCGACCAAGACATGTAAACGATTTCTGAGCGCTTTCCACTGTAGCGCGAAATCCCGATAACTCAGGCCATTGATTGGGCCCGGCCAGATATGCCCCTTCCACTACCGGTGTTGAATCCGGCAAGTCTTCGCGCATGACCAAAAACGACTCGGACTGATTCGGTTTCTCGATTGTGGCAAACGGCGAGTTTACATCAATCGAAGTATTATTTGCGATAAAGCCCCGGTGACACCTGTTTAATTCAAGTTTGTTTTTCTCAGCGCGTGGAAGGGCATGAAAGGCTGTGGAGGCTTCAAACAACCGACACAGGTGATCTGCCGCAATGCCATGATTAACAACAATACCAAACCCGTACTCTGTGTAGGCGTTTCGAAACACCTGAGCCACTTCAGATATTCCACGCCCGGTGCTCAGGGGAGCCAGATCTATTACCGGTAACTGGTCAGGCACAGTGTTTAATCCCGACGATATATAGAAAAGCACGAAATAGCATCAAAGCTAAAATCTCCTGGATTACAATCACCCTGAAGATGCTCTTTCCTGCTCGACCAGTACCCGACGTAGAATTTTACCTGAGAGAGATTTAGGAATTTCATTACATACTTCTATACGTCTGATTCTCTTGTGAGGAGCAACCCGCTCAGCGACAAAGGCCATTATTTGTTCGCCTGTTACGTCACCCTTTAACACGACAAACGCTTTAGGAACTTCACCAGCTTCTTCATCAGGGCTGGGTATCACCGCAGCGTCAACAATGGAATTGTGCGTTAACAACACGGCTTCCAGCTCTGCAGGGGCCACCTGAAACCCTTTATACTTTATCAGTTCTTTCAAACGATCTATAACGTAAAGGTATTGATCTTCATCGATATAGCCAATATCTCCGGTGTGCAGCCAACCGTCATCATCGATAGTTTCACTGGTGGCCTGTGCATTGTTAAGGTACCCCTGCATAACCTGGGGGCCGCGAATCAGCACTTCGCCTCTTTCAAGATTTCCTAGAGACTCACCTGTTTCAACATCAACAATCCGTGTTTCGGTCAGTGGAAGCGCAAGCCCGGCAGAGCCGTGCTTTATCTTCGACGGAATATAAGGGTTGCTGTGAGTCACCGGACTGGTCTCTGTCAGACCATAGCCCTGCGTAATCAGGCAATCCAGACGTTTGCCACACGCGACAGACACTTCATCACCGAGCGGAGCAGCGCCGGAATTAATGTACTCAAGGCTCGAAAGGTCATATAAATCTACCGCAGGATGCTTGGTTAATCCAATTATGATCGGTGGCACCAGTGCTGCCCGCGTCACCTTATATTGCTCTATAAGCGCTAGAAACTGCTCCATATCAAAACGTGGCATGGTAATGATCTTTGAACCGGTCACCAGCGCTGCTATCATAATGACTACCATGCCGTAAATATGGAAAAATGGCAGAACACCAATCACAACATCGTCCGGTGCCGTCGGTTTATAACCTTCCAGCCCGTGAATTTGACAAATATTTGCAACGACATTGTGATGCGTGAGCATCACACCTTTTGAAACCCCAGTTGTGCCACTGGAGTAAGGCAATACCAGCAGATCGCGAAACGGATCTATCTCAACATGGGGCCGGTCCGCATCGGGTACCAGTAATTCGGCGAATGGTGTAGTACCGTCTGCGGGATCGAAGCTGAACACCTCTTTTACACCGCTCTGCTTTGCAGCAGCCAGCGCCTTATCTTTGAACACGCTGATCGTCACCAAATAAACGGCAGATGCAACAGAAATTTGCTTTGCCAGCTCGTCTTCGGTGTATAACGGATTAACCGTAGTAACGACACCTCCTGCCAACACAACACCAAGAAACGCGATAGCATACTCAGGCAGGTTCGGACTGTATACTGCGAAAGAATCGCCTTTGCGAAAACCGCGGCGCGCCAGATTTGCAGCGAAATTTCTGACATGCTCTTCAAATTCGCCATAGGTGTAACTGCGCCCGCTCGGGCCATCAACCAGGGCTGTCCTATCGGCAAATCCGGCCGCTGCGGTAAACAGGTATTCTGGAAGCGAAACCGCGGGAATCTCTACATCTGCAGATAAGCTTTTTCTGATCATTGTCCGCTCCCGTGTTGTCGAACTACTCTATTCTGCACCTTAAATTCTGCTGACAGCCGCAACGAATTAGCTTACAGCATTTTTTCTATACTGGCATCATGATCAGGCGATTACCGCTTTTTTCTGTAATTGCGGCGGTGACAAAGTGCAGGCCAGAAAAAAACCCACAACTGACATAACGGCCAACACTATAAACGCCGAAAGGTAGCTCCCCTGCTCGTCGAAAATCATACCAGCTACAATAGGCATTGCAGCACCGCCGAACGTGCCGAAAAACAATATAGTACCAAAAATCACCCCGTGTGCCTTCATGCCAAAGTACTCAGCCACTGTCGGGGAGACCACTGTAAACAATCCACCATGAGCAAACCCGTAGAACACTGCAAAACCGTAGAGAAATTTCGGATCTTGAATAAACACCAGCGATACAAGACTCAGGCATAGTGGAACCACGCTTATCAAGAACCCCCGACGCACTCCTATTTTATCGACAAGCATTCCAATCACCAGTCGTCCTCCAATACTACTCGCCGCAATAGCAGAGAGTACCGAGGCCGCTACCGCCGCACTCATTCCACTGTCCATACCGTGTGGAACAATATGAGTGGGCACCGTTGTGAGGCTGGAAAAGAACAGAAACTGCATGGCACAGAGCGTCCAGAGCTGACGCGTTCCACGTGCCTCGGTAAAATCGAGCCCCGGCTTTTCCGATACCGTTTGATATTGAGATTGCGCCCCGGCAGGCTTGATCCCGATCAACCAGGCAGCCAGCACCAACAATACAAACGCAGACAGTCCCATCAGTAAAAATGCGTTACGCCAACCATAGGAGCCAATTAAAGCCAATGCGATAAGCGGTACAGTTATCTGACCAAATGCAGCACCGACCTTGACTACGCCACTCATAATTCCGCGGCGTCGCGGAAACCGTTTTGCGATGGTGGAGAGTGTGACAACATCATGCGTAGACAAGCCAATGCCAACAAGCATGCTGTAAATCAGTAGCAATTGCCATGGAGCAGAAAGAAAATACATAAAGCAATAGGCGCTGGCGGTGCACACGCCCGTAAATATCAATACCAGTCTCGGTCCATAGCGATCACTCAGGCGTCCTCCGGCAATCGCTAGCACCCCCATGCAAAAGAACGCGATAGAAGACGCCGAGGATAGTAAGGTTCGCGACCAGGAAAATTCACTTTCCAGATAGCCGAAAAAAACTCCATAGGAAAACATGCATCCTATCGTTACACTCTGCACCAGCAACGCGCCAACAACAATGAGGTACCGTCTATCAGATCTGGAGGACAATAGGTCAATCCTGGAACACTAAACGACCATTGTAATCAGAATGTATCTGCCCGGCGACTTTATCTTCTGATGAACAATTCCTGACAGCCATATTGAACAAACTATTCTCACTGTATTCAGCAATTGGACCAGGCAAATTCGACCAATCATAAGGAGGGTTCCTTACCTTTTACCCGGTTTGTCTCAACACAGTTGATACAGTGTTTGACTGTTCGATCGCTGTCTAATCCCGATAAAATGGTACATTTGAATCTTACCGCTTTACGCTGACTCCAGCCTCGTATGAGAGCACTCCAATGAAACGCCTTCGATATTCAGTACTCATTGCGTCGACAATCACATTAAACGCATGTAGCCCTAGCGGCACACCGCTAATTGACATGTGTAAAAAAATCACACAAAACCTTGTCGGTGCCGTGGAAACATGGAGTGATCCCGGAAAGAGTGAAAGCAACAGACATATGTTCATCACCTTTGACTACACCACAGGCAGTGGCGACAGCGGCACAGTCGAATGTAATTTCCCGCCGACCGGTGACCGGGACACCGGCAACGAGTATCGGACTTCGCCGCGATCCGTCACACTGAATGGAGAAGAAGTCGGGCAAAAAGATCTGATACGGGCGTCATTCGGCGCCAGCAAGGAAGTACTAAAAGAAACAGCTAATGAAACCCGAAAACAAACGAATGAACTCGCCGCAGATGTAAAACAGTCCGGTGCAGAGATGGCGGTAAAAGCAGAAGAACTGGCACAAGAAGCAAAAGCCAAAGCAAAGGAGTTGGCCGGCGAAGCCAGTGTCATCGCTGATGAGGCCACCCAAACAGCCTCTCAGCTGCTAGACAAAGCCAAAGTACAGGCCGTTAAGCTTGCAGAGCAAGCATCAGATGTCGCCGGAGCCGCTGGCGAAACAGCACGTGAAACAGCCATAGAAGCAGCCAGGCAAGTGCAGGAAAAACTCGAGAATTAGCAACTTAAAAACGCACCCTGCGCTCCGGATTAAAGGCAGGCGTATCACATCTGGAAATCTAGTGTACCCTGCCCTGGTACCGAATCTCACGCCCGTATTGGCTATAGTGATGGCAATTGTCCGCAGGCACCAGCGCCGGCCAACGTACTGTGTGCACTCGGAACTATCAACTTAACTGACGCCCCATAGCAACAATTAAGTTCTAGCTTGGTCCCCACGACGGATTAGATATCGATTAGCACGAATTTTTGCTGTATGGGGAGTCCCTGCCGGATATAGCGTCAAATTTATCAGGCAGAAGCACCACAGTGCCATACACAGAGCCCGGGTTTTTACGAATAGACGCTGCGAGAAAGTCGAGTATTCAGGCCAACCACCGTGTGCAAATAAACTGACGACGGATTCACCTGAAAAATAAGCACACTATTTCTGCAGCGATGATTTTCTAAAAACATTTTTGCGACCACGACTCTAGCCCAAAATATTCACGGGATTGAAAGAATCTCACTTGATCTTTGATTCCACAGAAAATTTTTTCTCCTGCAAATATCCGTTAAGTATTCGAGCCGACCAGAAAATCTACGGTGAAATCCCTTGGTGTGAATAGATCAGGTCGGCGCTATATCCTCGCCATCCCATGAATAATGCGGGCTAGAAGTTCTGTCTATCCAGCCCGACCGGTTGCGACAGCGATAATTGTTGATTCAAAAAAAGTACTTTGCCCCTGCTGTTCTACAACATTATCGTGGCGATCGACAGTAATCTGCAACTGCGTACCCCCTGCCCTTTGAGCACGTTCTTTTGCCATACCAATCGCTATTTCCTGAGCCCAGGCGGCTGCTAATTCGAGTTCGTCAAACTCACGCGGACCTTCAGGCGCATGTACCATGACTCGCTTTGCAGATATGGGTGTAATCGTTAGCCGTGCTGTCTGCTTCACGATACCCACAACGGCACCAATTGCGTTGGCAACCTCTGCATGTTCCGGCACGATGACATCAGTATCAAGAAAATCGGTAATCGGCGGATAAAAACTGGCCGCTGGCGCTCCAATACCAACGACGGGTATAGACAGCCGCGCTTTCATAGCAACCAGCCCCTCATCGGGTTTGGTGGCGGCAGTTTTGAACATTTGCGTTAACAGCACGCGTTCCCGATCATGCAGGGCTATGCCAAAAACACCTCTCTGATCGTTCACTGCCGAACTTAAAAGGCAAAGTGCCGACTCCTCCGAAACCTGTGCAAGCAGGCTTTCGGAAAAAGTTTCGGCATTTTCCCAGCGACGCCCGAGATTAAACTCACTGTATCGACGCAGCAACTCCGCGCCACACCTGGATGCTTCGCTGTTCCATTGAGAATACCAGCCAACCGTATGTGCAGCATCAGTCGGGGTAAATCCAGCAGTCGTGAGTATTCCGGTTTCAATCAAGCGCTTCAACGCCAATGCAAAGTGACGCTCGGCAAATACCGATTGCATGGACTGCGGACGCTCTGCAACCTGCTCGATCAGTGAGCGCTGCTGAGCGGTCAGACGCATGCCAGGTTCTGGCTCCTTTCGCAACAGAATGTAGCGAACCATATTGGTTTTCACCCACGGCTCCTCGACAAACTGCTGTAGCTCGCCAATTACTGCCGGATACTTCGTCGCGAGTATGCAAAGCGGGGTAACTTTCCCGGGGCCAATGGTAAACAGCCGCTGTTCGCGGTTGTAGCTTATTTCGCTGTCTCCGCCTAAGCCGTGCGTATCAATTTGCACTGCTTCTACCATAGTGCGCCAACCATTCACGGACGCACCTTCACGACTGAGTTTTGGCTCTCCCCCACGGATCATGGCAGCATCCGTTGTGGTACCTCCGATATCTGACACCAGCATATCGTCAAGTCCGGCCAGAAATTGTGCACCGACAACACTTGCCGCCGGACCTGAAAGGATTGTCTCCACCGGTGAAGAACTGGCAAACTGTGCACTCACGAGAGTGCCATCCCCGCGCACAACCATTAGAGGTGCCATGATATTAAGGCGATCAAGCGTCTGCCGGGTTGCTTCAATCAGCGTTTTGATTAGCGGGATCAATCGCGCATTAAGAAGTGTTGTTAACGCCCGTCGTGGTGCATCGAGAGATGCACTGAGTTCATGTCCACAGCTAACCGGTTTCCCGGTACGCTGTTGAATAAACTCTCGTAGCCTCACTTCATGTTCCGGATTGCGTACTGCGAACATGGCAGAAACGGCTAGCGCTGACACTGTGTTATCCAGCTCATCAAGCTCCGCCGCCGCTTTAGAAAGATCAAGCGGTTGTCGCTCTTGCCCGCCTGCATCATGACCACCTTCAATGAAAATCACCGGCAGGTCACGCGCAGCTTCGTCAAGATTCGCCAATTTTAACTGCGATTTCTGGTAACCGATAAGAATAAGCGCTGCCCGCGCGCCGTGCCCTTCAACGATAGAATTAGTGGCGAGAGTTGTTGACAAACACACCAAACCGATATCCGCCGGGTTACGGCCAGACAGAGCCTGCTCAATTGAAGACGATATTCCTTCAACGAGATTGTGCCGGGTAGTTAGCGATTTCGCCTTACTCACCACAGTTTGAGTATCGTCGTCCAGCAAGACGGCATCCGTGTAAGTACCGCCTGTATCTATGCCAAGGCGAAGATTCATTTCAATAGACTCTTTTATATATATACCGTTTGATATTTTAGAATATAAACGAATTCGTGAATTAGCCCACCATCCGTATACGACCGCAATATTTCAAATGCGGACGACTTCGACTGAATTCACAATCCCACACATCAGACGGTATTTTTTTCGATCAGGAAAAGCGTGCTTTGTTGATTTTAATCAGTCATTAATCGAAGCAAATTAAACTGTCTTACAGAAGTTGAAGATCGCAATACCTTAAACAGTCGGGATTTGCGTCGATACCCTCCCTGTTATGAAAAATCAAATCGGCTATTCACTGATCGAGCTACTCACCTCGATCCTCATTCTCGGCATTATGGCGTCGATCGCCATCCCGAGTTTCAGCAGCTTTGTTCGCAGAAGTGCGCAATCGGCAATTTACAATGAACTGGTCGGGACAATAAGCCTGGCAAGGCTCGAAGCGGTAAAACGCTCCGCCGTAGTTGCTTTGTGTACAAGTAACGATCAAACCACCTGCGACGCCACGGCTGCGTGGAATGATGGCTGGCTGGTGTTTCTTGATGCAGATGGAGACGGAAGCCTGGACACTGGCAATGTGTTCGACTCCGACGGAGACGGTACCGCAGATGCACCAGAGCCCGTACTACGTCGACAAGGCGTCGCTCCAGCATCGATCACAATTACCTCAACGCAGTTTCCATCACGACTGAGTATTGCTCCACGTGGCCGATTACAGTCGCAGGGCTCCTTCCTAATCTGCAGCCAACAAAATCACGAAACGGCAATGGCACTTAACCTCTGGATTACCGGACTTGGAAGAATGGCAACCGATGGAACTGATGCCGACGAGATAGTAGAGGACATCAGCGGCACTAACGTCTCTTGCCCGTAATTCGACACAAACTACGCGAGTTAGCTGTGGATACTAGAAAACAGGAATCAGGCTTTGCAATGATCGAAGTTCTGCTTGCGGTCGCCGTACTGGCAATCGGCTTGCTGGCTGGATCCAAGATGCAAATGCTCGGCCTTAACTATACCCAGGGGGCAATGATGCGTTCACACGCAACCATGGCCGTCAACGATATTATTGACCGCATGCGCGTCAATCCGGACGGCGTATCAACCGGTGCCTACGACAATTTCTCTACCGACAGCGCACCGCCGGCACAAAGCTGTATTGCGTCAACCGGTTGCGATCCCTCTGATCTTGCGAAACATGATCTTCGTATGTTTTCCAACTATTTTGGAAAAGGAGACGCCGACGGCTTATCTACCTCCATCGGAACCGCTGAAGGCACTATCTCAGCACCGGACGCCAACGGCTTACGCATAGTAAAAGTAGTTTGGAAAGAGTTGATAAAGGGAGCAGAAAAAGAACGAGAAATTACAATCGGAGTCTATCTGTAATGGCTAGAAATACTACAATCAATTCTTCCCCCCTGCCTTCCCGGCAATCGGGCTATTCAATTGTAGAACTAATGATAGCCTCAGTAATCGGGCTGGTAGTGCTGTCTGGAGCGGTTACTGTGTTTACCAGCAACAAGAAATCACAGGAACTGTCAAGCGGAATGGCTCGTATACAGGAAAGCGGTCGCGCAGCTCTTGATATTCTATCCAACGATATTCGCTTAGCGGGCTATCAGGGATGCACAGACGGCGCAATATCGCCCGTCGTGATCGCTACCAACACACCAACTATAACTTTTCCCACTGGTTCGCTGTGGGGTGCTGAAATTGGCAATTCCTCCTGGACCCCCAGCCGCCATCCAGACCTCACCAATGCCGGCTCCGACCCGCTACCTGGTAGTGATGTCGTCTATGTACAGCACGCGAGCGGACGCACCACAATACTCGCAAGCAGTATGGCAAGTGCAAGCGATTCCAGTATCAATCTCGCTAGAAATCCTGACCAGATAGTTGCAGGCGACCTGATGATGATTTCAAATTGTCATGGTGCCGACATATTTCGCTCCACTGCCGTGTCTCAGCCGACGACGAGCGGGGTAGCAGTAACCTTTGGAACTCAGGCAAATACACAGGCGAATCTCAGCAGAGCCTATACCGTTAGCGGCGATGCAACCACAACACCAATGCGCGTCATGCGCTTTGAATCGAACGCCTACTTTGTGGGAGAAAGCGGACGCACTGACGCCAGTGGTAACAGCATCAAATCACTGTTTGTACTTGATACAAGCACTGATCCAATCGACAACCCAACCGAGCTGATTGAAGGTGTCGAGATGCTACAGGTTCTGTATGGCGAGCAACAACTAAATGGCAGTGTCCGCTACCTGCCTGCAGATGATACAAGCTTGAATATTGAACAAGTGGTTAGTGTTCAAATCGGTTTGCTGGTTGGTTCGATTGATCAGGTTACAACCGGCAAAGATAATCGTACGTACCTGGTCGGCAATCAGGAGGTAGGTCCAATCGGAAGTTCCGCACCTTTGAAACATGCAACTGATCGTCAACTGCGAGCGGCATTTAATTCCACGATACGATTAAGAAATCGATCACCAAATATAGGGAGCTAACCTTGAATAGTCTACCGAAAAATCAACAAGGCGCTACTTTATTCATTGCATTGATAATGCTGGTTATTATCTCTTTACTGGGTGTCACGGCTCTTAAAAACGCTTCAATTGAAGAGCAAATGTCTTCAAACCTGTACCAGAAAAATATTACATTTCAAGCGTCGGAAAGTGCGGTGGAGTCGACAATAAATAACGCTTCGCTGATCTCTCAGGTATTGACCTCCACCACTCCGATCAACCAGACGGTTTCCGTGCCTATTCCCAATGCAACAGCAAATGTAACGTATACATCAACCGGCGTCGGGCCATCTATTGGTAACTCTCAACAGTTCGGGGGCCAGCGTATCATGATTACCTCTACAGGTCAGATAGCAGCTGTAAACGCTCGAACGGTAACAATACACGGCATTGTGCGCACAGTACCGAACCTTGGTAACTAGCAGCCCGCTGTTCGCTAAATAGAGATAGTTACTGCCCCGGCCACTTATCGTTCTTTTCACCCCGGCTGTTCAGCGTAATATCTCCGTCATTCAGCTGCGTGCCCTGAGCGGTCGCTGTCAACAGTACGCAACGACGTATACCGACACTTTCACAGGTGCTGGCAGTAACTACATAGCGCTGAGTCTCGCTGCTAACTGGCTGACTATACCCGAGATCAGCCAGATTAGTCGTGTAAGATAGATTATTCCGGTAGTACTGTTCTTGTCGCTCCATCACTTCCAGCAGGGACGCTGCTCCTTCTGAGCGCGCCGAACGAAGCACATAATCTATGTAGGACGGATAAGCAAAGGCCGATATGATCCCAACAATAGCAATTACGATTAAAAGCTCAATCAAGGTAAACCCACGAGGCTTCGCGTCGGGCAAGTGTTGATTCATAGGCTTTTTAATTGTCTTCATTCCAATCAACCGGGATCAAACGATCCTATATATTTTACTATTCAAAATTTGGAGCGGAAAAACACACGTTCCACTTCAGAACAAGGGTGTCTGATGGAGACTGAGCCAGTTTCTCCAGCACTGCTAAACGAGGGCGGTCGCCGCGGTGTCCGAATTCTTTTTTTTCAATTTATCAAGGCCAGCAGTAAACATACCGTTGCTGCTGCCTCGATCGAATTCCGCCGCTCGGCTTTCCATCATTAAGTCGCGCGGTTGCATCTATCACTCCGGATAAAACCTTAACCCGACCTATGCTCTCACCGTTACAACCAAGCAGATCATTTCGCCGACCACTTATTGATACATTATTTAAAGTGATATCCGGCGTTGACGATTGAAGAGGAAATTCTGCTGTATCGAGAACGATATAGTATTCGTTTATTCCAACCCTGTTTTCCAGTAACCCATCGATCAGGAAATCATCTTCTGTCGGCAAGTTACTATTGACCGTACCAATAATCGCATTTAACTCACTTGACGCTGCGTAGAATGCTCGCTGGCGAAACTGCTCGTTGCGAACTGTACTTGATTGAGTAATAAGGTCACCCATGGCCGCTATTCCCATTACCGTAAGAACGACCAGCGCCACCAGAGTTACAATTAATACAGCGCCAGATTGCTTTAACTGAACCATAGTGAGCCCTCTATAGCAACTTACTGTTTAGTGCAATGGTTGTTGAATAGATCCGGCGGCTAACACGATCTGTGATACTTAGTCGCGGACCATCCAATAACTGATAATTCCGTGTGTCCAGATCGACTGTTCTGCTGTCATATCCATCGGATACCAATATCGCCAGCTTTATAGCGCGAACCCGGTTCCAGCCTTTCACAGCACTACCATCTACATTCGGTACTCGAGCTGCGTCAACATAACTAAATATGCGTTCACTGGAATCAGCTACACCATAGAGAACCTGCATTTGATCTACACCATCTATCACTGCCACACCGGCTGACAGCCATTCTTCTTCAGTGATGTCATAGCCTCTGCAATAGAGTGAATTAATGGTGGGCTCATCAACATTAGCGGCAATATAGAAAACATTCGCCAGCAAAGAGCCGCCCGGCAACGGGGTGCCAGTACAATCCAGACCATTGTCAGGATGCATCTGAACAGCGATCCTGTCAGAAGTTTCAGCAGCGGTAACAGACGCCATTCCGGCTCCGTCACTGGTGCAGGGATCGAAGTTCTCGCAAGCGCCACTATACAGCGGGACAACAGTTCCATAGTCTTCCCGCGTACCGGCCTGCCGTATAAACTGACTCAGGTAAGAAATTGCGAATGTGGCATTTTGTTCAAGGTTTGTATCTGCCCCCTGATCTTTAAACAAGCGGGATGACGTAACCATGTACTGAACGACCAGCAGACTGATGAACGTACCAATTGTGATCGCTATCATCAGTTCAATCAGGCTCAGTCCCTGCTGTTTCTTCTGTCGTTTTTTCATCTAATAAAACTCAGTGTCAGCTGGTCAGTGACCGCACTGGCTGTACTTCCGTCTACATTGGTGACTGTACCCTCCGAAACAGTTGCATCCGTGTCATTCGCTCTGGAAATCCAGCTAGTTGCAATAGTCATTTGCGCCCCGGGACCACCACAACCGGAATTACAGGAAATGACCGTTGACCACGACACTACGTTTCCTTCGAGACCGGACTCTGCTTCGTTGTTCGTATTGCTTCCACAGAATACGTCCCATACATCGAATGCCGCCATCTGCGCGGCCGAGCAGCTTCCGGCATTGCCAAGCCCGGAGTCGGAGCAAACTACCCCGGGTACTGTCGCACAATTCGCGCTTGTGTAAGTTCCAGCGTACGCGCTCGGCGCTGCACCACTACTACGAATTCTGTCCGCTATATCCTGTGATTTCGCAATGACGACCGATCTCTGAGTTGCATCCAGAGACATACTCAATGTTCTAAGCTGCAATCCCGCCATACCGACGACACCGAGGGCAAACACAACCAGGGCAATCAGCACCTCAATTAGCCCGACACCATTTTCAAAGTTTCGATTCAAGGTTTGCATCCCTTGTTGCTATCGGCGATTCGACGCTCACGGATTTTGCCAACTTGATTAACCTCGATGTACATTCCTCGAGACTCATCAAGAGCAGCAGCACATATCGCTAAAACGATCGGCCGTGTTTCTGCCAGCCAACCTTGCGAGTTGAAGCTGATCCAGACATCGGAGCTTACTGATCCCTGATTATCAACCACATCGACAGACCGGCCTGCAGACTCTTCAATGCGTATTAGGTCATCATCGGTCGGAGTAAATGGAGAGTTGGCTCCGCTTACGTCTTCGTAAATCCGAATCTCACCATCCCAGCCGGCACTCGTACGGGCGAGCGTCACGACCCCCCCCCTCGCACGCGCTTCACTGCGGGCAAGTTTAAGCGCCCCAATAAGGCGCCGGGTCTCCGCTGTCACCGATCTCTCAGCCATGAAGGAGCCGAAGCCCGGCGCTGCAACTCCCGCCATAATTCCGACTATAACGACAACCATCAGCAATTCGACTAATGTCACGCCGCGGTTGTTATCGGGATAAGAAAATATCATTGCCACACGGCTCGAAAATGGAAAACCTGGAGGAGATTCGCAATTGTCACGCCAAGGGTTTGTGCAGCAGTTACATTCCCAAAGAGGCAGGCTTAATCATTGGGCGAATCTGCCGAAAGTTTTACCATTCCTGGCAGACCTGAGTCTCGTCATAGCAGACCGGTGTCTCGGCCGAGACCGGCAACCCATACGTAGAGGTTTTAGATATGCAAAATTCTGCCCTGACCAAAGGCTTTACTCTGATTGAACTGGTCATTACGATAGCAATACTGGGCATACTGGCATCAGTGGCGCTCCCGAGCTATCTGAATTACGTTGTTAAATCCCGGCGCACAGATGCCCACATCGGATTACTGGCCGCCTCTCAAGAGCTCGAGCGCTGCCGCACTCAGACCTTCACCTACGCTGACTGTCCTATCAATACGAATACACCAGAAGGTTATTATACGATCGCCGCATCGAGTATGACTGCAACTGCATTTACACTAACAGCGACCCCGGTATCCGGTACGTCCCAGGCAAAAGACAATGATTGCGCGACATTGATCCTCAAGGAAGATGGATTAGGCGATGCTACCGCAGGCAGCGGTGGCGACAAAACCGCCTGCTGGTAGCCAGAAAGCAGTATTGTTTCGTCCCTGGCACCACGCAAATACAAAACGGCCGGCAAAATGCCGGCCGTTTTACTGTAAAATTGCTCCTGGTCAGAGGGGTGTTACCTCATCAGCTTGCGGGCCTTTCTGGCCTTCTACTTCTACAAAGCTTACTGATTGACCTTCAACCAGAGTGCGTCTGCCTTCGCCTATGATGGAGCGAAAGTGGACAAATAGATCGCTGCCGCTTTCGCGTGTGATGAAACCGTACCCTTTTTCATCGTTGAACCACTTGACGGTCCCTTGCAGTTTTTCAGACATTGTGAATCAGATCTCTATAACTCCAGGCTAACTAGCCTGTTTTGAAACAAAACCGACCTTCGCCGGCAAGTGAACACCGTGACGAATGCAGAGTTTTGAGGTCAACGCAGTGTGAGATTAAAAACACACGAACTACAAATCGCTTGCAACCCGCAAATTCGCCGCAGATTTCAATATTGTATAGACAATATAAAAAAAAACAATCAAGATCAATCCATTAGCTTCAAGAATCAGTCGCTTACGCACCTTTTCCCGACCCATTGACTTCTACCTCTGCGGACCCTGTTGGTGACTTCTATTCGCACAAATCAGACACCACCGGACAATAGAGATTTATCCAGAAGCTAATTTGACGTAGATTTGCCCTAATTACCACCGGACGTATCGATGACTGATCGAGCAACCCCACTGGAATTGGCATTCCTGCTAACACCTGAATTTGCCATGCTTGCCTTTGCCTCTGCCATCGAACCTTATCGAGCAGCTAATATCACAACCGGTCGACAACTCTATCGCTGGACGATCCTCAGTGACGACGGGCAACCCCTGGATGCTGGCAACGGCCTGTCTGTAACACCAGACCGAAAACCGGATTTAATGGACAAGTTTGATCGCGTATTTGTTTGCGGCGGGGTTAGCACCCAAAACTACAAACCGGAATCCACTGTTCGATGGCTACAACAACAGGCACAAGCTGGAACGGCGATCGGTGGAATCAGCACTGGCACCTGGCTTTTAGCCAATGCGGGCTTACTGCAGGGGCGACGCTGCACTATTCACTGGCAGAGTATTGACGCATTCAGAGAAGCTTTTCCAGACATCAAAGCGGATCCCTCGGTATATGTTGTGGAGAATAACCGCCACACCTGTTGTGGAGGGACTGGCGCTCTGGACCTGATGGCACACTTGATTGCCGAAGACTACGGTGAGCAGGTAGTTACTGATGTGTGCACCTGGCTGTTCCATGACCGGATCAGAATCAGCTCCGATGTTCAGGGTATCGCACAACACACCGCACTGGCGCGTAAGTCTCCAAAGCTCGCAGCGGCATTTCGCGTTATGGCTACACACATTGAAGATCGTCTGTCACCGGGTGAGATATCAGCCAGTATCGGTGTCTCACAAAGGCAGCTTGAGCGGCTTTTTCAACGCCATTTACAATGCACCCCACAGCAAAAATACATGGATCTGCGCTTACAGCATGCTCGACGCTTACTGCTGGAAACAAGCTTGCCGATACTGGATATATCCATTGCAGCCGGTTTTACCAGCCAATCTCACTTTACCAAGTGTTACCGGGAAAAGTACCGCCGAACCCCACGCAGTGAGCGAATCGGCCCGTCTATGCATCACCCGCAGGGTAGTTAGAAACTTCATTTGAACAAGCCAAAGAACGACCAAAAAAAACCCGGCTCAAGGCCGGGCTGAGAGTCACACATCGCAAATAAACAACAGGGGAGGAGCTACTTGCTGATTACACTAACAACTATAAGCTGTGACTGCATAAAGACTAATCAGTTCCCTTGCGCGCTAAAAATAATCCGCAACCGGCAGTTGACTCGACGCAGGACTTAGTACGATACAATTGACTTGACGACAGCAACAACTATGACCGGCGTATCTATGACTTCTGATACCTGCAACAAAAAAATCAAACTGAATCAGGATGTTGTGGTTATTGGAGCCGGTCCGTGTGGTCTTTTCCAGGCCTTTCAACTGGGCTTGCAGGGCATCAGCTGCACAGTTATCGAGGCAGCAGAGAAAGCTGGCGGACAATGCACAGAGCTCTACCCGGACAAATCTATTTATGATATTCCCGGGATTCCTCACACATTTGCAGATCCGCTAATCTCCAGCCTGCAACAACAACTAAAACCGTTTGATACGAATTTCCTGCTCGGCCATGTAGTTACCGCAATTGAACCTGAAAATACGCTTTACCGTGTGGTGACAGATGGTGGAGTAACCATTACCACGCGGTTTATCATTCTGGCTACCGGTGCCGGAGCATTCACTCCGGTAAAATTGCGTGTCGATGGCTTAGACAAGTATTTAAATAAGCAGATCTTTTACAACGAACCGCCAGTGCGAAAAATAAAAGATAAGCGTATTGTCGTCGTTGGTGATAATGAAGTGGCAATTAATACCGCAATAAGATTCTGCTCCATCGCAAAGCAGGTTACTTTCGTTCACCGCAAGCGCCGACTGGACGCGTCTGCAGCTACCCTGCTTGAACTCGCTGGAAGAGCGGAATCAGGCAGCATTCAACAATTACACGGCAAAATCACCGACGCACAACACGACTCTGTCCTGACAAAAGTCAGTATTTTGCTTTCAAGCAAAGAGCATATTGATCTGCCGGTAGACAGCCTATTGCCACGGCTTGGCAGCTCACCAAAAATGAGTCCGCTTAATCAGTGGGGAATCAACACAGTGGCAAATCACGTCGCGGTAGACCCTGGCAATCTTAACAGCAGCATTGCCGGTGTGTTCGCGATTGGCGATATCAACACATATCCGGGTAAACGAAAGCTGATTCTATGCGGATTTCACGAAGCCACACTTGCCGCTTTCGCAATCGCCGCACTGATGCGTCCGGACAAACCTGTACATACACTCTATACAACGACAAGCACTGAGTTACAAAAACGTCTGGGTGTATCCGATATCAGCTAGAATACCCACTATATCAACTACCCAGGAACCAGCTGTGAAACTCGATCGCCGAATACTGGACATATTGGTTTGTCCGGTAACCAAAGGTAAACTGATACAAATCGGAGCAGAACTGTGGAGTAAGCAGGCTGGCCTTGCCTACCCAATCAACAACGGCATTCCGGTGATGCTTGAATCAGAAACCCGGCGACTGAGTGAAGACGAAATCGAGACGCTGAAAAAACACTAGTGCACTGCAACCTTTAAACTCTATCTCTATCAATAGACTTTGAAGATTACAGAGCACTGGCTGCCATAAAAAAGTACTAGCAGCCGAAACACATTCAAACTAACTGTCGCTAAATACAATCAGCTGGCTGGTTACCTTCGATAGCGCCTCTATCTGGCCGCCACCCACATTAACCGATTTTCGTAACTGAAAATATAATGTCGCCTGACCTTTGTCACGCTCGCGGCGAGAGTAATGCAGTACATCGCTGTAGTCTTTCCACTCAGCGTTTGTGAACTGCGGATCTGTGCTGACACGATAATGCGTGGGTTTACCATGACTGTACGACAAAAACGAGTAGCCATCATCACCGCTCGGAAAATACGATAGTGCGGTAATCTCGAGCGGCCAATCTACAGATTGTGCGCCGCGGGTGATACCCTGCTTTAAATCCACATACTTCAGCGCCCGACATTTTTTACTGGACAGTCCTTCGGTTACAATAATATCCCTGATTACGTTGCTACCGCTTACCGGAGCCTGCAAAGCGATCCCCCGATAGTTCTGCTTTGATACCGTTATCAAAACAGATTTATCCGGCACGTTGTCATACAACGCCACCCCCCCGAAACCCGTGACACCGGTGCCATAAAGCGTGGGATTTGACGCTGTTCCAAGACAAACAGATGCATTTGGAACTGGCAAGCCACTATTCGCGTCAAGCACTCGCACACCCAGCTTGGCTGATTGAGCTGACGTCGAAAACAACAAGACGCCGGTTAGCGTTGTTAACACCCCAAGATTATTAAATAGCTTTCGACTTAACATTCAAATTGCCCCCGTGTTAAATGGCTTCATGACATCCACCTGGATCACCATGAAAATTTTGTGGAGCAAATCGTAAACTTCCGCATACATTACGTCAATAATATGACACCGCAATTGACGAGTAGGACACGCTGCAAATCAAATTACTGCGATCAATCTATCGGTTGTGACTGCGTGGGGGTTTTTCGTGAACCTGCTGCTCTTCCAGCATCAGCTACCAAATCGATAGAGACTGTTATCAGAAAGCACAAAATCAGAATGCCGATAATACCTGACACTACCGGCATTCATACCGATTGTAAGATGCCTCAGAGCGACCCTGTTGATTCCAGGGAACACGAAGATATAACGCTTTTTCCTGCAAAGGACAACTGTAACAAGAGACTCGGGTCGTCATACAACGGAGCATTGCTTTGGTGATTGCTGATCGATATCTGAAAATCACATGGAAAAAGAGCCCGGCGATAAACAGATTGCGGAATACCATGAAGCAGATCCAGCAAATGCGAATCAATAAAGCCTGCTTCCCGGAATCGATGGTCGCGCCGCAGATTATTGATAGACTCCAGCGCCACAGATTGGTGGATGGCATGTACCCGATACTGAATATCGACCTGTCCCAGCGCATTGGGAGAACACAATACCAGGCCGCGGGGACCGGACTCTGCTGCAGTGGCCGACGTCTGCAGCTCTGTCAACGCTGCAGATAACAGCTCGGGCGCACCCGAAGCCGAGCGACGCGCCACTTACTCACAGGAAAGCTACTGATTCCGTATCATTCTATATAGACGAGCCCACAGGGTTTGCTCCTGAGCCAGTGATTGAAGAATAAGCTAACGTCGCGGTAGTTAAGGCCAGAGAATGCAGGATCCAATTGTCTGCATTTCCTTATCTGGCAACATTGACCGTATCCCGGTTCGACAATGTTTGAATTAGCCTCTAATAGATTTAGACAGCTTAATCGCTCTGGTTAATGGATCAGGATCCTCATCATCACTACCACTCTCGAACACTCTAGCTTCCGGTCGGAATCTTGATCCATCTTTTATGTTGGAAATCTTATGATCAAGCGGTAGTAAAACATCTACCTCCTGTGGTTGCGATTCCAACGATATCTCAACAGATTCGCTTGAGAGGGGTTCATATTGGGCTGATTCCGGTGATAATGTCGCTAAATTCAGGCGAACCTCATTGACTGAGGGGTCGAGCAAGCTCTCTTCTGACAATTCAGCTTTCACCGCATCGATAGATTTTTTATCATCAGCACTCGTGCCGGTTTTCAGCAAATCGGCGTGCTCGGCCACTGTCTCCTGCATACGTACCAGACTACGGTCTGTATAAGTTTGCAGCTCATCCATTTCAAATTTGAGCTGCATATTCTCGTGCTCCAGAATCCGTAACCGGCTGCTGATTTGAACACATAGAGTAACCAATACCGCGATAATCGCCAGTGTCAGTAAAAACTGCAATATCTGAGAAGATTCCGACATTATAAACGTATGCATAGCCGCCACATCAGCACCTGAATTTGTTGTTTTTATTAGTCGCGGTTGATCACCGCCAGGTCGCCGCAAGTTAACGGCAAGAGCAACGAATTCTTAATACCAACAAAACGCTTTTCGGAAAATCAAACAAAAAAGGTAATTAAATCGCCAACTAACAACACATTTCTGACTCACTGGAAAATAGTTGTTAAAATGATCAGAAAAGGCGTCGATATCACTTGAAGGAAGAGATGTATCCGATGTGATTGGAAGCGGCGTTAGAGCTGCAGGGGTGCAGCCGGACCTGTAAGAGGGTGTACAGTCGTGAACCAACTGGAAAATAGATCTTGTTAGTTCAGATGCTGTTATGTGGAGCAAGGTCAATGCCAACACATAGATTCACGGTATCAGTACCATACATCGGAATATTGAATAACCCGTTTAATTTAGTAGCGTGATATAAAAAATGGATATTAAGCAAACAACGATAGCGCTGGCTCATGTTGACGATGTCTATAATATTGCCAGCATGTCGCGTGTAATCATAGAACATGGACTGCAGTGGAGCTGGACACCGGAGAGAATCGGACGCTGCATCCTTTCGCCTGACATCAATGTTGTAACGGCGAAAAACGATGGCGAACTCATCGGTTTCGGCCTGATGTTCTATGGCAACAGCAAAGCACATTTGAATCTACTGGGTGTAGACGCAAACTGGCGCTCGCGTGGCGTCGGCCACGAACTACTCACCTGGCTTGAGAAATGCGCAGTTACCGCCGGCCTGGAATGCTGTCAGCTTGAATTGCGCGAATCCAATCGCAAGGCTCGCAAATTTTACAGCGCACATGGCTACACTGAGATTGAGCGTGTACGCGGATACTACCAGCAACAGGAAAATGCTATTCGTATGGCTCGTAGTCTGCAGGAAGGCTATTTTCTAAGCTAGACCACATTTCTGTAAACTGAAGTAATCTACAGCTTTTTCCGCGTATACCGCAACAATTAGACAACGAGATAATTTTAAAGCCCGGTCGCAGCCACACTTAATTCCAACTGTCTCCACATTCAGTTAGCGCAAATCTCAATTGAATCACTCTGCGTAGCAACTCACGTTGCAATACCACGCTCACTCCATTGTTACCGGTCAGATGTAGTACAATACGCAGTGATCCATCAAATCGCTACTTTGTACAGCATCCACCGGGAATCCCATGCAATCAAAAGCCACCGTACACACGGAACTTTTCGGCTATCCGCGCTATTGGGCCGAATGCTTCGGTGCAGCACCTTTTTTGCCGACCTCTCGCGCACAAATGGATCAACTGGGCTGGGATAGTTGTGATGTAATCGTGGTCACCGGAGACGCATACGTAGATCATCCAAGTTTCGGAATGGCTATCATCGGGCGCCTGCTGGAAGCTCAGGGATTTCGTGTTGGAATAATCGCTCAACCAGATTGGCAATCAGCAGAATCCTTCAAGGCTCTTGGTCAGCCTAACTTATTTTTCGGCGTGACAGCAGGGAACATGGATTCCATGATCAATCGCTACACCGCTGATCGTAAAATTCGCACAGATGACGCCTATTCACCCAACGATGAAGGCGGAAAACGCCCTGATCGATGTTCGCTTGTGTATGCCCAGCGATGCAGAGAAGCGTTTAAGGAAACACCAATTCTACTAGGGGGAATCGAAGCATCGTTGCGTCGAATTGCTCACTACGACTACTGGCAGGACAAAGTAAGACGATCACTGCTGGTTGACGCAAAGGCAGACATACTTTTATACGGTAATGCCGAGCGCGCCATTGTAGAAATAGCGCACCGTCTGTCCAGGGGTGAAATGATAGAAACCATCAGAGACGTTCGAGGCACTGCATTCATCTGCAACAGCATTCCCGAAGACAAAGTTCTGATCGACTCAACTACAGTAGATGTGCCGGGTAAAATCGACGATATCCCAAGCCCGTATATTGATTCCACAGCACCCGATAATAGTGGAAACTCTGAATCAACGGACAGCACAACCTGCAGCTCCACAGGCGACAACAATAATTCAAATTTGATCGCACCTGCACCAATTCAGTTCATCAGCAAAGAACAACGATTGCAGCAGATTGCCGACAAACGCGCAAACTCTTACATACGTCTGCCCGATTTCGAAAAGCTGCGCAATGATCCGGTTCTTTATGCTCACGCAAACCGGATATTGCATCTTGAAACAAACCCTGGAAACGCCCGTGCGCTGGTCCAGCGACATGGCAACCGCTATGTCTGGCTAAACACACCACCGATACCGCTTTCTACAGAAGAAATGGATTATCTCTTCGACTTACCCTACGCACGTGTACCGCATCCGGACTACGGCGATGCACGTCTGCCCGCATACGAAATGATTCGATATTCCGTCAATATCATGCGCGGCTGCTTTGGTGGCTGCACCTTCTGCTCCATCACAGAACACGAGGGGCGAGTTATTCAAAGCCGTTCTGAAGATTCGATCATCAGAGAAGTTGAAACAATCCGCGATAAAGTGCCCGGCTTCACCGGAGTTATCTCGGATCTGGGGGGACCGACAGCCAATATGTATCGGCTCGCGTGTAAGTCCAGAAAAATTGAAGCCGCTTGTAGAAAACCGTCGTGCGTGTATCCGGATATCTGCCCTAATCTAGATACAGATCACTCCTCACTGGTCAAGCTCTACCGTCGTGCACGCAACCTGCCGGGCATAAAAAAGATTCTCATTGGCTCGGGGTTGCGTTACGACCTGGCAGTCCGGTCACCTGAGTATGTTGAAGAGCTGGTAACGCATCATGTAGGTGGTTATCTGAAGATCGCACCGGAACACACCGAACGCGGTCCGCTGGACAAAATGATGAAACCCGGCATCGGCAGCTATGACAAATTCAAGCAAATGTTCGAGAAATACTCGCGCAAGGCAGGAAAAGAGCAGTACCTTATCCCCTACTTTATCGCAGCGCATCCCGGCACTACCAACGAAGATATGATGAACCTGGCTATCTGGCTGAAGAAAAACGGCTTTCGCGCTGATCAGGTACAAACTTTTTATCCTTCCCCGATGGCCACCGCAACGGCAATGTACCACTCCGGTAAGAACCCGCTACGAAAAATCGGGCGTACAACTGAAGATGTCGATACGGTCCGCAAGACCAGTCAACGCCGCTTGCATAAGGCATTCCTGCGTTACCATGACCCGGATAACTGGCCAATGCTACGCGAAGCATTAAAGAAAATGGGACGCGCCGATTTAATTGGCAATGGGAAAAAACACCTGATTCCGCTGTGGCAGCCAGAGCGCGGCAGCAGCTACAAAAGCCCTCGTCGAAAAAACAGCTCCAACCTTCGAAAACAAAATCGACCTGAGCCAGGCACTATTTTAACTCAACATACAGGTCTGCCTCCTCACGAGCAGGGTAAACCGGGTGATGCAGAAAAAAGCAGGGCAGCAAGTTCCAGACGCACAAAAACCACTAGAAAAAGGCCATCCACCTCATCAGCCCGACACAACAAACACTAACGCACACACAATAAACAGCAGGCTGCAGGCGCGTAATTACATTACAAGTTTTCAATAAAAAACACCGGTATCACTCATAAAATTTACACAGTAGAAAGACAACATATCAGGATAACGCTGTATATACAGGCTTTGGCAAAAATAACTCAGGCCGGAACTAGAAAATTCCAGCAGATGCGAGCCTGACTGCCTGCGATGATGAATCCCTCAACACAAGCAACACTCGTTACAATACCACGGGTGAAAGATCACGGTTTTCAATACCGTATTTACACTTTCGCCATGCGTTATTCAACACGGTATGCCGATGCGAGATTTCCTGAACAACCTTCCATTTATTCCATTGGCCGCTTCAGCGCTGTCAGCGCTACTAATCGTATCGCTAGTTCTGTGGTGGCTTTTCGTTGAATGGATGTTCCGACCAGGGAAAAATCGCCCCGGACTGTTTGCAAAAAGCAACAACGAATCCCAAACGGCAATAGAGCCAATACAAACCGCCGGAACCACCGCGGCCCCACAACCAACTGCTACCGTTGCCCGGTCTTCAGACAACCCCACCCGGATCAGCACTATTGCAGATGACGATCAGTTGCTCCAGGCCACCAGAGCACACTTCCAAAACACGGTTGAACAGGCGAAAATTTCTAATTCGAAAACAAACATCACGGCTCGGGAAGCGATCCGCACCAACATACCTTCGACTGCAAACAACCCCGCTGTCCAGAGGAAAAGCGAAACACAAGCTGTAAAAGATCACACTCATTCTGAATTCACTAACTCCTATTCAACGTCACCAAGTGCCAATGCAGACAACGTCGACAAGAGCACTACCCCAGAAGCTGACCAGGATAAGCCAGCAGGTGAAAACCCTGGTAACAGGCGCTCAACTACGGCTTCGCCAACAGAACCCTCCAGCAGATCGAAAGACAATGCAACCACGGCAACGCATTTTTCAAAAGACAGAAAAAATGATCTGAACTATGCGCACCACCGTACTTTTTCAGGAAACAATGTCCGATCACCATCAATTGCTGCATTAAAGGACAATTCACCAGCAGAGGCGGCACCCGCTACCTCCTGGCTTACACGGCAGGGTAGCAACGGTGAATCTATAAGCGACAATACACACGGGAGCAGCAGTGGCGCGAAAAACAAGCCTGGAATTACCGCGCGCGCTCGTAATAATCAGGCTTCGACCACCGATAACAACAAGCTCGGCCTTCCTATAGATTCCCACCAATCCAGCGGCAACAGATCATCGATCGAACCGATCGAACCTGCACAGCAGCAAAACAAAATACCTGCGGCAAAATATCAAACAGCTGCAAAACTCAAACATCCACGACCCTTTGACGAAGCGCAGCTGGCCGTTCCTGCATCTGCTATCAACTTAAACCGGGAAGATAGCGCGAAGTCAGAACCCGCATCAATAACTGCAGAATCTGTCAGTCGAAATTCCCGGGAAGTTGCAAACCAGCTAAAAGAAAAAGATAATCTGATCAACTCGCTGCAGGACCGAATCAAAGTACTGCAGAAGCAGCAAGCAATATCAGATAACAACGCGCACAAGCAACAAGATAAAGCAGACCAACTACCGTCTTTTGGCCAGCGGGCCGACGAAACTCACCAATCTGCGACAAACTCAGGTTCGAGCGAGAAGCCGGGGGCGCAACACTACACAACGGTAGAAAAATATGAAAAACAATATCTGTCGACTCTCGAAAAATTATCTCTGAGTGAACAGAAGCTGGAGCGAGTCCAGTCAGCACTGACCAAACTGCAAAACAGCGGCCCGCCAACAACAGCCGTGCCTGCTCGGCAGTCACACCAGCGCCCGTCTCTTCGCAGCAAAGTCCGGGTTCTGGATACAGCTAGTGTTTAGGATCCCTGAATAGGGTAAACATTAATTCCATTCAAACGCTGCCGAAGCGCGAAGATCTATAAGTCAACAAAGCTGAGTGGATATGCAGCCTATCGTTTCAATCGTCGATCTGTGCAAAACTTATAGCTCAGGTCACCAGGCACTGAAGAATATTTCTCTGGACATTATGCCCGGCGACATTCTGGCTTTGCTTGGACCCAACGGAGCAGGCAAAACGACGCTCATCTCCACCATATGCGGTATCGTAAACCCGACCTCCGGCAGCGTCTCCGTTGACGGACATGACATTATCACCGGCTATCGACATACCCGTCAGCTTATCGGGCTGGTCCCGCAGGAGCTGACATTGGGCGCATTTGACAAGGTTCGCAATTCACTAAGATTCAGCCGTGGCCTGCATGGATGTGCCCCTGACAATAACTACATCGACCAGACTCTAAAAGATCTGTCCCTGTGGGATAAAAGAGACAGTATGCTGATGATGCTGTCGGGCGGTATGAAACGCCGGGTTCTGATTGGCAAGGCACTTTCTCATCAACCGCGTGTGTTATTTCTCGATGAGCCAACCGCAGGAGTAGACGTCGAGTTACGCAGAGACATGTGGAAGCTAGTCAGTAGATTGCGCGAGTCCGGCGTTACTATAATCCTCACCACACACTATATTGAAGAAGCTGAGGAAATCGCCGATCGTATCGGCGTCATTAACAATGGCGAGCTCCTGCTGGTTGAAGAAAAAACAGCGCTAATGCAAAAGCTTGGCAGCAAGCGATTAACTATAGAACTTCGTCAGCCTGTCACCGTAATTCCGCAGTCACTGGGTGACTATAAGCTACAACTTTCCAACAACGGAAACAGCCTGATTTATCACTACGACACGCGGCAGGATCGCACTGGGATCACTTCGCTGATGCAGGCGCTGAACCAGGCCGGACTTGTCCTCAAAGATCTGCACACCACGCAAAGTTCTCTGGAGGATATATTTGTCAATCTGGTCAAGGCAGACACATGAACTGGCACGCAATAAGAGTTATCTATAAATTTGAAATGCTTCGGACCTGGAACACCCTGTTACAGAGCATTGCATCACCGGTTATTTCAACGTCGCTTTATTTTGTTGTATTTGGAGCAGCAATAGGCTCACGAATTGAAACTGTAGAAGGCGTGTCCTATGGATCATTCATCGTGCCTGGGCTTATTATGCTTTCACTACTCACGCAGAGCATTTCCAATGCCTCATTCGGTATCTATTTTCCTAAATTTACCGGCACCATTTACGAAATACTTTCTGCACCTCTGTCATTTATTGAAATTGTTTTGGGTTTCGTTGGTGCCGCAGCGACCAAATCGTTGATTATAGGCGCAATCATACTCGCAACTGCCGGTTTTTTTGTGGAACTTAAAATCGCCCACCCAATCTGGATGCTGACGTTTCTGATTCTAACTTGCATCACGTTTTCCCTGTTCGGATTTATAATTGGTATATGGGCCGACAACTTCGAGAAATTACAACTGATTCCGCTGCTGGTCATCACGCCGCTCGTTTTCCTTGGAGGAAGCTTTTATTCAGTCAGTATGCTGCCACCTCTGTGGCAGAAGATTACGCTGTTTAACCCGGTGCTGTACCTGATCAGTGGCTTTCGCTGGAGTTTTTTTGAAGTTGCAGATGTCAGCGTAGGTTTAAGTATCGCAATGATCCTGATATTTCTCGCGATTTGCTTAAGTATTGTGTGGTGGATGTTTAAAACAGGCTACAAAATCCGGCAATAGCATATTAGCCGTTTGATCCCCATACTACTCTGTGTCCCACGGATCAACGACGAACCAAGCAATGAGCCAGACCCTGAATACTGACACCATCGACTCACCACCACGAGACGCGGCAACTGTTGTGCTGCTGAGGGAGGCAGGACCAGACAGCGAGGAAAAGTCGGAATTCGAAGTGCTTCTTTTATGCCGCGGTAACAGCCGCACCGTGATGAACAACGCCTGGGTGTTTCCGGGTGGCAAGGTGGACAACAACGATTATTCCACCAGCCAACTCAACAAACACTCAAACGCACAACTTCCACAGCAGTTGCTAGCCGAACCCGACCTGGCCACTAGTGATGCGACCGCCTTGTTTAATGCCGCCTGCAGAGAAACTCAGGAAGAGACCGGAGTTATTCTATCACCCGAACAGCTGTATCCCTGGTCACGCTGGATAACACCGAAAGACCCGGCGCTAATGAAAAAACGTTTTGATGCCCGTTTTTTTCTGGCAGAAATGCCTGCTGAGCAATCAGCAACCCACGATGGTGTTGAAGCGACAGATAGTGTGTGGTTACGTCCTCGTTCAGCACTTCGGGCGTACTATGAAAATCAAATAACCCTCGCTCCACCGCAGATCATGACCCTCGCTGCACTGTCGCGGCACCTTACAATCCAGTCGTGCCTCGATTACGCAGCGGCCAACGAACCGCATCATGTTGAGCCGTTTGTGGTCAAAGGGGAAAATCAAACACGCACCCTGACCTACCCGGGAGATACCGCCCACCCTTCAAATCATCAATCCATGCCCGGCCCGACTCGTCTGCTGTGGCAAAACGGTCGCTTCGAGCCACCAGAAGGATTTGAGAGTTTTTTTCAGACTGCAATCTCCGCGCAGAATCGATGATTACAGCAGAAACCAGACAACACCAGAGATATTACCGATGAAAAGTCTGTTACTCATTGCTCACGGCAGCAGACGGGAAGCCTCCAACGAAGAGATTCGTGAGTTGACCATCAAGCTGCGTCAGCACCCGTCCAACAACGCTGACAACACCTCGTGCGCTTTTCTCGAACTTGCTGAACCGAGCATTCCAGAGGGCATTCAATCATGCATAGACAACGGTGCAAAAACCATTGTGGTGTACCCGTATTTTCTTTCTAAGGGAAGGCACGTCACCGAGGATATACCAGCCGAAGTCGCCCGAAAAAAACTTGAATATCCGGAAATAGATATCTTTATTGCCGGTTATTTTGGCGCAGCTGACGAAGTCGTCGACCTATTGGCACAGCAGACGTCCCACGCTCTTAAACCGTAGGTCAGCACCGGAACCCGGCAAAAGTGCCAAAGACTAAGTGGTGCCGGCACGTTTCGGCTATCCAATGGTTTTCGGTTTGAGCCGTCTATATACGTTGATCCGAAATTTGGCCGACACCACGCCCCTGCATTGCAATAATCGGTACACCGAGGCACCACAGCTCACACATTTCCACTTAATTTATCCGGCAACTCCTGTTCATTCTCATCAGGCAATTGAATCTCCCTGTTGAGACCGTGTGCCAGCTCGCCTCGATAGGTCAAAAATTGCATTGCGAGCCTGCCCGGAGGAACGTAACCTTGTGGAGTACCAGTACCCCTACGAGCCTGCAAATGCTGATCCTTATCTCGCCCGCCAAAACACTCGATTACGAGACGCCACCGCAGATTGATGAAACGACCCAGCCGCAATTCCTTGAGCATTCCCAGGAACTGGTAAACCAGCTCAGTAAAATGCCAGCGGCAAAAATCGGCAAGCTGATGCACATTAGCGACAAGTTGGCTGATCTGAATACCCAGCGCTATAAATCGTGGCAGCTGCCATTGAAACCGGGGGCGGCAAAGCAATGTCTGTTTGCCTTTCAGGGCGACGTATATATAGGCCTGGATGCCGCCAGTATGAAAAAACGCGATGTCAATTTCGCGCAGAAGCATTTGCGTATTTTGAGCGGGCTTTACGGTGTTCTGCGACCACTCGACCTGATGCTTCCGTACCGACTTGAAATGGGCACCAAACTCGTGAACAAACGCGGTCAGAATCTCTATCAGTTCTGGGGCGACAACATTACCGAATCACTCAACGCCGAAGCAACGACCTCGAAAAAACCTCTTATCGTCAACCTCGCGTCAAACGAGTATTTCAAAGTTGTTAACCGACAGAAGCTAAACGGAAGGTTAATCAGCCCGGTTTTCAAGGACATGAAAAACGGTGAGTACAAACTGATTTCATTTTTTGCAAAAAAAGCACGAGGCATGATGGCCAGATACATCATAGACAATCGAATCAAATCAGCCGCTGCCCTGAAAAACTTTAATACAGCCGGCTATGCCTACAACGAAGAATTGTCTCGGGAAAACGAACCCGTTTTCACCAGAGACGCTGCGGGATAAGGCACACAAGACACAACATGGTTATTAATCTCTGACTCGAAGGGCATCCCGTCTATGGCAACGAACCCGATCCTGCACCCACAAGCCAGGCAACATGCCCATGGCGAGTTCTCACACGAGGAACTGGCACTTGCAAACAGAAACTGTGGCACTCTGCTCGAGACGCTGCAGCACGATATCACGCCGACCGGTGCTCACTACCTGCTAAACCATTTCGATGTTCCGGCTGTCGACAATGCACAGAACTGGTCTCTGACGCTGGACGGCCATTTCACTGAACCCGTTACCGTGTCGCTGGCGGAACTGCACGCCATGCCAGTGACCACCAAAACGGTTACCCTCGAATGCGCTGGCAATGGCAGGCGCCACGTTTCACCCCGCTGGCCGAGCCAGCCCTGGGGCGTGGAGGCGGTCGGCACCGCACAATGGACAGGCACCCCGCTTCGCAATCTGCTGTTACATGCAGGGATCAGGGACACTTGCAGGGAAATTGTATTTCATGGAATCGATCGAGGTGTGGATGGTGGCCAGGTACACAACTTCGCCCGCAGCCTGACACCGGAGGACGCTCTCCACGAAGAAATACTGCTCGCGTGGAAAATGAACGGAATCGATCTGCCACCGCAGCACGGCTATCCACTGCGATTAGTAGTCCCGGGCTGGTACGGAATGGCGAGCGTAAAATGGCTGTCTCATATTGAAGCGATTGACTATTGCTTCGACGGATACCAACAGACAAAAACCTATGTCTATCGCCAGTCCCCTGACGACAGTGGAACCCCAGTGACGCACATGCGGGTAAAATCACTATTAGTGCCCCCAGGCATTCCCGACTGGAGTTCAAGAAAACGGCTTGTCGAACCTGGGCTGGTAACGCTCCAGGGGCGCGCCTGGTCTGGTGCGGGCGTTCCGATCACACGCGTTGAGGTTGGTCTGGATGGAACATGGCAGGACGCAACAGTGGATCAGTGTGATAATCCCTACCATTGGTGCAACTGGCATTTCGACTGGCAGGCGAGCATTGGCCAGCATCTGCTAAGCTGCCGCGCCACAGACGCCAATGGACATACGCAGCCACTACAGGCGCCATGGGATACAGCCGGTTTCGGCAACAACTCCGTACACGCTGTTGAAGTATGGTGCGCATGATCAGGAACCCGCCCTGTAATGATTGATCCACTACAAATACAACCTGTTAATAATCTTTCGCGCCCCACTCCGGCGAGTAGTTGTTTATATTCAGCAAAATCTATCGCACTATCAGACTTGGAATCTCACTTCCTCACAACAGAGCTGATTTTCAGACAGACTCTCAGCGTACTAACCAATCTTTCAAGCCCACAGTAAAAATGCGATGACAAACCTTAACAATACGATGAATGGCGCCGAGAGTCTGGTGCAAACACTGATCGACTCCGGCATCGAAACTTGCTTTTCAAATCCCGGAACTTCCGAAATGCATTTTGTTGCTGCGCTCGACAAAATCGCTGGTATGCGTTGTGTCCTCGGTTTGTTCGAAGGAGTTGTCACTGGCGCTGCAGACGGTTACTACCGAATGACAGATAAACCAGCCGTAACCCTGTTGCATCTGGGACCCGGACTCGGTAACGGACTAGCCAACCTGCACAACGCGAAAAAGGCCGGTAGCGCGGTGGTGAATATTATCGGCGAACACGCAACATACCACGTTGAACACGATGCACCACTTACAGCGGATATAGAGGGCATTGCCCGGCCCGTTTCGCACTGGGTGCACACCAGTCGTTCATCAAAAGATGTCGCTGCTGATGGAGCTGCGGCAGTAGCGGCTGCTGTCACCTATCCCGGGCAGGTAGCGAGTCTTATATTACCGGCAAATACCGCCTGGGAAACTGCCGGGCAGCCCGCACCCAAATTGCAGCCACCGACTCCCGCGGAAGTCCCTTCTGACCGTATTAAGGCAATCGCCGAAGTCTTGAGAAAAGGCGAGCCCACAGCCTTTGTTATGACTGGACACACGCTGCGCGCCGGACCGCTGGAAACCGCCAGCAGAATCGCACAGGCAACGGGTGCTACGCTGCTCGCACAAACATCCAATGCCAGGCTGGAACGCGGGGCAGGAAGAACTCCCATAGCCAGCATCCCGTATCCGGTTGACGCGGCCGTTAAAGTACTGTCTGAATTTAAACACCTGATTTGCATTGGCGCGAAACCACCAGTTGCGTTTTTTGCTTATCCGGATAAGCCCAGTTGTCTATGGGCAGACAATTGCTCAAACCATATACTGGCTCATCCCGATGAAGATGGCGTACTCGCTTTACAAGCTCTCGCCGAGGAACTGGATGTCACCAAGAGCCGGCCACTGATTCAAAACGTATCAACTCCACCACTCCCTGACAACGGTGCGTTAACTTGCGCTAATATAGCGGCTGTAGTAGCTCATCTGCTACCTGAAAACGCTATTGTGGTGGACGAAGGTATAACCGCTTCCCGCGATATGCCGCACACAACTGCAGGTGCCGCACCGCACGACTGGCTGCAGATATGCGGCGGCTCTATAGGCATTGGCTTTCCACTGGCAACAGGTGCTGCAGTAGCATGCCCGGATAGAAAGGTCGTTTCCCTGCAAGCCGACGGTAGTGGCATGTATACACTACAGGCCCTATGGACTCAGGCTCGCGAAAACCTGGATATCACCACTATTTTATTATCCAATCGCGCTTATGCCATCTTAAAACACGAATTGAAAAATGTTGGCGCTAACGCAGGCACTATTGCAACAGACATGATGGAATTGAATCGCCCCGATCTCGATTGGGTTTCAATGGCGCGCGGCATGGGCGTGGAAGCGGGGCTGGCAACTGACATCAACAGCCTTGTGAAACAGATAAAGGCTGGCCTGGGAAGCGGCGGGCCATATCTTATAGAAGCTGTATTTTAAATTCACCAGGTACCAGCCGGAACAGATACCATGAAAATCTCATCGCTCACCGACCGTATCAGTGGCGAAGGTGCTGCTGCCTGGGAAATCCACGGTCAGGCACAACAGGCACTTGCTAAAGGTGAAGATGTTATAGTCCTGAGCGTCGGCGATCCGGACTTCCCGACCCCGGCACCGATTATAGATCGTGCTAAACAGGCGCTCAGTGATGGCGACACCCACTATGCCATGGTGCCGGGCCGTGTAGCCCTTCGCGAGGCTATTGCCGCCGACTTTCAGAAGCAATCGGGAGTCGCCTGTGACATCGATAATGTCTATGTTTTTGCGGGCACACAAAACGCACTGTTTTCGACCAGTCTAATCCTGCTCGATCAGGGCGACGAAGTCATTGCACTGGAGCCGATGTATGTCAGCTACGAAGCATCATTAGGTATCGGCGGTGCAAAACTGATACCGGTAGCACAACCAGCCGAGAATAACTTCCGACCTGACGCTGCTCTAATCAAACAGGCAATTACTGCTAAAACCCGCGCCATCGTCATTACCACACCCAATAACCCGACCGGCGTGGTAATGACTTACGATGAGCTGCAGCAGATAGCAAATCTGGCAATAGAGAACGACCTATGGGTAATTTCCGATGAAGTCTATACCGATGTAATTTTCGAAGGAGAACACCTTTCCATCGCCTCACTGCCCGGCATGGCAGAACGAACTATCACCATCAACAGTTTGTCGAAGTCTCACGCAATGACCGGTTGGCGTATCGGCTGGGCCATCGGCCCGAAAATGCTAGCCCCTCACTTTGATAATCTGGCCTTGTGCATGTTGTACGGGCTGCCGGGCTTTATCCAGGAGGCTGCGGTAACAGCGCTCACTGATCAGAGAAGTGCCAGCTTATCAATGAGAGATATCTACCGGAGACGACGTGATCTGGTGAGTCGGGAATTAAAAAAAGCACAGCATCTAAAAGTACTTATCCCGCAAGCGGCCATGTATGTCATGGTCGATGTGAGAAACTACGGCATGGGCAGTGATGAATTTTGTCGCGCGCTCTACATGGCGACCGGTGTTTCAGTACTGGATGCAGGCGCATTTGGAAAAAGTGCTGACGGCTGGGTACGAATTTCGTTCACCCTCGGGGATGAAGTTCTGGTTGAAGGCTGTCGTCGAATCGTAAAGTTTTTAAATGAACGCTAGACCGCATTATTTATGGAGTGGCGAGGTTATCGCGCCGACCTGATCTATTCACACCAAGGGTTTTCACCGTGGATTTTCTTCTCGCGTCGAATACTTACTGATATTTACAAGAGAAAAAATTCTCTGTGGAATCAAAGATCAAGCGAGATTCCGTCAATCCCGTGAATAATGCGGGCCAGCCAGCTACAGGAGGGATGCTAATGACAAGACAATTTAATCAGCCACTTGGTGGTAACGACATGGCCCGATTTGGCGGCCCGGCGACTATGATGCGCCTTCCCAGCGCTGAAAACGCTGCCGGGCTGGATGCCTGTTTTGTCGGTATACCAATTGATATAGGAACCTCCAATCGCTCAGGCACACGACACGGGCCGCGTCAGATTCGAGCGGAATCCTGCATGCTTCGCCCCTACAACATGGCTACAGGCGCAGCACCTTTTGAAAAATTGCAGGTAGCAGACATCGGCGATGTCCCCGTCAACACCTTCGACCTCAAAAAAACAGTCAACATCATCACTGACCACTACAAAGATATCCTCAAGCACGATTGCATCCCGTTGACACTCGGTGGCGACCATACCCTGACCTATCCGATATTACGGGCAATGAAACAAACGCACGGGCCCGTAGCGTTGATTCACGTCGATGCACATGCAGATATAAACGACGAAATGTTCGGCGAAAAAATTGCCCACGGTACACCGTTCCGCCGAGCGGTAGACGATGGTCTCCTGATCAGCGATAAAGTTTTCCAGATTGGATTACGCGGTACGGGCTACTCACCCGACGACTTCGACTGGTCGCGCAAACAGGGTTTTACTGTGGTACAGGCTGAGGAGTGCTGGGGAAAATCCCTCACTCCGCTGATGCAGCAGGTTCGCGCAACTATAGGCGATGCACCGGTGTACCTCAGCTACGATATAGACAGCCTCGATCCCGCCTTCGCGCCAGGCACAGGCACCGTTGAAATTGGCGGGCTCACGGTCTGGCAGGCGTTAGAAATTATCCGTGGCTGCAACAGCTTGAATATTGTCGGGGCAGACCTTGTTGAAGTATCTCCACCCTATGATACCAGCGGTAATACAGCGCTGGTGGGTGCAAATCTGTTATATGAGATGCTATGCGTTCTTCCACAGTAAGCTGATACATACCTACCCGTGAACTAACTATAGATTCAATACCATGGCAGATACAACCGAATTTACACCAGAGCAAATGATGGACTCACTCTACTGGTGGGGCGTACCAACACTATTTGGCTGTGAGCATCACCAGCGGCTGGATGAAATTGATATCGCCTTGTTAGGAGTTCCACATGCTGCGGGCAACGGCACAACCGAACGTGATCAGCATCTCGGCCCCCGCGCGGTGCGCAATGTCTCACGACAACTGCGACGTGTGCATCTGGAATTTGATTTCGACCCCTGGAAAAACACTCGCATTGCCGATGTCGGCGATGTCCCGTTTCCGGAAGCCAATGATAATGAAGCGTGTATAGAACGTATTACCGGCTTTATAAACCGGCTCGATACAGCGGGAGTCAATCCGGTTTCAATTGGCGGCGATCACTCTATAACCGGTGGCATTGTACAGGCTCTGGGCGGCGGCAAGCTCGCTGGCGGGCAAGCAGTCTCATTACTGCACATCGATGCACACACTGATGTATTCGAGCAGCTTGATCACTTTCTCGGTGCGAAAAAATCTGCAGCGCATTGGGGTTCATACCTTGTGCATCAGGGAGATGTTGACGCTGAATCTTCGGTGCAACTCGGCATGCGAGGCAACCCGCGTACACTGGACTGGTTAAAGCCTTCGTACGATCTGGGCTATCAGGTAGTTCCAATGCAACAATATCGTGAAATGGGTACCGATAATGCCTGCACACTTATCCGCAACACAATCGGAGATCGCCCTGTCTATGTAACATTTGACCTCGATAGCCTTGATCCGACAGTCGCACCGGCGGTATCTAATCTGGAGCCAGCAGAAGAAGGCCTGAAAATGAATGAAGCACGTAAACTGATACAATGCCTGCGGGGTCTGAATGTTATTGGCGGCGATGTGGTCTGCATGATGCCAACCAAAGACTCTCCCAACAACATTACAGCGTATGTTGCCACCGCAATAATGTTTGAGATCATGTGCCTGATTGCAGATAACAAGCAATAGACAAAACGCCTTTTCCACGGGCACCTTAACCCGCATTATTCACGGGATTGACGGGATCTCACTTGATCTTTGATTCCACAGAGAAATTTTTCTCTTGCAAATATCAGTAAGTATTCGACGCGAGAAGAAAATCCACTGTGAAATCAAATCTAGACGCGATATCCTCGCCACCCCCTGAATAATGCGGGTTAAACCCACCGGAAATTCTGCCCGAGTGTCAAAATTAACCGGCACGAAGCGCGAGAATTTCGTCCAGATCAATTGCCTCTGAATAGCGATTAAAGTCAACGCTATGTTCCGCTATTGCTTTGATCGACATGCGATCGGCCAGCTCATTACCCTCAACGCCGACATGACCATTGACATGAAGTATCTGCAACTCCTTTTTTAACTCCTGATACAGAGCAAACATCTCCTGAATCAATTCCAGGTTCCTGATTTCGCCGCCGGCTTTTTTCCACCCTTTCTTTTCCCAGTTAACTGCCCATTGGGTGATACACTGAATAGAATATTTGGAATCACAGAATATAACCACCGAGCGCTTGCTTGCTACTTCATCCTGCGCCATCATCAAAGCCTGAAACAGAGCATTTAATTCCGCGGTATTATTAGTGCCTCGCGGATTATATAAGCCGTACCACAACTCACTCACTTCCCCCTCACGATAAACTGCAATACCCGATCCCGCCTCCCCCGGATTCGGTTCACATCCGCCATCGGTATAGATCGCTGTGTCTATGTTCATTTTAGCGATCTCGGCGGCCGTATAGGTCTTGACTGTCTGGCGCTTTGCCCCTTCTTTTCTACTCCCAGCCGATGACTTCCCGCGGCCAGTTGATTTGGACGGAGTTGTGGCAAAAGCTGCTTCCGCTTCTGACTGCGTAGCGAATGATTTGTAACGGGCACCCGCAAAGCCGTCCACCTGGCTTTTACATGTTGGCCAGTCACGGTATATGCCCGGCGTACGCCCCTGCCAGACCACATAGTATTTTTGTTGCGCCATTAGTGACCATCCCTTACATTATTCAAAACACAGCACCCGCAGGATTACCTGTACTGCGCGACGAGAACCGGTAGTTTATACTGAGTAGGCATCGACGAAAATGCTATCGTTGAAAGACTACAGGCGAGCCCGGATCCATGACCTACGACACCCGATACCCCTCGATCGCTGATTTGAAAATCCGCGCAAAACGGCGCATCCCCAATTTCGCCTTCGACTATGTCGATGGGGGAATTGATCAGGAACACGGTAAAAGACGCAATCGTGAAGACTGGCACAAAGTTCAGATGACTCCGAGATATCTGCTCGATGTTTCATCAGCCGATCTCTCAACAACCATTTTTGATCAAACCTACTCAATGCCATTCGGTGTGCCGCCTGTCGGCCTCGGCAACATGATGTGGCCCGCCGCAGAAATTGCACTGGCAACTGCAGCCCAGAAAAACAACATCCCTTATATGCTCAGCACATTAAGCACAACCCTGCTTGAAGATATAGCTGAAGTAGCTCCGGATGTCTGCTGGTTCCAGCTTTATGTGCCGCAGGACATCGACGTAATGAAAGATATTCTCTCTCGCGCGAAAAATTCTGGCTATAAAGTGCTGGTGGTAACGCTCGACATTCCAGTCGGTGCAAAACGCAATAGAGAAATTAAAAACGGCCTGAAGCTCCCCTTCAGTATTACACCGAACATGATCTGGCAATCGATGATACACCCACAGTGGGCGATAAACACTGTCATCAACGGGCGGCCGGACTTCGTTAACGTGCTGCGATACAAAACAACACCCAACCAGGGATTAAGTGAATTTCTCACCAGTTTTAATATGCAGGGAGTAACACGCGAACGCATTGAAATAATACGCAACCTATGGGACGGACCGGTCGTTCTGAAAGGGGTACAATACGAAAGTGACATGCTCGCCGCTATCGATATAGGAATCGATGGCGTAGTTATTTCAAACCACGGGGGAAGGCAGCTCGATGCAGCTCCCTCCACAATGCAAAGCCTGACTCAGCTGTCAAAATATAGTTCTGAAAAAATGACAATAATGATCGACAGTGGCATTCGCACCGGTATGGATGTGGTTCGAGCAAAAGCACTCGGTGCGCAAATGGCTTTTTCAGGTCGCAGTTTTTTCTGGGGCATGGGGGCACTTGGAGCCGCAGGTGGAGAGCAGGTAATTGCTATCTATAAAGACGAGATCGATCGTACTTTAAAGCAATTAGGCTGCGGTGCATTTAAAACAATGGATGATAGCTGGCTGGCTTAACCCGCATTGTTACAATAACTGAAAATGTACCATCTTCTACTTCACAAACACCGGCCACCAGCACAACGACACACCAGCTCGCTGTCGGCCGCTGTGATTATATTCCCAAGCCATGAACTGTAGTGCATCAGTCGATTTGTCTATCACTATCTGGTCGCTGAATACCTCAGATTTCTACGAATCACTAGCATTGAAATCATCTTACTTGCATAGCGAAGAACAGCAAAGGGCAGCCAGATTCAGCACCACCGAGTTAAAGCGAGACTGGATAATCACTCGAGCTGCCTTACGTGAGGTTCTCGGAGATAAGTTCAATCAACATCCTGCGGATCTGGAATTTTCTTATAGTGCCAGGGGAAAACCCTATATTGTTTCTTCCGACGGAGAATTTCACGGCTTTAATTTGTCTCACACCGGTGACTATGCTGTCATTGCGGTAGCAGACACACCTGATATCGGGGTTGATGTCGAACAACTGGGGCAGGATGATGCAATCCTGGCTACCACTACCGTCTTCCTGACGGACCGTGAACGGACAATACTCAACAGACTCCAGCCCGCAAACAGACGAGTAGAAGCATACCGCTACTGGGTCTGCAAAGAAGCGTTTGTAAAAGCTATTGGTGCCGGACTGAGTACAGATTTAACTGACGTGGAAGTGCACTTCGACGAACACTCAGCGCCGTATTTCGATCTCACCCGGTTAGGCCTTACTGACAACTGGCAGTCACAATTTATTAATACGCCTACCGGTTTTGTCGGGGCTGTAGTCAGCAATACATCGCACAGATTCAGCATTAACTACAGATCACTTCATTCGATATCTACCGCTCTTACCGATATTCCACCAGGTGGGCAGGCAAATTTGTAACACTGCCGTCTTACATTCAATAAGTTAAATTGACTAATAAATTTGCGCCTGCAATTGACGCGATTTTTCTAATTCCTGATCAAGCCCGTAGCGCTGGTAAACAGCCCGTGCATGCCGTAAAGAGTTTTCAGCTATCTCCATACTTCTATTAGATTTATATAACTCAACCAGTACATCCGGCTGACGCCTGTATTGTGCACGAGCAGAAGCTTTGGCCAGCGACTCTCCCGCTTTCTGACGAAAACGCCAGGCATTAACCACGTCACCTCGCGCCTGCAACTGATTGTAGAGTTGCCTCTGATCCCGCGCCAGGCCTATATCTCTTACGCTCTCCTCGAACTGAAGATTTAGCATTTCAATTTCGTTTTCGATACCGGGAGCAAATGACTCATAGAAACCGGATTCGCGCATGTTGTGTAAAAGTTTTCTTGCTTCAAACAATCTACCAGAGCCCGCGTGCAGCCTGATTGCTTCCAGCCCCGCTAACTGAGCCTGGTAGTGATCCTGCTCTTTTCTATAACCCTTGAATAAGGTCTCGTAGGCACTGGCCGCTGCGCCGTATCGATTGAGCGCCAGATTTCGTTCCACAACACTACGAAGCTCGGGTTCAGCTTCATAAAATAGGCCATGGCTGATTTTCCAGCGGGCCAGCAATAGGGAATTGTACGCATCAGATGCCCGCCGGGCACGCTGGCGAGCCACCAAATGCAACCGGCCCATTTGCATATAGACACCAGCAGCGGAAATTTCGTCGCCATTTTGCTGAAATAAATCGAGCGCTTCAGCAAGATACACATCCGCAGTGTCTATATCCGTCTGCAGCAATGCTAACTCGCCCAATTGCGATAACGTATTTGCCAAGGCTATGTCGTCCTCTGCCTCGACGTACATCACCGCCAAGCTTAGCAACTCCGCCTTCGCCTCATCGAAGAGCCCATCATTTATCATCGACAGAATATGTTCAGCGAAAATGCGAGTACGCACTTCCGCTGATAAGAACTCTGTCTTCGCTTCATCCGCTAAAAATGAGGCTGTCAAGTTTTCAGTCAGACCGGGATCAACGTTCGACTGATCGACATTTGAATGTTCAGGCGTATTTGTCAGCACTAGTAGATCACTATTGAGTACCCGGTGAATTTGACAAATGCACAAAATACCAATGGCCCCTGCTATAACTGATACCAGGAACTTTCGAACTCTATACCGTTTGACAAAATTCATCGAAGTCTCCGAAAAACCGCGGCTATCCCGATCTGCTTACCTCAGTCACTGTATCTCTGACGAACCTGATCTAGTGCTCACCACCGGCTTTGAAATTAAACACAGCACCTTCACGAATGCCGGAAGGCCAGCGCGTGGTAACCGTTTTCAGCCGTGTATAGAAGCGTACACCCTCCGGTCCATGGATGGAATGATCACCAAACAGCGAACGCTTCCAGCCACCGAAACTGTGGTAAGCAACAGGTACAGGGATAGGAACGTTGACGCCAACCATTCCGATCTGTACACGCGATACAAAATCCCGAGCGGCATCGCCATCGCGGGTGAATATCGCTGTCCCATTACCGTACTCGTGGTCGTTGACCAACTGCACGGCTTCTTCGTAGCTCGCGGCTCTAACGATACTCAGCACGGGGCCAAAAATTTCATCCGTGTAGATATCCATCTCTTTGGTTACATTATCGAAGATGCATCCACCGACGTAACAGCCGTCTTCATGACCCGATACGGTCACTTCGCGGCCGTCAACCACCAGTTTGGCACCTGCTGCTTCACCGCGAGTTATATAGCCGTTGATCCGATCTTTTGACTCAGGCGTAATTACCGGCCCCATCTCGGTTGCCGGATCAGTATAAGGCCCCACCTTAAGCCCTTTTACTCGCGGCGCCAGCTTTTCAATCAGTGCATCGGCTGCTTCGTCACCGACGGTTACCACCACTGAAACTGCCATACAACGTTCGCCGGCAGAACCATAAGCGGCTCCCATCACCGCATCTGCTGCCTGATCGAGATCGGCATCGGGCATAACAACCATATGATTTTTTGCACCGCAGAGCGCCTGTACGCGCTTGCCGTTTGCGCAGCCTTTTTCATAGATATACTGCCCAATTGCAGTCGAGCCGACAAAGCTAACCCCTTGAACACGTTCATCGGTAAGCAAGGTATCGACGGCTTCCTTATCACCATGGACAACGTTCAGCACGCCTTTTGGCAAGCCTGCTTCGAACATGAGCTCTGCAAGCCGAACACTGCAGCTTGGATCTTTTTCCGAAGGCTTCAATACAAAGGTATTGCCACAGGCAATAGCAACCGGAAACATCCACATTGGTACCATTGCAGGAAAATTAAACGGTGTTATACCGGCGCAGACTCCAAGCGGCTGGCGCATGGAATAGCTTTCAACATTCGACGCCACCGCTTCGCTGTATTCGCCCTTGAGCATCTGCGGAATACCACAGACAAATTCCACAACCTCCAGACCACGGGTAATAGACCCTTTGGCATCGTCCAGAGTTTTGCCGTGTTCACTTGAAACGATCTCTGCAAGCTCATCCATATGCTGCAGTAAGAGCTCGCGGAAGCGGAACATCACTTGCGCACGCTTTCCCGGAGCGACAGCAGCCCAGCCGGGAAACGCTGCATGAGCGCTGGCAATTGCCTCACGAACATCATCTGCCGAGGCAAGCGGCACCTGCTTACTAACCTGACCGGTTGCCGGATTGAACACATCACCAGAGCGTGTGCTGGTACCGCTACTGTGTGCACCATCGATAAAGTGCTGTACCGGGGTTTGTAAATCTTGAACTGCAGCCGACATGAGAGCCTCCTGTTTATTAATTGCTTCGCTTCACCCACTCGTGGCTCGCGATATCCCACCAGTGTAACGCCACTGCCGGGAAGATGAAAAGCGCTGACGACGTTCTATAGATGAAATTCCGGCGATCGATCTGCCGATCAGCGTTAATTGTTTTTATCCGGCCAGATTTATCGCATCGGCTATCGCATCAGGTTTTTGCGCCGGAGCCATAATGTGCACGCCAGCCAGACCCGGGATTTCGCGATACTGCTGAATTAGTTCAGCGCAGATCAAACGCCCTTCGGCCTTTGCATCCGATGCTCCCTCAAGACGCGCGATGATCGCATCAGGTACAGTCACTCCATACAAATTCTCATTCATCCAGCGAGCTGATTTTGCAGAGATTATTGGCCCGATCCCTAGAAGAACACCCACCTGCTCGGTGACGCCCGCGTCAGTCAATCGACCGATAAAACGACGAGCTACTTCGGGCTCAAAGCAAAACTGGGTTTGTGTAAATTGCGCTCCGCACTCAATCTTCGACTGCAACGCCTCTGGTTTCCAGTCTGCAGGAGGATCAATAGGCATATCAGCCGCACCAATGAAAAACTGGGGTGCAGGGCTGACTGCTTTACCTGACGGCAGAACCGCCTCATCGCGTAACTGACGAGCCAACTGCATGACTTTTCTTGAATCCAGATCAAACACCGGTTTCGCCTCCGGCTGATCGCCCTTTGCGGGATCATCGCCCATTAGAACCAGCAGGTTGTAGCTTCCTTGTGCCGCTGCCCCGAGAAGGTCAGCAGTCAGAGCAATGCGATTCCGGTCACGGCAGGTTACCTGCAGAACCGGCTCAAAGCCGCCGCCAGCTAACAGAGCAGAAGCCGCGAAGCTGCTCATTGTTGTTGTTGCACCTGCACCATCCGTAACATTTATAGCGTCGACAAGCCCGCGCAGGTGTTCGGCTTCGGCCAGTAGTTTTTCACCGGATGCCGATACCGGGGGAACTATCTCGGCCGTAATGGCAAACTGCTTGTCCTTTATTTTGTCGGCTAGGGCTGTCACTTTTCTGTTCTCATTCAAATGATTTGTTCGAGCTTAACTCGGGAGCGATCAGGGTTATTGCGGATAGGCGACAAACCGGGTTCAGAGATCGCTCACGACTGATATTCCGTTACACTGAGGGTGCAGGAACTCACCGCTTAAAGGGTAACGGAAATGAGCTTTTCGAAACGAGAAATTTATCAACACGAACACGAGCTGATGCGCAACGAGTTGCAACGATTTCTGCAACGCGAAGCGGTGCCGAAACTCGACGCGTGGGAAGCACAGGGGCACGCTGACAGGCAAATCTGGAATCAACTGGGTGAGATCGGTGTCATGGCTGCGATGGTGCCGGAACGTTACAACGGCGGCGGAGCCGATATGCGTATGGCCGCGGTCATCTACGAAGAAATCGGCCGCTGCGGTGTGGCCGGGTTAGGCGGTATCGGGGTGCATGATATTGTCGCTTACTATTTGCTGAACAAGGGATCGGATGAACTGAAAAATCAGTGGCTGCCACGCGCAACCTCTGGTGAAACTCTTTTCGCTGTCGCCATGACAGAACCTGCCGCCGGTTCTGATCTTCGCGGAATTAAAACCCATGCAGAAAGAGACGGCGATTCCTATATCGTCAATGGCTCAAAAATATTTATAACCAACGGCATCGCAGCAGACGCTGTGGCGGTGGTCTGCCGCACTGATCCATCAGCGGAGCGTGGCGGCTTGAGCTTAATACTGGTTGAAAGCAACAGCGCTGGATTTAAACGCGGTCGCAACCTTGAGAAAATGGGGCAGAAATCTCAGGACACTGCAGAATTGTTTTTCGAAGACGTACGCGTACCGGCCGGCAATCTCATCGGAGAATTGCACCGTGGCCTGAATTTGCTAATGGCAGAGCTGCCATTTGAACGATTGCTGATCGGCCTCACCGCACTCGGGGCAGCGAAGGGCGCCTATGAAGAGACCCACAATTATGTAAGCGACCGCAAAGCATTTGGCCAGACTCTGGCAACTTTCCAGAATACACGCTACAAACTTGCCGAGTTACGAACTGAAATCGAAGTGGGCGAAGCGTTTGTTGATCGCTGCGTTGCAGCACACATGACGGGGGAACTCACCACAGAACAGGCATCAATGTGCAAATTGTGGCTCACCGAAATGCAGGACAAAGTCGTCGATACCTGTGTACAGTTGCATGGTGGCTATGGCTATATGTGGGAGTACTCAATAGCAAAGCGCTACGCTGATTCCCGCGTTCAGCGCATATATGGAGGCACATCGGAAATCATGAAAGAAGTTATCAGCCGCTCTCTGCCACTGGATAGCTAACGGAATTACAATGACACAAAACGATACTTTAAAGTCTGCAATTACCATCCTCGGTGAGATAGTCGCATTCGACACCACCTCACGCGAATCTAATCTTGAGCTCATCGCGCACATTCAGTCTTATCTCCATAATCTGGGTATTGATTCAAGAATTACCCACGATAGTACTGGTACCAAGGCAAATCTATGGGCCACAATCGGTCCGGATATCCCGGGGGGTGTGGTTTTATCCGGTCATTTAGATGTTGTACCGGTAGACGGTCAGGACTGGTCGCAGCATCCATTTACTATGTGGCAGCAAGACGGAAAACTGCTCGGGCGCGGCGTTGTCGATATGAAAGGCTTCGTTGCGATGGCGCTGGCTATGGTGCCGCAAATGCTAAAATCCGACCTCAAGATACCCATCCATCTGGCCTTCTCCTACGACGAAGAGATCGGCTGTATAGGCGTACGGGGCCTGATTGCTGATGTCGTGAAAAACCTGCCAATGCCTCGTGCGGTTATCGTAGGTGAACCAACCTCAATGAAAATTATAGGAGGGCACAAAGGCTCACGCAGTCTGCGCTCCACGGTTCAGGGGGTGCCAGCACACTCAAGCGATCCCAGACTTGGCGCCAACTCTATTATGGCGGCCGCCCGGCTGGTTACTTATCTGGAGAATCTGCAGCAGGAATTAATCAGCAGGGCCGAATCCAACTGCCCGTTCGACCCACCCTATACTACGATAGATCTTGGCCTGATCAACGGCGGCACTGCCGGGAATATCACCCCGGAGTTCACAACGGTAGACTGGGGAATGCGTATCATACCCACCGATGATGGAGAAGCTATAGAACACCAGGTGCGTAATTTCATTGATGAGCACATTACTCCCGGGCTGAAAAAGGTCAGCCCAGATGCCGGCGTCACCACAGAACTCACGAATACAGTAACCCCGCTGGTGCCGGACTCATCATCGGCAGCAGAGCAACTGATTCGACACCTGACGGGATTGAACGATTCCAGCGTTGTAAGCTTCGGCACCGAGGCCGGTTTGTTCCAGAGCGCTGGTATTCCTGCAGTGGTATTTGGCCCCGGCAGTATTAACCAGGCACATCAGCCCGACGAGTTTATCGAAATTTCACAATTGCAGGAGTGCATCACATTCCTCTATAAACTCACCGCATGGGCTGAACAGGACAACCCGCAAGAAACATTGTTATAAACTAATGTGGATATACATCAGGCCATTACTTCATCATGGTCAACGGCAACGTTTGCGTTACCCTCATTTTGAAACAACGGGGCATCCTTAAATGAATACCAGGCGGCGAGCAGATTAACTGGAAACATTTGCAGCGTATTATTATTCGTTGCAACCGTTGCGTTGTACAGTTCCCTTCTATCATTAAGCGCCAGCTCAAATGCACTGATACGGGAATGCAAAAGCAGGAAAGATTCGCTCGTTCGAAGATCGGGGTAATTTTCACTTGCTGTATATAAACGAGCCAGTGATCGATCCAACACCGCTTCTGCCGCACTAAGCTCAGCCAGATTGCCACGCTGCATTGCATCAGCCACTCCCGTGCGTGCCAGCGTAACCTGCTGCAGAATGCCCTGCTCCAATTTCATATGCTGTCTACAGGCAGTAATCAGTTCGGGCAATTCATCATGACGCTGCCTAAGCAACATATCTATCGTGCGCCAGGCCATTTTCAAATTCACCCGCAGCCTGACAAGGCGATTAAACGACAAAACTCCGCAAACTCCGCCTGCCAGCAATACCACAACAAACGCCAGTCCGATTTCCGTCATTTTCGCCCCCGCAAATATATTTTGTGCGGCAGGCTAACGGCAGATTCATGGTGAACTTGAGAAACACGCTTTCGATTTCTGGCCTGGTTCCTATCCATGCGCTATCAATGGCAGCTTACTGGCCATTGAATCCGCAAACCGGTATAACGGACAAGCGCGCTTCAGGGCCGTTGTAGCAACCTTACCCCGCAGACGTCCCGTCCGGTGTTATCTTTCTCATTCCGGAAACCCTGTAGGTTACTTTATTCTTAAAACTTGCTGTAAATTCTCAAACAGACCGGTCAGAGCAAATTGCCGATGAACAATAACGATCAATCCCTACCTATAGCCATCATCGGAGCGGGTATTGTCGGGGTCTCAACCGCCATCTGGTGTCAGCGCGCAGGTTTGAGGACCATCCTCATTGATCGCGAAGGGCCCGCCTCCGGCACTAGCTTCGGTAACGCCGGTGTACTCGCCTCTGCCTCGGTCGTACCCGTCACAGTGCCCGGACTCATCGCAAAAGCACCGCGCATGTTACTGGACAAAAAGCAGCCGCTTTTTCTCAACTGGTCTTATTTGCCAACCCTGATGCCTTGGCTCACGCGGTACCTCTCGCACTGCAAACCGGAGGTCGTGGCGCGTATCGCGAGTGCACTCAACCCCATTCTCAGCAACAGCCTGGAGGATCATCAAGCCCTGGCAGCAGGCACCGGCGCAGAGAAATTTATCTCACCGGCAGAGTATGTCTATGTATACAAAGATCGCGCGCATTTCGAGTCTGATAAATTTGGCTGGCAGGTACGAAAAGATAACGGCTTTACCTGGACCGAATACGAAGGCGACGCCTGGAACAAGCACGATCCGGTATTCAACAATACGCAGAAATTTGCCGCCAGCGTCCACAATCACGGGCGAATAAGCGACCCTGGCTGCTACGTACAACAGCTGGCACGTCACTTCGAAGATAACGGGGGAAAAATAATTCAGGCCACAGTCGAAGGCCTGGCCGACAACAATGGTCAGGTGTCGGGTGTGCGAACAACCACGGAAACTATTGCCTGTAGCGCTGCGGTAATTGCTGCGGGAGCATGGTCCAAACCTCTGCTAGGTGAACTCGGTTGTGACATCCCGCTCGAAGCGGAGCGCGGCTATCATATTGAATTGTATGAACCGAGCGCCATGCCCAGAATGCCGTCAATGATCGCAGCCGGAAAATTCGTCATGACGCCAATGGATGGCAGGTTACGAATAGCCGGAATGGTTGAATTCGGCGGGCTGGTGGCAGGTGCCAATCGTGCTCCCATCGACTACCTGAAAAACTACATCCATCAGGTAATCCCGGGCCTGAAATGGACCGAAACCACCGAGTGGCTTGGTCATCGGCCTGCTCCCGTGGACTCTGTTCCCGTAATTGGAGAGGCCCCGGCAATGAAGGGAGCTTTTATGGGATTCGGTCATCAGCACGTCGGCTTGACCGGCGGTGCAAGAACCGGCCAGCTACTGGCGCAGCTGGTTAGCGGACAGACGCCTGAGATCGATATGACCCCTTACTCTCCACTTCGGTTTAATGCGTAGTCTGTAACAAGACACTTAAATATCGGGCAGAAAAAAACAGCACCCCGCAATACGATGCCATTGGCAATACGTGCTGCCAATGACAATACCGGGTAGTACAGAGGTAAGCTGATACTTTACTGATTAATACCGGTAATCTGGAGCTCAGTGTAATTCTGTCGATGCCCCATCTGACGGCGGTAATGCTTACGACGGCGGAACTTGACGATATCGATTTTTTTGCCGCGGCCATGAGCCAGAACAGTCGCAGAAACTGAGGCCCCGGCGACTTCTGGTGCACCGACAGTCAAATTCTCGCCGTCGCTGACCATCAGCACAGACTCCAGATTTACGGTGGCGCCTTCGTCAGCATCGAGCGTTTCAACCCGCAGTTTGTCGCCTGGTGCAACTCTGTATTGCTTGCCGCCGGTTTTAATTACCGCGTACATGTTATCTCCGAATCTTTGTTTACGAGGCCGATTGACCAAGTTACGTAGGAAAACCGCTAATTGTAGGCAGGCACGGGTTTCAGGTCAAACCTTGTGGTGATTAATTTGCTGATTAAACGACGGATTGATCTGAATTATCGCTTAACAGTGTATTTTTACGCTCGGCGACGTACCTGCGCGCACTTAATCTGCCTTTCGGGCGTTGTTGATTTTTTGCCGTATAGCGGCTGCCACACCTGGCACAAAGGGCAACTGGCCTATCTCATCGCAATAAATCAGACCACCAATGATGCCGAGCAATAGCGCTGTGCCAAACCCCATAAGCCACAAAATCAATAAAACCATCACAATTGCAATGCCAATATTAACCACAGGGCCCAGACCGAATGACCGAGTCGCATTCGCAAGAAGACTACTGCCCATCGATATACCAGCATCAATTGCCGTACGCACGGATTGTCGAACCGGCTGCATCCCGTCAAGATATCCCGATGCCAAATACCCTGCAAACGCACCAATCAATAAGCCTATAAGTGTAAACATGTCATTTCCGCTTTTTCCCGACCCGTGACAGCACTTAACTTAAACCAATCGCCAAGTAATTGATTATACCCCACATTAACGATCAATCCTGACTGGCCGCGACAACAGGCAATTTTAACTCAACTTTTCCCCATTCAGACCACGAGCCATCATAGACACGTGACTCTATACCAATTCGCGCCAACGCAAAGGTAACTATCGACGCTGTCACCCCGGAACCACAACTGGTCACCACCGGCTTTTCCGTCACCACGCCCTGTCGATCAAATATTTCCCGAAGACACTCTGTTGATTTAAATCGGCTTTGCTCATCCAGTAACTCAGTAAAAGGGATATTAATTGCACCGGGCATATGACCTCCGCGCAAACCGGCCACCGGCTCCGGGGCGAGCCCCGCAAAACGGGCAGCAGAACGCGCATCAATAATAAAACTGGTTCCCGACTCCACTGCCTTGAGAACGTCTTCCCGGGCAACTGTCGTTCGATGCCCCTCGAAATCGCCATAATCTACCTCGGGCGATGTTTCCACCGGGCCGCTTTCAACATCACCTGACCAGGCAGGTAAGCCACCATCGAGCAGGGCGACCGACTCATGCCCCATTGTCTTGAACGCGAGCCAGACTCTGGCAGCCGAAAACTGACCAGGCTGGTCGTAAACAACAACGGGAGTTTTGCTGGATATTCCAAGTCGCCCTGCTGCAGAGGCCAGAACATTGGCGGTGGGCATCATATGTTTCAGAGGCGACGAGGTATCGGCGATGAGATCTATATTCCAACGCCGGGCACCGGGAATATGCGCGCGTTCAAATTCTATATCAGCATCTTTTCCCATGCTGGCAAGGTAGTAAGTGCCATCAATAACGACAACCTCGTCCAGGTGGTCAGCCAGCCAGTCCGTCGTCACGAGTGAGTCCAATTGCATTGTCCTGTTCCGTCTGAAATCAGGAGCTAGTGTAACGCGCTGGCATTCAGGATCAACACCTTCATTCTCAGCATATGACCACTGAAGTTCAGGCTAACCTCTGAAAACGCTGCTGCCATATTGACGCCGCAGCGCCCGATACCGACCCTTCAGTATAAGTACTATCGCCTACAGGGTTCAGCGAGGCACAACGCGCCTGCGCGGTTAGCCAATCCCGACTTCCGTGTCTCGCAAGCAATGATTCACCAACTCGGACTTCATCAAAGCCAACGCTAAAAAGAGACCTCAGTTGATCCGGTAAAAAGCAACCTGCAGCTCTAAGCGTACCACGGTAAGCCAGCGTAGAACGCAGATACCTCGATACTGAATAGCCCCTCCCATCGGAAAAATCCGCAAATACAATCTCTATCAAAGGCTGTTGCAATAATTCCGCATTAAAACAAGAAGGATCAGACGATCCTTCGATTCTGCAGCCTGACTCCACCGACAATGACGGAGCCTTCGAGTGGTTAACTGTTCCGTCTTTATGAAGTAGCATAAACAGCCTCGGAAAATACTTTTTTCCCAACCCGATCATAGGTATCGGAAAATTCTTCGGTGCCGTCTCGCTGTTGCACCCAGGTATCTATGAGCCGATCCATCACACCCGGAAGTTCTTCTGCACTGAAACCCGGCCCTAGAACTTTGCCAATGGACGCATCAAGATCATTCCGCCCCCCAAGCGTTACCTGATAGGTTTCAGCGCCATTTTTTTCCAGCCCCAGAATGCCGACACTGGCTACATGGTGATGGCCGCAGGCGTTGATACAGCCGGATATATTTATATTCATCCCCGACAAATCACGGGTAGTCTCAATGGCACGCATTTGTGTCGACAGCTGTTGCGCCACTGGTATCGACCGGGCTTTTGCGAGCGAGCAGTAGTCAAGCCCCGGGCAGGCAATAATATCACTCGCAAGCTGCACGTTGCTCTCTGCCAGGCCCGCAGAAGCAAGCTGCGCCCAAAGTTCATACAGGTGCATAAGTGATACATGAGGCAGCACAAGGTTTTGCCGGTGCGTCACCCTTATTTCAGACGAAGAATAACTCTCTGCCAGATCAGCAAGCAGATGCATCTGATCCGAGCTTGCGTCACCCGGAATACCTCCTGCGGGTTTGAGCGATACAACAGCGATCCTATAGCCTGGTTGCTTATGGGAAAATACGTTGGTATCAGCCCAATTGCGAAAATCTACGCTGTTCTTTTTACACTGCTGGAACGCCTGCTCTGCGTACGTAAGGTCCGTGACTTCCGGATATTGCGGGAGCAATATCCGGTTCTCAATTCTCTGCAGCTCCTGCTTTACTCCTGGGAACCCGGAACGATCAGTCCGACTGAATTCGTCTTCGACTTTTCCAGCAAAATTATCGAACCCGAGCGACGCAAGCAGAATCTTTATACGCGCTTTATATTTGTTATCGCGATTTCCATAGAGGTTGTATACACGCATTATTGCATTCAGATACGGTAATAGATCTTCGATTAAAATATTCTGTTTTAGTAATTGAGCAACTCTAGGGGTACGACCCTGACCGCCACCGACCCAGATATCTGCCTGTGTCTCCCCATCGGTTCTGCGCTTGAGCTGAATACCAATATCGTGAAATTTTATGGCCGCTCTATCTTTTCGTGCACCCGTTAGTGCGAACTTGAATTTTCTAGGCAGATAGGAAAACTCCGGCATGGCGGTTGACCATTGCCTGAGTAACTCGCAAATCGCACGCGGGTCGACCGTTTCATCTGATGAGACTCCGGCAAACGGATCGGTGGTGATATTGCGAATACAGTTGCCACTGGTTTGTATTGCATGCATCTGCACCCTGGAAAGTGCATCAAGTATCTCTGGCGTATCAACCAGCTGTGGCCAATTAAACTGGATATTCTGCCGCGTGGTAAAATGCCCGTAGCCCCGATCATATTTATCAGCAATAGACGCAAGTTGATGCAATTGTCTCGATGATATAACCCCGTACGGAATCGCCACACGCAACATGTAGGCATGCAATTGCAGATAGAGCCCGTTCATTAGCCGCAATGGTTTGAATTCTTCTTCACTCAGCGTACCGTTAAGGCGGCGAGCGACCTGCCCTCTGAATTCTTCGACTCTTGCATCAACCAAAGCCTGATCCAGCTTGTCGTACTGATACATAGCCGGCTCAACCCTGTGCGCGCATTGCGGGCAGGCAAGTCGGGCCATCACACCGGATACGCTCACGTAAATGAGCCGGCGCACCCTGGCTGCCTCTCGCAATCTCTACAAAGTAAGGATCCACAACCCGATTACCGGCAATTGCTGTCTGTCCCAGTTTTTCTGCTGTCTCACGATCTGCCCGCGTAACCAGGCTGCGCGCCTTACTGTATTGGTTTCCCCACTGCCCGTCTTGCTGTAAATAGACAACGCGCCCACTACGCAGATCATTGCCCGCCAAAATCTGAATACTATCCATTGCTCACCCTGTAGCTAACAGGCTCCTGCTTTTATCCAGAAGCACCCGGAAAACAATGAGAACATTTTCATTAAATATTAGCCATATGCGGAACAAATTAAGAATATACTGGACAAATAATCGAGCATTGATTAATTAAATTCCTAAAATCAGCCATACACCAGAACTATGTCTAAACTCGATGAGCTAGATCGGAAAATCCTCCGCGAAATCCAACAGGATTCCAACGTGTCGATGGATGCATTGGCGAAAAAAATCGGTTCTTCGAAAACACCAGTCTGGTCGAGAATCCAGAAACTCAGAAAAAACGGCGTCATTGACAAGCAGGTGGCATTACTGAATCCGGCTGCACTGGGGCTGGCAGAGACCTTCTTCATGGCTGTGAAAACAGATGAGCACGATCAGGAATGGCTTAAGAAATTTGCCGCCGCAGTGCAGGATCTGCCAGAAATACTGGAGGCGCACCGGATGACAGGCGATATCGACTATTTACTGAAAGTGAGGGTAGCGAGCACCACTGACTTCGACCGAGTTTACAAAGAATTGATTTCGCGGGTGAAACTACACAATGTGACGTCGAGCCTGTCAATGGAATGCCTTAAACACACAACGGCACTGAAGCTCTAAACTGCCAGGTAACCCGGTTCCCTACTCAACAGCGTTGAGTACATAATAGTTACTGTAGGACGATACCGCTGTCGGCCCCAGCACCTTACGCAATCGGATTACCCAGTCCTGATCCTCTGCAAGGCTCAGCAAAACCGGTTCGGCCATGGAATCGATAATCCGTACTTCGAAATCATTTGCGTCAAACGAGTGCCCGAGATGCAGCTGAGCAGGTCCTGAATAATTGCTCATTGACACACTGACCACTCCACCGCGACGCTCAATATTAAGAGACGGCTGCGTGCGCTCGGAAATTTCAGCGACACGAATCCTGCTCCGGGTTGCCAGTCCGACAAACTCCTGCTGATCAACACCGGATACTGAAATATAGTATTCGCCAGCTTCAAGCTCTGGATAATAATTTTTTTCGCCACCGCGTTGCAGCACAACCGTCTGCGACATTTCGGCATCACTTGCTACCGTGGTTTCATAAGCTGCAGCACCGTCCAGCTCAAGCCAGTTGATAGAATCCTCGGCGCTGAACAATTGGTTCTCCGACATATTCACCAGTGTTGGAGCCGCCAGCAACGCAACTTGCTGTGCCGGAATGCCAGCCGCTGCGGACAAGCCTTGCCCCTTCGGTAGTTCAAACTGACTGTTACCACTTTTCGCGGCAACCAGGCCTTTGGTTACACCAATACGATTCACTTCATTTTCGACGTCAACATAAAACGCTGTACCTCTGACAGCTGCCGATAAAAAAGGCGTATCAACGGAAAACTGGACTGGCTTGTCGTCCTTAGCGGCTGGTGTCACTTCACTGGCAACCTGCCCTTCTGTAGCTTGCAGAGAGATCACACATTTTTCCGCACTTCTGGCGCAATCAATGTCTTTCACAATAACCCGGCTGTTCGGCTGTAAATTTACTCGCGCACCGGAATTAAAACTCAGACTAACGAACCCGTCAGAACCGGTCCGGATGATGTCACCGCTATGAACAGCAGCACCATTTTTCGGTGGGTTAACGACCAGATCAGTCTTGGTGTGAGCTACATCACCTTTGACAAAATTTATCCGGCCAAAATCGAGCAGATCCATGTATGGTCGGGGAATTTGTAAAATAGCACCGACCGGCAGCAGCGACGCGACAGAATCGATGCCGTTATACGCAGCAATCTGCCTGGCGTACCGGATAGACTGCAATTCGTACTCAACAATTTCTGCGACTGTTTGCTCTGAACGCACTACCACAATGTGATCCTGTGGCTCGGCGGCATAGGAAACGGTTGTCAGATTGATTGCGGTAAGTGCAATCCATAGTGCGAGCGCTGCTTGCCAGAATAATTTTTTAAAGCGAGCGATTGAAATCATTTTCGGTTGTCTTGTAGTTAACCTGCTGCCTGACTGTTGCGCATCATGTATGCCCGGGTAGCGGCATCTACAACCCCCCTGCTGAGCGATCGTTTTCAGTTTCACCAACAATTTACAATCCGGCACATTTCACGATTCTACTTGCTGTCAATCGAACGGACTACCCTGTTCACGTTACTAGCTACCTTCGTGCATTGTCTCACGTCTGAGTTGACATATTTTGTAATCGAACTAACTTTTACCTCTGAAATGCCTTCTTGTAATGCGCGAATGCTGTAAAAACCATACCTCCCACTAAAATCGAGACAAGCTGTTGGTATTGAATAGCCTGGAATTTGCCAGAACCAAGACCAGGCCGAACCTGATACGCTCCATTTGGTCGAAATCGGGCACTGCATTGCGCTCGTTACTTAATATTGCCAACAACCGTCAGCAGCGGGAAATAAGCGCCGCAACATTTGAGCGTATCCTCGACAACCTCGACTGTACCGGCGTTGTTGTAATCGATCAGAATCACAACTGCATCTACACCAGTCGCGGCTGGCGAAAGCTGGCAGCCGTCGATTGTGCCGATGCGTGCGATTCAGACTGGCTAGAGGCAATACATGTCAATGATCGCAGTCGGGTCACAACGGGCTTCGACAATGCAATTCAACAACACACGGTGTTCCATGCGGAGTGTCGCCTGCAGCCTGCTGGTGGTCAGCAACGATGGGTCAGCTGTCGTACGCAGCCGATTTTTAATGACAATAATAAATTCATCGCTTGCCTTGGCAGTTTTACCGATATCACAGAATCCAGACAAGCCAGCGCCAGCCTGTTACGGTTATCTTTTTACGACACATTAACCAGGCTCCCGAATCGTTCATTACTTATGCACCGCCTGCACGAGTTACTCAACGAGTCGCCAAAGCAGGATAATCATCTTGCGCTTATATTTATAGATCTCGATGGCTTTAAACTGATCAACGACACTCTAGGCCACGAACTGGGTGACCGTCTGATACTCGAAATCAGTTATCGACTGGCGGACTGCCTGGCGCCCGGCGATACACTTGCCCGACTGGGCAGCGACGAGTTCACGGCCGTTATACATTGTGCTGATAACCCTGCACTTGCTGAAAAAGCTGCACGTCGAATCATGGCTGCTGTTAAAGAACCCGTTACGATAAACGATGAAACCGTCTATGTAACGGCAAGTATTGGCATTGCATTTTCAAAAAAAGGTATCAGTGCCGATGGTCTGATCAGACAAGCTGACATCGCCATGTACGATGCTAAAAAGACAACGAGCAACACCGCTCAATATTACAACCGCCGCCTCACAGCTGACAATCGCGCGCGGCTAACCGTCAGTAGTCTGCTGCATTCCGCGCTATCACAGAACGAGTTTAAGGTTCACTATCAGCCACAACTTGACATACAGAGCAATACCATTGTCGGCTCAGAAGCACTGCTTCGATGGCACAATCCGGAAGTCGGGACCATCTCACCCTCGGTCTTTATACCATTGCTTGAAGAACGCGGGCTGATTAATCAGGTTGGGGAATGGGTGCTTTCTCAATCGTGTCAGATGCAATCGAAGTGGCACTGCGAGTACCCGCAGCATCTGACCACTATTTCAGTTAATGTGTCGAGCATACAATTGCACGACAGAACGTTTTTGCGAAAGCTCAAAGATATTCTTGAAAGCTCAGGGCTACAGCCCGAATGTCTGGTTCTTGAACTGACCGAATCTATTCTGCTTGATGACTACGTCGGGGACAGCAGGTTGCTGCACGAAATAAGCGCACTGGGCGTGAAACTGGCACTCGATGATTTTGGCACAGGGTACGGGTCATTCAGTTACCTGAAAAAACACCCTATCGATCATATAAAAATCGACCGTTCCTTTATCGATAACCTGTTTGCCTGTGATAAAAATAAAGCAATCACAACTTCAATTATCGATCTGTCTCATAAACTGGGGAAAACCGTCGTTGCCGAAGGAGTCGATAGTCACGAGGAGCTGAATTTCCTGACGATGCACAAATGCGATATCTACCAGGGCTTCCTGAGTTCACGCGCAATTCCCGCGGCCGATTTTGCGCGCAAGTATTTAACCTCTCAACATGTGCGGGAATACACTGCCGCCTAACCTGCCAGATGGGCTTTCAGTTCCTGTTCGTCAAACAATTTCCGGTTGATTTTTAAATAGGCCATTCCCTCATCAGCCATCACCGACACATCAACAACGCCTTTCACACTCCGGATACTCTTTTCCAGTGCAGCGGTATCAACGATCGAGTCGGGTGAAATCTGATCCAGAGGTAACTGATAGCCAGTGGATCGCTGGGGCTCCTGCATGCCTCTTATTACCCAAAGCCATAACAACGTTAACACGCCCAGCAAAATGTGCGCGGTAGCCAAACCAAGCTCACCATAGGCCCAGCCGCCGAGAATTCCTCCTAGAAATGCCCCACTGAACTGACTGGTAGCGTACACCCCCATCGCGCTGCCCCGGGAACCCACAGGTGCAATTCGAGAGACCAGCGAGGGCAGCATTGACTCAAGCACATTAAGAAAACCAAAAAACAGGGTAATCGCAAAAACAATAGTCCACCAGTGATCACCGACGGTACTGATACTGAACTCTGCTACAGCTAGCCCGATGATAGAAATCATCATCACGCGCCGGATGCCCAGCCCTCTTTCGCTCAATCCAATCAGCGGAATCATAATTAACAAGGATGCGAGGCAGGCTGTCAGGTAAACCTGCCAGTGATCGCCTGCGGGTATGCCACGCTCAAGCAGTCCCAGGGGCACACAAACAAATGTAGCAGTGATCAACAGATGCAGCAGCAATATGCCCATATCAAGCTTTTGCAGCTGTCGATTTTTTAATATGGCGCCAAGGTCGCTGGCAATTACCGATACCTCACGGTTCTGACCGCCAGCGCGCGGTTCCGGCACACCGAAACGAACAAGCAACGCTGCTAATACACCCAATGCGGCAATCAGCAGAAAGATCCCGGCCAGGCCCATATGGCTCATCAGAGCTGGTCCCAGCATAATGGAAACGATGAAAGACAGTCCGATCGAGGCGCCGATTATCGCCATCATCTTTGTGCGCTGATCTTCTCGCGACAGATCTGCTGCCAGCGCCATGACCGCGGCGGAAATAGCACCCGCTCCTTGCAGCGCGCGCCCGGCAATGACACCCCAGATCGAGTCCGAAACTGCGGCAACCAAACTGCCGGCCACAAAAAGCATCAGTCCAAAATAAATGACAGGCTTGCGGCCGATGCGGTCTGAAACAAGCCCGAACGGTATCTGAAACACTGCCTGGCAAAGTCCGTAGACACCGAGTGCCAGACCGATTAACAGCGGCGTTGCCCCGGCGAGATCCTGACCAAGAATACTCATTACCGGCAGCAGCAGAAAAAGCCCCATCATTCGTGTGGCATAGACAAGACTGAGAGACGCGGCGGCGCGGCGTTCAATCGGGGTGAAAGCGGTCACAGAGATTGTTTTCCAAGATCTGGCTGTTGTAAATCGACCTCTGAGTCTCTGCCGCAGGCAGAATACCGAGCGTGTCGTGTGCGGATTATCGGCGTATAGTAGCAGGATAATCCCCACAAACGTATCACGACAACCGCCCTGAATATCTCGTCTCAGATGCCGGAGGAATCCCGCTATTTACCGGGTGTGAACAGAACGCAGACTAGCATTGAATGAGTGAAATAAAGATACGCGGCGCTCGCACGCACAACTTGAAAAATATCGATATAGACTTACCTCGTGACAAGCTAATCGTCATCACCGGGCTTTCAGGGTCTGGTAAATCATCGCTGGCCTTCGACACCATTTTTGCTGAAGGCCAGAGACGTTATGTCGAGTCTCTTTCTGCCTATGCCCGGCAATTTCTTTCTGTTATGGATAAGCCCGACGTCGATACCATCGAGGGCCTTTCCCCTGCTATAGCGATCGAGCAGAAATCCACCAGCCACAATCCGCGGTCAACGGTTGGCACGATTACAGAAATTAATGACTACCTGCGCCTGATGTTTGCGCGCATCGGCACACCGAGATGTCCGGACCACAACCTTGATTTAAGCGCACAAACCATTTCACAAATGGTAGATCAGGCGCTGGCACTACCTCAAGGCAGTAAAATGATGCTGCTTGCGCCGGTTGTGCAGGATCGAAAAGGCGAGCATACCCAGTTGCTTTCCGAATTGCGTTCGCAGGGATATATGCGGGTACGAATAGACGGTGAAGTACATGCACTCGATGACAACATCAAACTCGATGCACGCCGTAAGCACACACTCGAAGCGGTCGTTGATCGATTCCGGATCAAGAGCGACCTGAGACTTCGGCTGGCAGAATCCCTTGAAACCACTCTGGGGCTTGCAGATGGCCTGGCGATTTTGTCTCCGATGGACAACGATACAACCGTAGAAGAACTTATTTTCTCAAGTAAATACTCCTGCCCTGTCTGCGATCACACTGTCGCTGAACTAACACCGCGTCTATTTTCGTTTAACAACCCGCAGGGGGCATGCGACGTCTGTGATGGCCTGGGCGCCGATCAATTTATAGATTCCGAAAAGCTCATAGCCGACGCTGGAAAAAGTCTTGCTGATGGTGCAATCAAAGGCTGGGACAAACGCAATAGCTTCTATTTTTCAATGATGCAGTCACTGGCAAAGCACTACGGATTTGATGTAACAGCGCCGTTCAATACGCTGGCTACAGCCCACCAGAACATAATTCTCAATGGTAGCAATGGAAAAGCTATCGAATTTACGCACAAAACCGCCAAAGGCCGTAAACGTACCCGAAAACACAAGTTTGAAGGAATCCTGAACACACTGGCCAGGCGCTACAAAGAAACGGAATCCACAGCGGTACGCACCGAAATCTCAAAGTATTTGTCGAGCCGACCGTGTGAGTCCTGTCAGGGTTCACGCCTGAATCCGGCAGCCCGAAATGTATTCATTGACAATCACTCACTGCCGGAGATTTCTGCCTCAACAATTGCGCAGGCAAAGGTACTAATAGACTCGCTTGAACTCGATGGCAACAAACTGGAGATTGGCGAAAAAATCATCCTTGAAATCAACCTGCGATTGAAATTCCTGCTGAATGTCGGCCTGGATTACCTGTCACTCGATAGACGCGCAGGCACATTGTCTGGTGGTGAATCGCAACGAATCCGCCTGGCAAGTCAGATAGGGGCCGGGCTCATGGGGGTACTATATGTTCTGGATGAACCTTCAATCGGTCTGCATCAGCGCGACAACGACAAGCTACTTGAAACACTGATCTACCTGCGCGATCTGGGTAACACCGTACTGGTTGTCGAGCACGATGAAGATGCTATTCGAGCAGCTGACTACGTCGTTGACATAGGCCCGGGAGCGGGTAATGCCGGAGGCTCGATCGTGGCACAGGGCTCTCCAGCCCAGCTACTCAAGTATGAAACCTCGCTAACCGCTGATTACCTATCGGGTCGAAAGGCAATTCCAATTCCGTCCCGTACACCGTTAAACAAAAAAGCGCTCATTCGTATAAACGGCGCCAGGGGAAATAATCTGCAAAACGTCAGTGTTGAGCTGCCCGTAGGTTTATTTACCTGCGTAACCGGTGTTTCCGGTTCGGGAAAATCTACGCTGATCAACGATACTCTGTACCGCCATGTCGCACAGGTGTTAAACAGGGCGAACGTGCAACCAGCGCCCGTTGATTCCATTGAAGGGCTGCATCAAATCGATCGCATCGTCGATATCGATCAAACCCCGATTGGAAGAACACCTCGCTCAAATCCAGCTACCTATGTCGGAATTTTTTCGCTGGTGAGAGATTTGTTCGCCTCTACGCAGGAGGCAAGATCCAGAGGGTATCAGCCGGGTAGATTCAGTTTTAATGTCAAAGGCGGGCGTTGCGAAGCCTGCCAGGGCGACGGATTAATCAAGGTTGAAATGCATTTTCTGCCTGACGTATACGTGACCTGCGATGTTTGCGCTGGCAAACGCTATGGACGCGAAACTCTGGATATAAAGTATAAAGGTAAAGACATATCAGAAGTACTGGACATGACTGTCGATGAGGCCTGCGAGTTTTTTAAACCCGTACCCTCAATTGCCAGAAAGCTGATTACCCTGCAGGAAGTTGGCTTGTCTTACATAACATTAGGGCAATCAGCCACAACGCTCTCCGGTGGGGAAGCGCAACGGATCAAGCTATCTCGCGAGCTCTCCAAGCGCGATACAGGTCAGACACTATACATTCTCGATGAACCCACAACGGGCCTGCACTTCTACGACATTGGGCAGCTTCTAAAAGTGCTTCAAAGCCTGAGGGATCGCGGTAATACCATAATTGTTATTGAGCATAACCTGGATGTTATTAAGGCATGTGACTGGATTGTAGATCTGGGGCCCGACGGTGGTGATGGCGGTGGACAGATTGTAGCTACCGGTACACCTGAACAAATTGCCGACAACCCCTCTTCGGCCACTGGCGTGTACCTGAAACGACAACTTAAGTCGAAGAGCCGCAAGAAACCAACAAGTAAAACAAAGAAAAAGAGTGCCAGAGTAAAAAAGAAAACCGAATACAAGGCTACCTGAGTACCAGCCCCGTGGAAAATCACACAGCGGTGTCTGTTGCATCGCCATAAAACCCGATAGCAGTTGATAGCCTGTTAAATACCTGGATAGTTACACCCAGGATGGTTTTTCACAAGAGTAAGGTATGCTCTGCAGAGATTCATTGGCTATGGAGACAAAAAATTATGCTCAAACCAGACGGTCGAGTGGTAATGATTTCGGGGGCCAACCGGGGTATTGGACTTGCCACGGCGCACGCACTATCTGCCGCAGGCTACCAACTCAGCCTCGGGGCAAGAGACCCCGGCCAACTGCAATCCGAAACATTCCCGGGAAAAGCGAGCTGTCACCACTGGGATGCCGAAGATTCAAACGCCAGCACTAAGTGGGTTAATGACACACTGGCCTCATACGGGCGGATTGACGCTGTTGTCCTGAACGCTGGTGTAATTATAGGAGCAGGTCTTGAGAACGGACTGGAACAAGACATGGACCATATGTGGAATGTAAATTTCAAAGGGCCGCTAAAACTGGTAAGGGCAGCATTACCGCAGCTTCAGTCATGCGGCCACGGCCGGGTAATCAATGTTGTGTCGTTATCCGGAAAACGGATTATGGGAAGTGCAAACCTCGGGTATTCGGCATCAAAATTTGCCGCGCTGTCATTAACTCATGCTATCCGGCAACACAATTGGCCAAGCGGTTTACGTGCAACAGCAATATGCCCGGGTTTGGTAGATACCGAAATGGTTAAACAGGTAAACACCCCGCCTGGCGAATTTAAAATAAGCCCTGATGCGATTGCCGGAACAATCGCCTATGCGTTATCCCTTCCCAATGATGCTTCAGTTGCAGAAATTCTGGTCAACAGTCGTCTTGAGACTACATTCTGAATTTATAAATTCCCACGCCAACAAAAAAGGCCCAGTTAGGGGCCTTTTTTAATTTCATTCAACTAGCAGTAACTTACTCTGCAGCAGGGGTTTCCGCCTCAGTTTTTTCCACTAGCTCAATAATTGCCATAGGCGCTTTATCACCTGCCCGGAAACCACATTTCAAAATCCGGGTATAACCACCGGGACGATCTTTGAACCGCGGTCCTAGCTCTGAAAACAATTTACCGACGGCTTCTTTATCACGCAAACGGCTGAAGGCCAGGCGACGATTAGCGACGCTGTCTTCACCACCCATCGTGATAAGTGGCTCTACCACGCGTCGTAGTTCTTTTGCTTTCGGCAACGTCGTTTTAATCGCTTCGTGGTTCAAAAACGAAGTAGCCATATTCTTGTACATGGCTTTTCGGTGACTGCTGTTGCGATTTAGTTTTCGACCACTTTTAGCGTGTCGCATCTCATACCCTTAATATCTTGGAAACAATCTTTTTGTAGTAAAAGATTTCTATTTTTTCATGCCTTCGCGCGGGCGTGCCAGCTCCGGTGGTGGCCAGTTTTCCAACCGCATACCGAGTGACAGTGCTTGCTGGGCGAGCACATCTTTTATTTCAGTCAGAGATTTTTTACCCAGATTAGGTGTTTTCAACAACTCGACTTCAGTGCGCTGAATCAAATCCCCGATGTAGTAAATATTTTCGGCCTTAAGACAGTTAGCTGACCGCACAGTAAGTTCCAGATCATCGACAGGTCTGAGAAGAATCGGATCAATATCCGAGGTAGTTTCATCAACTTTCTCTTCACCTGTTTCCGCTTCCAGCTCAACAAAAACCGCCAACTGCTCCTGAAGAATGGTCGCAGCTTTTCGAATAGCTTCTTCCGGATCAATGGTACCGTTGGTTTCCAGATCAATTATCAGCTTATCGAGGTCAGTTCGCTGTTCTACGCGAGCACTCTCGACGTTGTAAGCGACCTTTGAAACAGGACTAAACGATGCATCAAGCTGCAACGCACCTATTGGCCGGTTTTCACCCTCAGCAACAGCACGCTGTGTTGCAGGTTCATAGCCGCGCCCGCCACGCGCTCGCATGGTAATTGATATCTCGCCACTTTTTGTGAGATTGCAAATAACCTTTTCAGGGTTTTTAATCTCAACGTCGTGATCGACGGTAATATCGCCGGCTGTTACGACACCTGGGCCTTTTTTCTTCAGTGTCAGGTTTGCTTCGTCCTTGGCATGCAGGACAATAGCGACTTCCTTCAAATTCAGAAGTATATCGAGTACATCTTCCTGAACACCTTCAATAGTGGTGTATTCGTGAAGTACACCTTCAATTTCAGCTTCGACCACCGCAGCGCCTGGCATTGACGACAGCAGAATACGTCTAAGCGCATTGCCCAGTGTATGACCAAAGCCACGCTCCAGTGGCTCAAGAGTCACCTTCGCATGACACTCATTAGTTGCCGATACGTCAACTATACGAGGTTTCAAAAATTCAGTTTGCATCGCGCCCATGAGCATGCTGCCTTTACTTAGAGTAGAGTTCCACAACGAGAGACTCGTTGATTTCTGCAGGTAAATCACTGCGGTCCGGTAGGGATTTTAGAACACCCTCCATTTTTTTCTCGTCTACATCCATCCAGCCTGGAATACTGCGTTGTTTAGCAAGCTGCATGGCGTCCGTAATACGTGCTTGTTTCTTGGCTTTCTCGCGAATACCCACAACCTGATTCGGCTTCACCTGGTAGGATGCAACATTAACAACCTGACCATCAACCAGGATAGCTTTGTGGGCTACAAGCTGCCGTGCTTCCGACCGTGTAGAGCCAAAGCCCATGCGGTAAACCACGTTGTCGAGCCGGCCTTCCAGCAGCGAAAGCAGATTCTCGCCGGTTGAGCCTTTTATACGGGCAGCCTGCTTGTAGTAATTGCGGAACTGACGTTCAAGGACGCCGTACATACGACGGAGCTTCTGCTTTTCACGCAACTGCAGAGCATAGTCCGTTAAACGTGCACGCTTTGCACCCTGCTGACCCGGTGGTGTTTCAATTTTACATTTTGAATCCAGTGGACGGATACCGGATTTAAGATATAAATCGGTGCCTTCCCGACGACTCAGCTTGCACTTAGGCCCAATGTATCTAGCCATTATAAATTCCTAATTAAACGCGACGGCGCTTGGGAGGCCGGCATCCGTTGTGTGGTATCGGAGTAACATCGATGATGTTGGTAATTTTGAAACCTACCGCGTTCAGAGATCTCACAGCAGAGTCTCGTCCCGGTCCTGGTCCCTTTACCTTTACGTCCAGGTTTTTCATCCCGAACTCGAGTGCTACAGTGCCCGCGCGCTCAGCAGCAACCTGAGCAGCAAACGGAGTGCTTTTACGAGAACCACGAAATCCGGATCCACCTGCGGTCGCCCATGCCAAAGCGTTGCCCTGGCGATCGGTGATCATCACTATCGTGTTATTAAACGAAGCATGAATATGCGCAATCCCATCTGTAACAACGCGATTAGGCTTCTTTTTTGTTGTTTTCTGACCCATTTCTGACTCTTCCTATCTTTTTATAGGTCGGCGCGGACCCTTCCGGGTACGAGCGTTTGTTTGAGTGCGCTGGCCGCGCATCGGCAGTCCACGTCGATGACGAATACCGCGATAGCTACCAAGGTCCATCAGGCGCTTAATATTCATACTGACGTCCCGACGAAGATCACCTTCGACGGTCAGTTTCGCGATCTCGCTACGTAAACCTTCCACTTGTGGTTCAGCCAGATCCCGTACTTTAGTGCTCGGATCAACACCTGCTGCAGTACAAACCTTATACGCAGTTGTTCGACCCACACCGTAGATAGAGGTCAACGCTACCCAGGTGTGCTTATTTACAGGTATGTTAATGCCAGCGATACGCGCCATTACAAGACACCCTTAATCATGTTTGTCATTACTTCTAACCTTGTTTTTGCTTGTGACGAGGATCAGAACAAATAACCCGAATCACTCCATGTCGTCTGATGACTTTGCATCGACGACATATTTTTTTAACCGATGCTCTAACTTTCATTGATTTAACCTTGTTCAGACCGTGAATTTAATCGGTCAGTTAATCCTACTTTTTACCCTTGCTATGACCTTTGAGATTGGCTTTTTTCAACAGGCCGGCGTACTGATCACCCATCATGTGGGCTTGCGTCTGGGCAATAAAATCCATTATCACAACAACGATAATAAGCAGAGAAGTACCACCAAAATAAAATGGCACACTCCACCATAAAATCAGAAATTCCGGTAACAGACACACCAGCGTTATGTACATCGCACCGACCAGAGTCAGCCGTGTAAGAACACCATCTATGTAACGTGCAGTCTGTTCCCCAGGCCGAATACCAGGTATGAACGCACCTGATTTTTTCAGGTTATCCGCAGTCTCGCGAGCGTTGAATACCAGTGATGTGTAGAAAAAGCAAAAGAAAATTATAGCGGCCGCATACAGTAGCACATACAGCGGTTGTCCCGGCTGCAAAGTAGATACTATATTTTGCAACCAGGTCATTTGTGTGGCACTGGAGGCAAAATCACCCAACGTTGCCGGAAACAAAATAATACTCGAAGCAAAAATAGGCGGTATAACCCCGGCCATATTCAGCTTGAGCGGCAAATGACTCTGCTGACCGGCAAACATTTTACGCCCTTGCTGCCGTTTTGCATAGTTTACTGTTATCCGTCTCTGGCCCCGCTCAACGAAAATTACAAAGGCAGTCACTGCGACAGTTAAAAGCACCAGAATCAACAGAATTAAGGCAGATAATTCACCGGTTCTGGCCAGTTCCAGTGTCCCACCGATCGCAGCAGGCAACCCGGATACAATGCCCGCAAAAATTAAAATGGAAATCCCGTTACCAATTCCACGCTCAGTAACCTGTTCACCCAGCCACATCAGAAACATGGTTCCAGTTACCAGCGTCACTGCGCCAGTTAAAACAAACCCCATCCCGCCAAAATAAACCAGAGCCGCACCACCAGCCTGTTGCGACTGAAGCGCAATACACACACCGACCGCCTGTACGCTTGCAAGAACTAGTGTTCCATAGCGCGTGTACTTGGTGATAACTTTTCTGCCGCTTTCACCTTCCTTACGCAGTTGTTCCAGTGAAGGCACCACATGAGTAAGCAGCTGCATGATAATAGACGCAGAAATATAGGGCATGACACCGAGCGCAAACAATGACATGCGGCTTAGCGCACCGCCACCGAACATGTTGAACATGTCGAGTATTCCGCCACGCTGCTGCTCAAACAGAGCTGCCATTACTTTGGGATCGACCCCCGGGATGGTGATATGAGCACCAATCCGGAAAATCACTAAAGCAAGTAGTACAAACAGCAAACGCTGCCGTAACTCTACCGACTTGCCTAAGCCCCCGCCTATTGAATCTGCCGCTGTAGCCACCCGTTACGCTCCGACTGATCCACCGGCCTGCTCTATGGCACGTGCCGCTCCTGCTGTTGCAACAACACCTTTGAGCGTTACAGCCTTGGAAATCTCTCCGGAAAGTATGACTTTCGCCTTTTTTGTTTGTGCAGGCACGATACCGGCAGCAACAAGTGAGTCGATGCTTATTTCGCCATCGAGCTTTGCCAACTCAGACAACCGAACTTCAGCTACAAACCGACCTTTGCGCGATTTGAAGCCGAATTTAGGCAGCCTTCGCTGGATCGGCATCTGACCACCTTCAAAACCTACTTTGTGGTAACCGCCTGATCGCGAGTGCTGGCCTTTATGACCGCGACCACAGGTTTTGCCGAGTCCCGAGCCTATGCCACGCCCGACGCGCTTTGCAGCAGTCTTGCTACCGGTTGCCGGTTTAAGATCATTAAGATGCATTTACTAGTCCTCGACTCGCAACATGTACGATATCTTATTCACCATGCCGCGGTTCTCAGGCGTATCGATTACTTCGACAGTCTGATGCATACGGCGTAAGCCAAGACCCCGTGCGCAGGCCTGGTGCTTTTTTAGCCGACCATTGGCACTTCGTACCATAGTCACCCTGATTTTTTTGTCAGACATAACTAACTCGCTAACTCTTCAACTGACTTGCCACGCTTAGCCGCTACACTTTCGGGTGACTGCATGTTTGTCAGGCCTTCAATTGTAGCCCGCACAACGTTAATGGGGTTATTTGAACCATTAATCTTGGCAAGGACATTACGCACACCAACCGCTTCGAATACGGCGCGCATCGCACCGCCGGCGATAATGCCGGTACCTTCAGAAGCCGGCTGCATATACACTTTTGCTGCCCCGTGCCGACCATTTAGTGCATATTGCAATGTGCCATCGTTAAGACTGACACGAATCATGTTTTTCCGTGCTTTTTCCATTGCTTTCTGGATTGCGACCGGCACCTCACGCGCCTTGCCATAACCAAAGCCCACGCGACCTTCACCATCACCTACAACGGTGAGTGCGGTGAAACCGAATTGACGGCCACCTTTGATTACTTTTGCCACACGATTTACCGCAACAAGCTTCTCGATAAGACCGTCGGCACTGGTATTAGAGTCATGTCCTGCCATTTAACTGTTTCCGCCTAGAACTTGAGGCCGGCTTCACGCGCGGCGTCTGCCAGAGCTTTAACTCTGCCGTGATATTGAAAACCGGAACGATCAAAGGCCACTTCAGTCACACCTTTAGCAGATGCCCGTTCGCCAATCGCCTTACCTATTGCTGCAGCTGCTTCGACATTACCCGTATACTTCAATCCAGAAGCAATATCTTTCTGCTGTGTTGTTGCATTCGCAACTACTTTACCGTCAGAGTCGATCACCTGGGCATACATGTGCTTGGATGTTCGATGGACTGACAATCGTGCAGCACCAAGTTGCTTAATCTTGGCTCGCGTTCGCTTGGCGCGCCGCAATCTGCTGCTTTTTTTATCCATGTTCATTATGCCGACCTATTTCTTCTTGGCTTCTTTCATCAGTACATATTCGTCAACGTACCGAACACCCTTTCCCTTGTACGGTTCCGGTGGACGGTATGAACGGATATCGGCTGCAACCTGCCCAACCGCTTGCTTATCTATCCCCGTCACGACCACTTCTGTCTGACTGGGTGTTTCTACCTTAATACCTTCTGGAATATCGTGTACCACAGGGTGGGAAAACCCGAGCGTGAGGTTTAGTTTGTTACCCTGCGCCTGTGCTCTATACCCGACGCCACGTAACTCGAGCTTTTTTGTGAACCCTTCATGTACACCGGTAATCAGATTATTTAACAGCGAACGCATGGTTCCAGCCATGGCGACTGTTTTTTTCTCAGCCGTATTAGCGGATACCTTGAGATGGTTATCCTCCATAACGACGGCAACCGTACCATGCACTTCGAGGTTACTGTTCCCCTTCGGGCCTTTAACCGCAACATTCTGCCCCTGTACTTCAACCGTGACCCCGCCAGGGATCACAACCGGGCTATTAGCAACTCTAGACATTCTCTATTCCTCTAAGACACGTAACAGAGGACTTCACCGCCCTCTCCAGCCTGTCTTGCCTTCGCGTCAGCCATAACGCCTTTAGATGTGGACATAATGGCAATTCCCAACCCGCCTAACACCTTAGGGACTTCGTCTTTGCTTTTGTAAACCCGCAGACCTGGTCTGCTGACACGCTTTATCTTGCTAATTACAGGTGCATTATTGAAGTACTTCAGAGTGACAGACAATTGCGGTTTGCCCTCATTCTGGTCTACATCATAAGAGGCGATATAGCCTTCTTCTTTAAGCACCTCAGCGATTGACTTCTTCACTTTTGATGCGGGCATTGACACAGCAACTTTTCTTGCCTGCTGTGCATTTCTGATACGCGTTAACATATCCGCGATTGGATCAGACATACTCATAATTATTCTCCTACCAGCTTGCCTTGGACAAACCGGGGATGTCGCCCCGCATCGCTGCCTCTCGGATTTTATTCCGAGCCAGTCCGAATTTACGGTAGTAACCATGCGGTCGCCCGGTTACCCGACAACGATTTCTACCACGTGTTTTGCTTGAATCACGTGGCAGCTGTTGCAAACGCCGTGATGCTTCCATTTTTTCATCGTAATCAGCTGATTCAGATTTCAAAATTTCACGCAGCTTTACGCGCTTTTCTTCGTGTCTGCTAGACAGTATTGTGCGTTTAAGTTCACGCGCAATCATGGATTTCTTCGCCATACTATTGCCTGAATGGAAAGTTAAAGCTCTTTAAAAGAGCGCGAGCCTCGTCATCTGTTTTCGCAGAAGTCGTGAATGTGATATCCAATCCACGAATGGCGTCTATTTTGTCGTAATCGATTTCCGGAAAGATAATCTGCTCTTTCACACCCATTGAGTAGTTACCGCGCCCATCAAACGAACGTGTGTTCAATCCGCGAAAATCGCGAATACGTGGTATCGCTATTGTGATCAGACGATCCAGAAATTCGTACATGTGCTGGCGTCTTAATGTCACCTTGGCACCAATAGGCCAGCCATCTCGAATTTTAAAGCCCGCTATAGACTTTCTGGCCAACCGCACCACCGGCCGCTGACCACTGATATTTGCAAGATCTGCTGTGGCTTTTTCTACCACTTTCTTATCACCGACAGCTTCGCCCAACCCCATATTCAGGGTGATTTTCTGCAGTCGCGGAACTTCCATCGCGCTTTTATAACCGAACTGCTCTTTAAGAGCAGGGGCGATTGTGTCTTTGTATGTCTGTTCGAACCTGGTCATTGCATATATCCGTCAGCTAGACGGTCTCACCATTGGATTTGAAGATGCGTACTTTTTTTCCATCATCTAGCACTTTGACCCCAACCCGATCACCTTTTCCGGTGGTTGGATTGAACACCATTAAATTGGATGAATCGATTGGCATTTCTTTGTCAATGATTCCACCTGTTACACCAGCGTTAGGATTACCTTTTCGGTGCTTCTTAACCATGTTGACGTTGTCGACAATAGCTTTATCACCAAGGATTTGTCGAACGGTGCCACGTCGTCCTTTATCCTTACCTGTGATAACAATGACGTCATCACCTTTTAATAACTTGCGCATGATCTTTTTCCGCGTATATCGCTTAGAGCACTTCAGGAGCGAGTGAAATTATCTTCATAAACTTCTCGGATCGAAGTTCTCGCGTTACCGGTCCAAAGATACGGGTACCGATCGGCTCCAGTTTAGCGTTGAGTATTACTGCAGCGTTGCCGTCAAACCGGATGGCAGAACCATCGGGTCGCCGAACTGCCTTCGCCGTACGGACGACTACAGCATTGTACACTTCACCCTTTTTGACTTTTCCCCGTGGTATAGCGTCTTTTATGCTTACTTTTATGACATCGCCAACACGAGCATACCGCCGTCTAGAGCCACCCAGCACCTTAATACACTGAACGCTCTTAGCCCCACTGTTGTCCGCGGCACTCAAAACGGTTTGCATCTGAATCATTGTTCTATACCTTGCTGACTACCAAACCTATACGGCTTTGGTAATGACCTTGTCCAGAGTCCAGGACTTTGTTTTTGAAATAGGACGACACGATTTAATTCGCACTACATCACCGATATTTGTTTCATTGGAATCATCGTGAAAATGATATTTGGTAGAGCGAGTCATGTATTTCCCGTACATGGCATGCTTTACGCGACGCTCTACCAGTACAGTGCCTGACTTTTCCATCTTGTTGCTAACAACCTTGCCAACAAGGCTACGCTGCAAAGTACCTTTATCTTCACTCATGACGCTTTACTCGCTTGCTGCTTCTCGGCAATTACCGTTTTTACGCGCGCAATATTCTTACGGGCTTCGTTAAACAAATGAGGTCTGACACCCTGGCCGGAGCCCATTTGCATACGGAGATTAAATTGTTCTTTTCGAAGCGCCACAAGTTCCTGTTCCAGTTCAGCAACGGCTTTTTCTCGAAGATCGCTCGCTTTCATCACGCTACCGTCCTTACAACAAACGCTGTTTGAATGGGTAATTTGGCCGCTGCTCTGGCAAAAGCCTCTCGAGCAGTTCGCTCTTCAACGCCTTCCATTTCATACAAAACACGACCGGGTTGAATTTTCGCAACCCAGTACTCCACGTTACCTTTACCTTTACCCATGCGAACTTCGATAGGTTTTTTGGTGACAGGGGTATCCGGAAAAATACGAATCCAGATCTTCCCACCACGTTTGATGTGTCTGGTCATTGCGCGTCGTGCAGACTCTATTTGCCGCGCTGTGATACGGCCACGCGCCATGGCTTTTAGTCCGTACTCGCCGAAGCTGACTTTATTGCCAGACTGAGCAAGGCCACGATTACGACCTTTATGCTGTTTTCTAAATTTTGTACGCTTTGGTTGTAACATTGTAGAAACCTGTTAGGCAGAAGCCGCCCGCTTGGGAGCTTCGCCACCGCGAACCTCATCAAAATCGAAAATCTCACCTTTGCAGATCCACACTTTGATACCAAGAACACCATAGGTGGTATGCGCTTCAGCTACTCCATAGTCTATATCCGCGCGCAAGGTATGCAGAGGAACCTGGCCATCGTGATACCACTCCCGGCGAGCAATCTCGGCACCGTTCAACCGTCCTGAAACAGCGATCTTAACGCCGCGTGCTCCTAACCTCATTGTGTTAGTCAATACACGCTTCATTGCGCGACGAAACATCACACGACGTTCAAGCTGCTGGGCAACACCCTCAGCTACCAACTGTGCATCAAGCTCCGGCTTGCGTATCTCAGAGACATTCACTTTTACATTATTTATATTCATCCCGAGCATCGGCGCAATTAAGCGTCGAAGCTTTTCGACATCTTCGCCCTTTTTACCAATAACAATACCCGGCCTTGCAGTGTGAATTGTTATGACTACCGCGCGTGCCGGACGATCAATCTGTATACGGCTCACCGACGCATGGGCTAGTTTTTTCTTCAACAATTCACGAACGGCAAGATCTTCGTTCAGATAGTTTGCGTAATCTCTACTGTTGGCGTACCAAGTAGATGTCCAGTCGGCGGATATGCCAAGACGGATCCCGGTTGGATGAACTTTTTGACCCATACTAGTTCCCTACCACAACAGTTATGTGACTCGATCTTTTCAAAATACGATTTGCCCGACCTTTCGCCCGAGGGCGGATACGTTTCATGGTTGGTCCATCGTCCACCATGATTTCTGAGACCTTCAATTCGTCGATATCAGCGCCATCATTGTGCTCGGCGTTTGCTATAGCTGAATCAAGTACACCCTTCACAAGATCAGCAGCTTTTTTATTACTGAATGTCAGTAATTCAAGTGCTTTTTCGACATCCATTCCACGGACCTGGTCAGCGACCAGCCGCACCTTTTGCGCCGAAATACGCGCATGCATCAGTTTTGCCTTGGTTTTCATCTCTACCTGGCCTTCTTGTCTGCCACATGCCCACGGTAAGTACGCGTCAATGCGAACTCCCCGAGTTTATGGCCAACCATGTTTTCACTAACAAGAACCGGCACATGCTGCCGTCCATTGTGGACGGCTATAGTCAAGCCAACCATTTCCGGGCTGATCATAGACCGGCGCGACCAGGTTTTAATTGGCTTTTTACTGTTACTGGCCACTGCTTCATCAACCTTCTTTACCAGATGATGATCAATGAACGGACCTTTCTTTAGAGAACGTGCCACTTATCTTATCTCTTTACTTGTTCTTACGACGGCGAACAATTAGATTGTTCGTGCGTTTATTTGAACGGGTTTTGTATCCCTTGGTAGGTACACCCCAAGGGCTGACAGGATGGCGACCACCAGAGGTTCGCCCTTCACCACCACCATGCGGGTGATCAACCGGATTCATTGCAACACCACGTACTGTGGGTCTTACGCCACGCCAGCGTTTTGCACCAGCTTTACCCAATTTACGCAATGAATGCTCACCATTACTAACCTCACCGATGGTGGCGCGGCAGTCCAGGAGTACTTTACGCATTTCACCCGATCGCAAACGCAGCGTTGCGTAAGCACCTTCCCGGGCAACATACTGAACGGAGGCTCCTGCACTGCGAGCCATCTGCGCGCCTTTACCGGGCTTAAGCTCAATCAGGTGTACTGTACTACCAACCGGGATATTTGCCAGTGGCAGAGAGTTCCCCGCTTTAATTGGCGCTTCACGACCGGAAAGCAATACATCGCCAACCTTCACTTTATTAGCAGCAACAATATAGGTCCGCTCACCGTCGGCATACTTTAACAAGGCAATATTTGCGGTACGGTTCGGGTCGTACTCGATACGTTCAACCGTCGCAGGTATGCCATCTTTGCGGCGTTTAAAATCAATAATACGATAACGTTGCTTGTGACCACCACCGATGTGCCGGACTGTGATTTGTCCGGACGAGTTACGACCACCTGACTTACTCTTCTTCGCGAGGAGCGGCTCATAGGGTCCGCCCTTATGCAACGAGTTATCTACAACTCGTACCTGGAACCGGCGTCCAGGTGAGGTTGGTTTGGTTTTATGTAGTGCCATGATCTTTTACCCTTCCAGGCCCATATAGTCTATATCCTGGCCTTCCGCCAATCGCACTATCGCTTTTCGCATGTCCGATCGGCGACCCAGGCGGGCACCCTGACGTTTTACCTTGCCTTTGGTATTCGACATACGCACAGATACAACAGTCACTTTAAATAGCTTTTCTACTGCTTTCTTAACTTCAAGCTTGGTAGCATCAGGCACAACCTTAAACGTGTGCTGACCACTCAGCTCAGCCTGCATTGCAGATTTTTCAGATACGTGCGGCGCAAGAATCACCGAATAAATACGCTCTTCGTTCACGACAATCGCTCCTCAATTTGCCGCACAGCAGCTTCTGTGATCACAACATTCTCATGACGCAGCATCAACCATGGGTTTATGCCATCTACGTCGGTTGTTGTAACCGTGGGGAAGTTGCGTCCAGCCAGATGGAGGTTGTCGTTTATCCCTGCATCAATTATCAGTACGTCTGATACATCCCAGTTCTGAAGAACAGTACGTAGCTCTTTTGCCTTGGGGGCATTTACCGGAACAGTATCAACAACAGACAAGCGGCCACTTCTTGCCAGCTCCGAAAATACAGAGCGCATCGCTCCGCGATACATTTTTTTATTTACTTTCTTGCTGTAGTCACGTCGGGATGAGGCAAAAGTCACTCCGCCAGCACGCCAGATCGGACTGCGTATTGTACCGGCACGCGCTCTTCCAGTGCCTTTTTGGCGCCACGGCTTAGCACCACCACCACGCACGGCCGCTCGATTTTTCTGAGCGCTGTTACCAGATCGGGCGCCAGCTAAAAAAGCTGTGACCACCTGATGTACAAGCGTTTCATTATAGGGCGCAGCAAACACCGCATCGGAAACTCCGACAGCTGCACCACTTTTAGTCTGCAATTCCATAACTGGACCTGTTACCCGGCCTTCACAGAAGGCTTTATGAAAACGTCACCACCGGCAGCGCCAGGAACGCTACCACTGATTAATAATAACTGTCGTTCTTCATCGACTCTGACCACTTCCAGATTCTGGATGGTGCGTCGAACAGCTCCCATATGGCCAGCCATTTTTTTGCCTTTGAAAACTCGACCAGGCGTCTGGTTCTGACCGATAGAACCAGGTGCTCTATGCGAAACAGAGTTACCGTGCGTCGCGTCCTGCATTTTAAAGTTGTGTCGCTTAACGCCACCGGCAAAACCTTTACCGATAGTGACACCACTGACATCAACTTTCTGACCAGCCTCAAATAAAGTGACCGAATTCTCCTGGCCAACAGCCAGTTCCTGTTCGACATCTTCGGTTCGGAACTCCCACAAACCACGCCCGGCTTCAACCCCGGCACCTTTGAAATGACCGATCTCGGCTTTGGTTAACAGGGATGCACGACGCTCGCCTGCAGTAACCTGCATAGCGGAATAGCCGTCTTTCTCAACTGTTTTAACAGCCGTTACCCGGTTTGGTGCAACCTGCACCACGGTAACGGATACAGATTCACCGGCGTCATTAAAAACGCGAGTCATCCCGGCCTTACGGCCGACAATACCCATCGGCATTTGTATTCTCCAAAATATAGAATGTTACGCGCCAGATGCTGCGCAACCACTTGGAAGGGAATTCTTCAAGAGCTAGCCGCCCAGTATAGCAGGAGGATTTCACTCCTGTCACGCTAAGACTGCCAGATGGACATGATTTTTTTACATGCCCGCCAGAATATCCCTCAGCTTAACTTTATTTGCACATCCACACCGGCAGCAAGATCGAGCTTCATCAGAGCATCAACGGTCTTGTCAGTCGGATCGACTATGTCCATGAGTCGCTTGTGCGTTCTAATTTCATACTGATCCCGTGCATCTTTATTGACATGCGGCGACACCAGAATAGTGAAACGTTCTTTTTTTGTAGGCAATGGAATCGGTCCCAATACCCGGGCGCCGGTTCGCTTTGCAGTTTCGAGTATCTCCCGAGCAGATTTATCGATCAAACGGTGATCAAATGCCTTCAACCGGATGCGGATCGTCTGTGTTGGTGAAACAGCCATATCTATTCCTTACGCGTTAATTTTTGCGACGACGCCGGCACCGACTGTTCGGCCACCTTCCCGGATTGCAAATCTCAACCCTTCTTCCATCGCGATTGGCGCTATTAACTCTACGTCCATCTTGATGTTGTCTCCCGGCATTACCATCTCTACTCCTTCCGGCAACTCACAGGCTCCTGTCACATCTGTTGTGCGGAAGTAAAACTGCGGGCGATAGCCTTTGAAAAACGGCGTGTGCCGACCACCTTCGTCTTTCGACAATATGTACACTTCACACTCAAATTTCGTGTGTGGGTTGATGCTTCCCGGCTTACACAACACCTGCCCTCTTTCCACATCATCCCGCTTCGTTCCACGCAACAATATTCCGCAGTTGTCTCCTGCTTCGCCCTGATCCAGCAGCTTGCGGAACATCTCTACGCCCGTTACCGTGGTTTTCGTGGTATCGCGAATTCCAACTATCTCAACTTCCTCACCTACCTTGATGATTCCGCGTTCTATACGGCCCGTTACCACGGTGCCTCGACCTGAAATCGAAAACACATCTTCGATTGGCAACAGGAAGTTTCCGTCTACCGGTCGTTCCGGCTGCGGTATGTAGGTGTCCATCGCTTCAATCAGCTTGCCTATGGATGGCACTCCGATATCGCTTGTATCGCCTTCCAGCGCTTTCAGTGCGCTTCCCGTTACTATCGGTGTGTCATCACCCGGGAACTCGTATTTATCCAGTAACTCTCGAACTTCCATTTCTACCAGTTCCAGCAATTCTTCATCGTCTACCTGATCTGCCTTGTTCAGATACACCACGATGTATGGCACCCCTACCTGCCTAGCCAGCAATATATGCTCCCGCGTTTGCGGCATCGGGCCATCCGCTGCTGAACACACCAGAATCGCGCCATCCATCTGCGCTGCTCCTGTAATCATGTTCTTTACATAGTCTGCGTGTCCCGGACAATCCACATGCGCATAATGCCGGTTGTTTGACTCATACTCTACGTGCGCTGTCGCTATCGTGATTCCACGCGCTCTTTCTTCCGGCGCATTGTCTATCTGGTCGTAGGCTTTGAAATCTCCGCCCATCGCTTCCGCCTGCACTTTTGTCAGCGCCGCCGTCAACGTCGTCTTCCCGTGGTCTACGTGACCTATCGTTCCGACATTTACGTGCGGTTTCGTTCGTTCAAATTTTTCCTTCGACACAATTAAAAAGCCTCTTTGATCTAATTAGTTCAAGTAAATGTAATTTATTCAGGAGCCAGTCAAAGCTTCTGTAACGCTGTTCGGTGCCTCCGAATAATTGGAGAACTCCATTGAATAAGTTGCTCTTCCCTGTGTGGCCGACCGCAACGAGGTCGAATAGCCAAACATTTCAGCCAGGGGCACTTCGGCACTGACTGCTTTACCAGCTGGAGTATCGTCCATTCCCTGTACAATGCCACGCCGGCGATTCAAATCGCCCATTACATCACCCATGTAGTCTTCGGGTGTAACTACTTCTACTTTCATTATCGGTTCCAGCAGTACCGGATCCGCGTCCATTGCACCATTACGAAAACCCATCGAGCCGGCAATTTTAAACGCCATTTCGTTTGAATCTACATCGTGATAGGAACCATCGTAGAGGGTGACGGCTACATCTACCATCGGGTAACCTGCTACAACCCCGCTCTCCATCTGCTCCTGGATACCTTTATCCACCGCCGATATATATTCGCGTGGCACTGATCCGCCGACTACCTTATCTATAAACTCATATCCGGCAGCCTGCTCACGCGGCTCAAGTTTAAGCCAAACGTGCCCGTACTGCCCTTTACCACCTGTCTGACGGATAAATTTACCCTCCGCCTCTACCGATTTGCGAATCGTTTCGCGATATGACACCTGCGGCTTGCCAACGGCCGCCCCCACGCCAAATTCACGCTTCATCCGATCAACGATGATATCGAGATGCAATTCGCCCATCCCGGATATAATTGTCTGTCCCGATTCTTCGTCCGTGCGCACACGAAACGATGGATCTTCCTGAGCCAGCTTACCTAATGCAACGCCCATTTTTTCCTGGTCTGCAATGGTCTTCGGTTCAACTGCAACCGATATAACCGGCTCCGGAAACTCCATGCGCTCAAGCGTAATAACCGCTTTACCGTCCGTCAGTGTTTCACCCGTGGTGACATCCTTGAGGCCTACAGCTGCAGCGATATCACCGGCACGGACTTCTTTTATATCTTCCCGGTCATTCGAGTGCATTTGCAACAGACGGCCAATTCGTTCTTTTTTGCCTTTAATCGGATTAAAAACAGCATCACCTGTTTTTACGACTCCTGAGTACACACGTAAAAACGTCAACGTACCCACGTAAGAGTCGGTCGCAATCTTGAAGGCAAGTGCAGAGAACGGTTCGTCATCCGACGCACGCCGTTCTCCGACATTACCGTTTTCCAGCTCACCGGTCATCGGTGGTATATCTACTGGCGAAGGCATTAGCTCGACAATTTTATCGAGCACCGCCTGCACGCCTTTATTCTTGAATGCTGAACCGCAGGTAACCGGAACAATCTCTCCAGATACCACTCTTGCTCTTAACCCGGCGATAATCTGCTGCTGACTGAGATCGCCCTCTTCGAGATAAATCTCAGTCAGTTCTTCCGTTGCTTCCGCTGCAGTTTCAACCAGTTTTTCACGCCATTCCTGACACTGATCGAGCATCGATGGATCAACACTACGCTCCTCGAACTTAATACCTTTGCTGGCGTCGTCCCAATGGATGGCCTTCATCTTTATAAGGTCAACCACACCTTCAAACAGATCTTCAGAACCGATAGGTAACTGTAAAACTACGGGCTCTCCGCCAAGCCTGGTTTTAACCTGGTCAACCACCCGAAAAAAATCAGCACCAGCGCGATCCATCTTGTTGATGAATGCCATCCGCGGCACGTTATATTTATTTGCTTGCCGCCAGACAGTTTCCGATTGTGGCTCAACACCACCAACTGCGCAGAAAACTGCCACTGCGCTGTCAAGTACTCTTAGTGACCGTTCAACCTCAATGGTAAAATCAACGTGGCCCGGGGTATCAATGATATTGATCCGGTGCTTGTCAAAACCACCATCCATGCCAGCCCAGAAACACGTAGTGGCAGCAGACGTAATAGTTATACCGCGTTCTTGCTCCTGCTCCATCCAGTCCATTGTGGCAGCACCATCATGGACTTCACCTATTTTATGGGAAACACCGGTATAAAACAGAATCCGTTCTGTTGTTGTTGTTTTTCCCGCATCGATGTGGGCCATGATACCGACATTGCGATATCGCTCTATTGGAGTTGTGCGCGCCATTAATCGATGCCATAAGGCCTAGCATTCCACTACCAGCGGTAGTGAGCGAATGCCTTGTTAGCTTCTGCCATCCGATGAGTATCGTCGCGCTTTTTACACGCAGACCCACGCTTCTCAGTTGCATCTAGCAGCTCACCGGCAAGCTTCAGTGTCATGGATTTTTCACCGCGCTTACGTGCAGCTTCTATGATCCAGCGCATCGCCAGGCCAGTTCGACGAACAGGGCGAACTTCAACCGGAACCTGATACGTAGCACCACCAACGCGACGCGACTTCACTTCAACTGCAGGACTGACGTTCTCAAGTGCCAGCTCAAGCAGTTCCAGAGGCTGACCGCCTTTTTTCTCTTCCATCACATCAAGAGCGCCGTACATGATTTTCTCAGCTACGGATTTTTTTCCGCTGTACATCAGCATATTGACGAATTTCGTCAGCTGAACACTACCGTACTTGGGATCCGGCAGAATTTCGCGCTTGGGTGCTTCACTACGTCTGGACATATTCTTTTAACCTTTCTCTCTAGCCTTTCGGACGCTTGGCGCCGTACTTTGAGCGACCTTGACGCCGACTCTCTACACCTTGTGTATCCAGGCTGCCACGGACCGTGTGATAGCGAACGCCGGGTAAATCTTTTACTCGACCACCACGGATCAATACCACCGAGTGCTCCTGAAGATTGTGGCCTTCACCACCAATATAGGATGTCACTTCAAATCCGTTTGTTAGTCGTACACGAGCCACCTTCCGCATTGCCGAGTTCGGCTTCTTCGGAGTAGTGGTATAAACACGAGTACATACGCCACGCTTCTGCGGACATGCTTCCAGCGCTGGTACATTGGATTTCTCCGCCTTGCGCTTTCTCGGTTTGCGAACCAGCTGATTAATTGTTGCCATTATATTCCTGTATGAGCCATGCGCAGTCCTATAGACCAACGCCCGGCTCTTGTAAAGCGGGTAACGATGCCTTTTAGGGTAGTCAGCAAGAGGTAATTTAAACAGACGGGCCGAGCTTTGAAACCAGCTCGGCTCAAACAGCCGCCAAGTGTAATTGGCGCGTCAGTTAAAATCAACCAATACTGCTATACCGTTTCCTTCACAGACTCACCATCTGATGAAGATTCAGTGACATTTGTGGTCTCAGTCGCGCTCATTGCCGCGGCCAGAGATTCATCGAGTGATTTCTGGCTGCGCCCTTTCTTGCGTTCCGCATGGAAAGCCAGACCGGTACCGGCAGGAATCAAACGACCCACGATCACATTTTCTTTCAAACCACGAAGCTCATCGCCGGAACCGCGTACCGCCGCTTCGGTAAGAACCCGTGTTGTTTCCTGGAACGAGGCAGCAGAGATAAAGGACTCTGTTACCAGCGATGCCTTGGTAATCCCCAGCAGAATATTTTCATACTCGGCAGGTAATTTTCCTTCTTCGACTAGTTCGCGATTGATCTCTTTGACCTCCGCAAACTCGACTTGCTCGCCAGCAAGGAAATTTGACTCACCTGCTTCGGTGATATCAACCTTGCGCAGCATTTGACGCACAATTACTTCAATATGCTTGTCATTAATTTTCACACCCTGCAGCCTGTAGACATCCTGGATTTCCTTAACCAGATACGCCGCCAGTGCCTCAATACCCAGGAGACGCAGAATATCCTGTGGATTAGGCTCGCCGTCAGCGACAACCTCTCCACGTTCTACCTGCTCACCTTCAAAAACATTTATATGCCGCCATTTAGGTATCAGTTCCTCATGGCGCTCTTCATTCGGTCCGGTAATAACCAGACGTTGCTTGCCTTTAGTCTCTTTACCGAAACTAACCGTACCCGTGCGTTCTGCAAGAATAGCTGGTTCCTTCGGTTTTCGAGCTTCGAACAAGTCGGCAACTCGTGGAAGACCACCCGTGATGTCGCGGTTTTTGGTGGATTCCTGCGGGATCCGTGCGATAACGTCGCCTACTTTGACGTTCTCTTCATCGTTCAGATTAACCGTCGCACCGGCTGGCAATAAATAATTCGCTGGTATAGATGTTCCCTGGTAACACACTTCATCACCATTCGTATCCACCAGTCGAACCATCGGGCGAAGGTCTTTATCTTTGCCTACAGATCGCTGCTTGGGATCGGTAACAACAATCGACGACACACCGGTCAGATCATCGGTTTCAGTGTTAACGGTTACTCCGTCCACGAAGTCAGAAAACTTCGCCACACCTTCTACCTCGGTGATAATCGGGTGCATGTGGGGATCCCACTCTGCGATCGTTGCCCCGGCTGCAACGGTTGCGCCATCTTCAAACTTGATCGCCGCGCCGTAAGGGACTTTATACCGCTCACGCTCTCGTCCACTTTCATCAATCAGGCCAATTTCACCTGAACGCGAAACAACAATGAACTCACCCTTGCGATTAACCACGGGCTTGAGATTGTGCAACTTGATCGAGCCGGCTGCTTTTACTTCAACCGAGCTTGCCGCTGCCGCACGACTGGCCGCGCCACCAATGTGAAAAGTACGCATGGTCAGCTGCGTGCCCGGCTCACCGATCGACTGCGCCGCCATCACGCCGACCGCTTCTCCATTGTTGATCATGTGACCACGTGCCAGATCTCGACCGTAGCACTTCGAGCACACACCAAAACTGGTTTCGCAGCAGATCGCTGACCGGACCAACACCTCGTCCACGCCGCTATCTTCAAGGAGATCGACGAGCTTCTCGTCCAGAAGCACACCTTTTTCAACGACAACATCGCCGCCAGCGGAACCATAGACATCTTTTGCCGTCACCCGCCCCAGAACCCGCTCACTCAGCGGTTCTACGACGTCACCGCCCTCAATCACAGGTTTCATGGTGACACCGGTTTCGGTTCCACAATCGTACTCGGTAACCACCAGATCCTGCGCTACATCGACGAGTCGACGAGTGAGGTAACCCGAGTTTGCTGTTTTCAGTGCGGTATCAGCCAGACCTTTACGCGCACCGTGTGTGGAAATAAAGTACTGCAGTACATTTAGTCCCTCTCGGAAATTAGCGGTAATCGGTGTTTCGATGATCGAACCATCCGGCTTGGCCATCAAGCCTCGCATACCGGCCAATTGACGAATCTGCGCTGCGGAGCCACGAGCTCCTGAATCTGACATCATATAGATAGAATTAAAAGATGCCTGATCCTGCGTTTTACCTTCCAGATCAACAACCTGCTCTTTTCCGAGCTTGCTGAGCATTGAAGCCGCGACCTGATCGTTAGCCTTTGACCAGATATCCACGACTTTATTGTAGCGCTCACCCTGGGTCACCAGGCCTGATGAATACTGATCTTCTATTTCCCGGACTTCAGTTTCCGCACCACCGATGATGGCATTTTTATCCTCCGGAATGACCATGTCTTCCACACCAATAGACACACCGGCGCGAGTCGCAAAACGAAACCCGGTATACATCAGCTGATCGACAAAAATAACGGTGTCTTTCAAACCAACATTTCGATAGCAGGCGTTAATAAGACGGGAAATGTTCTTTTTGGTCAGATCGCAGTTGACGAGTTCAAACTCCAGCCCGACCGGCAATACCTCTGACAAAATAGCACGCCCAACGGTGGTCTCTACTCGACGCATGAAAGCTTCGGTACCGCCATTTCCGTCGTCACGCATGTCGCGAACACGGCAGGTGATCTTCGCACCGATACCAACGTTGCCATTCAACAGTGCACGCTCTGCCTCATCGACAGAACTGAAGGTCATGCCCTGCCCTTTGGCGCGCACGTCTTCACGCGATATGTAGTACAGACCGAGGACGATATCCTGTGATGGAACAATGATCGGCTCGCCGTTAGCAGGTGACAATATATTGTTTGTTGACATCATCAGCGCTCTGGACTCCAGCTGCGCCTCGATCGACAGGGGTACATGAACCGCCATCTGGTCGCCGTCGAAATCTGCATTGAACGCTGCGCAAACCAGCGGGTGAAGCTGAATGGCCTTACCTTCAATGAGCACAGGCTCAAACGCCTGGATGCCAAGTCTATGCAGTGTCGGCGCGCGGTTCAGCAGCACCGGATGCTCACGAATCACTTCTTCGAGAATATCCCAGACTTCAGGTCCTTCGCGCTCAACCATTTTCTTGGCAGCTTTAATGGTGGTTGCCATTCCGCGCAACTGCAGCTTGCTGAAGATAAACGGCTTGAACAGCTCCAGAGCCATTTTCTTCGGCAGACCGGTCTGATGCAGCTTAAGTGTCGGGCCGCAAACAATAACGGATCGACCTGAGTAGTCGACACGCTTACCGAGAAGATTTTGGCGGAAACGACCTTGCTTGCCTTTGATCATGTCGGCAAGTGACTTCAGCGGACGCTTGTTACTGCCGGTGATGGCACGTCCACGACGGCCGTTATCGAGCAGCGCATCGACAGATTCCTGCAACATGCGTTTTTCATTGCGAACAATGATGTCAGGTGCATTCAATTCCAGCAATCGACGCAAGCGGTTGTTGCGATTGATCACACGTCGGTACAAGTCGTTCAAATCAGAGGTCGCAAAACGCCCACCGTCCAGAGGTACCAACGGACGCAGATCCGGTGGTAGTACCGGTAAAACGGACATGACCATCCACTGTGGCTTATTGCCTGATTCGATGAATGAATCAACCAGCTTCAGTCGCTTGATCAAGCGCTTGAGTTTGGTTTCTGATTTAGTGGCATCGATCTCTTCGCGCAACTTGCGGGATTCCGATTCCAGATCAATATCTTTCAGCAGGTCATGAACGGCTTCGGCACCCATGCGGGCATCGAATTCATCGCCGTGCTCTTCAATTGCTTCCAGATATTGCTCATCGCTTAACAGCTGACCGCGTTCCAGGGTTGTCATTCCTTCGTCTATGACAACATATGCCTCGAAATACAATACGCGCTCTATTTCACGCAGTGTCATATCGAGCAACAGACCAATACGCGATGGCAGTGACTTCAGAAACCAGATATGCGCTACCGGGCTCGCAAGCTCAATATGGCCCATACGCTCTCGACGAACACGAGTCAGGGTTACTTCAACACCACATTTTTCACAGACAACACCACGGTGCTTCAGTCGCTTGTACTTTCCGCACAGGCATTCGTAATCTTTAACCGGTCCGAAAATCTTCGCGCAAAACAGGCCGTCACGCTCAGGCTTGAAGGTGCGGTAATTAATAGTTTCCGGCTTTTTAACTTCACCATATGACCAGGATCGAATCATCTCCGGCGAAGTCAGCCCGATACGAATTCGATCAAAATCTTCGTTCTGGACTTGCTGCTTGTAGTTGAACAGTAAATCTTTCATATTTGCTCCAAAATCAGGTTAGATACATGGTGTAGGTAAAACCGCGTATCGCCCTATTCCTGCTCAAGATGGATGTTAATACCCAACGATCGAATTTCCTTCAACAGAACGTTGAATGACTCCGGCATTCCAGCCTCCATTCGATGATCACCATCCACAATATTTTTGTACATCTTGTTACGTCCGACCACATCGTCCGACTTCACCGTCAACATTTCGCGCAATGTGTACGAAGCACCGTATGCTTCCAGCGCCCAGACTTCCATCTCTCCGAATCGCTGCCCGCCAAACTGTGCCTTTCCGCCCAGTGGCTGCTGAGTAACCAGACTGTAGGGCCCGGTCGATCGAGCATGCATTTTGTCATCGACCAGGTGGTTAAGTTTCAGCATGTGCATGTATCCGACGGTAACCGGACGATCAAAAGGCTCACCTGACCGGCCATCATACAACAGAGTCTGTCCTGACTCAGGCAACCCGGCCAGCTTCAGCATCGCCTTAATCTCACTTTCAGCAGCGCCATCAAATACCGGAGTCGCCATAGGCACGCCACCGCGAAGATTTTGCGCCAACTCGCCAACTTCGGTATCACTAAGTGAATCTATATCTGAATGCTTAACCTCAGAATTATGGTTATAGATTTTGTCGAGGTACTTTCGTACTTCGGCGACGCTCTTGTTGGTATCAAGCATATCGCCAATTCGATGCCCCAGACCTTTCGCAGCCCAGCCAAGATGAGTCTCCAGAACCTGACCGACATTCATCCGCGACGGAACTCCCAGAGGATTCAGGGCTATATCAACCGGACGCCCGGTTTCGTCATAAGGCATGTCTTCAACAGGGACAATCATCGAGATCACCCCCTTGTTGCCGTGGCGACCAGCCATCTTGTCACCGGGTTGCAAGCGGCGCTTCACAGCCAGGTAGACTTTGACCATCTTCAGAACACCTGGAGCCAGTTCGTCCCCAGAGGTTATCTTTTCTTTCTGCTCTACAAACCGCTGCTCGAATTGCTCACGCTGATCATTAATCTGCGCACTCATTTTCTCCAGCTGAACGTTCAGATCTTCGTCACTGAGACTAATGTTCAACCATGAGTCCCGCTCGACGTCGTCAAGGTAGTCTGTTCCGATAACGGTACCCTTGCTCAGACCATTCGGACCTTTATCTGCTTCCTGTCCCAGGATCAGTCGCTGAATCCGCGAAAACATATCGTCTTCCACGATACGAAGCTCATCATCGAGGTCTTTTCGAACCTGTTTGAGTTCTTCACGTTCTACCTGTAGCGCCCGTGCATCTTTCTCTACGCCATCGCGAGTGAAAACCCGTACGTCGATAACCGTACCATCCATACCTGGCGGGACCCGCAACGAGGTATCTTTTACATCCGATGCCTTCTCGCCAAAGATAGCTCTTAGCAGTTTTTCTTCCGGCGTGAGCTGCGTTTCACCCTTAGGTGTCACCTTGCCGACCAGTATGTCGTTGGGTTTTACTTCTGCCCCGACATACACAACGCCCGATTCATCGAGTTTCGATAACAGACCTTCGGACACATTAGGAATATCAGCAGAAATTTCTTCCGGCCCAAGCTTGGTATCGCGTGCTACGCAATTTAGTTCTTCAATGTGAATGGTGGTAAAGCGATCTTCCTGCACCACTCGTTCCGAGATCAGAATTGAATCTTCGAAGTTATAACCATTCCAAGGCATGAACGCGATCAGCATATTCTGCCCCAGAGCCAGCTCACCCATGTCGGTACTTGGCCCGTCAGCCAGTACGTCTCCGCGTGCAATCATATCACCCGGCTTAACCAGCGGCCGCTGATTCATGCAGGTGTTCTGATTCGAACGCGTGTACTTGGTGAGGGTGTAAATATCGACCCCTGTCTCACCCTGACCTGCTTCGTCATCATTCGCGCGGACAACAATTCGACCGGCATCGACTGAATCGACACTGCCGCCACGAAGTGCTACCACGGTTGCACCCGAGTCAACGGCAACTGTTCGCTCCATACCTGTGCCAACCAGCGGCTTTTCAGCTCGCAGAGTCGGGACTGCCTGACGTTGCATGTTCGAACCCATCAAAGCGCGGTTCGCATCATCATGCTCCAGGAACGGAATCATCGAGGCTGCCACCGAAACAATCTGCTTAGGTGATACATCCATGTACTCCACACGATCCGGTGGCATCATGGCAAATTCATTTTTATGCCGGCACGACACCAGCTCATCAACCAGGCTGCCGTTGTCGTCAAGCGCTGCGTTGGCCTGCGCAATCACGTAGTTACCTTCTTCAATCGCAGAAAGGTATCCAACATCCGGAGTTACTTTGCCATCACTGACTTTACGGTACGGAGTTTCCAGAAACCCGTACTGGTTGGTTCGTGCATAGACCGCCAGTGAGTTAATCAAACCAATGTTTGGTCCCTCAGGTGTCTCAATCGGGCAAACCCGTCCATAGTGAGTTGGATGAACATCACGAACTTCAAAACCGGCGCGCTCACGCGTCAATCCACCCGGTCCAAGCGCAGAAACACGACGCTTGTGTGTAACTTCGGACAATGGATTGTTTTGATCCATGAACTGCGAAAGCTGACTGGAACCGAAAAACTCTTTGATCGCCGCTGCAATCGGTTTGGCGTTGATGATGTCCTGAGGCATCAGCCCTTCGCTTTCAACCATACCCAGCCGTTCACGAACGGCTCGCTCAACACGCACGAGTCCAACACGGAAAACATTTTCCGCCATCTCCCCGACACTTCGAATCCGGCGATTACCGAGATGATCGATATCATCGACAATCCCCTGGCCGTTGCGGATATCGATCAGGCATTTAAGCACTTCGAGGATATCGTTTTTATCCAGGATACCCGGCCCGGTAATCTCCTCACGGCCGAGACGACGGTTGAATTTCATTCGTCCAACAGCCGAGAGGTCGTATCGATCTTCAGTAAAAAACAGATTATTGAACAGTGTCTGTGCGGCTTCCTTGGTCGGTGGCTCACCCGGGCGCATCATTCGATAAATCTCGACTTGTGCCTCTAGCTGGCTATTTGTCTGATCAATCCGTATGGTGCTCGAAATGTACGGTCCTCGATCGAGGTCGTTGGTGAAAATCAGCTTGAGATCTTTCGGTCTGATCTCGAGTAATTTCGGCAGATTTTCTTCGGTAATTTCAGTGTTGGCCCGCATCTCTTCAAATGCTTCACCAGTTTCTTTATCGATTAAATCATGCGCCAGGACTTTACCGATCAGATATTCTTCCGGCACCTCAAGCTTGGTTAGTTCTGCCTTTTCCATCTGGCGGACGTGCTTGGCATTGATCCGGCGGCCCGCTTCGACAATAACTTTTTTGCCATTTTTCAGATCAAACCCGAAAGTCTCGCCCCGCAAACGACTGGGAACCAACTCAAGGCTAATCTTGGTTTTGGTCATTGTTACCCGATGCGTCTCAAAGAAGGCTTCGAGAATTTCTTCTGTCGTGTACCCGAGCGCTCGCAAAATTATTGATGCAGGGAGTTTGCGTCGGCGATCTATACGCGTAAACACGCAGTCTTTTGCGTCGAATTCAAAATCAAGCCAGGAGCCACGGTAAGGAATGACACGCGCTGAAAACAGCAACTTGCCCGACGAGTGGGTTTTGCCGCGATCGTGGTCAAAAAATACACCGGGGCTTCGATGCAACTGGGAGACAATTACGCGCTCGGTACCGTTTATGATGAAGGTTCCGTTGCCTGTCATCAACGGCAGTTCGCCCATATAGACTTCCTGCTCTTTGATATCTTTTACGACACGGTTATCGCCCGAGGCCTTATCGTAAATTACCAATCTACACAAAACGCGAAGTGGCGCAGCATAGGTTAAGCCACGAATGCTACATTCACGTTCAGTGAAAGCTGGTTTACCGAGGCGATACTTGACATACTGCAGCTCAACGTTGCCCGCATAGCTGACAATCGGCATCACAGACTTGAAAGCACCGTGCAAACCGACATCATCCATCTCTTCTGTGGACTTGTCTTTTTGCAGAAACGATCGGTACGAATCTAGCTGAGTTTTCAGCAGATAAGGCACCTCAAGAATTGACTGACGCTTGCCGAAGTCTTTTCTGATTCGCTTTTTTTCGGTGAAGGAATAGGTCATCTAGGATCCTCTAAACCACTAATATATCGCTACGTTTGCGCCCGCAACACGACGCCTGCTTTCTATCCTTAGCACAGGAAAAGGCCGACACTGAACGTGCCGGCCCGAACCTGTTATCTACAACAACGGTAGATCTTATTTAACTTCGCAGACGCCACCGGCCTCTTCGATTTGCTTCTTCGCATCTTCAGCTTCATCTTTGTTTACCGCTTCCTTAATCGGAGCAGGTGCACTTTCAACAAGCGCTTTTGCTTCTTTCAGACCCAATCCGGACAAAGCGCGAACAGCTTTAATAACGCCAACTTTGTTATCGCCAATTGAAGTCAGTACCACGTCGAATTCAGTTTGCTCTTCCGCCGCCGCGCCTTCACCTTCGCCGCCACCAGCTGGCGCTGCTGCCATAGCCACTGCCGCTGTTACGCCGAACTTCTCTTCCATGTCGCTGATCAGTTCAACAACTTCCATCACAGTCATGTTAGAGATGGATTCGAGTATTTCTTCTTTAGACATTATTCAGTTACTCCTGAATGAGTTAGTCGCACTTTTGCCATTTGGCAAGTTTTTTGTGCAAATTTGAGTGAGAGTTTTTTCAATAAGTTACGAAGTTTCTTTTGCAACACGAACAGCATCTACCGTTCTCACGAGTTTGCCGGGAACCTCATTGAGCGTGCGTGCGAGTTTCGCTACAGGCGCCTGCATCACGGACATCAGCATAGAAATCGCTTCATCCCGTGTTGGCAGATTCGCCAGTTTGCCAAGATCTGACGCTTCCAGTTTCTGACCGCCAACGGCAGCCATAGTCACTACAAGTTTGTCGTTTTCTTTAGCAAAGTCGCGCAACAGACGTGCAGCAGAACCTGGATCTTCCTGGGAAAAAGCGAAGATCAATGGTCCGGCCAAGCCGTCTGTCATGCACTCAAACTCGGTACCTGTTACTGCGCGTTTGACCAAGGAATTCTTGACCACACGCAGATATACTCCTGTATCACGTGCCTTGGCACGTAACGCAGTCATATCAGTTACCTTGATACCCCGGTACTCGGCTGCAACTGCTGAATGTGCAGTAGCTGCCACATCCGCAATTTCAGAAACTACCGCTTCTTTCTCTTGTCGAGTTAAAGCCATTGAGCACCTTCCGGATCACCGGTAATAACCGGTTTTCCTTTTGATCGCGCCGAAGCGCGGTGTTGTTACGTCGGGATTAACCCGACCCCGTCTACGCAGGCAATTAAGCAGCAATCTCCGCTGCACCTGCGATCTTTGACGTGAAACAGCCTGGCCGCTTTCGCTGCACTCACTCTTTCACTCAAAGTCTGTTTACCGGTAAATTCACACCGGCGATAATCTTTTCTCTTACCTGCTTTAGCTCATTGGGCCGAGATCTACATTTAAACCGGGCCCCATCGTCGATGACACTGTCGCTTTACCCAGATAGACCCCTTTCGCCGCTGACGGCTTGGACTTCACCAGCTCAGCAATAAGACTTTTCAGGTTCTCGGTAAGCGCCGCTGGTTCAAAACCCACTTTTCCAATCGGGCAATGGATAATTCCGCCTTTGTCTGTACGAAACTGCACCTGACCTGCTTTGGCATTCTTAACAGCTGTTTCGACGTCTGCCGTTACTGTTCCCACCTTCGGGTTAGGCATCAGGCCTCTGGGTCCGAGGATAGTTCCGAGAGCTCCAACAACCCGCATTGAATCAGGCGTGGCAACAACCACATCAAAATCCAGATTACCGCCTTTTATCGAGGCAGCGAGGTCATCAAAACCGACAATATCCGCGCCGGCGGCACTCGCTTTTTCTGCTTGTTCGCCCTGTGCGAATACCGCTACACGCATGGCCCGACCGGTGCCGTTCGGCAACACAGTGGAACCGCGTACTACCTGATCCGATTTGCGCGGGTCTACGCCCAGATTGATAGCCACATCAATGGTTTCATCAAACTTAACGCTGGACAATTCTTTCAGCAGAGCAAACGCCTCATCGGCACTGTAGACTTTAGCGCGGTCTACTTTCTCGCTTATCATTTTGGCGCGCTTCGATAGTTTAGCCATGATCTAGCCCTCCACCTCAATACCCATACTGCGGGCACTGCCAGCAATAGTCTTTACCGCTGCATCCAGACCTGCAGCTGTCAGATCGACATCTTTAGTTTTGGCAATTTCTTCAAGCTGTGCCCGTGTCACCTTGCCAATCTTGTTGGTATTTGGAACACCGCTGCCCTTCTTTACACCAGCTGCCTTTTTCAGCAGGTAAGACGCCGGAGGTGTCTTCATGATGTAAGAGAACGAACGGTCGTTATACACTGTAATAGTTACAGGTACGGGCGCGCCCTGCTCCATGGATTGTGTTGCCGCATTAAATTGCTTGCAGAACTCCATGATATTTACACCATGCTGCCCCAATGCCGGACCTACCGGTGGGCTCGGGTTTGCCTGCCCCGCAGGGACCTGCAGCTTGATATAAGCTTCAATTTTTCTGGCCATAAAATCTCCCTCGGGTGTAAGCGCCGTGAGGCTCCCCGATAATTCGGACCGTTAGTGGAAAATCAGGCTTTTTCGACCTGACTGAATTCTAGCTCTACCGGTGTTGACCGACCAAAAATCTGTACGGCAACCAATAGTTTATTCTTTTCAAAATTAACTTCTTCAACCACACCGTTGAAGTCGTTGAAAGGGCCGTCCGTCACACGCACGACCTCACCGACGTCAAACAGAACCTTCGGCCGCGGCTTATCGACGCCATCCTGTACCCGCTGCAAAATTGCATCCGCTTCTTTTGCCGATATAGGCGCTGGACGATCTGCCGTACCACCAATAAAACCAAGTACCCGAGGCACATTTTTTACCAGATGCCATGTCTCGTCATTGAGATCCATTTGCACCAGTACATAGCCCGGAAAAAACTTTCGTTCCGAACGTCTTTTCTGACCACCTCTAATCTCGACAACTTCTTCTGTCGGGACAAGTATTTCACCGAACATTGAGCTCAGTCCTTCACGCTCTATACGCTCAAGCAACGAGCGCTTAACCGATGCTTCATATCCGGAAAACGCCTGAACAACAAACCAGTTTTTGTCGTCGGCAATATTCAGCTCAACCGCTGGTTTCGCTTCTTCTACTTCGTCAACCTTTTCATCTGCCATAAGGTTAGCTTCCAAGGCCCGTGATAAATCGGAATGCGCCACTCAGCATCCAGTCGAGCAGCCATAAGAACACACCAACAAGAAACACAATGATCATTACCATTACGGTAGTTTGGGTGGTCTCAGCTCTGGTTGGCCAAACCACTTTGCGCACTTCGGTTCTGGAATCGCGGAAAAAACCAACAGTTCGCACACCATGTGCTGTCTGCAAATAGATGAATATCGCGACTGCAAAAATAGCAAGCAGAGCCAACACACGATACAAAAATGAAAACTGGCCAAATGAATAGAACAGCACCATTCCGCCAATCACGAGTGCTGCCGCACCTATGAGCTTCATGCGGTCTGCCGGATTTTCGGTTATGTCTGCTTTTGCAACCATCAATTTTCCAGTCTTATAAACACACTGCCACTAAAGTAGTGGCAGGCCAGGAGGGACTCGAACCCCCAACCTGCGGTTTTGGAGACCGCTGCTCTGCCAATTGAGCTACTGGCCTATTCTTGCCATTTACCGCATTGTACTTGTAGACAATGCGGTAAACACCTAACGCAAAAAGCGGAGACGAAAAACGCCCCCGCTCGACAACTTATCGAGATAAGGTGAGATCAGGTAAAAACCTGTGTCTGCAAATTACGCGTTAATTTTTGCGACGACGCCGGCACCGACTGTTCGGCCACCTTCCCGGATTGCAAATCTCAACCCTTCTTCCATCGCGATTGGCGCTATTAACTCTACGTCCATCTTGATGTTGTCTCCCGGCATTACCATCTCTACTCCTTCCGGCAACTCACAGGCTCCTGTCACATCTGTTGTGCGGAAGTAAAACTGCGGGCGATAGCCTTTGAAAAACGGCGTGTGCCGACCACCTTCGTCTTTCGACAATATGTACACTTCACACTCAAATTTCGTGTGTGGGTTGATGCTTCCCGGCTTACACAACACCTGCCCTCTTTCCACATCATCCCGCTTCGTTCCACGCAACAGTATTCCGCAGTTGTCTCCTGCTTCGCCCTGATCCAGCAGCTTGCGGAACATCTCTACGCCCGTTACCGTGGTTTTCGTGGTATCGCGAATTCCAACTATCTCAACTTCCTCACCTACCTTGATGATTCCGCGTTCTATACGGCCCGTTACCACGGTGCCTCGACCTGAAATCGAAAACACATCTTCGATTGGCAACAGGAAGTTTCCGTCTACCGGTCGTTCCGGCTGCGGTATGTAGGTGTCCATCGCTTCAATCAGCTTGCCTATGGATGGCACTCCGATATCGCTTGTATCGCCTTCCAGCGCTTTCAGTGCGCTTCCCGTTACTATCGGTGTGTCATCACCCGGGAACTCGTATTTATCCAGTAACTCTCGAACTTCCATTTCTACCAGTTCCAGCAATTCTTCATCGTCTACCTGATCTGCCTTGTTCAGATACACCACGATGTATGGCACCCCTACCTGCCTGGCCAGCAATATATGCTCCCGCGTTTGCGGCATCGGGCCATCCGCTGCTGAACACACCAGAATCGCGCCATCCATCTGCGCTGCCCCTGTAATCATGTTCTTTACGTAGTCTGCGTGTCCCGGGCAATCCACATGCGCATAATGCCGGTTGTTTGACTCATACTCTACGTGCGCTGTCGCTATCGTGATTCCACGCGCTCTTTCTTCCGGCGCATTGTCTATCTGGTCGTAGGCTTTGAAATCTCCGCCCATCGCTTCCGCCTGCACTTTTGTCAGCGCCGCCGTCAACGTCGTCTTCCCGTGGTCTACGTGACCTATCGTTCCGACATTTACGTGCGGTTTCGTTCGTTCAAATTTTTCCTTCGACATTACTGATGACCCTGAATTGTTGTTGGTCTATAAATTTCTGTTATTGTAAAATTAATACAGCTTTACTGGAGCCCATAATCGGAATTGAACCGATGACCTCTTCCTTACCAAGGAAGTGCTCTACCCCTGAGCTATATGGGCACAATTCCTTGCTGGGTAAAACAGTTCACATCCATCTGTCGCACGAATACTATTCTAAACAGCACAAACAAAAGCGCAGCAAATTGGAGCGGGTGATGGGAATCGAACCCACGTTATCAGCTTGGAAGGCTGGAGTTCTACCATTGAACTACACCCGCATTTTTTCACTACGCTAAAACATTTCCGAACTTTATCGAAATTTTTCGTGCCAACACCTTATCGTGCAAATACCTGTACAGCGCTTATTAAAACTTTTTATAACTTTTGGTGGAGGGAGGAGGATTCGAACCTCCGAAGCTTACGCAGCAGATTTACAGTCTGCCCCCTTTGACCGCTCGGGAATCCCTCCGCACAGAAGCGGAATTATGATTGCACTGTAAGCCGCTGTCAACAGCCGAATGAAAACTGAATTCAGTTTAAACACTCAACGCGCAGACATCGTACTGCTTAAGACACTCACAATCGGCCAGGCGAGAAAAACTCCCTTGACTATTGAAAACGTTTTACCCGACTAGGAGAGTAGTTCAACTTTACGAAAGTGCCAGTGTTCCTTCCAGGTGACACAAGATTCGCACCCACCTGCAAACAATGATGGGCACGAATTACGTGGAAACAACAATTTCTGCACCGGATTCAGCCCTCAGTGTGCGAGAATCTGACTGAGAAACTCCTGTGTTCGCACCGACTGAGGATTATTGAAAAATTCTTCAGGCTCGTTTTGCTCGATAATTTCGCCACCATCCATAAAAATTACCCGATTGGCAACCGTTTTGGCAAAGCCCATTTCGTGAGTCACGCAGATCATGGTCATTCCATCCCGAGCGAGCTCAATCATTACATCAAGCACTTCTTTTATCATCTCGGGGTCAAGTGCCGAGGTTGGCTCATCAAACAACATAATTTTAGGGCTCATGCACAGACTACGGGCAATTGCTACGCGCTGTTGCTGACCTCCGGATAACTGCCCGGGGTATTTATCCGCCTGCTCAGGGATCTTCACTCGCTTAAGATATCCGCGCGCGATCTCCTCGGCTTCCGCTTTGGGCATTTTCCTGACCCATATAGGCGCGAGCGTGCAATTCTCGAGCACCGTAAGATGGGGAAACAGATTGAAATGCTGGAATACCATCCCGACTTCACGGCGAATCTGCTCGATATGCTTGAGATCTCCGGTCAACTCTGTACCGTCAACCCAGATCTCACCACGCTGATGCTCCTCCAACCGGTTGATACATCGAATCAAGGTTGATTTACCCGACCCTGAAGGACCGCACACGACGATTCTCTCGCCGGAGTTCACGGTTAGATTTATATTCTTCAGCACATGAAACTGCCCGTACCACTTGTGCATTTCACTTATGCGTATCATAACCTCGTCACTCACCGCTATTTGCGCTGGCGACAGATTGACATCTGAAGGCTGTTGATTGTTATCTGTCATAGTATTTCCTGCGCATCGGAGAGATCTCGGAAGCGATCTGGCAGTTAATCTTCACGGTATCCGGTATGTAGCTTTTTCTCCAGATAAATGGAGTAACGCGACATGCTGAAACAGCATATAAAAAAGAACAAGGCGATAAACACATAGACTTCCGTCGAAAGGCCGGTCCATTTAATGTCAGACAACGAGGCTCGCCCGATGCCCAACGGATCCAGCAAACCGATAATAATTACCAGAGTAGTATCCTTAAACAAACCGATAAAAGTATTTACTATCCCGGGTATTGAAATTTTCAACGCTTGAGGCAACACAACCAGCCGCATGGATGCCCAATATTTCAAACCCATTGCATCCGCCGCTTCATGCTGCCCTTTCGGTATAGCCTGTAATCCCCCCCTCACTACTTCAGCTATATAGGCCGAGGAAAATAGTGTCACCATAATGAGAACACGCAACAGTAAATTAAAAGTGGTGCCTGGCGGTAGAAAATAATTCAGCATTGTTGAGGCAACAAACAACAAGGTGATTAGCGGTACGCCACGGATAAATTCAATAAACCCGGTACACAACCATCGAATGATATGCAGATTGGATTGCCGCCCCAGCGCCAGCACGATCCCGATAGGCAACGAACAAACAATGCCGGTGACTCCGATCACCATGGTCAGCATAAAGCCACCAAAGCGTGTTGTTTCAACCGGCGTCAGTCCAAAGCCTCCCAACAGCAGCCACGCACCGATAAACGGGAAGGCCAGAGAAAACCAGATCAGGTTTTTGCGATTTGGAAGCTTATCCCACAGCACTGGCAACAGAGCCAACACAAATAGTACAAACGTCAGATCAACGCGCCAGCGCTCTTCCTGAGGATAAAATCCGTAGGTAAACTGGCCGAGACGTTTATCGATAAATCCCCAGCATGCGCCCGTACCTAACTCACGGCAGTGATCACGCGAATCAGCAACAAACACTGAATCAAAAAACAACCAGCCGGAAAGCGGTGGTATCAGCAAGTACAGCATATACGCCGTAAACAGGGTAAGAACTACATTAAACGGAGATGAAAACAGATTCTTGTGCAACCACAACAACACACCAGTCTGGCCTACCGGTGGCTTCAGATCAGGATGCTCGCCCGGTGCATAGGTAGGATTTTCCACTTATCGCTCCACCAGCGAGATACGCTTGTTATACCAGTTCATAAATGCGGAAATCGTTAGTGAAAAGAACAGATACAAACTCAGCACGATGATCATGCACTCCATCTCTCGGCCGGATTGATTCAGGGTGATCCCACCAATAGTTGCCACGATATCCATATAACCAATAGCAATTGCAAGAGAGGAATTTTTTGTGATATTCAAATACTGACTGGTCAGCGGCGGAATAATTACGCGTAACGCCTGGGGAATAACTACCAGGTTCATCGTGCGCTTGCGCGGAAGACCGAGCGCCAATGCCGCTTCTGTTTGTCCGTGACTCACTGCCTCAATACCCGAGCGTACATTCTCCGCTATAAATGCGGCTGTATATAACGACAACGCCAGCCAGAGTGACAGAAACTCAGGTTTAAGCGCCATACCACCTTTGAAATTAAAGCCTTTAAGCGCCGGCAGCTCCCACGTGAGCGGCATACCCATTAACATGAACACTAAAATCGGCAAGCCTATGATTGAACCTAGCATGACCCAGAAAACAGGCGACTGCTCGCCCGTTGCGGCCTGTTTAGCAATCGCTTTGCTGCGATACCAGAAAGCGTAAAAAATACCCAGAACAAATGATGCAACCACGACCCAGAATAAAGGCTCAGCGACAGGTTGAGGCATATAAAAGCCACGATTGGTCAGGAAAAAGCTGTCGGCCATATTGATCGCTTGCTTCGGTTTAGGCAGCGAATGAACCAGAATTCCATGAATTAACAGAATGTGGACAAGAACCGGGACATTTCGAACGAACTCTATATAACAATACGCCAGTTTATTTACCAGCCAGTTCGGCGATAGCCGCAATACTCCCAGGATAAACCCGAGAATCGTCGCCAGAATAATTCCGCAAACAGCGACCAGCAACGTATTAAGCACCCCGACAACGGCTGCTCTCGCATGCGAGCTCTGCGAGTTATAGTCGATCAGGTGCTGATTGATATCGTAGTTGGATTCCTGCTGCAGAAATTCAAAACCAAACGGCTTTCCGAGTTTTTGAAAATTCTCTACAACATTTCCAGCCAGGTATACCACCACAGCGCATACAGCAATGGTCGCCAGCAGCTGAATAAGTACACCACGGGACTTTTTGTCAGTCCACAGCTTCCCTATAGAAAAACCGGATTGCGGTGGAGGAGATGAATAATCTATTGATTGCGACAAGTGAGCTAGCCTGCGCGAGAAAACTAGAAAACGAATTGAGCAGGAGCGAGGGGTACGAACTAACGTACCCCCCAAACCTGGATTATTTCACTTTAAGAGGAAAACCCCTAGCGGAAAGGCGGAGAGTAAAGAATACCGCCGTTTGTCCAGAGGTTGTTTACACCACGCTCAAGACCAATTGGTGTAGCCGAACCGATATTACGCTCGAATACCTCACCATAGTTACCAACCATCTTGATTGCACGCCAGGCCCACGCCTTGTCCAGTCCGATCATAGCGCCAAGATCACCTTCAGAGCCCAGCAGGCGATTGATTTCAGGGTTATCAGTACCTGTGGCCATTTGATCAACATTTTCAGATGTCACGCCGAACTCTTCTGCCGTGATCATCGCGTTTAGAGTCCATCGAACCAGGTCGGCCCATTCACTGTCACCATGTCGAACCAGTGGTCCCAGCGGCTCTTTTGAAATGATTTCCGGCAACAGCATGTGGTCAGCCGGGTTTTCAAAAGTAGAACGTGTTGCAGCAAGACCAGAGGCATCAGTTGTGTAGACGTCGCAACGTCCTGCTTTATAGTTGGTCTGAGCTTCATCGTTAGTTTCGATTGGCACAGCTTCGTAGGAAATGTTGTTGATCCGGAAGAAATCAGCAAGGTTCAGCTCAGTGGTAGTTCCAGTCTGAATGCAGACTGACGCACCGTCGAGTTCTTTTGCACTGGTAATTCCCAGTGCCGTCGGGACCATGAATCCCTGACCGTCATAATAGTTAACACCAACAAAATCCAGCTTCAGATCAGTATCACGACTGAAAGTCCAGGTAGTATTTCTTGCAAGCATGTCAACTTCGCCAGACGCCAGCGTAGTGAAGCGAGTCTTGCCTGTTGTAGTGGTGTATTTTACTTTAGATGTGTCGCCGAAAATTGCTGCAGCAACTGCTTTGCACACATCGGGATCAAAACCCTGCCAGTCACCTGCATCGTCAGTGAATGCAAAACCTGCTACACCAGTGGAAATACCACATTGCAGAAACCCTTTTGCCTGTACATCGGCGAGGGTGCCGGCAGTGGCGCTATTACCAAGTGCCAGTGACGTAAACGCCACGGCTGCGATAGTCGAAATTTTATTCATTATATATACAATCTCCAGTAAGAAACGTTTTAACACTGTTTTTCTCTACTGACATCCATGCCAACATTTTCATGCATCTTGCCGTCTACAGACGCGCGCACCCTAGCATATTTACCAGCACTCATCCAACTGAAGTGTGGATTCAACTAAGCAGATGGCGGTTTGCGAAATAAAATAGCTGCATTATTATTTTTCACCGGTAATCTGTTTCCGGCAGAAAAACTGCATATTGTACTGTATGCTATTGAAAAAAAAGAATTACCCTTGTAACAATTGGTAAACTACTATTCTTAACCCGGTGTATTGCTGCCGTGAAACTGGCCTCGGTTCCAACCCAAATGAACAGATTCGCCACCACCTACATTTTCTGTCTAGCTCTCTGGCTGCTGTGGAGCGGTATGTACGAGCCGCTAATGCTGGTTTTCGGCGTTGCTTCCTGCTTGTTAGTCGCTCTTATAGTTTCCAGACTGAAGATTGTCGACAGTAGCGAGCGTCCGCTGCTGATTTTCGCACGCATGATTTCATATGTCCCATGGCTAGTGGGCGAAGTGGTCAAATCAAACATCGATGTCGCCAGGCGGATCTGGCAAAAAGAAATGCCGATCTCACCAACAATCGTAACGGTCCCCGCCTCGCAGAAGACGGCACTGGGGCTGGTCATTCATGCAAATTCAATCACCATGACCCCAGGCACTCTATCCATCGATGTTGAGCCAGGACTGATCGAGGTGCACGCACTGACATCAGACTCAATACCAGATCTGCAAAATGGCGAAATGGATCGCCGGGTGACAAAATTGGAAGGCAATAACTAAATGTTCGTCGTAACCATGATCGCCGTTATTGTCACCATGCTCATGGCGCTGGCACGAAGCTTTATGGGTCCTACAATCTATGACCGTATTCTGGCGATCAACTCAGCCGGAACCGGTACCGTACTGTTTATTGCCGTATTGGGCTTCTTAATGGGGCGTCCCGAATTTCTGGATATCGCTCTGGCCTACGCCCTCATCAATTTCATTGGCACGCTCGCCGTCTTGAAGTTTTACAAATTCGGTAATCTCGCCAGTTCCGATACCAGTGACTCCTCAGCGAATACTCCCGGATGAACCTCTTCCTCGACATGGCCAGCTGGATTCTACTTTTGCTCGGTGGATTCTTCTGTATTACCGCCGGCGTCGGCCTGCTGCGAATGCCAGATTTTTTCACTCGCGCCCATGCCGGAAGTATCCTCGACAGTATGGGCGCCGGTCTGATTCTGCTCGGCCTCGCGCTGCAAGCGCCAAATTACCTCGTCGTTCTGAAACTGCTGTTTGTATTTTTTTTCCTGATCATTACCAGTCTGGCTGCCATCCACGCGCTGGCACAGACAGTGAACGTAGCTGGTGTAAACCCCAAACTTGCCAATATTGTGCAGCGTCTTGATAAAAATATTGACGCTCCGCAACCGGCCGACAATCCAACGGACACAACAAACACAGATAACAGTGCCCCTGATAAAGAGGAGCCATCGCCATAGAATTTCTCATAAACGCCATGCTCCTGAGCATGCTCGTTGCCACCGTATTTGTCATTATTCGACTCGAAAAGCTGATGCCAGCTGTCATGATGATGGGCTTTTTCAGCTTGCTGAGCTCCTGCATCTTCATGGTACTCGATGCAGTAGATGTCGCCTTTACAGAAGCTGCCGTCGGCGCAGGTGTGTCAACGATATTCTTTCTGGCAGCAATTGCAATCGTCGGCCGGACCACCCGACCGGTTAAGAACGAGAAAAAAATCCTGCCATTGATTACCTGCATCGTGACCGGTGCAATCCTTATTTATGCAACCTTCGACATGCCACGTTTTGGCAGCGGTGATGCACCGATTCATCAACATGTGGCACCTCGTTACCTGAACGAATCAGCCGGTGAGGTTGGACCGCCTAATGTCGTCACCTCTGTACTGGCCAGTTACCGCGGCTACGATACGCTGGGAGAAGTCGGCGTTGTTTTCACTGCATTTATTGGTGTATTCCTGCTGCTCGGAGCAGGCACGCGTAAATCCGGTGTGGAACGCCCTGCTCCGACAAAATACGGTGAGGAGTCGATGCGTCAGAAAATTGTTCTGCGCGAGGTTTCCGATCTGGTTATTGCACCGGTACTGGTGTTTGCACTCTACGTTCAATGGCATGGCGATTTCGGCCCTGGCGGCGGATTTCAGGCAGGCGTTATATTCGCCAGTGGAATCATTCTATACGCACTGATCTACGGGATCGTTCCGGCGCAGCAACTACTGCCACCGCGCAAGCTGGCCTATCTGCCGGCAGTCGGATTACTTCTCTACGCCGGAGTCGGCGTAGTCAGCATGCTCAAAGGCGGTGAATTTCTTAACTATAGCGTGCTCGTTCACGACCCACTGCACGGCCAACACTACGGCATTCTTATCATAGAACTCGGTGTCGGCATAACAGTGGCTGCTGTGATGATCAATATCTTTTTCTCGTTTTCGGAGAGATCGCTGTAAATGTTCACCGGGCTATTTAACTACTGGGTAGTGATAATCACCATGATGTCCGGCTTGTACATCGTTATGTCGAGCAGCCATCTGGTAAAAAAAATCATTGGCTTGAATATTTTTCAGACCGCCGTGTTTATACTTTTTATATCAATGGGAAAAGTCTCCGGCGGTACCGCACCTATACTCGCTGAAGGCATCACGAGTTACAGCAACCCGCTACCGCACGTGCTGATCCTCACCGCGATTGTTGTCGGTGTCGCCACTACCGCACTCGGCCTTGCCATAGCCGTTCGAATCTATGAATCGTATGGCACTGTCGATGAAATCGAAATCGCTGCCATGGACAACGCAGATCATGAACAGGAAGCCGCACCAAAGCCGGTAACAGACGCAGAGTCATGACTCATCAATTACCAGCAATTGTACTACTACTGACACTACTCGCCGCCCCGCTGTGCTCGATGATGCGCAACGGCGAGCAGGCATGGAAAGTCGCTGTCAGCGCTGCCTGGATGTCGGTAATAGTAGCGTTCGCGTTGTTGCATCAGGTCTGGGGTGGTTATGAAATAAGTTATCAGATGGGTGGCTGGCCACCGCCCTGGGGTATAGAAGTAAGAATAGATGAGCTCACCGCACTCGTATTGGCGCTCGTCACACTTTTCGGATCTATAGTGTTAAGCGCATTGCGGGAATCTTTACGTCCGATCATGCGCAAACACAGACACAGCCTGTACTACACAACGTTCCTGCTGTGCATGGCATCGTTAATCGGCATCACCATCACCGGTGATGCTTTTAATGTGTTCGTATTTTTAGAAATATCTTCGCTCTCAACATACGCACTGATTGCGCGCGGTCGAGACAGGCGCGCACTCACGGCGTCATTCCGCTACCTGATCATGGGCACTATCGGCGCTACGTTTATTCTGATTGCGATCGGCTTTATGTACATGGTTACCGGCACCCTGAATATGGCCGATCTGGCCGAGCGGCTACCCGCACATGCAGACAATCGGGTAATTCAGGCATCCTTCGCGTTTTTTACTATCGGGATAGCACTAAAGGTTGCCGTCTTTCCGCTGCACTACTGGTTACCGAACTCCTATACCTACGCGCCTAAAGCGACAACAGCTTTTCTTGCAGCCACCGCAACCAAAGTTTCGTTGTATGTAATGATCCGCTTTTTTTTCGATGTCTACGGCGTCGAATTTTCTTTCAACCAGATGCAGCTGGATAAACTCCTGGTGCCACTGAGCATCGCGGGTTTTCTAATAGCCTCACTAACGGCTACCGTCCAAACAGATGTCAAACGGCTACTCGCATGGTCCAGTGTAGCCCAGCTCAGTTATATGGTACTCGGGCTCGGTTTGCTGAACGTTGATGGTCTAACCGCATCGATTGCCCACATGTTCAATCATGCAATGATCAAAGCCGGACTGTTTCTTGCGCTCGCTGCAATGATCTATCGCGTCGAGTCCAGCCAACTCGACGACCTGGCTGGAATTGGACGCACAATGCCCTATACAACTGCCGCCTTTGTGATCCTGGGATTAGGATTAGTCGGTGTTCCGCTTACCGCGGGCTTTATCAGTAAGTGGTACCTGATCAGCGCAGCCCTGGAAAAAGAGTGGCTTGTGCTCGCCGCTCTTTTAATTGCCTCCTCGCTAATGGCGGTGGTCTATATAGGCAAAGTTATCGATGCCGCCTATTTCAAACCGGTTCCGGCATCTCACGCCAACGTTAAAGAAGTTCCGGCGCTGATACTTGTGCCCTGCTGGGTATTCGCACTACTAACCCTTTACTTTGGCATCGATACACGTCTCACAGCCGGACTTGCCGGTCGTGTTGCCCAGACACTGTTGGGAGCGGGCTCATGAATGCCCCGACAATACTGCTACTCTGCCTGATAATTCCCCTGTGTGGCGGCGTGCTGCTTGCCATGCAAAACAAATCACCCAACACACGTGACACCATTTCACTGGTCACCGGGGTTTCACTTTTTGCAGCCGTATTGAGCCTGTACCCCGCTGTACTTGCCGGTAACTCACCGCAGTTAATCCTCGCAGAGCCGGTTAAAGGCCTGAGCTTTTCATTGCAGGTAGAACCATTGGGCCTGTTGTTCGCTACAGTCGCATCGGGGCTATGGATACTGACCACCGTATACGGCATGGGCTACATGCGCGGTAACGGTGAAGTTCAGCAAACCCGGTTTTTCTTCTGCTTTGCCATATCAATTTCTGCAGCAATGGGTATTGCTTTTGCCGGCAATCTGTTCACGCTGTTTTTGTTTTATGAAATGCTGACCTTATCGACCTATCCGCTTGTTACCCACAAAGGCAACGAAGACGCGCGCCGCGGTGGTCGGATCTACCTTGGCATATTAATGTTTACGTCTATCGGCTTCCTGTTGTTCGCTACCCTGTGGACCTATAGCCTGGCCGGCACCCTCGATTTTCGTGCGGGTGGCATTTTAAAAGATCACGTCACCCCTACCACCGCACTGATACTACTTACGCTATTTGCCTTTGGCACCGGCAAAGCGGCACTGATGCCTTTTCACCGCTGGCTACCGGCGGCAATGGTTGCTCCAACACCCGTCAGCGCCTTACTGCATGCGGTGGCGGTGGTAAAAGCCGGGGTGTTTACCGTACTCAAGATCACCATCTATATTTTCGGTATCGACCTGGTCGCGGAAACCGGCGCAGGCGACATTGCACTGTGGACGGCCACTTTTACGCTCACCGTAGCGTCACTGGTTGCACTAACAAAAAACAACCTCAAAGCCCGCCTCGCCTATTCGACAATCGGCCAGCTCAGCTATGTGATTGTTGGCGCTATGCTCGCCAACGCTGCCGGTATAATTGGCGCCACTATGCAAATTGCCATGCACGCGATGGGCAAGATTACGCTGTTTTTCTGTGCCGGTGCCATCTACGTCGCCACACATAAAACTGAAATCAGTGACATGCGCGGCCTCGGCTACCGCATGCCATTTACCTTTGCTGCGTTTTTCATTGGATCAATCAGCATTATAGGATTACCACCCCTCGGTGGCTCCTGGGCGAAGTGGCATCTGTTACTCGGTTCACTCGAAGCAAGCCAATGGATTATTGTGGGCGCATTACTACTGAGCTCGCTGCTTAACATCGCTTACCTGATACCAGTTGCCGCACGAGCTTTTTATCTCACACCTGAACAGAAAACACCCACAATACAAGTAGCTGAAGCGCCTATGCTGTGCGTTGTGCCGTTATGCATCACAGCAGCGGGTACCTTTCTACTGTTCATGTTCGGTGATGCATTGAATCATCTCGTCACCCTGATACCGTTGAGGGCTGAGCTGCCATGAACCACAGATCCAACGCCTCGGAAAACTGGTGGCTGGACAAGCCCGCCAATATAAAGTTGCTGGTGAATGCACTCGCAGTCATTTGCGCCGCCTTGTTTCTCGCCGATTTTTTCTACCACAAACACGGGCACTTCAATTTCGAGCAATGGCCGGGCTTCTATGCCTGGTATGGTTTTCTAAGCTATTGCGCCATTGTGCTTACCGCAAAGCAACTGCGTAAGTTTATCGGCAGAGAAGAAACCTACTACGAACCTGAAGACTCGGATACCAGCAACGAAATTCCCTCGCCCGATTCGGATCCGGCCAGCGCCAGCGCTGCAGTCAGTGAGAAAACTGATGACCAGCCTTAATCCCGCCCTGTTGTTTCTGGTAGTCGGTATACTGCTGCCGCTACTGCCTGCTGCGAGCAGACGCTACTGCGTTTTGTTTGTGCCATTACTTGGCATGCTGTTGCTATGCCTGACTCCCTACGGAAACTACGGTCAGGCTTCAATATTCGGACTACCGCTTGAGAGTTACCGGCTCGATAAACTGGCTTTTGTCTGGGCGCTCATCTTCCATATCGCCGCTGTAATAGGCGCAATTTACGCCTTCCACCTTAAGGATCCGATACAGCAAGTGGCCGCACTGATCTACCAGGGCGCCGCGATAGGTGCTGTACTCGCCGGAGATTTGCTCACACTATTTGTATGGTGGGAACTGACGGCTATCGCCTCGGTGTTTCTGATCTGGGCAAGACGAACAAACCGCGCTTATCGAGTCGGGATGCGCTATCTGATCATTCAGGTTGGTTCGGGAGTTATCCTGCTAACCGGTGTGTTGCTGCAGCTCCATACCACCGGCAGTCTGGCTTTTGAACATATCGGCCTGGGCTCTGTTGCTTCCTGGTTTATTTTCATTTCGTTTGGTATCAAATGCGCATTTCCCCTGTTGCACAACTGGCTACAGGACGCCTACCCCGAAGCTACTGTCACAGGCACCGTTATTCTCTCTGCCTTCACAACGAAGCTTGCTGTCTACGCACTGGCCCGAGGGTTCGCCGGTACCGAAATACTTATCTGGATAGGCGCGATCATGACCGCTTTCCCGATCCTGTTTGCGGTTATCGAAAACGATCTGCGACGCGTACTTTCCTACAGCCTCAACAACCAGCTCGGCTTTATGGTCGTTGGCGTTGGAATAGGTACTGAGTTGTCTCTAAACGGAACCGCAGCGCACGCCTTTAGTCACATATTGTACAAAGCACTTTTATTTATGGCGATGGGCGCTGTTCTATACCGCGTTAAAACCATCAAGGCTTCCGAACTGGGCGGTTTGTATAAATCGATGCCCTGGACCACCGTATTTTGCATTATCGGGTCAATGTCCATCTCCGCCTTCCCGCTTTTTTCAGGATTCATATCAAAATCGATGATCCTGACGGCGGTCGCTGAGCAGCACTACACCTGGGTCTGGCTGATACTGCTTTTAGCTTCAGCGGGCGTGATGGATCACTCCGGAATTAAAATTCCATTTTTTGCTTTTTTTGCTCACGACAGCGGCAAGCGCTGTAAAGAAGCACCAACCAATATGTTGATTGCCATGGGGATCGCTTCATTTTTGTGTATTGCTATCGGCGTTTATCCACAATCGCTCTACGCGATATTGCCCTATCCCGTCGACTATGCGCCCTACACCACAACGCATGTCATCACGCAATTACAACTCCTGATGTTCTCAGCACTGGCATTCACCGTACTGTTCATCAGCGGCAGGTACCCTCCGGAAATCAAATCAACCAATCTGGATACCGACTGGTTCTACCGGGTTGCTGCGGTCAGCGCCCTTACGCCGCTTATTACAGCAGTGCAAAAAACCACAGCAACGCTATTCGGAAGTACTGATCGTCTCGCTCAATACAGCGTGAACCGTGTTACCGACTGGCTAGGCCCCAGAGCATGGCTATCCAAAACCCTGGATTCAACCGGTATGGTTGCACTGGTTGTTGGCTCTCTTATGGTGTTTTTGCTCTTCTACATGCTGTAGTCAATCCCTCCCCGCCAAGTATCCGCGGGCAGCACCATCAGCCGTAAAAAACGGGTAACAGGCCCGCAATTGTTAAAATAGTAAAAATCAGCCCTTCATAACCAGTCAGTAACGCTCCAGGTGCACAAGGGATCTCCAAACTACTATATATTTGTAACGCTATCGTTACACTTCGTATCGTTATTGAAAGTATATGCGAGATATACAGCCTCGCCTGGAGCCCCCACCGTATGATTTTCAATGTTTCAAAATCCGCACTGACAATAGCCATTTGCGGATCGCCAATGATAGCCAACGCTGTCATTTTGCAGGACTACCTGGTTGCCAACAGTTCATATGAAGAAGCATTTCTTGACGCCCAGTTTAATGCTGGCGACGGGCCGCAAAACGAACAGATCGACTACGATCTTGACTTCAATAGTCAATATTCCAAAACATTCAGCACCTTGCCCCGTTCGTGGAATTACACATTGGGTGCATCGGCAAAAGCCAGGCAATTCGGAATAACGCCAACGCAAAATGTCGTTGATGAAAACGGCGCAACGGTCCTTGATGCCGATGGCAACCCCGAAGTAGAGGAATTACCCGATCACTTCGACAATTGGACCGTCGAGGCAGAAGGAACCATTGATACCTATTTCATCAACTCCAAGCATCCGAAAACATTCTGGTTCGGTCAGGGACGTTATGCCCACGATGACTCAGCACCCGACGACGACGTTTCAGCCACTATCGGGCTGGGCTACGGCAGAGTCTATAATGCAACGCCACTGGCAAAGGTTATTCGCATTGTCGAAGAACTCAACGTTGAAGGTATTCTAACCGGCCCCATTCCCGATTCAGTCGCACTTGAAGTGGCCGAAATTATTGACCGGGAAGACGAATTCAAAAGCCGCTTCGGGGTTGATCAGTATCGCCGAGATTACTACGCAGCAATAGAAGCAGCACTGGCACGCAGTGGAGCTGTCAGAGACGGAAAGCTCGGCGCACTCGGCGCATTAACCGTTGACGAAATACTGGATCAGGAACCCATTAGTGTACGCCGACATGGCTGGGTTGTACGACTCGGCGCGGGCTTCCAGGCAAGTGAACGAAGCGGTCAGGCAGACGACGATCCAAAATTATTGCTGCAGTGGGAATATGCCAAACCCTATGGCTATAAAGGCCAGTTCATCAATCTGGTTACCTATGAGCCTGTCTTCGGCGATGAAACCACTCAGGCCATTCGAAACCAGATGAGCTATACACATGAATTGTCAGATCGTGTTGACTGGGTAAATACCTGGGCCGCCTCATTCTCTGACAGCCAGACGGATACCGGTGCCGACAGAGAAACCATCAGCCATTTGCTGACCTCATCGTATCGATACCACTTGAATAATCGTCTGGACTACACGGTGACTTTATCTCTCAGGCAGACAGACATCACCTCCACCCCAGAAGATCCGGAAGAACCCGACCCCAGTGATGATCCTACCGTTATATTCAACATGGGCTTCAAGTATCGCCTGAAATAGCGCTATTGAACCGGACAAATGTGTGCCGGGGCTACCGTCCCCGGCCGCCAGATTAGAATGAAAAACCGGCGCCCTATTGGCGTACTCATGCTAAACACCCGTTTTCCACGGTTACCGGGAGATATCGGAAACCCCGCCTCGTTTAACTACCCGGTTATCTACAAGACAGTCGAGCGGGCAAAGCCTGATACGGTAATCACCGAACGCGGGATGGCAGAGAATCTCGAAACAGATTTCTGCCGCGCTGCCATTGAGCTCGAAGAGCAACACGTTTCAATTATCACCACCTCATGTGGTTTTTTAAGCCCGATGCAGCAGCAGCTGTCCAGACTGTGCAATGTTCCCGTGGTTACATCAGCACTTGTGCTATTGCCACTGCTGGGGCAGATTCACGGCGGCATCGAGCGCTTGGGAATAATTACCTTCGACAGTAGAACACTAGGCCCGCGCCATTTCGGGAAAAACAAACCTGCGGCCGTGAGCGGCTTGCAGGAAGACGACACTCTGCGGCAAACCATCAGCCGCGACTTGCCGGAACTTAACCGTCTCACGGCATTGCAGGAGGTTTTACATTCGGCCGGGCAGCTAAGCCGACAGTCAGAATCACTCCGAGCCATTGTTCTCGAATGCACCAATCTGTCACCGTACAAAGAGGAGATCCGCCAGCACACCGGCCTGCCCGTCTACGATATTATCGATGCGATCCATTGGCTGGCAGACGCTCAACCCGTATTACTGTAGCATCCCTAAAGCCACGCTGGCGGGCAATTCCCCACAGATTGCGATAAGCTGTTGTCTGCCTAAATGAATTGTATTACCCATTGGAAGACTGGATCGCCCGTCGTTCGCAAACACGAACCTCAACTAAAACCCGGTTTAACGCCGGCGCCACCGAAAGCCACTTTCAGCGTGATCGTGCGCGCGTTATCCACAGCGCCTGGTTCCGTGCACTGCAATCCAAGACTCAGGTACTGGGCCTTGGCGAGAGCGACTTCTACCGCACCCGCCTGACCCATTCCCTCGAAGTGGCGCAGATTGGCTCCGGCATTTGCGAACACCTGCGTGCTACTGCTAAAACGGAAGAACACCAGCAGTGGCTGGCACCGTCCGGGCTGATGGACGCCGCCTGTCTGGCACATGATATCGGTCACTCACCGTTTGGGCACGGCGGCGAAGTAGCATTGAATTACATGATGCGCGATCACGGCGGGTTCGAAGCCAACGGGCAAAGCCTGCGTATACTCGCACGCCTTGGCGAATACTCTGAAAACTGCGGTCTCGACCTCACCCGGCGCGCCACTTTAGGTATTATAAAATACCCGGGATTTTGCGACGATCTGGCGCGCTACAATGAAACAGCGGCCAGCACTTCATCACTGAATCTGGATCAGTGGCATCCGCCTAAAGGCATCTATAGCGATGAAGCAGACGTCCTCAACTGGGTGTTGCAGCCTTTTTCTGAATCGGATCGATCAACCTTCACGGCAACAACCTCCCCGTCCACCGGGCATTTGAAAACCCGTTATAAAAGCTTCGATACATCTATAATGGAGCTGGCCGACGATATCGCCTATGGTGTGCACGATCTGGAAGATGCGATTGCTATGTCGTTACTATCACCACGCCAGTGGCAACTGAAGTTTTTACAGCCGCTGGAGGAAATACTCGACAACCCGATCGCCGGAAATCGTGATTTCTACACAGAGAATTTGTTCAGTGGCAGCAATAAAAAACGCAAGCACGCGATTAGTAAACTGGTGGGCTGGCTGATTACGCATGTGGTATTGGGTGAACTGCAAGAGCTTGATCACCCGCTGCTTCGCTTGCAAGCCCGCATGACGAAAGATGCTATGGCGATGCTTAAGTTATTAAAGAAGTTTATTATGGAAGAGGTGATATTGAGACCGGAATTACAGGCATTGCAGTATCGCGGACAGCAGGTGGTATTGAAGATTTTCGATATCTATTTGCATAATCCGGAGCGACTGCTTCCTACCGGTGCGTATGAAGAGACGCAAAATTGTAATAATCCGGAGCGGGCTATTTGTGATTATATATCGGGCTTAACGGATGCCTCGGCTACTCGTATATATCATCGATTTTCTACTCCTAGTGCTGGCTCTATATTTGATCGGGTTTGACGTTTTTGTTTTATAGATTAGGGAGTCACCCGGGCTTTCCCGGCAAATTCCATCTATAATTTTTATAAAAATACATACCCAGTATCTATATGACCGTTCGACATATACTTTTTTATCGAGCTTAAGTTTTATTGGTGCGGTTCGCATCGCTCACCACACCCTACGCCGCACCTCGGCAGTTTTCGTAGGGTGCGGTGAGAGGAACGAACCGCACCATTTCAGACTTCCACCCCATATTTACCCTTGTAGTTGAGCGCTTGTATTAACTCAATCCCCGCCATCTAGAAAAAATTCTAGTGGCTCCGCCACTCCCACATGAACGCTCCGCGATTCCAATTTACCCGCTCCGCTTACTGGGCTCCGCCCCTAGCTGCTCCGCAGCCCCTCCGGGACCTGGGCAAGGCGGAAGCCATAGTTGCAGCCGCAGAGGCTCGGCCCGAAGCCGAGGCGACATGCGGAGCGCAGGGAGCGCCCGCGGCCGCACCACGAGCCGCCGCGCAGCACGCGCTCCTGCCCTTCCAGACCGATTGGGTCGACAACGGTTTCTCCCTTTTTGAATTCACGAGGGGAATCGGCGCACCATTCCCAAACGTTGCCATGCATCTGATACAGCCCCCACGGGTTAATTTGCAAATCGGAAACGGGTATTGTCTTGCTCCGGTATTCACCCTTTTTCTGACCGTTATAAGGGTAATCGCCATCATAGTTAGCAAGACCTGTTGTTAACGAATCACCAAAATGAAACGGGGTGCTGGTGCCCGCTCTGCACGCATACTCCCATTGCGCCTCGGTCGGGAGCTGCGCATTGAAAGCAGGCAATATACGATTAAGCTCTGGCAGAAACTCATTTTTTATATCGTCAAAACTAACTTGCTCAACTGGCAAATCTGCACCTTCAAAATGGCTAGGGTTGCCACCTGCTACATGCTGCCACAACGCCTGGCTAACAGCGGTTTCAGCTAACCAGTACCCGTGTGACAACGTAACGGTATGCAGCGCTTCGTTGTCAGAACATTCCGGCTCTTCATCTGGCGAGCCCATCAGAAACTCCCCTGGTTTGATCCAGCGAAGGCGATACGACTGATCGCCCAATTCAAACGCGGCCCAGCGGCCATAGCTGTCTGTACCGGTTGCCGCTGCCCAGGGCGGCGCTTCTTCCACAGATTCAGTTCGCGTATTTGCCGCCACAACCGATTCCGTTTTTTTATCCGGCACAGATCCCGGTTGCGGTGTCACTTCTGACGGCGGCTCTGCGACATAAACCAGCACCCGCTCTATTCCTTTAAGCAGACGTGTTATATGACCCTGAAGGTCAACACCAGCGCGAACCTCACAGGCATTGCGATAGGCGAGATCGGCCAGCACCGAAGGCAGTTCATTTTCCCTCGGCAACCGCGCACGGCCCACCGGTACCGGCACCACCGGGATATTTCGCGCAAGGGCAGCTTCAATCTCCAATCGAACAAAGTCTGCTGGATTCTCAAGCCGTGATTGACCATTCTCATCTGCTTCCAGCCAACGCGCTCCAATAATTGCAAGCAGCACATCACACTCAGCAACAGCCTCACGAATGTGCTTGCGGAAATCGATACCAGGTGGAATATCATCGATATCCAGATAGACCGACTCCTTACCAAAGTGCGCGCACAGCCGATCGTAAATCAAGTTGGCGGCGTAGGGGTCATCGCTGCGGCGGTAAGAGATAAAAACTTTTGGCATACGGTCTGGTGTACTGGCGATCCTGCTGCCCGAGTTTCAGATTAGTTCCGCGGGCGGGTTTCCGGAGTGGTTTCTGTGTTGCTCTAACTTACTCAACTTCCATCACTCTAGCACAGATAATCTACCGATCATTTCGCTTACCGAATGCACGATTTCAGCTAATCAGTATGGTTTACCATTAAACAGCCTTCAGACCATACACTCAGAACTCTCTAAACCCCCCACAACTCACGCGTGTGCTCGCCACCCCAGCCGCCGAATCTGCCACAGCGCAAAAGCAAACCCCACCAGCGCCATCAAAGCCATCGCATAAAAAGACAGCCCGATACTGACTCGCGACAACTGCCCGCTAACAAATAACGCTAATCCGAAAATTAAGCCAATGGCACAACTGTCATAGATCGTCTGCGCACTGGAGGTTAATTCTTCGGGTATTTCCCGCGCGATAAAACCAACCACTGCCAGTTGTGTAAAAGTAAACGTAATTGCATGCAATGACTGAATAAAAAACAGACTCAGCGGTTCGGTAACGACTGCCGTGAGCAGCCATCGCCCGATAGCGACCGCGCTGGCCACCAGCAGTAACCCCCACGGATTGAATACTCGCTGCACAGGTGCTGCAATATAAAAAATTAAAATCTCGGCAACAACACCGGTCGCCCACAACAAGCCGATAACCGACAACTCAATACCATTCGCAGACCAGTACACGGTAGATAAACTGTACAGCGCCGAATGACTGGCCATGATCATCGCTGCCGCAAACAAAAAGATAGCGAAGCCCGGTATTTTCAAAACGGGCATGATCATCAGGCCCCGATAATTCGGCTTTTTAGTACGGTAGTCCGGCGCCAGAGCAATACTGACCACTAATAGTAGCGCTGCTATACACAGCAACCACACCAGTGTATTTCCGCCGAGTTTACTGATTATCCAGCCGCACAAAATACTACCGGTCAAAAAGCTGATAGAGCCCCAGACTCGCATGCGGCCGTATTTTGCATTGTCCCGTCTCACCGCTGTAACCGCAATGCTGTCTGCAACGGGGACACAGGTAGATGCCAGCGCGCCTGCAATTGCCCACACTACGCACAGCCAGAAATACTCTTTTATGAAGAAAAACACCGGCAGTACACAGGCCAATAGACCCGCGGTTATCAACAGAACGCGTTTTCTGCGGCCTAAATGATCGGCCAGATTACCCGCCGCCAGAGTTACCGGAATTTTCAGCCACGAAGCTGACGCCAGCACCACCCCGATCTGCCCTGTATCAAGCCCTGTCTGACGCAACCATTCCGGCAGATACACCACGCCAAGACAAGTTACCCAGAACAGAGCAGCGTAAACTGCACTGATCCGCATCGCAGAGCGTTCCGTGTGATGGTGGCTATCGATATTCGGGAATCCCGTTGAATTGAGGGTGTGGAACAGAAAAAGACGCCAGCACCATTTGATGGCGCTGCCAGAATCGGGATTGGTGGACTTCGCTAAATGCCTCCCTTGCTCTTAAATCAGGAGTATTCAACTAATTATCCGCCGCATTCGGGCAGAAAGAGAGGGAACGTCGCTTGATATCACCGCGCTATTGTCACATGCTATCGCACATGGAACCAGCGCCGCATGTGCTGAACTGGCGAACCCGTTCATTGTTCAATTCGGCACACCATCCGCTTTCCAGCGTCCCAACCAACGAGGATCATCTATGAGCTTATCTCTGAATAAACTTTTCAAGCCTGCACTGGTCGGTGCAGTGACTGCACTTCTGGCCGTCACCAGCGCTCACGCCGAAGACATAAAACCTGCCGTTGTTTTCGACATGGGCGGTAAATTCGACAAATCTTTCAACCAGGGCGTGTACGACGGTGTTGAAAAATTCAAGAGCGAAACCGGTATCGAGTATCGTGAATTCGAAGTGACCAACGAAGCACAGCGGGAGCAGGCACTGCGACGCATGGCTCAGCGCGGTGCGGATCCGGTACTGGGAATAGGTTTCGCCCAGGCACCGGCACTGGAAAAAGTCGCTAAAGAATTCCCTGATACACGTTTTGCCATCATCGATATGGTGGTTGACCTGCCCAATGTTCGCTCAATAGTTTTCAAAGAGCACGAAGGTTCTTTCCTGGTCGGCGTACTGGCAGCACTGGCTTCCGAGTCGAGTAAAGTCGGCTTCGTCGGCGGTATGGATATTCCGTTGATCCGTCGCTTTGCCTGCGGCTATGAGCAGGGCGCGAAGCACATCAATGCCGATACTGAAGTAGTCCAGAACATGACAGGCACCACGCCTGCCGCGTGGAACGATCCGGGTCGTGGTGGTGAGCTCACCAAGAGCCAGTTTGAGCGCGGAGTTGATGTTGTCTATGCAGCGGCCGGTGGTACCGGTGTCGGCGTCTACCAGGCAGCAAAAGATGCTGGCAAGCTGGCCATTGGTGTCGATTCAAACCAAAACTATCTGCATCCGGGCACCATGCTTACTTCAATGCTGAAGCGCGTTGATGTAGCCGCCTATAGCGTGTTCATGGATTCCCAGAACGATGCGTTCACTCCGGGTATCCAGGTATTGGGGCTTGCCGAAGAAGGAGTTGGCTGGGCACTGGATGAGCACAACGCATCTTTGATCAGCGACGACATGAAAGCCAAAGTTGAAGAAATATCAGCGATGATCAAATCCGGCGACATCAAAGTACACGACTATACCAGCGATAACACCTGCAACTATTAGTAGTTGACTCAACTCGCAACACCGATCAGTAACCGGACTACTATGGCTAGTGTTATTACTGCTCTGCTACTAACAGATAACCTCAGCAAAGCAGCCGATGACAACTGATCACGTGACTCGGGAGGAAGGCTCACTTCCTCCCGCTATCGAACTCCGGGGTATCAGTAAGCGCTTCGGTGCGGTACTGGCAAACCAGGACATCAACCTGCGCGTTGAAAGCGGCAGCATTCACGGTATCGTTGGTGAAAACGGTGCCGGAAAATCTACCTTGATGAGCATTCTTTACGGCTTTTACCAGGCCGACAGCGGAGAAATTCTGATCAATGGCACACCCCGAAAAATAAATAATTCCCGCGAGGCAATAGCAGCGGGTATCGGCATGGTGCATCAGCATTTCATGCTCGTTGATACGTTTACCGTGCTGGAGAACGTAATACTCGGTGCAGAGCAAAGCCATCTGCTGAAAACAAGCGGCGCACATGCGCGGGAATCACTGCAGCATCTGGCAGACGAGTACGAACTCAAAGTACCACTGGACAGCCTTATCGACGAACTTCCCGTCGGCCAGCAGCAACGCACGGAAATACTCAAAGCCCTGTACCGCAACGCCGACATCCTCATTCTAGACGAACCCACCGGCGTTTTAACTCCACAGGAAGCCGATCAGCTGTTTCGCGTGCTGCAGGTACTGAAAGAGCGCGGTGTCACGATCATACTCATCACGCACAAACTGCGTGAAATTATGGATATAACCGATAACGTCTCGGTGCTCCGACTCGGCAAAATCGTCTCAACACAGCGCACTGTAGACACAGACATGGCGGCTCTCGCCGAGCTAATGGTAGGGCGCAAGCTGGCAGCTCAAAGCTTCGAAAAAATAGATACACCGAACACAGAGACAGGAATTTCGGTTAACAACGTAACCGTTATAGACGAACGCGGTCTGAAGCGTCTCGACAACATAAGCTTCGACGTAAAACGCGGGGAAATAGTCGGAATCGCTGGAGTTGCCGGCAACGGCCAGAGCAAACTGCTGGAATTGCTGTCTGGTATACAATCACCCAGTGATGGTGAATTCACTATTAATGGCCACAAGGTCAGCAAAGAAGCGCCGTTAGACCCGGCCAGTATGCGTGAAATCAGTGTTCAGCATGTGCCCGAAGATCGCTTGCGACTAGGCCTGGTGAAAGCATTTACGGCCGCTGAATCTTCACTTCTCGGCTATCACACAAAAGCAGCCTTTAACTGGCGAATGTTTCTAAAAGCAGATGCGATCAAGGAAGCCTGTAAAAAGTTAATGAGTGCATTTGACGTACGCCCGCAAGACCCAAAACTCAAGTCCGCTTCTTTTTCCGGCGGCAACCAGCAAAAACTGATTCTTGCACGCGAACTCGACAAAGCTCCTTCTGTACTACTGGTGGGCCAGCCCACTCGCGGAGTAGACATCGGTGCTATTGAACTGATCCACCAGAAAATCGTGGAGATGCGTGACAACGGCTGCGCGGTGCTGCTGGTGTCGGTCGAGCTCGATGAAATCATGACACTCAGTGATCGAATACTGGTGATGTTCGAAGGCAAGGTTGTCGGCACCATGAAAGGCTCCGAAGCCGACAAAACAACCCTTGGCCTGATGATGGCAAATGCGTTGGATCCGGTAGCATGAATACCAGCAATATAGAATTGCCGGCGTGGATTGAAGTTGTCCTGATTCCGTTACTGAACATACTGTTGGCCCTGGTATTTGCCGGGCTGATCATTCTCGCTATTGGCGAAAACCCGATTGAAGCCGTTGGCATCATGATCAACGGCGCGTTCGGCTACGATGAGGCCATCGGCTACACCCTCTACTACACCACCAATTTTATTTTTACCGGGCTGGCTGTAGCTGTTGCCTTTCATGCACGCCTGTTCAATATAGGCGGTGAAGGCCAGGCCTATATCGGTGGCCTCGGGGTTGGCCTGTCATTTCTATTGCTCGATCAATATCTGCCGGCGCTAATATTAATACCCGTTGGAATTATAGCTGCTGCGTTATTCGGCGCTCTGTGGGCTTTTATACCAGCGTGGCTGCAGGCCTACCGCGGCAGTCATATTGTGATTACAACAATCATGTTCAATTTTATCGCCGCATCACTAATGGTTTATCTGCTGGTAAACGTACTGATCAAGCCTGGCAGCATGTCTCCGGAAACACGTGAGTTTGATCCATCCGGATGGCTGCCTTTCATGCACGAGCTATTCGCTTTTTTCGGCGTGAACATAACCCGCACGCCGCTCAACTTGTCATTCCTGCTGGCGCTTATCTGTTGTGTGATCGTTTGGCTCTACGTATGGAAAACCCGTTGGGGCTATGCACTTCGCACCGCCGGGCAAAGTGAAGCCGCTGCTGTCTATGCGGGCATCAAACCAAAACGCATTGTCATCACCGCCATGTGCATTTCCGGTGCACTGGCTGGTCTGGTGGCTGTCAACGAGATCATGGGCGTACACCATCGCCTGCTGCTGAATTTTCCGGCAGGCTATGGCTTCACGGGCATCGCCGTCGCACTAATGGGGCGTAATCACCCTCTCGGCATTCTGGTCGCCAGCCTGTTGTTTGGCGTGCTCTATCAGGGTGGTACCGAACTCGCCTTCGAGGTACCAAAAATCACACGGGAAATGGTTGTCGCCATACAGGGGCTGATCATCCTGTTTTCCGGTGCGCTGGCGCTAATGCTACGGCCCTGGGCTGTACGCGTATGGCTCGCAATCACCAGACAACGAGTCACGGCATAATGCTGCGCAAATCTTATTCCCTGTTGCTAAGGCGGGTGCGGAGCTAACTATGGATGTCATCAACCTGCCCATATTGCTCGCCACCCTCGATGCCACTCTGCGCGTTTCAACCCCCCTAATCCTCTGCGCGATGGCCGGGCTGTTTTCGGAGCGCTCCGGTATTGTCGACATCAGTCTGGAAGGTAAAATGCTGGCGGCCGCTTTTGCGGCAGGCACACTGGCGGCTATAACCGGGTCAGCCTGGGTCGCTTTAATCGGCGCTATAATTGTCAGTATCGGGCTGGCACTTGTGCACGGCTTCGCCTGTATAACCCATCGCGGTGATCAGGTAGTCAGCGGACTGGCGATAAACGTACTCGCCTCGGGTCTGACGATAGTTCTGGGAATAGCATGGTTCTCGCAGGGCGGGCAAACGCCAGCACTCTCGTCTGAAGCCCGGTTTATGCCGCTGGAAATACCCCTCAGTAATTTAATTGCCAAAGTGCCGCTCATAGGCACTTTTTTCGATACCGTGATCAACGGCCACAACCTGCTGGTTTATATTGCGCTTCTGGCAGTACCGACCACCTGGTGGGTAGTTTATCGGACTCGTTTCGGCTTACGTCTGAGAGCCGTAGGAGAAAACCCGCTAGCGGTAGACACCACCGGTATCTCGGTCAGTCGGCTTCGCTACTACGCGGTGATAATATGCGGCGCACTTTGCGGCGTTGCAGGAACCTACCTTGCCATCGCACAAAACGCTGCTTTTTCGCGTGAAATGACCGCAGGCCAGGGGTACATCGCACTGGCGGCAATGATCTTCGGTAAATGGCGTCCGGTACCAGCTTTGTTCGCCTGTCTCATGTTCGGATTCCTCGATGCGGTATCCATTCGCCTGCAGGGCATTGTGCTGCCCGTTATCGGGGAAGTCCCGGTACAGTTAATTCAAGCACTGCCCTATATTCTTACGGTGGTATTGCTGGCCGGTTTTATAGGACGCGCCATCGCGCCGAAAGCTGTCGGCATTCCGTTCACCAAAGAGCGCTAGCAGATGGTTACTGCGGATTACTCAGACCTTATAGAGCACGCCCGGGCTGCTATGTCCCGTGCCTACGCACCCTACTCAAATTTTCCGGTTGGTGCTGCAATTCTCACTGACACCGGCAACATCTACAGCGGCTGTAATGTCGAAAACGCTGCCTACCCATTGGGCAACTGCGCTGAAGCCAGTGCAATAAGCTCGATGATTATGGGCGGCGACAATAGCATTGCCGCGATAGCAGTGGCGGGTTTCGGTGATGAACTTTGCACACCGTGTGGCGGCTGCAGACAGCGCATTCGGGAATTTGCCGACGAAGCCACACCAGTACTGATTGGCGACAACAATACGATACGCTACACAAGCACTCTGGGAGATCTGCTGCCGTTGTCTTTCGGGCCGGACAATCTCAATTAATCACCAGCACTATCTCTAACCACCAGAGCGCCGTACACAAACCAACTATCACGGGCCCTATTCCCGGACCCGCCATTTACAGTATCAGGTTCTCTAGAGCTGAACACCTGCCTGTCTGAACGTATTGCAGTTTTCGACCTTGCCGTTACGCAGACCTTCGGTAAACCACTGCTGGCGCTGCTTCGCTGAACCATGCGTATACATGCTCTCGTGAGGCGTATGCCCTGCTTTCTTCAGCAACACATCATCGCCAATCTGCGCCGCTGCGTTAAGCCCTTCTTCAAGATCTCCCTCTTCAAGAAACCGGGTTTTCTTTTGTGTATGGTGGGCCCAGACACCAGCATAGCAGTCCGCCTGCAGTTCAGTTAACACAGAAAGGCGATTGGCTTCGACCTTCGATACTCTACGCTGGCGCCCTTGAACTTTCATGGAAATACCTTCAAGATTTTGAACATGGTGAGCGACTTCATGGCCAATAACATAGGCCATGGCAAAATCCCCCGGCGCGCCCATATTCTGCAGTTCCCGGAAAAATGATGTATCGATATATACCTGCTTATCACCCGGGCAATAGAATGGCCCTGCGGCAGAACTTTGTGTTCCACAGGCCGAACGCACGCTACCCTCAAACATCACGAGTGTCGGCGGCTGATATTTTGCGCCGTAACTTCGGAAGATGTCGTTCCAGGTATCTTCGGTATAGCCAAGAACGGAGGCTACAAACTGACCAGCCTGATCATCCTTGCGGGCACTGGCATCGTACTGGACTCCACCGCCTGCAGGGGCTCCAATGCTGGCGCCACCTCCACCCAAACCGCCAAGCCCTCCGGTCATATTAATGAGTTTCATCGGGTTCACGCCGAATACCAGTCCGGCAATAACCAGCCCGATCGTCATCAGCCCACCCATTTTGGAGCCTCCGCGACGGGCTACCGTGCCACCTCCACGGCCTCCGCGACGATCTTCAATATTCCTGCTTTTTCTGCCCTGCTGCCAACGCATTGTGTGTCCCCTTTACCTTGAAATAAATCAGCTACCGCCGAACTTCCGAATATTCAGACCCTGACGCAGCGTGTTCTCAATCAGACTGACTCTTCACCAGAATTTTAACCCGATAGAACGCAACTAACTAATAATAATAAAAAGCATACTTCCGAAACAGTGCATTGGTATTATTACTGACAACCGCTCTATTGCGGCCACATGGGTGATAGCCATGATTGCAATCACCCCAGAATTCCCGGAGGAATGCAATGAAAATGAAGTTTGGAATATTCATGGCGCCTTTCCACGCGCCAAATCACAACCCGACCCTGTCTTTAGAACAGGATCTCGACCTGCTGGCTCACCTTGATATGCTCGACTACGATGAAGCATGGATAGGCGAACACCACTCTGCCGGTAGTGAAATTATTGCATCACCAGAGGTATTTATTGCCTCTGCTGCTGCACGAACACAACGCATCAAACTTGGTACCGGCGTCGTTTCACTGCCGTATCACAATCCGTTGTGGACCGCTGAACGCATGGTACTGCTCGATCATCTGACTCGCGGCAGAGTAATGATGGGCGTAGGCCCGGGGGCTTTGCCAACCGATGCGGCAATGCTTGGCCTCGAGCCCACGCAAATGCGACCATTGTTCGAAGACTATATGGATATCGTGATGCGCCTGCTGACTTCGGAAGAACCCGTCAGTTATGAAAGCGAACATCTCACACTGAAGGACGCAAGGCTACATCTTCGACCCTACTCCGACCCACTGTTTGATGTCACCGTCGCCGCGGTAGCTTCTCCGTCCGGAGCGCGTCTGGCGGGCCGTTATGGTGCCGGATTATTATCTCTTGGGGCGACTGTTGCGGTAGGTATGGATGTGCTCGCCCACCACTGGACCATTCAGGAGCAAATGGCAGCTCAGCACAATCAGGTCGCCGATCGCAGCAAGTGGCGACTGGTCGGCTTGATGCACCTTGCCGAGACCGAAGCACAAGCCAGAAAAGACATGAAATACGGCATGGAACAGTGGTTCCGGTACTTCCAGGACGTCGCCGCATTTCCTCAAATGGCCGTCGATGGCGCCGATGTCGATGAAATGATTGATTTCGTCAATGGCGGTCTCGGTGTTGTTGGTACGCCAGATCGGATGATTGAGCAAATCGAAAGCCTCATCGAGCAATCCAACGGCGGCTTCGGCACCTATCTGACGCTGGCACATAACTGGGCAAACAATGCAGCAACAAAGAAAAGTTACGAATTGTTCGCTCGCGAAGTTATGCCACACTTTCAATCCTCCGGCAGCGGCTTGCAGGCAGCAGCAGATCTAGCCCGCTCAAAACGTGCTGTGCTGGCAGAAAAGCAATTGAAAGCAGTAGAAGAAGCCACAGCTCGTCACGAGAAGGATCTCGCTGACGCCTGATCGGCGTCTGTCATGGTTTTCGCCCACCGCTCAGGTGGGCGATGCTCTGCATACAATGCACTTTGAAACCGATTCGCTACGCGCTATGCTCGCTCTATAAACTACCTAGTGCCCATCCATAAACCAGCGCTACTGCGGACCACTCAGGACACGCAATCTTTCACCGACCACATGTAGTTATTTAGAATGACTAAACGCCCACATGTGGTAGGCGAAATCTCACGCACCTGAATGATCCTCGCTACGCCCTGGTTTATGGACGGGCACTAACTATTCCAGTTACATCTGAAGAGGAAGCGCATAGTGGAAATCGCACTATCACCTATCGAGTTCGGGCGCCGGGCTCGCCGCCTGTACGCACACAAAGAAGCCGTTGTCGAAGGCGAAAAACGCTTCACCTACGCCGAGTTTCTCAACCGTTGTGACAAGTGGTCTGCTGCACTGCAAGGCCTGGGTATCACACAGGGTGACCGAGTTGCCTATATAGCCCCTAACACGCATTCGCATCTGGAGGGCTACTATGCGGTACCGCAAATAGGCGCTGTGCTGGTTCCGATAAATTACCGGCTGCTGGCCGATGATTTCGAATACATACTAAACCACTGCGGTGCTAAAGCCGTTTGCGTACATCCCGAGTACATGCCGGCAATCGACAGTATTCGCGAGCAACTAACCCACATTGAATTCTATATTGCCCTGAGCGGTAGCCGCGACGGATGGATGGACTACGAGCAAATGCTCGCCGACAGCGAGCCGGATTTCGCTGAAGTAGAAATCGCAGAATCGGATCTACTGACAATTAACTACACCAGCGGTACCACGGCGCGCCCTAAAGGCGTGATGATCACGCACCGCAATGCGTATCTGAATATCATGAACACGCTGGCGCACCAGCACCTGACACCGGCAGATCGCTACCTGTGGACACTACCCATGTTCCACGCAAATGGCTGGACGTTCACCTGGCTGAATACAGCCCGCGGCATGACGCACGTCTGCCTGCCAAAGGTCGACCCGGAGCTCGTGTGCAAAGCGCTGGCAGACGAAAAAATCACCATGCTCTGTGCCGCACCTACCGTGTTAATTGGCATCATCAACGCTCCGGAGGAGTTTCGTCGGCAGATCCCGCGCGGCGTACGTCTGTTCACGGCCGGGGCACCACCTGCTGCCGCAACCATCGAGGCCCTGGAGCAGGATCTCGGCTGGCATCTGACTCATGTGTACGGGCTGACCGAAACCGCACCGCTGATCTCTATATGCGAGTCGCAACCGGAACATCACAAGTTATCCGCCGAAGAACTGGCTGTCATCAAAGCCCGGCAGGGAGTTGAACTGGTCGGCTCGGGCGAGCTGCGGGTGGTTGATGAACATGGAAACGAAGTCCCGCATGATGGTGCAACTCTGGGGGAGATTACCGTTCAAGGTAATGTTGTCATGAAAGGATACTATAACGACCCGGCCGCCACAGATGCCGCCATTAAAAACGGCTGGTTCCATTCCGGCGATGCTGCTGTAGTGCACCCTGACGGGTTTCTGGAAATACGCGATCGATTCAAAGACGTCATCATCAGTGGCGGTGAAAATATTTCATCGGTCGAAGTTGAAGGATGTCTGTTACGACATCCCGCTGTACAGGAAGCTGCTGTCGTCGGCATGGCACATGAAAAGTGGGGCGAATCGCCACATGCGTTTGTTGTGCTTCAGCCTGGTCAACAGACGACAGAGGCAGACTTAAAGCAGCACGTCAGGGACACGCTGGCGCACTTTAAAACACCGCAGTGGGTTAGCTTTGTCAATGAGCTGCCTAAAACCGCGACCGGCAAAGTACAAAAGTTTGTGTTGCGGAACAACAAAGCCGGAATTACCCGGCAATAAATAACTCACGCAGCTGGACGTTTTGCAGGAATTAATCATCGAACTGTTGGTGCGCTCTCAACAGACGCGGTTTTACCGATCGGTTTTGTTGAATAGGAACAACTATTCGATCAATCAGAAATATCTGAACTAACATCTTCATCATGCGCCTCATGCCCGCACAGATTACTGGTCTATCCTCACCGATTATCGTTTTCTGATAATCTGAAGAATTGCCTGTTCAATAATGCAATCAAAATGAATTGCACCGATAATGCGCGGCAACGATACAATCAGCAAGCAAATCATCAGGCAATCAGATTATGAACCGATCTGCTGGATTTGAGCCCATCACTGAAAACCCGGTGCAACACTGAGAACAGCAACATGGCAGTAATTGATCTGCACAACAATAAGAAGGGAGCCCAGGCTTCCGACTGGAGCCACAAAAATCAGCCGAATTCCAATAACGGCCCGCCCGACCTCGACGAGGTAATTCGCCAGCAGAAAAAAAAGCTTGAGAATCTTTTTGGGGGCGGCGGTAATTCGGGTGGTGGCGGCAATTCGGGTGGCGGCTCTGGCGGCCGGTCCGGTAACGGAACCGGAACCGGTGGTGCCGGCATGAACCTGCCCGGTGGTTTGATGCCCATATTGATCGTAGCTGCGCTGGTTGCCATTGGTTTGTTCATCTCTACTGCGTATTACACCGTGCCCAGTGACTCCGTTGGTCTGGTTACGCGCTTTGGCAAGTACCTAAAGGAGGAGCCAGCGGGGCTTCATTTCAAAGTCCCCTGGGGTGCTGACGAAGTCACCATCGTTCCGGTAAAGCGCCAGCTGAAACAGGAGTTCGGTTTTTCGACCACTGGCGCCACCAACCGCAGTCAGCACCGCCCCAATCCGCAGGCCCAAAGCCAGATGGTAACCGGCGATCTCAATGCCGCTCTGGTTGAATGGGTCGTACAGTACCGGATCGAAGATCCGAAAAAATACATGTTCGAAGTTCGCAATCCGGGAGAAACCCTGCGCGATCTGTCAGAGTCTGTAATGCGAGAAGTCGTGGGCGACCGCACCGTTGATGAAGTCATTACCATTGGCCGACAGGAAATAGAAGACGAGGCTCTGGTAAAAATGCAGGAGCTCACCACCAAGTATGGTATCGGTGTCAGTATTGATCAGGTACAACTGAAAAATATAAACCCTCCCCGACCAGTGCAGGAGTCCTTCAACGAAGTGAATCAGGCGCAGCAGGAGAAAGAAAGCCTGATCAACGCGGCCCGCCGAGAGTACAACAAAGTGGTACCACTGGCCGAAGGTGAAAAAGATCAGAGAATACGAGCCGCAGATGGCTACCGGCTGAAACGTATCAACGAAGCAGAAGGTGATGCAGCCAGATTCAACGCCATACTGACTGAATACCTCAAGGCCCCCGAAGTAACACGGCGCCGTATCTATATAGAGACACTTGAGGAAGTATTACCAGAGCTGGAATCAAAAATAATTATGGATGAGAAATCTCAACAGGTTCTGCCTTTACTGCCGCTGAGTGGAACCGGAGCGCTCACACGATGAAAGTACTTATTCTGATAACTATTGCGTTACTGGCTCTGCTTGTCGGCAATTCAGCCTACAAGGTCAACGAAACGGAACAGGTCATTATCACCCAGTTCGGTAAACCGGTTGGCGATGCGGTGACCACTGCCGGCCTTAAATTTAAATTACCTTTTGTACAAAAAGTAAATCCAATTGAAAAACGCATACTTGAGTGGGATGGAAACCCCAGCAACATGCCCACAAAAGATAAACTCTATATTGCTGTTGATCTGTTCGCTCGCTGGCGCATAGTCGACCCGCTACAGTATTTGCTTAGGCTGCGCGATGAGCGCAGCGCTCAATCACGCCTCGACGACATACTCGGCAGTGAAACACGCAATGCCGTTGCCAAGCATGAACTGATAGAAATCATCCGAACCACCAAAGACAGAAAACCACTGCTGGACGCATCACTCACTGAAGAAGATCTGGCAACGCTTGGTACATTGGTTCCAATAACAAAAGGTCGTAAACTCGTGGAGCAGGAAATATTTAAATCTGCCGCCACAAAGGTTGAAGTGTTCGGTATCGAGCTACTTGATATCCGGTTCAAGCGAATCAATTACAACGAAAGCGTGCGTCCGAAAATTTACGACCGAATGATCAGTGAGCGCCGGCAAATTGCCGAGCGATTCAGATCCGAAGGCAATGGTGAAGCGGCACGTATCAACGGATTCAGAGAGCGTGAGCTGAATAAAATTCAGTCAGAAGCTTACCGCGAAGTAGAAGAAATACGCGGCGCCGCTGATGCAAAAGCCACCGAAATATATGCCAAAGCCTATAACAAAAACCAGGCATCTGTAGATTTCTATGAATTCCAGAAAACCATGGACATGTACAAATCTATACTCAAAAGCAACACCACACTAATGCTTTCTACCGAAAGTGAAGCATTCAGGTACTTGAAAGGCATGACGCCTGAACAATAAATTATGATTATTCTATTCAATAGAGATTCTGCTATTCACCGGTCCAGCACATGAGTGAAAAATCACACCCGTTTATAGATCTGGCAGTCAGCATACTGATTCCATCAGTAGTATTGATGAAACTCAGCGGCCCGGAGCAACTGGGCGCTACACGCGCCCTGCTGCTGGCCCTGGCATTTCCCGTCTGCTGGGGCCTCTACGAACTGATCAACAATCGAAAGAAGAACTGGATCGCTTTAATTGGTGTATTCAGTGTTTTGCTGACCGGTGGAATCGGTTTGCTGAAACTTGACGCAGGCTGGCTAGCCATTAAAGAAGCTGCCGTGCCAACAGTTATCGGCATCGGCGTTCTGATTGCACATAAAGTCGGCTATCCAGTTATACGGAAACTGTTATTCAACCCATCTGTTTTAAATGTTAAACGCATAGAAAGCGAGCTAGACAAGCGTGGAACACGCAATATATTTGAGACGCAACTTGATACTGCCAATTACCTTTTCGCCGGTACATTTGGTTTTTCAGCAATGATGAATTACGTACTGGCGAAATGGATTGTTAAAAGCGATTCCGGCACCACTGCTTTTAATGAAGAGCTGGGCCGGATGACACTACTCAGCTACCCGATGATTGCCATCCCTTCAACCCTGATGATGCTGGGTATTTTTTATATGCTGTGGCGCACAATTAGTAAGCAAACCGGATTAAAATTTGAGGAGATTATGGTAGCGGGCAACGAATGATGAGAATATGCCGCATGCTAATTAAAATTTCATCAACTTGAATTTACTGGCGCTCTATTAATTAATAGAGCCCTGCAAGCACAACGCCTGATCAAGCGCCATACAAGAAGAATCATGACCACTGTGCCAGAATCCGCTCTGCAAATAGTTACTCGCTGCCTGACCACTATTTAAACGGATCATCCTCTTTAGGCCACAGTTTCGCACTAACCATCGGGTGCTCAATGGCGGCAAAATCCATAGAACCACAACCGGGTGTCGCCATATAGATGATGTCCTCAGCAATAGGTTCGAACCCCGCGTAGAAGTGCTGGGTTGATTTCACTACCAGTGCACGCGGTTTCAGTGGGTCGAGTCCCGCCACTGAAAAGCAGGCCGGATCAAAGGCCTGTACGCGCTTACTGTTTACAATAATATCAATTGCGTTTTCATTATCCTCCGGATCACCCACGCGAAGCCAGGCGACATCCCCCAACGGTGCCTTAGCGCCACCGAAAGGTTGCTCAGCATCGCGCACCAGATCCATAACTGTCACTTCTAAATCCAGCGGGTTGCCAGATGCAGGGCCCAGCTTGCCGCCCAGACGAACATTTACCCTGGCCCCTTTCCCTGCATCAAAGGCCACGTCGACAAAAACCGGATCCCAGAGCGGAGAAATAGCGACACCACCAATATTACGCTCAATTAACCGCGCCAGCACGAATGTTGAATCACCCGCGGCGCCGATGCCGGTGTTGTCGGCAGTGTCCGCCAGAATCAATGGCCGGCTGCTGCCAGTCGCATCTGCGACTCGATCGAGCGCGTGATCCAAATCAACAAATGGTGCGACCAGATCTGCACGATGATTCCAGATCCACCGGCCCAGTTCCCCGGCGGTATTATCAGCGAGCTGCTGGTCGTTATCGGTGACGACCAGAACCCGCATACCGATCTCCGGTGTATTGCTCCACGGGAAGCCATGCACCAGCGAAACCGACAAAATGCCGGGCTGTTGCTCCAGCGCTTTCATTCGTGAGACAAAGCCCTGAAGTGGCTCACGGGTAGTGGGAAAGATACCGAGCATCCGGCAATCGTACATCGACATGCGCGGACGTAATCCGTTTGTGAGCATGCCTTCGGCAATATCAAATAGTTCGGCCGCGCGCTCAACGGCATCGACATGCGGGTACTCTTTGTAGTAAATGAGTGCATCACTTGCATCGAGCTTGGCCTGTGTCATGTGACCATGCAGATCAAGTTCCGCCAACAGCGGAATGTCTGCACCGATTAGCTCACGCACACGTATTAAGAGGTCGCCTTCTGCATCCGGATAACCGTCAGCCACCATTGCACCATGCAAATTCAGCATCACAGCATCCACTGGCATTGCACTTGCGAGGTCAGCAAGAATTTCATCGCGCAATGCTTCGTAGGCTGCTCGAGTGGTGTCGCCGGCCGGAGTTGCAAACGCTGCCAAACCTTCAGCAACAGTCCAGCCGCAGCTCTTTGCGCGCTCACGCCAGGTAATCAATGGCAAACCAAACAGCGACACACGATCACCGAAGTCTCCACCGCGCACGAGCATTGTGCGCTCAAATAATTCAAGACCGGTTGGTATCGGCGAAAATGAGTTGGTCTCAGTGCCGAGGCAGGCCGTGAATATTTTCAAGCTCATGATATTCCGAATCGATGGATTAACTCATTCTACCCAACCGGAAAGTAACTGCCAGTTGCAGTTTTCATCGATCAATGAAAGTTACTCTATGTAACACCTGAATCTATAACATAATGACATTTATTTTATTAACTTAATTAAATTCAGGAATATACAGAACCAACTTCGTTTTCATCTCAGGCAGTCTATGTTCTACTGGCATCAGGCTCTTGCTTTCTTCAATTAGTATTGCTTTTTCGAACAATATCTACAGGCAGCAAGGCAATAAAAGTCAACCTGATAGCGCCGGGTTAAAAATACAAGAACAACGAAAAGCAGGTGATTAATGGCTACATCATCCTTGAGCGAAACGGATCGTATCGAGTCCCTGATTGACCTGAAAGTTCTGGACACCAAAGCAGAAGCAGTTTTTGACGGGCTCGTTAAAGTTGCCGCTGCTGTTTGCGGTGTTCCTATTTCACTCATATCGTTGATAGACACTGATCGACAATGGTTCAAGGCGAACACGGGGCTCCCCGGTGTAACCGAAACGCCCAGGGAGCACGCTTTTGCGCACACTCAATCGAGCAGAACGGTATTCTGGAAATAACCGATGCCACAGAAGATCCACGATTCTCCGACAACCCGCTGGTACTGGGTGAACCCAATATTCGCTTCTATGCCGGGGCGACTCTGCAACTAAGCAATGGCGCAAACGCCGGAACACTGTGCGTTATCGACCGCAAACCCCGGAAACTCACTACTAATCAAAAAGAAATACTGCTGAACTTATCCAGAGCCGTTGTTCAGGTGCTTGAAGTCCGACGCATCAATAACTCACTGGCAATCAGTGAATCACGCTTTAGAGCAGTGAGTGATGCATCGCCTATGGGACTATTCAGAACCGATGCAGAAGGAGCGTGTACGCATGCAAATCCACGATGGCAGCAGATATTCGGCTTGTCACACGACGATGCATTGGGGCACGGCTGGAGTCAAACACTATACGATGAAGATAAAAACAGAGTATTCAATGAGTGGAACGATACCGCAGCCAAAGGCCGGAATTTCGATATGGAATTTCGAATCGGCCGGGACGACGCAGTTATAACTCATGTCAGAGCGGTTTCCCGACCTGTATTTGATACCACCGGAAAGTTGTCAGGCCACGTTGGTCTGGTTGAAGATATCACTGAGAAAATAGCCCAGCGCAGCGCGCTTGAAGATGCGTATGAACGCATTGCACTCGCAACCGAGAACGGCAACATTGGAATATGGGACTGGAACCTAGAGCGCAACACACTGCATTGGACACCAGAGATGTTCCAGCTACATGGCTTACCCGGCACAAGCGGCTATGTAGATTTTGAGCGCTGGATGAGCTCCCTGCATCCTGAGGATCGCCACAGGACCCGGGCTTTGCTACGCAATTCGATAGAGGAAGGGAATTCTATTGATACCGAGTACCGAAGCACCGGGAACAACAATACTACCTGCCATTTGCGCTCCTCAGCTAAAATAACACGCAATCCCGACGGTAAAGCGATACGGCTCCTCGGCGTTAATTGGGACGTCACTCCGCTTCGGAAAATTACAGCTGAGCTTGCCGAACAACACGAACTATTGCGTGTAACTCTTTCCTCTATCGGAGACGCTGTAATTACTACCGATGCGCAGGGTATTGTCACCTGGTTGAATCCAATCGCCGAGCGAATGACAGAATGGACGCATCAGGAAGCCGAAGGACAGCCACTTGTTCAGATATTTAATATTATCAATGAGCACACCAGACTGGTGACGCCGAACCCGGTGGAATCGTGTCTGGAGCATGGTCGCATTGTCGGGCTTGCTAATCATACCGTACTAATCTCACGTTCCGGGAAGGAGTACGGAATAGCCGACTCAGCGGCACCGATCAAAAATAAATCAAATGATATTCTAGGTGTCGTGCTGGTATTTCACGACGTAACCGAGCAAAGACGGCTGTCCATCGAGATGAGCTATCGAGCCACACATGATGAACTAACCGGACTCGTGAATCGCTCAGAGTTTGAAGCGCAACTAAGTCTATCACTTGACCGGGCATCTGAATTCGACAAAAGCCACGCGTTGATGTACATCGATCTTGATCGGTTTAAATTAGTTAACGATACCTGTGGTCATTCCGCCGGAGACCTGCTCTTGCAACAGGTATCCAAAATAATGCAAAAATGCGTTCGAACATCAGACACGTTTGCGCGCATAGGTGGTGACGAATTCGGCGTTATTCTCGAAGACTGCTCTACGGAGCAGGCTCATCGGGTTGCCAGGCTCATCTGTGAGCACGTACACGAATACCGTTTTACTCACTCAGATCAGCAATTCAGGATCGGCACCAGTATAGGGTTAGTGCCACTGGATAAACGCTGGTCAACAACAGCGGCAGCGATGCAGGCAGCTGACCGCTCATGCTATGCGGCAAAGGAAGCCGGTAGAAATCGAGTCAATCTCTGGGTAGACACCGACAAGACAATTCAAATTCGCCAAAAAGATATGCAATGGGCAACACGCTTGCAACAAGCGGTTGATCATGATGATCAATTTGTTCTATACGCTCAGCGTATAGAAGGATTGCATAGTAATACCTCCGGTTTGCACGCCGAAGTTCTTCTACGTCTTAAGGACACTGATGGCAGCCTTATACCACCGAATATATTTCTCCGGGCAGCAGAACGATTTCATCTGGCAACGCTAGTTGATCGCTGGGTTTTGCAACGCGCTATAAACCATTTAATGCGTCTTTCCGATATTTCAGCAATTGAACAGCTGTGCATAAACTTGTCTGGCCAATCGATAGGAGACCGAAAGTTTCACGATGAGGTAATAGATCTTTTGTCCTATGCGGGCGAGGATATATGCCGGAAGATCTGTCTTGAGATTACAGAGACTGCCGCTGTCACAAGAATCGCCGATAGCACAGTATTTATAGACAATGTTCGCGAACTGGGTGTTCAAATAGCACTCGACGATTTCGGTGCCGGGGCCTCATCTTTTGGTTATCTTAAAGTGCTGAAGGTCGATATTTTAAAAATTGACGGACAATATATCACTGGAATGATGGATGATCGCCTTGATGATGCTGCTGTGCGCTGCTTTGTTGATGTCGCAAAAATAATGGGGCTTAAAACGGTAGCTGAATTTGTTAAAACCCCACAGATACTGGATCGCTCAAAGGAATTGGGAATCGACTATGCACAGGGCTTTTTATTACACGAACCCGAACGTCTTGAAGTTGTTGTCGCCTGATCTGCTAGCTTGCTGCATAAAGTAGCGCGATTGACACAACAGCACAGGCAAGGCTGAATCTGGTTGTTCTGGTTGGTCGTTCGCCGAATAGAAATATGGCTGTCAGGGTCGAAGCCAACACAATACCGAAATTGTTAAATGGAAATACAATGGAGCTCTCCCAACCCGGGAGTGCGAGCGCCTTTAATATAAAATAAACGGTGCCCAAATTTGCCAACCCGAGTACCACCCCGCAAACTACGCTTATCCGATTGACTAACCGATCGGGCTGCAGAAGGTGATGCAGAGCGCCTGCAATAAACGCAAATCCAAAAATAGTGATCACAAAGCCTGGAAACTGGGCGTCTGTCAGCCCCCAAATTTGAAAGAGTTTAAAACTGGTATCAATTAATCCGGTACAAAAGAATACCAGCAATGGCAGAAACCACTTCGCAACTCTTATACGAGAGCCGGCGGCAATAAAAACCGACAACACACCAAAGACCAGCCCGCCGATCTTTAATAAACTGGCCGACTCATTCAGCACAACTATGCCGACCAGGGTTGGTATTACAACACTCATTTTTGTAGCGATACTGGCTACGGTAATTCCCGAAATTTGCGTTGTCAGTGCCATCATTCGAAACACAACGTAAAAACCAACGCCTTCCAGGGCCGCGGGCCAGAACCATCCCTGGGAACTTAAGCTCCAGTCAACGTCAAAAATGGCTACACCTGCAACGGCCGATGCCAGGTAACCAATCAGGATTGCGTGGCGGGTATTCGCACCGGAATGTTGCATCCATCGAAATAGCACAAGGATTAATGTCGATGCCAGTATGCTGGCGAGTATGTAGCCCATTCAGATCAAAAACCCGTGCCTGCTTTGTAGAAAGTGTTAACGCGATAGAGGAGTCCCGCGGAAGACAAATAATGTAACTCATAGTTGAAGCGGTACTATACCGCGAATGAAACAAGTAGATACCGCATAAGAACAATATCGCGGCCCGTTCAATTGTACAGTTATTGAAACAACAAAAAGTATCAGAATCTACGGCGCTGATCTTTGACTGGTCGTGCTTACCGCAGATATTGATCACTCCGCACTCTAGCGAACAAGGCCAAATCGTACTGGAGGAGCAAACTACGATCTAAACCGTTTGTTGAAACGCATTGTCCGAACCGCCTTCGTTCTCCTGCCCGCGATTAACGTATATTCCATAAACATTGACTGCACAGAAACCTGGCGTCATGCCTCCCAGTCGTTATTCAGACCGTCATTTTATGAACTGATTCGAATACGCCACCTAAGGGCTGTGTAACCATAGACGTAATTCGCCGGAAACTGCTCAATCAGTTCCAACGGGCGAATTCAGTAGTTCAGTAACACCTGCGATTCGCTCAACTGCTCTGCAAGAGAAGTGTATCAATGAAGAGGTAAAGTTAAAGTGCACAGAAACGGATCACAGCCCGACGATCAAAACCGCACTGGAGAGGTAAATCCAGGGCAGCTGCTGCACAAGGATAAAGTACATCGAGCTGAACCCTGTTCCGCTATTTTTATCGGCGAAGAGAGTCTGCTACTGCGCTGCGCCGGGATCTGGCTGGAAAACGGCAACTCCATCAGTGGCGTATTCAGCTCCCACCCACAGGTAATACCCTGGTGTACCCAGCACAATTTTCACTGCTACCCCTATGCAGAACTCGCAGATGTCACACGGTCTCTGTCCTTTGATTATCTGCTGAGCATCACCAATCTAAACATAGTTCCGCAAAACATAGTAAATCAGGCTGCAATTGCAGCCATCAATTACCATGACGGACCACTACCAGACTATATTGGAATAAACACACCCAGCTGGGCAATAATTAACGGAGAAAACTCTCATGCCATCTGTTTTCACCTCATGGCGGAAACAGTAGATAGCGGCAATATACTTGCGCGCAGCGATTTTAATATTTCTGACGACGAAACCTCACTGACTCTCAACGCCAAGTGCTATCAACACGCTGAGTCTACGTTCTCGAGCCTGGTACCAGCGCTGTCACAAAAACAGGTAATCGCTACTCCCCAGCGTGGAAACAAGTCAAAAGTCTACACCAAACGTGACAGACCGTGCCCGGTTCTGGACTGGTCACTCGATGCGACTCAGCTGAAGCAACTAGTGAACGCGCTGGATTTTGGAACCTACAACAACCCGCTTTGCAAGCCGGTAGTGTGGACAGGGCAAGAGTATATTCAAGTAACCAGCGCAACACCCGACAACAGAAACTCTGATTTTCCCGGCAAGATTATCAGCGCAGAGGGTAAAAATATTACTGTTGCCTGTAAAAACGGTGCAATAAAACTAACTCTTGCATCTGCACTTCAAGGCGTATCAGATCAGTTGCCTTCCATCACTAGCCAGCAACTGTTATCAATTACAGATGAACTTATCGATTCAGCAAAGACAGAGCGGTATTGGCTGCCAAAGCTCACCTCTTTTTCAAAGATAACTTTACCCGATCAGGTACCGGGTACAGCCTGTACTACCAAAATACGTGTTCAGCAACTTGACACCACCAGCCACTATAACAACACCACCGGAACCTCCACGCTGGCTATTCTGCTTGCCTACCTGGGACGACTATCCGCAAAGCAGAGTTTCGACCTTACACTGGTTAACAAAGCATCCAGCGAACTAACCTGCTTAAGCAAGCACATTCCGTTTCATGTCGATTCCACCAATCTGCCAATAGCCGATTTCCAGAAAAAGATAGAATCTGATCGAGCCGAATTGCTACAGCACACACCGTTCAGCCGGGACTATGCCGAACGTATAGGAAGCGACACATCTCAATACCGGGAATCATCAATTGCAATATCCCGTGGCGGCGAATTACCAACCGGGCAATTGCCATACGATCTTCTATTTTCAATCGCTGACGATGGCGCAAGCATCAGCTGGCAATATAACCCGTCTGCTTTTTCCGAGTCGACTATCAGCCGGATGCAGAAAGAGCTGAGTGCAATCAGAGCCTCGGCGCTGGTCGATCAAAGCATATTGGTTAAAAACCTGTCCATGCTATCAGCACAGGAAAGAGCTCAGCTAACACAATGGAATAATACAGATTCGCCGCTGAACCCGTTAACCATACACAGAGCCTTCGAACAACGCGTTGACAAACACCCTGATTCAACAGCCCTGGTGTATCAAGACACCAGCATTAGTTATCGCGAACTCAATGCCAGAGCCAATCATGTTGCCAGGTATCTTACCACCCAGGGTATCAAACCCGGTGATCTGGTCGGTGTGTTGTGTGATCGCGACATCAATCTTATTATCTATTTATTCGGTGTGCTTAAAACCGGAGCAGCGTACGTTCCACTAGATCCAGTCTACCCCGTAGAACGATTAGAATATATGGTGGAGGATTCCGGCCTGGCTATTATCCTCGCGGGGGAAAACTACACTACATTTCTTCAGACACAGTGCAAAACGGTAACGCCCGCACTGATCCACCTGGCTACCGAACCAAATTCTGAGACTCAGGTTGCGCTCGACTCACTCGCATATGTAATCTATACCTCCGGGTCAACCGGAAACCCGAAAGGCGTAATGGTCGAGCACCGCAATGTCGACAACTTTCTAAGCGCCATGGACCAACAGATCAGCGAGCGCTCCGGCACCTGGCTGGCTGTAACCAGTATCTCATTCGATATCTCGGTTCTGGAAGTATTCTGGACCCTGACACGCGGCTTTAAAGTAGTTCTATACAACAATGAGCACACTCAACAGCGAAAGCCAGCTGCCACACAATACCCCGACAAAACAATTGACTTAAGCCTGTTTTACTGGAACGTAGCTACAGAGACAACCGCGACCAGAGTAGCAGATGACAAATACCGCCTGCTACTGGAGGGCGCAAAGTTCGCCGATGAAAACGGCTTCGCAGCAGTCTGGAACCCGGAACGCCATTTTTCGGCGTTTGGCGGATCATTTCCAAATCCCGCTGTTACCTGTGCCGCTGTTGCCGCCACCACAAAGAATATTGACATACGCGCCGGAAGTTGCGTAGCTCCATTGCACAGCCCGATTCGAATTGCCGAGGACTGGTCAGTTATAGATAACCTCTCCAATGGCCGGGCGGGGGTCGCCTTTGCATCAGGCTGGGCCGCTCCGGATTTTGCTATCAGACCCGATCATTTCGCCGATGCAAAAAGCCACATGTTTGAGCAACTGGAAACCGTTCAACAACTCTGGCGAGGCGAATCAGTTGACTTTCCAGGCCCCAAGGGAACTGTTTCCGTCAAGACCCTCCCACGGCCGATTCAATCAGAACTGCCAGTATGGATAACCACTGCAGGGAACCCCGATAATTTCACCAAAGCCGGTGAAGTGGGAGCGAACCTTCTCACTCACTTGCTAGGGCAAACGATTGATGAACTGAAAGGAAAAATAGAACTCTACCAGGAGGCTCGCTTAAAGGCAGGTCACACCGGTCCCGGCCAGGTAACCGTGATGCTACACACCTGCGTGGGAGAGAACCGGGCAGATGTAAAAGCACTGGTAGAAAAACCCATGAAGGAGTACCTGAAGTCCGCCATGTTTCTGGTTAAAGAAGCAGCATGGTCATTCCCGACCTTCAAGCAGGTATCAGAAGAAACGGGCGCTACTCTCGATTCATTTTTCGAAACGATCAGCGAAGAAGACATGGATGCACTTCTGCAATTTGCATTCGAGCGCTATTTTTCAACCAGCGGCCTTTTCGGCTCAGTTGATGAAGCTGTGTCAATGCTGGATCGATGCAAGGAGATTGGCGTGAACGAAGTCGCCTGCCTTATAGACTTCGGTATGGCCGACGACGATGTTCTGCAGCACCTTCCCTACCTTGCACAGGCAAGGCAACGCTGCAACCCGGCACCTGAAGAAAAAGCAAGCAGCGAAGAGCACACTGTACCCGCGCTAATCAGAAAACATGGTGTCACGCATCTGCAATGCACTCCTTCCATGGCTGCGCTTTTAATGGTGGACAGAAAGTCACGAGAGGCCGTTGCTACTCTAGAACACCTTTTGGTTGGCGGCGAGGCCCTGCCACTGGAATTGAGCACGGAACTCTCCAACTGCGTGACTGGCAAAGTCAGCAATATGTACGGACCAACAGAAACAACGATATGGTCGACAACCTCCCGTATCACGCGCGGTGCAGATTCGGTTGATATTGGTACTCCAATCGCCAACACACAGATCTATATCGTTGATGAGCAAATGCAATTACTGCCCCCCGGGCTTGCAGGCGAATTGCTAATTGGCGGCAATGGCGTTGTACCCGGGTACCTCAACAATAAAACCCTGACCAGTGAGAAGTTTATACGAAACCCGTTTGACGCCACCCGGTCTCCAAGACTTTATCGCACCGGAGATCTCGCCAAATACGATACGGACGGTAAAATTCATTTCCTTGGCCGGATTGATAACCAGGTAAAAATACATGGCTATCGGGTCGAGCTGGGTGAAATAGAAACCGCCCTATTGAACACAGCAGAAGTCAATCAGGCTGTCGTTTGTGCACGTGAAGACACACCCGGTGACAAACGGCTGGTCGCGTATCTGGTTCCGGCTTCCGGCAATCTGCCCAGCGCTGATGAACTACGCTCGCTGTTATCAAAAACTTTGCCGTCATTTATGCTGCCAGCCAGCTATGTACCACTTAAGACTCTGCCACTCACACCCAATGGCAAAATCGATCGCAATGCCCTGCCCGCCCCCGGCAAAAATAGAAAAGCACCCGTGGAGTCCCTGCCGAAGTCAGGTACCGAGTCTGCAATCGAGTCTCACTGGAAAGCGGCGCTTGGTGTGGATCAGGTCGGTAAACGAGAGAACTTTTTCGATATTGGCGGTCACTCACTGCTTATTATCGATGTAATGAGGCGAATCAATAACGATCCGGGGCTCGGAAAAGAACTAAGCATGGTCGATCTATATCGGCATACAACCATCGAAGCACTGGCAAATTTTTTTGACAGTTCGGCAGTCACCGTCGCGCCTGTCACATCCAGAGGCAGCAATCGAGCCTCATCTAGAAAAGCAGCCAGAGCAAGAAGACGGATTACAAACTGAGCAGCACGAAAAATATGTTTTTGTGTACGGAAACCAGGTATGAGCACAATTCACAACGAAAACGATATAGCGATAGTAGGTATGTCATGTCGCTTTCCAGACGCCACAACACCACAACAATACTGGCAGAATCTGATCGATGGACACGAAGCGCTCACCAGCCTGACTGACGATGAACTTCGCCAGAGCGGGGTCAGCGAGCAGGAAATAAGCCACCCCCGATACGTAAAAGCCGGTATGTTCATGGATGGCGTAGAAGCCTTTGATGCGGGTTTCTTTGGGTTCAGCCCCGGTGATGCACGAATTCTCGATCCGCAACACCGTCATTTTATAGAATGCGCCTGGGAAGTATTTGAAGACGCTGGCTACAACCCGCTTATATTTGATGGTGCCATCGGCGTATTTGCCGGCTCCGGTCACAACGCCTACTTTAGCGAAAACGTACTCAGTAATAAAAAGCTCCTCGACGAAGCAGGCTATTTTCTATTGCGGCACACCGGAAACGATAAAGACTTCCTCGCTACCCGCGTATCTTATCTGCTTAACCTTCGAGGCCCGAGCGTCAACGTTCAAACTGCCTGTTCTACATCACTGGTTGCAGTTCATATGGGCGTACAGAGCCTGCTCAACGCCGAATGTGACATGGTACTCACCGGTGGAGTAACAATAGAATTACCCGGCAGAACCGGTTATCTGTTCAACGAAGGGGAAATTTTATCGCCCGACGGACACTGCAGGCCATTCGACGCCTCAGCAGGCGGCACTATTTTCGGCAGTGGCGTAGGGTGCCTTCTATTAAAACGCTACGATGATGCCGTCACCGACCGCGACAACATCCAGGCGATTATTAAAGGCACTGCCATCAATAACGACGGCTCGGGAAAAGTCAGCTATCTGGCCCCCAGCGTTGACGGGCAAATTGCGGCTGTAAGTGAAGCACTTGAAATTGCAGAGGTAGAACCTTCCGATGTGAGCTTTATAGAATGTCATGGCACGGGTACACAAATGGGAGATCCGATCGAAGTTGCTGCGCTCGCCAGCGCATATAAAACCGGGAGTTCACATCGCTGCGCAATCGGGTCAGTTAAAGGCAACATAGGACACACGGATACCGCAGCGGGTGTAGCCAGTCTGATAAAGACAGTCCAGGCACTAAAAAACAAACAACTGCCTCCCACACTGCACTTTCAGAACGAAAACCCGGGGCTTGGATTGGAGAATACCGGTTTTTACGTTAACACCGACGCCGAAGCCTGGCAGACAACAAATGGCCCGAGGCGAGCCGGTGTGAGCTCTCTCGGCGTAGGTGGCACCAACGCCCACGTAATTTTACAGGAAGCAGCTCTTCCAGCTAGAGAAACCCGTGTTCAGACACCTCGCCCGTTATTACTGTCAGCAAAGAGCCAGACAGCACTGCGAAAACAGTCTGCCAGGCTGGCGGAGTATCTGGATGAAAACCGCGGGCTGGCCCTTGACGACGTTGCATTTACACTGAGCACTGGCAGGGCGCACTTCCCGTACCGTGAATCACTTACCGCCGCTGATATAGACGATGCGATAGCCAGACTCGAGTCAATAGAAAACAACAACTCAACCGGAAACAATAAAGACGATCAGGCCGTTTGCTTTATGTTCGCGGGAGGAGGCACACAATACGAAAATATGGGAATAGAGCTGTACCGCAAAGAGGTGGTCTATAAGGATTCCATAGACAACTGCCTGCTTGAGCTTGGGCGCATCAGTCAGCTTGATTTCCGCTCAGTGCTGTTTCCTGACAACAACTCGCCCGGGCAGCTGTCCGCTGTTATGAAGCAACCTTCATACGCACTGCCCTTATTATTCATCACCCAGTACGCGCAGGCACAACAGTGGTTGTCATGGGGCGTGAAACCCGGGTCCCTTATCGGTCATAGCATGGGTGAAAACACAGCTGCCTGTCTGGCAGGCGTTATGACATTGAAAGATGCACTTGGGCTTGTTGTGTTACGCGGGCAACTGTTCGAGCTAGTCGAATCAGGCGGCATGCTCAGCGTATCAATGAACGCCGCCGATCTGAAACCACTGATTGAAGAAACCGGGCTGGATCTGGCCGCTGTTAACGCAGAAGAATTGTGCGTAGCATCAGGGCCCAATGAGCTACTGGACAAATTAGAAACATTATTAACCGCACAGGAGCAAAGCTGCCAGCGCATTCATATCAATGTTGCCGCACATTCAGCAATGCTCGAACCGATACTCGCTGCTTTTCGACAATACCTGCAATCGATAGAGCTGGCTCCACCTTCAATACCCTTTATATCCAATGTCAGCGGAGGCTGGATTACCGCAGAACAGGCAACAGATCCGGACTACTGGGTATCCCACCTGCGCAGCACTGTGCAATTCGCTGCCGGACTCGACACCTTGAGATCCGGTTCAACTCAGCCTGTGTTGCTTGAAGTCGGTCCGGGTAGAACATTATCCACACTGGCAAAAACTCACTACACGGCTGCAGATGAAATTTCCAGCGTAACATCTCTGCCTCATCCTGATGACGCCTCGGATTCCCGGGAGTTCATGCTTGATGCACTAGGGAAGGTCTGGCAACTAGGTGCAGAGGTAGACTGGCATACCTATTTCTCCACTACCGAATGCAGGCGCGTATCACTACCAACCTACCAGTTCGATCACGAACTGCACTGGATCCAACCCGGCAGTACAGTTGCAGAGAATGCCCGCGCCATTGATATTGAAGACTACTTCTACCAACCTGTATGGCAACGGGATATGGTCAGCAGCAACTCTAATAATATCTCTGGTAAGCACATTCTTCTCATAGCCGATAACTCCGACTTCGCGGAACACCTTAAAGATACCATTACCCGCATTGGCGCTACTGCAAGCACAGCACTGTACAACAACAATGGTCAGTTTTTACTCGACGAACAAAGTAATGCCGATCTCGGTGCTCTTGTGCACAACCACTTTAGTGATCAAGGCATGCCGGATATTATTATCCATGCGATGGCACCAGGCTGTGCCGCTGAACCCACAGTTGATTCCCGCCAGCAGGATCAATTCCGTTGCTTCGATACATTGCTAGCCATCGCAAGATCTATAGGAAATAACCCGCCTCCCGGTAAATTACCACTATTAGTACTTACCAGGCAGGCAGTATCACTCGCTGGAGAGACAATCTCCAACCCGATCCAGGCGCTAATACACGGCGCCAGCGAAGTAATAAACAATGAAGTTCCAGAGCTTAGCTGCAGTGTTCTCGATCTGCCCTCAACCGAGACAGACGGTCAATACTTTAAGCAACTGATCGCAACAATTGAGACTCCCCCTGTTGCGACACAGCTGGCCATACGTGGCGCTTCGCGGTTTTCGCGTACTTTTCAAAAAGTACCGGGCACATCAACCAGCAATGATCTCTACACAGGAATTAAAAACAATGGCGTCTACCTGATTACCGGTGGACACGGCGGGCTTGGCCTTGCTGCCGCGAAGCAATTGGCCAATCAGGCCGAGAATATAAAACTGGTGCTGGCAAGCCGCACAGGACTTCCACCTCGAGAGCGATGGAGCGAAATTTCCGCAGACAGACAGCACATTATAGACACCATAATCGAAATTGAAAATACAGGCGCATCTGTCTATAACTACGGATGTGATTTCACCGACGCAAATGCCGTATCCGGGCTGCGAACAGATATTATCAACAATATAGGAGAGCTCGACGGATGCCTCCATACCGCAGGCATCGCACAAGACTCGCTGCTGGCATTAAAGCCCGCGACAGAAATCGAACAGGTTCTTGCGGCCAAAGTAGATTCCACCAATATAATCACGGCCACTTTTGATCTATCACGGATGGATTTCCTGGGGCTGTACAGTTCATCCTCGGCTTTTTCAGGCTTAATCGGGCAGATTGACTACGCAGCAGCTAATAGTTACCTCGACGGCTTCGCGAATTATCAGGGGTCAATCGGAAATAACAACGTATTCAGCGTCAATTGGCCAGCCTGGAAAGACACCGGCATGGCAGCAGACCGGGCCGCACAAAAGAACACTACAACCGCACCCGTAAAACTAACGGGGTCCACTGTCGACCATCCGCTACTTGATATCCGTACCAGCCTGTCGGAGAACCATATTGTCTATAAAACGCTGTTATCTACCACGAATCACTGGGTTCTGAATGAGCACCGGCTCAAAGACGGCACAGCTCTGATACCGGGGTCTGGTTTTATAGAACTCGCCAGAGCGGCTTTCAATGATAAATGTGGTAATCAGAATATTGTTATTAAAAATGCAAAATTTCTACAACCATTAATCGTTGCCGATGACGAAACGCTTGAAATGCATGTCGAACTGATTGATCCTGACTTTGCAACAAACAGTGACGGATGTCGATTTCGAATTATCAGTCAGCAATCCGACGGTGAAATCGAGCATGCCATCGGAGAGCTGGCTCCCGTACAGACAGAAACTTCGTATATCAGTATTGCGGATGTATCAGCACGATGCACCGGGGACATACAGAAATTCACCGACGACGACCATCACCCGAACCTTAAGTTCGGAGAGCGCTGGTCCGCACTGGCAAGCGTAACTTATGGTGAGCAAGAGGCCATAGCACGTCTGCAACTGGCACCGCCCTACGCAGACGATCTACAGCACTATCAGTTACATCCGGCCATGCTGGATATGGCAACGGGTGGCGCACAGAAATTGATTCCGGATATCAACCCGACCGCAGATCTTTATGTTCCCGTCGAATACGGCACTCTGACCTTAACCAGCGCTATACCCGGAAAAGCAGTAAGCCACATAAGGCTAACCAGCACATCAACAGAACCATTTGCCACGGCTTGCTTTGATATCACCATAACTGATGAATACGGCAATACCTGCGTTGAAATCAAAGAATTCACAATGCAGAAAATCAATCCCCCATCCGCATCAAAGGCCGGAAAAGCCCAGGCAAAGGTGAACCCTGTACTGGAGAAAACACTAGAGCTGGGCGTCAGTTCAGATCAAGGGCTGGCAGCACTTACAAGAATTATTGCCACACAACCGGCACCCAATGTAATTGTCGCCCCATACCAGCCACTGTATATTGTCGAAGAACTACACCGGGTACAGAACCCCACCAGTGCCACAAGCGAACTCGTTGATCAGGCACCAGTGCACAATCCGGATATTGATCCCGACATACCGCTGATTGAATCAACCCTTCTGCAGCATCCTGCAGTGGAATCTATCGTGGTTCGTTCGTTCCTGAACACAGCCAACGAGCGACAACTAGTCGCATGGTACAAGGCCGACGACTGGGAACCGATTACGATCAGCGAGTTTAGAAAATACGCAAGGCTTGAATTAAGCAGGAGTCACACACCGCATCATATCGCCGAGCTCGATGAACTTCCGCTGTTGGAAACGGGTGAAGTCGATCGGGCCTCACTACTCGATCCTTTTGCCCCCGTAGACACCTATGTCGCACCACGAACGGAACTTGAAAGACAGCTGGCGGCTATCTGGGCTGACGTTCTGGGTACACAGCGAGTCAGTATCAATGACAACTTTTTCGACATAGGAGGGCACTCGCTTTTATCCATAAGGATAATCGTTAGAGTACAGCAGGAACTCTCGGCAGAACTGGACCAGGCAAAGATGTCGCTATTGACGCTTGAACAAATAGCAGCAGACATTGAATCCCAGAACCCTGCAACAGCTGTCCCCAAGGCGGCAACACCCTGCAGGCAAAACGCATTGCAACCAGACACTGAAGCGACAGCTGCTACCGGAACAGCCACGTATGATGAGCTAATTCCAGGAAAATCAGATAAGAAACCGCATTTCCTGAAAAGAATGTTAGGACAATAACAATGAACCCTCTATTCTTCGGTCATTCCAAATCCCCGCTTTATGGCGTTTATCATAAACCCGAATCGACCAGTAACAAGAATGAAGGCGTATTACTGATGCCTCCATTTGGTCAGGAATACATGCGAAGTCATCGTGCGCTACGTCAACTGGCCATGATGCTGGCAAAAAAAGGCATTCCGGTACTTCGATTTGACTATAGAGGAACGGGAGATTCGGCCGGTGATCTATACGATGCCAATCCAAAACAGTGGGTGCTGGATGCACACACCGCTGTCGAAGAACTCAAAGAAACGGCCGGTGTAAATTCCGTGTGTCTGGTTGCACTCAGAATGAGTGGCGTCATCGCCTGTGAAGTCGTAAAAACCAGACGTGATATCTCCACCGTCATTCTATGGGATACGGTAACCTCCGGCGAAAACTACCTCAATGAATTGCGGCACGATATTGCCAATCACCCTGAAAACGCACAGTCAAATTTTATCGATACAGAAGGCACCTTACACTACAACGGATTCGCTTTAAGCACAGAGTTTCAATCACAACTTAGTGAAATGAACCTTCTAACGCAAGGCCCGCCAGATGACGCCGAAACAATATATCTTGTCTCTGCTGAGACCGATCAGACCCGACAGCTCAGGTCCCTATGGGATAACAAGCACTCATTTACATACAAGCATATCGATACACAAGGCGATTGGAACTATGTTGACGCCAATGGCAGCATTCTATTGCCTCAGCAGATTATCCAATACATTGTAGGCCGGTTCAACTTTCAGGAGGCTGCGTAATGCGTGAGCGAATTTTAAAAATAGGAAAACCACAACCGCTCACAAGTATTGTCTCGATACCGAAAACACTGAATCCGGAAATTCCAGCGGTTATCCTGCTGAATTCCGGCGTTATGCATCACGTAGGAACCTGCCGATTATCGGTAAAAATAGCGCGCGCGCTGGCGAATATCGGTTTACTATCAATCCGCTTTGATTTTTCTGGCATCGGCGACAGCGCCCCGAGGAGCGGTACGCAAACCTTTACCGAGAGCGCACCATCAGAGGTAATCGAAGTTATGGATTTTCTTCAGAATTCCAGAGGAATAAGCAAATTTGTGCTAATCGGTCTTTGTTCCGGCGCAGACGCCGCCTATGAAACAGCACTTATAGATAAAAGAGTCTGCGCAATTACACAAATCGATCCCTACTGCTACCGGACAAAAAAGAGCTACCTGTACCATTGGATTCCAAGATTGCTAAGTGCGTCCCACTGGGTTCAGTATATTAAAATAAAAGCACAGCGTTTTCAGCAATCGACCAACAGCGCAATAGACGATGAAAATCTGGAGACACCTTCCTACGTTAGAATTTTCCCTGAGAGAGAATCAGTCCGGGATGGCATGCAAAAACTGGCTGATCGGGACGTTAGCATACTGGCTATTTTCACCAGTTCTCAGGAATACTATTATGAATCCCAATTTGAAGAGAGCATGAGCGACGTAAATTTTAACGGATGCTTTACCGCCCGCTTCTATTCTAACTGCCACCATATTATTACGGAACCCCACTATCAGAAAAAAGTTCTGGAGGATATAACCGCATGGGCACGAGCCTTCGGTAGTATTGATGTTGCACCCGCTGTAGAGGTCGCATGATGTTGCCTTTTAGAAAAACCATAATTCATAAATTCCTTCAGTGATTAGAATTTCCGTATAACTAATATCAAAGTCTGACGCCTGGCACGCAGGAAAAACTTACAGGCTTTCATTTTCTCAGTATATGTAGGCGCGAAAAATGACATTTCCCCGATCTATTATTTGCTTTTTTGGAGTACTGGCAGCTACATATACTCTAGGCGCCTGTGGTAGTGAGAGCGATTCTGAACCGCCGATACAGCCGGTAACCGATATAGAAATTGCACCCGCTCTTTCGAACCCCGATCTCGCTACGCCGGAACTTGAAGCCGGGGTTTCAGCAATTACACCACTGATCGACAGCAATAGCGAAAACCTCTCTATCCTGTTTATCGGAAATTCCTACCTCACACACCAGCCCTATCTTGAAGGCACGCCGTCAAAGCACTCGGTAGCAAAGCAAATAGTAGACATGATGAACATTGAATTTGCCAATGTGAAACGTCGAATTCATTCAATCGGCGGAGGCACACTCGAACAGCATTGGGAAAAAGGTGAAGGCGAAGGCACAGCACGCTACGATTTAAGCAGCGGCCAGTTTGATGTACTCATTATTCAGGGCCGTTTCGATATTTTAGACGGAGAGCAATACAAAGACCGCTTCAACCGCTACGCCAATCTATTCGCCGAGCTTGCAAGCAAAAACGGAACAAAAGTAGTCTTCTACGGGCTATGGGCCACCGATGCCCACATTAGCTCTGAGCGCGGCGACAGCTTTGGACCCGCCGCCCATGAAATATATTGCCAGGCGGCTGCCAGAAACAATGCCACCTGCGCACCCAACGGCATCGCCTACAAGCTGGTGTATGATTCACTAGCTGAAGTGTTAGACGATGAAACCATCGAAGCCACATTAACGTACGACAGTATCCACCCATTTATTCCAGTTGCCTACATGGCCGCCAGTGTCGTGTACTCTACCTTGCTCGGGAAAGAACCACTAACACTAGAGCAATACCATCCGCCCGGCACCAGCGAGAAAATGGGCGAACTGATGCGCCAATCCGCCTGGGCGGCAACAGCTCGCACGTGGTAAACAGAAACTAGCGTGAATAACCTACACAAAACCCCACTTATTTCTACGGCAGTATTTCGCTCCTGGCTGGCAACTGCGCCGCAACAAGTTGCAAGCCTCACCCTGCCCTAATTGACAATCTCCACTATAGATAAGCGTCTCTATACTCCTGTATCAAGTCGTAAGCAATTTCCGCTGCCTTGCTCGCTTCAGATTCGTTACTTAACAGGCTTACGCATCGGAATTGCTTGGCGACCGAATCCAGCTGTATAGGCGATCCGTAACGGGCAGCCACATCAATAATCTTCGAGGCTATTTCTCTGGCCATAGCTTCGTTGAATTCTCCGTCATCCAATGCAAAGGTAAAATCGGCCTCCAAACGCGAAATCAGATCCCAGAAGCTCTTACTGTTGTGACCAGGAAGCGAATTGACAATCGTTTCGCGCAAGTTTGCCACCTTGCCCTTGCTTTGCTCGCTCGCATTATTTGAATCATCTCTCAGCAATAGATAGCCTAGCATTGCATTAATAGCCGGGTAGTAGGCGGCTCTATCCGCTTTGTCTGCTTTTTCAACGGCGCTGCAATACACGGCTATCATGTTTTGAATTTCACGCTCTTGCAGCTTTCGAATATCGCGTTGTTCTCTTTTTGTTTTCTTTTCTTTTGCGTTATCGAATGTCATTGCAAAAAGCTTATATGCCGACGCTAACTGCTGCAATGTATCCGCATCGTCGTGAATGTCTGCATAGAACCTCAGGGAATCGAGGATTCCTTTAATATCCTCATTGCATGCCTTTTGCTGCTGCACATTTTTGTTTAGGTCGGTTTTTGTACTATCTAATTTTCCCAGTTCATAGAATCGTCGTTCCGCATACCGTGCTTTGTAATTCAACACCAGAAGAAGATCAGTCAGCGGGACTTTTGATCGATCAGCCTCTGATGCAAGCTGTAGAAACTCGATTGCCTTACTTTGCTCATCCAGGCCGCAATAGATTGCGGCAAATTGCGTAAGCACATCACCACGGTCAGCCCAGCACTGGTTTGAACCCGGGTCTTTCTGGTGCTTTGCTTTTGCATAGAGAGTATTTGTTCGACGCAGCAATGACGATCGATTACCAGTACTGCCCGGGCCTTTGCTGCCGGAAAAGTCACTGCGGATGTTGTCTAGAGCACACAGCAGCTCGGTTACATCGCAAAAGGTCTCTTCTTCTGTAGCGTAATTGGCACGACCGCGCCGGGTCAGTACAAAGCCGGGGTCACCATAACACTGGAATGCCGCCCAGGTATTAGTATCCGGATGCCGCTGGTACACATACTCTCTGGCGCGGCGTACAGAAAAACCAAAATCCTTACCCTGCAACAAGCATTCGTAAATAGTTTTGGAAAAATCCTTTGCCGCTTCATCGGCCACGGCCCAGCCCGCGCCGATCACACAGTGAACACCGGCTTTGATAAACTCGACCGCCAGACTAGCGCTGAGCTTGTGACCACTCCAGTCTTCAAGTTTCCCGGTGTGACAGCAGTTGATAAAAACCAGGCTCGGCTTGTTGCGAATAGCGCGAACGTGATGCGGTGCGAACAGCTCGATCGCTTCTCTAGCGTGGTCGTAACCAATCACCACGCCGGACTTGGCCGGGTTTTCATTATCGTGAATGCCATGGGCGGCAAAGTGCAGAATGCGGTAGTCCTTGACCAATATATCCTGCCGGATTCGCGCGGCTGTTGGTTCGACTATGGTGTCCTTAAACAGGTTATTGTCATTCACGTGCCAGTCAGACTTTTTAAGTTGCTTTGCCAGCTCCGCCGCTTCCCGATAAGCACCCGGTAGATTCTGGAACCCCGGACCACCGGGCGGATTGCCAATCAGCATGGCGGTATCACCTTCCGCGTGGGTCACATGCTCGATCGGCCTATCGTCTAGGTCCGGCACAATTCGCCTGACCAAACCCGCTGCTACGGCCATAGGCTCACCGTCGTCGGTTTTGCGATCGACCAGTATTTCCCACGGCAGATAAGCGGAGCGAGGGTCCATATTAACCACAAGATTGCGTCTCTGAGCAGCTAGCGGTTTCAAACTAGCGGGTATCAACTGTTCAAAAAGTGCTTGAACCTGCTCTGACTCAGGAGCGTTGGTGTTACTGAGTATAGGCGTGAGAAAAGCATCAATCTCTCGGCGGTTGAACAAGACCGAATCCCTAATGCCCAGGGCTCTGCCGCCGACCCCGGAAAACGACAGCTGCGATAACTGATCCTGCTCTTTATCTCTGGATTTTTCACTCTTGTCAGTGCATTTGCTCTTTTTGCGGTTCTTGTTTTTGGGCGGCTTGACCATTCTGACTTTCAGTGAATCCCACCAGTCAGTGTTTTCATGCAAATAAGCACGCTTGTGCCCGCCAGCCGTCTTGCCCAGCCCAGGCTCTACCGGTAGCTGATACGACACGGTACTCGGCAAATGCTCTAGCAGGTGTCTGGCCTCGATGGCCATATCCAGATGCCATTCAATAAATTCCAGCTCGCTGATGCGAATGGGCTTCAGGCCCTCCGCACGGTTGGCCTGTAGAATCTTATTGGCCAGCATCACACCTCGCACCGTACCATCGAGTACATCAGGCAGTTTCAAAACCTCCTGCCCGCTGCCAATTAACAGCGCGGCCAGCTTGAGGCCAGAGCAATCCATCCCTCGCTCGGCGCACATTTGCGCGTACTTTAGAACGCCGTTTCTAACCGTGGCAATGAGGTCGCCTTTTTGCAGTTCGCCCATGCGCCCCAAGCCAACCACTATTGCACCGGCCGGACCAAATGTTGTATTGTTCAGGCTGTCTCGCAGTGCAACTTCATGGGTTCCAACCTCGCCCGCATAGAATTCTGTTCCCAGATTCCAGCGCTGAGTCAGCACATCATTTAGTGATGAGTCCAGCGCACGTTCAGCGCGCCTGATACCATCACCAATATAATGCCCGACGATTACCGCGTTTCCGCAATACAGCAAATTGCCGTGGGTCACGGATAATCGCAGCGTTTGCTTTTCGTCTTTACTGGCAATTTTCGCTTTTATCACACCACCCAACGCCGCTGCGGAAAGCTCTGCCGCCGACGGATACAGCACACCACCGGCAGGCGGCATTGCCATAGCCCCTTCCCTGGAAGAACCAGAAACCGTTCCACGAGAAGCCACTAGCGGCGGGGATTTCTCAAGCTTCTCAGTTCGGCCAGTCAGAGCAAGTTCTATAATGGCGTCGAAGTGCTCCTTGCTGTTAAGCAAATCCCCATGCACCACCCCCATGTAATAGTCGATCGGCTTTCTACCCTCACCGACCGGCCACAATACTCTGCCATCACCAGCGCCACGGCTATTAACGACAACGGCTTTCGAATCAACAATATCCAAAGACGGAGTTTCGTCGCTGACACCCGCCACGTAGACTATGGCCTCGTCCTGTTCGAATTGATCTTGCGCCAATTCTTCTATGGCTTTCGATGCCTTTTTTAGGACAGCGACCGGCGAGGTCACTTTAGCCTTCAGACCCGACCAGGTTTCACGTTTCTCTAGATCAACTCGGCTATCGTGAAAGTCACTCAGCTCCAGCAACCCTGGAAACTTACTGATCATTTTCAGCCAGTCATCTTCGCTATTTTTTATATCGGCAATAGCCAGCAACGACAGAATTTTCTCTTCGCCCTGAAATATTTTCGCCACCGTCCATGAACCGTAGTTTGGTGTACCGAACTGCACCATGCGGCCACCATTGCTGACAATCCTGCTCCAGGTATCCGGGTTCCTGCTACGCCAGGCGCGCGCAACCAGCCCGCCCATGCTGTGGCACAGCAGCACAATCGGTTGTTGTGGTGCGGCTTGCAGGCGAATTTGCAGTTGCCTTTCAAATTCGTCTACCGAGTCAAATATTGTTTTTCGCCAGTCATAGCCAAACGGCACCACATGCATGGCGTTACCCGCACGAACATAATCAACAAAATGCTCATAGCCTTTTTCCAGCACTCCGCTGGATTTTACCTCTTCGTTTTTTATATCAAGCTTTGTCCCCTTGCCCAAAAACAACCTGAACGCATCCAGCCAGATATCTTTGCTATCACCAGCCTTCCCTACCGAAAGCTCGCTACCCATAATTCCAGGTAGCAAAAACGCACAGGGCAGATTTAGCGCTTCGTTCGGGCTGGCAGCATTGACACGACCACGACTACCGGAATGATGGTCCAGCTGTTGAAAATCAGTCGCCCCGATATTGCCGTCAAGTGCTTTGCCCAGATCACGCCGAAGCTTTGGGTGCTTGAAATAGGAGGTGTGAATGATCTCGCCATCGCTAATTGACAATTGATAGCGCGATTTATACCTTGGCCCGAGCAGCATAGAGCTGGTATCGACCACCAGATCATTTTTATCGCCGAAAATGACCATCAGCGTTTTTTTCATCATGCCTTTGCTGTCGCCCGACACCGCCAGCAGCTCGGTATGTTCGCACTGAAAAAACTGCGCCGCCTTGATAAACAGGCTATCGCTTTTTTGCGCATCAATTCCCGGCAGCGTACCCGGCTCCAGCCCTTCCTTGACAATAGCCACGGCCAGATCGCCCAAGGCACCCAGGCCAATACCGACACCCGGAATTCGACCGAGCAGATCCGCCAGCACCGACAACCAGATATGAGTCTTCTCGCTGGCCAGACTGGTTCCAGCAGCCGGACTGCCCACCCGGATGTGCCGAAGCACTTCAGGGCGCTTGCTGCGTGGCACATTGCTAATTTTTGCATTCAACGCCTGCAACTGCCCGGTCTCAAAATCAGCCGCAGGCAACGCATCGAGAATTTCGGCAGAGTGCTTTTCCCAGTCTTTCAGGGAACTCAGATAGTCCCCGACAATGCCGCCCCTGCTGTGACTGAGTAAAACCAGCGGAGGACCACCAGTTTCCGACCAAACATCCAAAAACTGCATAACGTTAGTGACCGGCGTCTGGGACAGCGTTTTCTGCTCCAGTGCGAAAACCCGACCGTGAAACTGCTGGTATAGCTCGCTCCAGCCATTGTTGTAGTTGGCCTGTTGCTTTCCGTCTTTATCAACACCAGGCAGCAAATTGGCAAAGGCTTTTTCAGTTGAGCTGGCGGTACCGTGCAGCAGCAACAATACCGGCTCATCGCCAGTCGGCAACGACTGCCGGCTTAACGTACCCTTTTCGTTGAGCTTGTATACCCCTGGACCGCCGGGGTTGATCCAGCCCTCAACCTTTGCCGTCGCTATTTGAATGGCTTTTTCCGCAACATTGACCCCGAGCACCCGCAGAACCCGAATCGCCAGCCCCACCATGCCACGCGAATCGCTAAAAGAAAGCATCTGCGTTGGCAGTGAATTGCCTGCATCTCCACGGCTGGGCTCTGCTTGAGCATAGCCCTTGAGCTCAGCGAGGGTCATCAGCAAGGTAACGGAGTCGAGCTCTACTTCAAGCAGTTGATTGTCGTCGAGCTTGATGGATTCTTCTGTTGAATCAGAACGGCCGATGCTGTCGAAGGTAAGTTCGTACTCGACCTGTGCGGCAGACTCAGACAGCAGCCTGCTGCTACCGCCTTTGTCTTTTTTTCCCGTGAAGCTATAGGTTTTTTCAGTCATACCGATCTCCCGCTCCGTTTACTTTTTCAAGAACTACACAATACGGTTAGGCCCAGCCTTGCTCGCCCAACTTCAGGCTCTACTTGCACTGCCGCCTGCCAGTATACGCTGACAGAAAACATAGAAAACTATTCAACCTAAACACATCTAACAAAGAATAGTAGCAACCACTATTTTGCACCGCGCTACTCTTATTTTTTTAGGCAATCCTGCAGAGGGCTAGAGGGCAAAAGAGAAGAGTAACAAGACCTCGATAGACGAAAACCCAGGCTGCCGTTGCGAGCGCCCGGCACGTACCAGCCGCGATTCGCCACGCGCGCGTTGCGCGGGCCGAAGTTGAACGAGCCGCCCCGAATGACACGGAACTGGCCATCTACCGGCCCGCTTGGGTCAGTAGCGTCGTTAGTATCGTAGTCTCCGTACCAGTCCCATACCCACTCCAAAGCATTCCCTCCAAAACCATAAAGCCACCATGCGTTAAACCGCCGATTTTCCACAGGAGAGAGGTAAACATGGCTATCGTCGCAAGCAAATGAGTTCCAATCGCTATGCTTGAGACTGGCAGTTCTGTCAGCGACATTGGCGAACTCACACACGGCGTTTTCACTATCGGTCCCAACAAAGGTAGTCGATGTACCAGCGCGTGCCGCATACTCCCACTCCGCTTCTGTAGGCAAGCGATAGCCGTTCGCCTCCTTTTTCCAGTTAACATCCGAGTAGTTAATTTCATAGACCTCAGTCAACCCTTCGATTCTAGACATAGCATTAGCATATTCCACGGCATCGAACCAGCTCACACAGACAACGGGCAAATTGCCACCTGTTCCAACATCGATACCGTCTGAGCAATCACTAATAGCAGTTTTTCCTGTCGCTAACTGATACTGCCCCTGAGTCACTTCAGTTTGGGATATGGCAAAAGGCCGGGTGATGGAAACTCGGTGCTGCAGCTCGTCTGTGTCTCGATTAGCTTCAGATTCTGCGCTGCCCATGTTGAATTCTCCAGCGGGCAGCACAACCATGGCAGGCCGCAGAGTCGGCTTGGACTGATCCTCCGAATTCGCTGCCCTCAAGACCAGCACTGTTAGCGGTGCCACCACTGCAATAAGCAACAGCAGCGTGCCGGTATGCCGGAGCCACTTTGGCTTAAATTCAAATACTGACTTCATCTTTTGGGCTGAAATAAAGCGGTAGCACGCCACGTTTGCACGCCGCGTGCTCCGCACCTGGCTTTGGCCTGCAACAGCGGCAAGCTCTGGTCAGCGGTCTGGTCAACACCTGGAAACAGGCCGCACACCCGTAAGCGCGAAGCATCGGTTCCGCCAGCGATAAGCGAAGGCTTACCACCAGTGTTCAGCTCGATAGACGAAAACCCAGGTTGTCGTTGCGATTGTCCGGCTCGTTCCTGTTGCGATTCGCCACGCGCGCGTTGCGCGGGCCGTTGTTGAACGAGCCGCCCCGAATGACACGGTTCTGGCCTTTGTCGACTGCCGACCTCAGTACCTCGCAACAAACCGGCAGGCTTGTTGTTGGCACCCTGTATAGTTGACCTGCATCGAGCCCGCGTGTCAAATTGACCTATATGAGCAAACTGGCTAGCCATTGCATTTGCAGCTTCATTGTCGTCTATTTCACCAGACAAATGCTGTCGCTCAATTGCCTTATAACGTTTTTTGAACCGACGCCAGCGTTCACCCGTCAACCTTATTGTTGCCGGATAAACGCGAAACCCTAAAAACGGCACACCAGCGGCGACAGGTATCAATTGACTGACACGAGAATTCAACTTCAATCCCAGTTGTTGTTGCAGAAATTCCGGTAATTTACTGCGCAGCTCAACAAGCGACCCTTTGCTACCAAAAACGAGAAAGTCATCCATATATCTTATTGTTGCACCAAAACCTAATTCGTCGGTCAGCCAATGATCCAGAGCTGAAAGGTAGAAATTGGCGAAGTGCTGAGACAGCAAGGACCCAATCGGAAGGCCCACGCCTTGCTGTGATTCTCCGGCAACAATAAATCGTAGCCAAGCCATTACCTGCTTATCGATTACTCTTCGCTCCAGACGAGCCAGCAATTCATCATGCGGAATACTGTAAAAATAGGCGCCGATATCTCCCTTAAAAACCCAATCGTGTCGGCGCGCAAAGCTCTGTGTCGATGCCAGAGCCTTATGCTGCCCTTTACCGGATCTACAGGCATATGAGTGGTGAATTGCGTACCGCTCCAAAACTGATTCAAAGCCCGGACACAAGGCATGATGAACTACCCTGTCGCGAAAGGGCTGCACAGAGATTTGCCGAGGCTTGGGATCTCTGATGGTAATAAGTTTAGCATTACCTGGCTGCCACGCTCCCGGTTCACCGGGCTTGCGCCTCAATTCTAGAGATAGCTGACGGCAGTGCTTTTCAGCGTCCATTAGAAATGCAGCGACATCTCTTTTAGATCGCTTACCTTTTGCCGCCCGCTTAGTCGCCTTCAACAACGACTCAAAACTTGTCAACGCCAGGTAATTCAACGAGTATTACTACGCTGTCGCTGCTGCCTGAGCCACCCCCCGATCATACGGCCGGTCGTATCTATCTGCACGGTAGCATGATCAAAAGCCCGATGGTCAAGCGCACGACGATCATGGGCAATTCGCAATAGCAGGCGAAGAATCTCCAAATCACGATTTATCGCTGAAAGCAAATTGATCTTGTCTCGGGAGTACCGTGCTTCGACCAACCGTTCAAAGACATCGAGTGCGCGATTATCGATGCGACTGGTTAGCGTGAACCGCAATCGCTTTGGAAAGCCCTCAGTGCGATCTAGCAGCCAATGCAGAAAAGTCTCCCACTGCACATAGACCGTCGGAATACTACCGCTAGACATCGTCTTTCTTCGGGGCTTCCTGGGTATCCTCTGCCGATAGATACTGACTCACCACTTTGAGTACCTCGGCTCCGTATTGGCCAGCTTTCGCCTCACCGACACCACGTACCTCAACCAACTCGCGATTTGAACGCGGCCTGCGGCGCGCTAAATCCGCAAGGTGCCGATTGGTAAAGATGATATAGACCGGAACCCCATCAGCTTGCGAGCGCCCCAAACGCCAAGCCGATAATCGCTTATATAATTCGCGATCTTCAGGTGGTAAATCTCCCACCACGAGCCGCTTGGACTTACCCCCGCTGCGCGGTTGCTCGCGATGGTGAACCACCAGTAAAAGTCGGGGCACCTCTTCAAAGTGAAAAAAATGCTCAACGACATTGACTATTTCGCCTTCAATCTCTTTCAACGGAGCCTGTGGAAAACCCCCGGTCGCCGGATCAAAAGCGAGCGTTACCAAGCTAATCTGCATTTTAACATCCTCCCTGTTGTTATTAAACGCAGCCTGCACTACAGATTGACCCATAAAAGCGAAAAGGGCAAGAGGGTAAAAGTGATCAGGGTAAAGACCTCGATAGACGAAAACCCAGGCTGACGGCGCGATTGTCCGGCTCGAACCAGTAGCGATCCGCCACGCGCGCGTTGCGCGGGCCGTTGCTGAACGAGCCGCCCCGAATGACACGGCTCCGGCCTTCTTCCTTTGATAGCCAGGCCGATCCGTCATCGGGCGCACCGTCGTAATTGCCGTGCCAATCATCTTCCAGCCACTCCCATACATTGCCAGCCATATCGCATAGTCCCGCTGAGGTATTACCTGCCGGAATAGAACACACCGGCTGCGGCCGATCATAACTACAGGAGTTGATTACAGCGAATTTGCACCCCTCTGGCGGGCTGTCTCCCCATGGATATTGCCGTTGCTTTCCACCATCTCTGGCTGCATATTCCCATTCTGCCTCGCTCGGCAAACGGGCACCGGGAATCCATGCACTGACATACTTCGCGTACTGTTGCGCCTGATGCCAGGTTACGCAGTTAATCGGGTCTTGCGTGCGTTGTTTTGACTGCTCAGTGCCAAATATCACCCTTCCCTCAACAATCTCCAGCCCCTCCAATCCGGGCCAGCTACATGTCGAATAAGGTGTTTCAGGCTCATCACACTGACCAGCCAATACACACGCCGCATATTGCTCCACCGTTACTTCCGTTTTTGACATATCAAAAGAAGCTACGGTAACCGAATGAACCGGCTGTTCATCCTTGTCACCGGTCATCGAACCCATTTTAAAACTGCCACCTGTAATTTGAACCATCTCCGGTAACGCTACTTGCTCTGTTGCTTTTAGCTCTGCCAACACCCAGGACGCTGGAAGCGTAGCGTGGCGAAGCGGCAGTTGATCTTTCAGCCATTGCGAGCCTAGAATCTGACTCGATAGAAATAGCATTCCGGCCAGAGGGACTAGCCAAAGCAAACGCCAGCCGGGATTCCAATGGGCTATATGCTCAAGCAGGGCTCGACGCCAGTTGTCGGATTTAGCTTGCCCGAGTACTTCTCGCCAATCAACGCCACGCGCCTGACCGACCGCACGGCGTAGCGTTTCCGTATTTGCAAGGCCCAGGCGATCCGCACCATTCTCGGATAGCTTACATTCCTGTTTGATCCAGCGTACTACGCTATCGGCCACTGGTGATTGCAGTAGCGGTTCGATCAAGTCCTTTGCTCGCTGTGGCTGCACAACTGCCTGGTGCATAGCTCGCTTGTAAGACCACCAATGCGCTAGAAGCGGGTCGTCCGGGGGTCTGTCGCCCAGTTGCTGCAGCAACAACTTTCTTGCTCGTTCTTCAAAATCACGTAGATTATCTGTATGCGTTGCCTGGCGGCGATGATCGGCCAGCCAGTCACTCTGAAGTTTTTCAGTAACGTTAAGCACACGGCCACCCTGATCTTCAGATTCACCCGTTTTGTCGTGTACCAGTTTGATTAGATAAGCCACATCGTGCCGACTGCTGAAAACGCTGTATATTTCTATAAAGTGCGCACGAATTGCCTCTAGCTGATCCCAACTGGGGTCGGGAACCATGCCAGCAGCGGCTCCCCATAGCGCCAAAGCGGAATCCCGTTTAGAACTATCAACAATTGAAAGACCCCGGCTGTCAAATTGACAGACCGTTGCTGTAGCGGTACCGGCAAGCCAGTCGGCTGCGCCGCACAAGCCCCCGTCGGTCATTGGGAAGCGCGGCAAACCAGCTGCCTCCAGCGTGGCAATTTGCCTCACACGGCGGGCGCTGAGATTTGCATCGGGCCAGGGATCGGGGTCTATCCAGCAGGCCGCCGACCAGCTTTTGATCCACTGTAACCAGCCTGCTCCTTTGCCATGAAGTGCGTCGGGGTCCAGACTTCGGGAAAAGATAATCAAAGGTAGGTCCTGGTCGCGAGTGACCAGCTCACCGAGCGCTGTCCATTCTTTTGACTGCTGGCTTTGCACTCTATGAGGTGAGCTGTTAAAGCGATATAGTTCAAACTCTACGCCCTCTTTCTGCCACGCCGCGACAATCCGATTAAAACTGCCAAGCCACGGATGATCACCCCGCTCTATATCAACCAGCATACAAACGGGCAATCGCCGCCTTGCCGGTTTCATTATTGGCGTAAACTGCCCGGTGGACGCAACACTGCGGTTAACCGTGCGGATACCATCGAGCTGCCTCCCGGCCTCTTGTCTATGCAGCCGGCCTAACAGCGTGGCGCTATCTGCTATCGCTGCGGGCGATACCGGTATAGTGAGTGGCACCGCATAGTCGAGTAAAAAACGCTTGCCGCTTTTACTGAATTGCGCTTCCAGAATTTCCCTACTTTGGTACACCTGCTCCATGGTGCTTTCAAAATCTTTCTGCAGGCGGTTCGACGGCAGTCGAGCGACGGTACGTAGGCGCCAGCCGATTAGTGCCAACAGTGCCGAAATCAGCGTGAGAATTAGAATGAGTGAGATCGATTCTTTTGGGGCGCTGATTGGCCTGGTCACTTCGCTACCAGGGACTTGTGTGACCTTGAACTTAACCGTTGAGTCCATGGGATGGATAATTACAGGATCATCACCGCGGGGGTCGGGATTTTGAATTTCATCAACCGTTGCCGGATCGAGATATTTACCATTGATGCCATAAACACCCAGACCAGCGGCAAGTCCTAGAGAAAGGAACACCCCTCTATTCCAATTCGATAACTGAAAGCAAAGTGCCTGATAGCGGGTTTTTAGCCACTTTACCCACTCAAATTTCGCGTTATCGTTGCGCGTGCTCTCAAGTGAAACCGCCACACTTTCACTGACATCAGCTCGTGCCCCCTTCCCGCTAAATTGCGGCAACGAATCACCTTGCGCCTCTAGCCGAAGTACATCGATCTGGGCGGCTATCTCCTCCCATTCATCTGGGTTGCTCGACAACAGAGACGCTAGTGAGGCGCGAACCGTGTTGAAATCGGCGCCGGTAAGGGCAGCCAGCAGCTGTTGAACGGCTATATACTCTCTGGCACCCAGCGTACGCTGACGATGAATTCGAGCCAGCAGATCATCGATAGGAAGTTCGATGTTGCTAGCTGACGTCGAGGCCGAGGAGCTCACGATCTTCGCGCAGTTTTATAAGGCAGCACAGGGCTGGTAAGGAACTCCACTGCACCCGCTTTTTATTTTCAACCGACACCACTGCTGCTTGCAATGTGCTGTTCGCATCGCGATGAAAACCGATTATCGCCTGCACCCAGTTGATTAGTTCTGAAGTTGCCGGTTTTTTGGTGAGCCCAGATACATTCCGCAGAGTGGTAAAAATGCAGATAGACTGATCAACAATGGGTGTTTCCCCCGGAAAACGGGCCTGCAATATCTGCCGAAGCTGCTCAGCGCCGGGAAATTGAATATGATAAAAAATACATCGCCGAAGGAATGGATCTGGCAGTTGCCGTTCAACGTTGCTGGTTATGATAATCAGTGGTCGGGGTTTGCCGTCTGGCTTTTTCATCAGGCGATTAAAAGTGAAGGGGTCGTCGATATCCAGCTTGGCATTCGCTACCGGTAATTCGGGCAATTCGGCAATTTCAAATTCACCCTGCTCAAGCTCTCGCAATAGATCGTTGGGCAAGTCGCGCGGGGCTTTGTCTATCTCGTCTATTAATACAACGGACTCATGCGGTGAGCAAAGCCCTTTGCCGAGTGCTTCGAGCGTCAGGTAGCGCCTGACATCAGCCCGGTCACGCCGCTCCGCATCAGTACCGTACTGGGATTCCCCGTAGCGCAGCAAGCTGTCGTAGCGATAGAGCAGATCGCGTGATACGGAATCACTGCGAACATAAAAACTGAAGGGCTCAGCACCGGCCAACTGCTGAGCTGCTGCCCAGGCAAATTCCGTCTTACCACAGCCTGCTTCTCCGGTCAGCAGCAGCGGCATCTCTAAAAGGAGTGCGGTATTCGCTGCGGCGATTAGATCGTGATGGGCGAAGTAAGGCTGGTTTTGCCGACCCAGTAAGCCATCTGCCGCAATTGATCGGTTCGATTTCATAGCGCCTAGTGTAACGTTGTGTTCAGCCAATCGGTTAGTTGCCGAAAACTCATGTTCTCTTGATCGAGCTTGGCGAACATCTGCTTGAGCTTTTCGTAAACCGCGTTGCTTGGTGCAGGCTTGAGTCCGTCGAGGTAGGATTCAATATGCTCCCAATCCACCGATTGGAATTCCTTCAGCTTTCTATGGCGAACTACGGTATCGGAAAATGCCGTTTGCATCGATTGATCGAATGCTTCGATAGCGGCTTGTGTATCGTCGTAGCTCAGTGCGATCAATACCCGCAGCGGATGCCGCACCACCGGGGCTTGCTCAACTTCACTAAATATTTCTGGCAACGATCGGCTCAAGAATTCTTTCAGTGCTTTTAGTTGTCGGTCGGTTAATTCAGACAGATGAAACGGATTGCGCCCGATAATGAGCAGCACTGGTGCATTGCGCAGCCGTGTGACCAGCGCTTCACTTGCAGAGCGCTCGTCGTCAAGAGCAAAGCGCACGCGGTTAACCCACTCCGCTGCACTGCATGGGAATTCCATATCGCGCTTGGCGGGCACTTCGATTAGATCGTGCTCTTTGTCTGCCTCTGATTGCACATAAGCCCAAAGGCGCGCGACAAAAAGCTCCATGCTTTGCAGCGTAGTTCCATACAACAGCAGGGTGGCGTGTCGGTCGGTATTGAGCAATTTTAGCAGGCTAATCCACTGCTCTGTTCGGTCTAGCTTTAACGCTTCGTTGGTGTACCCCAGGGCGGTATCCGGTGGCGCTTTAGGTGAAGTACTGGGCTCTTCATTTTCAACCTCTTGTATAAACTGTGTTAAATGATCTCTTAGACGTTGCTCAAACTGCGTGGTAAAGTGGGTGGTATCGTTGAAGGTGTCATAACCTCCTGACTGCGAGCCATCGGCGTTACTAAAATCTTCGAAAAAAGCGCTAACCTGATTAAGCTGCGCTTCTTTTTCTGCGTATTCTGGGTCGCCCAACGTTATGCTAGGCGGGTTTCGATTCCAATATAACCAGACCGCTGGCTGCCCGTTTTCTTCGTGACCTGCTATGGCATCACAATACTCGTACTCTGTCCCTGACAAATACCTACTGCCATCAGGTTTTTTGTATTTTTCCGGCAATGGCGTGCCAATTCGAGACCATAGAATAACCACCGCAGCCTGACATTCTGAAGGATTGGGCAACCCTTTCTCTATTGCGGATTGTGGTGTATCCGTCGCGACCATGGCGACTTCCATACCGGGTAGGTCCCAGGCCACCAATCGAAGATCCAGAGTGTCTCGAATTTGCCGTTCTGTGGCAATTCTATTCACAATGGCTTTAACTTCTTCACGCTCTGGCCCCACATCTCCGGGTGAGGCTAAAAAAACTCGAAAATCTCGCTTACTCATTACAAACCTGATTTGCTCGTTACTTTTCAACCGTGACTCTGGTTGCTCCCTGTATTAAGCGTATCACAGCAGCCGTTGATACTTCTTTTAGATCACCACGTAAATTTAGAATAATCTACCGTGGTATTGACTGCTGCATTGGGGTTTACTTTCTGCGAGCAGAACGCAATTCCTGAGCAGGCTGGTTACAGAACTGGAGTCTCCCCACGCTATTCTCCTGGACTAATGGTGGGTACCTTTATTTTTATACCCACAAATGTTGCACTGTCTGAGTTATCCATCACGGACTCATCTGACGAAAACCCGACTGAACGGCCTATTTCAAATCCGAACGATGGCCCCTCTTTGGCAAACTTATACTCCAAAAACAGACCAACAGAGGTAAGCACCACGGGCGCGCCGGTGGCTTTCTCTGTGCCGTCTTCCGAGTCACCGGCGGGAGATCCGATACCGACTCCGATTGATGGACCCCAGGACCAGGAGTCGTAAAACTCAGATCGTCCGAAACGCCACGGCAAGTTGATCGATACAAAATCGATTGAGGCATTCAAACCGCCGTTGTTAAATATATCTATTTCAGAAGCGGAATCTTTGCCTCGGTCAAAATAAACCCGCGCACTGGGATCGAAAAATCGAATTTCAGGACAACCGTGTATCACTCTGAAATCAAACCGGGAGCATTTCAGTTGCCAGGGAAAATCCTCCCCTGATTTTTTATAGAGCCTTCCACCGTTTATCTCAACCGTTTTCGAATTCACATTATACTTTTCGCCTCCTCAGCAGAATCTATGGGTCGAGGGAGGCTCAGGCAGGTTGCCAAGTGCATGATATAAGGCGATTTCCGCGCATTTAAAGGTGCGAAAACCGTATGAAGTTCTGGTAGTCACTTTTGCTTTGTTATTTAGGCCTTCGACAATGCCACTAGAGAATTGCTTTTTTGCCCTGAACCAATTGAGGATTAGAGGCTTGTGCTTGCGTATAGACCTGGCTACCTTTTTCATAGGATCGATCTTTGATCTCATCACTCGGGTACACCACCGGTCCAGATATTTTTCCGCCCATGCTGGTGAGGTATAATCCCAAAATCCGTCGAAATCCTCCTTGAGTAAATAGGCTCTTACTGTCTTGAGATTGTAGGACAGGATTTCTTTTAGTTTGATCTCCTGTTTCTCGGTAAGGTTTTCCGGTCGTTTCAGAATGCACCAACGGCTTTTCTTCAATACTGGCTCATAGCCATCTGCTGTCATTTTTCTGTGTTCTTCTGCGCGAACCTCGTTAACGGCTTTGTTGAGGTTAGCTACGATATGAAAACGATCCAGAATATGAATGGCCTGAGGCGCTTTTTTATGGATAACCTTAATGTAGGCTCTCCACATATCTGAACACACGTGTTTAAGATTTTGACTACGCTCTGTACCAAACAGGTGGAAAAAGCGCAACAACGTTTTTGCCGTGCGATCCTCTCCAACCCAAAGTAAGCGTTTGCAGCCCTGATCAATCTGATAGACTAAAGTTAGATAATTATGCCCCTTTTTCCACGAAATCTCGTCTACGCCAATAGACTCCACATTGTCCAGATCTCGATGCTTCAGTCCCCACCGAACAATTTGTTCTACAGAGCGATACACCTTATCCCAGCTGGTATTGAAATTCACCGCCACCTGTTCCCATGATAATAATTTAGCCCAATGGGCAAGAAATTGTTGGTAGCTGGTGGTCAGTGTCTGCTTGCCTTTAGCCCACGGGATCTGCTCAACCTTCACGCCGCATCTGGAACAGTTGACTCGCCTCATCACGTATAGAAAAAATACGGCAATTCCCCACAAGGGAATGAACTCAAATCGACGTTGATCCAATCGATCATATAGTGGGGCTGGTTTCCCACACGAGCTGCACAGTGGCCTGGAATTGCTTCGAGGCAACAGTTCGATTTCCAGGCATTGCCGGCCATTGTCTTCTACAAAATGGATAGTGCCGTATACAAAAGACTTGAATTTACTGCAGCGATTTAGGATAGTCTTAACTTGCA